>NZ_LMFK01000010.1:927-102883 GCF_001426785.1 Ensifer sp. Root142
CTCGCACCATGGCGGCTCAAGCGCGCCGTAGAGTTCATCGAAATGAACCTAGCGACCCCGCTTCAACTCGTAGACATCGCGCGCGCCGCGGGCCTCAGCCCCATGCATTTCGCTGCCGGCTTCCGGTTCGCGACAGGCCGGAGCCCGCATGCCTATCTGCGCGACCGTCGAATAGAGCGCGCGAAAACGAAATTGTTGAGCGACGACCTGAGCATCGACGAAATTGCGATTGATGTCGGCTTTCGTTCACAGACCCATTTTATCACAGTGTTCCGACGTCAAACGGGGCATCCACCCGCACGCTGGCGGCGTTGCAGCGCTTGCATCGGCGAGCCGTCCGAAGTTGTATGGCGGATGTCTCAGTAAGTGGCACACATACGAACTGCGCTCCGGTTATCGCTGCTCCAGTCTCGACATCAGCTCTCGCGCTGCGACAAGATCTGCTGTGACGGCTCATTCCATGAACCTCGAGCAGACGTCAGCGAGCGCTTTGCTCCATCAAATGCCGGGACTAAACATCTCGCTTCCTTGCAGAGCTTCCAGGCTCTGCTCGACCTCAACGCGCAGCGCGCTAACGAACGATAGGTGCTCGCATGATGAGCCAGAAACGAATCTTCGGCCTCTCCACGGTCGCAACACTCCTGCTCGGCGCGGGCGTGGCGCTCTATGCCGAGCCGGGCGTTGCGGTCTCCAATCCAACGCAGGCCGGATCGACGACGGGCCGGATCAGCGATCCGGCCCCGCAACGGTTCGAGGTTGCTCAGGCCCAGACCGGCGGCGGCTCGACGCTGCCGGGCGGTGCATCCTCGCTCAACGAGATTCGCGCTTCCCCAAAGAACAATATCGTTTCGACGACATGTGGCGTAGAACTTAGCCTACAGCGTCTCTGTTCGGCCGGCGGGACAAGGTACGAGCAGCGAAGTCGATAGCGAACCAAGGTCCTGCACGGGATAAGAAATTTTGAGAATGCTTACGCGCCTTTTCCAAAGGTTTCTCATCTTCTGTCTGGGGGCAGTTAGCGTTTGGCTGATCGTCTTTGTCGTTTTTGACACTGCGGACCACAGACTTCCCTGGATCCTGGCGGTAGGTCTTACCTATGGGCTTGCTGCCTACGTCATTTTGCCAAACGTGGTCCGAATGGGCTTAAAGATTCTCCACCGGAGACTCATCCCTAGATACACCATCACTGGCGACGGCTTGCCCGGCGATCCAGTGAATCTCGTGCTGATAGGCACTCTTCAACAACTTTGCGATGCGTTTGCAACAGCGGGCTGGTCAACAGCCGACAGTTTGGGGGTTGCAAGCTCGTGGCGAATGGTACGAGCGTTTCTGCTCAACACTCCGTATCCGACGGCTCCTTTCAGCACGCTCTATCTCTTCGGACGAAAGCAGGACATAGGTTTCCAGCAGCCCATCGACAACAGTCCGCGCAAGCGCCACCATATCCGCTTCTGGGCGCTGAGCACCGCCCATACGGGCGACGATATCACAGCAGCAAGCTTCTGGCTGAATACGGATAGGCCATCGACTGATCAGCGCGTCTTGTGGGTTGGGGCGGGCACCAGAGATACTGGATTATCGCTGACCAAACTGACGCTCCAAGTGACACACGCTACCGATTCAGATACGAATGTTGAACGAGATCACATAGTCACCCAGTTGAAGTCAAAGCGGGTGATCGGGGATGTCGTCTTGCATCAATCCGGCTCACGTCTACAGACCGGAAAGGTCAACCATTACATTACCGATGGTGAGATCGCCTTCGCCAGCTTGATGGATAATTGACAAGGAGGATCCTTACCTGCTCTACCCTCCTTGGATCCGAGGATCGATGCGCTGAGATCAGCAAAGTCCGGCAGAACTCGAAACAAGACTGCGCAGGGGTCCCATGAGAATTGTGCAACCAGCTACATTCTGGATTGCGGTTTCCGCAGTCGCCTTGGTTGCGCTAGTGCTTTTGCGCGAAATCCTGCTGCCATTTGTTGTTGGCGCATTGCTCGCCTATCTTCTCGTTCCCGCAGTCGACAGGTTAGAGCGGTTCGGGATCAATCGAAGTTTTGCAGCACTAGCCGTCATCTTGCCGCTGATCGTGGGTATTATCGCGGTCATGCTGGTTATGTTCCCGGTTATCATTGGTGAGCTGAGATTTTTTATTGATGAATTTCCCCGCTACATCACGCGTCTGCAATCCCTTATGACCGAAGCAAGCGGCCGCTGGATGCATGACATCATGGGTGAGAATCTTCACATCGAGCAATCTTCCGTCGACGTCGTGAGGGCGATGGGCAGCAAATGGCTCGACGGTTTCCTCAGTTCGCTGTGGTCGAGCGGACGAGCATTGATTTCCCTTCTTTCGCTCCTCGTTGTCACTCCAATCATCGCCATCTATCTCGCCATTGACTGGCACCGAATGATTGCGACAATTGATGGCTGGCTTGCTCCGGAGTACCGCGATGATGGTCGGGCGCTCGGGCGCGAAATCCACGATACTGTTGCCGGGTTCGTGCGCGGTCAGGTTGCCATCTGTCTCATTCTTGCCGTTCTTTATACGGCAGCGTTGAAGCTGACCGGACTCAACCATGCCATTTTGATTGGTATAGCTGCAGGCCTCATCAGTTTCGTTCCCTACCTTGGGGCAGCCACCGGTATCTTGATATCGGTATGCGTTGCGGTGGACCAGTTCTGGCCCAATTGGGCACCTGTCGCTGTTGTGGGGGGCATCTTCATTGTCGGTGAAATGCTTGCCGACTATGTTCTGTCCCCGCGCCTCATCGGCCGGCGCGTCAACCTCAATCCAGTCTGGATGATGTTTGCGCTATTCGCCTTCGGGTGGTTATTCGGCTTCATCGGTGTCTTGCTGGCGATACCTATTGCAGCTTCGCTGGGTGTGGTCCTGCGCTTCGCGAGACGGAAATCACTAGCAAGCGCAGGTCACAACGTTTTGAACAGTCCAGGTACTGAATAGTGAACCCATCACGCCGGCGACGCTTTTAGGCCAGCCTTAACAAGAGCGAGCAGCGCCACGCCCTCACCCATCAGGTCGGGTCACCATGAAATCATTCAGAGAGTCTGTCCCAAGCCGAGGACGATCCAAAAGCAGTTGCCGATTTCAGTGCAGGGATCGCAGCATATCAAGCCAAAGATCTTCCACTCGCCTTCAAAGAGTGTCGCCTGACACGCACTGCGATCTCGGGATCAGCTGCGGGGCCAACATAGGTTAGCACGATCGCGAACGCGTTCACCCACCTGCGCACGGGCCGATCCGCCCGACAACAGGCTTGCGCTGCTCACCGCCATCTTGCCGATGGCATCAATCTCGGCCTGACCCGCATGGCAGATGTTACTCCAGGCCCGACGATGCGGCAGCTTGTGCGTGGGCTCATGAACAGCACATCCGGGTCAATGCTCAAAGAAACCTGCCCCTCACGGCGATCTGGGGAAGTTAATGGTCTTGATGGCAATCTCCGGCTGCATTATTGCGCTAGTCGAAACTGTCTTCAGCCGGGCACTCAAAACATCAATCGACGATGTGCCCCTTGAAGATAGGCAGAGCGCCAAGACCGACTTAGAGGAACTTCACTCTCGCTGGTCGCTACGCCTGTTGGACTGGTCGACGGGCGCCGTAGCATGATTGCCAGTTCATCTGCCTTCATTCCGGTTAGTGGCCTAGCGCGCATCTAGGCGACGTCGCGGTTGCAGCGGTTTCAACGAAACATTTCGGGACGGTCTCGAAAGGCAATCGTTTCGCAGTGATTGCAATGGACCGTCGTGATTTCGGTCGCAAAGTCGCCGTCACACAGGGAGACGGTGAAAGGATGGATGATTTGGAACAGGTAAAATCGGTCACAGGAAAAGGTCGGCGCAAGGCGCTGTGGTTGAGCGCCGCGTTTGTGGCGGTGCTGGCTGCCGGGGCGACGGGTTACAAGATCACACTGGAGCGCGGCGTCGAGAAGCATATCACAGCGCGCGGGGGAACAGCCGGCTCCGTCCATGTGGATTATCTCGGCCGATTTCATCTGCGTGACGTGATGCTGCCGCTAAAGGACGGCCTTAGCGCAAAGATCGCCGGCATCGACGGTCGCCCAAAATTTCTCTTCCTGAATGCGGAGCTCGAGATCGCCAACCTGAGCGCCGAGCTTGCGGGCTACAAAATCGCTGTGCCGCGCGCGAGTGTCGAGCAGCCAAATTTCGACCGTCAGACGGTCGCCGAGATCTTCGCAAACAAGAGCAGCCTGTCATTGCCGGAGCGTATCCAGCGCTTCCAGGCCAATCGCATCTTCGTGCCGGAGGTCGCGATGACCAAAATCGTCGAGGGGAATGAAGACAGGATCGTCTACAGAAACATCGCGCTCGAGGATATCAGGGATGGCCGCGTAGCACGCTACAGCTCGTCCAATGCCAGCCTGGACATGCATGTGGCTGAGGCGACTGAAGACGGGAAGACGAAAAACGCGCGCATCAACGGCTCATTTGGGGCGATGACCGGTAAGGACCTTGACGTGGGCTATGCCGCACGTTTGTACACGCAAGCGGCCGGGCCACAGGACAAGCAGGCCAAGGCGCTTTACGGCCCCTTGTCGATCAAGGATGTCACTCAGACAATAGGCGAGGGCAGCTTCCAATATGATGAGTTGCGCAGCAATGGTCTTAGCATTCGTATGCCGGCTGAGCCGCTTTTGGACACGCTGGACATGCTGCGTTCGGTCAAAAACCCCGACGAATTGCCTGCTGCCGAACGAAACGCCTTTTACATGAAAGTTCTCTCCCTGCCCGATATGATTGGCCCGGGCGATATCCAATTGCTGGGGCTCAAGGTCAAAGTCCCGGGCAAAGACAGTGGCAAGCAGATCGACCTCGATGTCGAACGCACGTCACTTCACCTGAACGGTCGCGAAGTGAACGCGAGCCTCAACGGGATCTCGATGGAAGAAGGCGATGATCATTTCCGGCTCGCTGAAGCCAGCGTCAGCGGTTTTTCCTGGCACCCGACAATGGAGGGATTGAAACAACTCCTTGTTTTGAACGATGATCAGGCTCAAGAATTTGCCTATTCCGCATTGCTGCCCGAGTTCGGGACATTCCGGCTTGCCGGTCTGGATGTCGATCTGCCGAGCGGATCGGCCGACGTTGACGAGATCGCAGCGGTCGATGACGAGGCTGCGGCGCCGAGCGAGACGACGTCTGAGGATGAAGCAACCGCTGCACCGGCAATCGACGCGCCCGATCCCAGCGATAGCAGCCGAAACAGCGATGTCGCCGTTGAGGGCGCGGACGCCGGGCCCGAAGTCTCAGCGGCGCCGGTTGACGCGGACAAGGACGGTTCGGCCATCGACGATGGCGCGGACGCTGCGGCAGATGTGGCTGCCGCTGAAATTGCAGATGCTGCTTCCGATCAAGCGAGTGATCCTGACGCTGTGGATGGTGCCGGTGACGATGCCCTTCCTCAGACTGCGCTCAACGATGATGCAGGCGAAGTCCAAGCCTCTGAAACAATGTCGACCGACATCGCATCGCTCGTGCCGCAGCGCGTGAAATTTTTGCTGAAATCCTATGAAGCGGCGCTCAGTAAACCGTACAATGGCATCCCTACCGATATTCGTATTGTATACGAGGACTTGAGTGTCCCGATGCCAGCAGACGCCAAGGACGAGGCGTTTGAGCATTTGCGAAAGCTCGGCTACGACAAACTCACCTTGTCGGCTGGGGTTGAGGGACATTGGGACGAAGCGGGCAAAAGCTTCGTCATCAAGGATATCTCCCTTGGGGGAGAGGGGATGGGCAGTGTTTCGCTGTCTGGTGTCTTGGCCGGCGTCTCAAACGATTTGTTTTCTGCTGACACGATACGCATGCAAACCGCAGCACTCGGCGTTACTGCACGGGAATTGAAGCTCCGGATCGAGGACAAAGGGCTCTTCGACAAGGCGCTGACTTTGTATGCCCGGCAAAACGACATGACGGCGGAGCAGGCGCGCGGCATGCTGGTGCTGGTCGGATCCACCATGCTGCAGCAGTTCGTGGCCGATCAGCCGAAGCTTCAAAGTGTCGCCGGGGCAGCCTCAACTTTCCTGGGAAGAGCGGGGACATTCACCCTGTCTGTCAAATCGAAGGACGCCGCAGGCATTGGTGCGATTGAACTGATGACAGCCTCCGACGATCCGGCAGGTTTCCTGGAGCGGCTCGATATCGAGGCAAAGGCCGAATAGATCCTCGTCAACGCAGCGCCGGCAGTCGTTTGACGTCGGCGTTGCATCTTGTTGCGTATGGGATCTAAACCCATGCCTATGTATCTCGTTTTCCCGGCAGCACTGCTTTCGGCGGGGCGCATCGGATTACCGCGTTGGGCTAACATGTTGTTGGCTGACATCGCGCCTGCAACGGACCGACGCTTGACCCCTCGCTCTTGCGGCTCAAGAGGCGTTGCGTCCTCAGACACTAGGAGAGATCCGGCACGCCTCCCTCTAAAGATCGCGGTCAGAGAGCTTGTCGCGAAGGGCAGACGGGTGCGGCAGGATTGAACGACTGAATTTTTTTTGGTAGGGACTGTCGTGGCTCTTCTCGATTCCCTACTCGCTCGGTGCGAAGCGCCTTTCACGCCACCACAATCGGAACTTTGGTCGGCGACGCCTTGACCCGGTTGTAGAGGTCGATGACGTCCTGGTTGATCATGCGCACGCAACCGGAAGATGCCTGAGTGCCGATGGTCCACCATTCGGGTGAGCCGTGCACGCGATAGCCAGTGTCGTGGCTGTCCTTGTAGATATAGTGTGCGCGGGCGCCGAGCGGGTTGTCGAGGCCACCCGGCTGACCGCCCGTCCATTTCACCAGCTCCGGCTTGCGCGCGATCATCTCTTTGGGCGGCGTCCAGGTCGGCCATTCCTTGGTGTACTGGATCTCGGCGCGGCCGCTCCATTCGAAGCCGGCCTTGCCGATGCCGACGCCGTAACGGATCGCTTCGCCGCCTTCCTGCACCCAATAGAGATGCCGCTCGTTGAGCCGCACCACAATCGTGCCCGGCGCCTCGCCGGTCGGATCGATAACGATCTGACGGCGGAATTCCGGCCTGATCTTCTGGAATGGAACTGCCGGGATCACGAGGCCATTGTCGATCAGCGAGGCATACATCGTGCCGTTATCGGTGATGTTGCTGTCGACGCTGAGCGGTGGGATCGAACCGGTCGGCATGCGGTCAACGCCCCCAGGCGGCATACCACCCGACGGCTCGATTGATCCCAGCTCCGGGAATTCGAGCGTCTGCGAGCAGCCGGAGGCGCCAAGCAGTGTCAGGACACCGAGGCCCGAAAGCACGGCGCGGCGGGAGACGAAGTAGCCGGACTCCGGTTTGGTGGCGCCGGAGGACAGCGCCTGATCTTGCGGCTTACGCATGCACTCATTACCCCAAACGAACGGTCGGCATCATGCCCACCGGATGGGCCGCATTTTCACAATTCGTGGTTAAGAAAGCGTGAAACCATTGCCGGCCGTGCCCCACCCTTCGGCGCGTTCGACATGCCGCTCGTGCACCGGTGGTGACGATGTCGGCGACATTTGTCAGTGTGCCCGCATATCTCGTTCTGTTGATGTCTCCGTTGTGGTGGATCGGCGACCCGGCATTGCTTGCAGCCTCAGCGCGGGATTCCTGTTCGGTTCTGCTCTGCCACGGTTCATCATCTCGTGCATTATCGACCGGGACGCCAAGGATCGCTGTGTTCGCGCTCAAGCGACGCCATGCGCTGCACCACCACGTGACGCCGGAAGGCAACTTCGGCGTGACCTCCGGCCCCTGGGATCGGGTGTTTGCAACCGACATCCAGCCGCGCCGCAATCCACGGCGCGCCCAACCCAACGGGCGTCACCTCGCAGAGAGATAGACGCGTTCGTGCCATAGATTTATCGCTCGCAAGGACGATGAAGACGCCGTCCCGCCACTGAGCGACTACATGACGCCGAAGCGTTCGAATGCCTCGACCGTGGACATGCCGGCCTCGATGGCAAGGCGAACCTTGTTTTCAGTTTCTGCCTTTTCGAACGCCAGCGCGATCGCTTCCCGTTCCGCCTCGCGCGGAATGACCAGAACGCCGTCGCGGTCGCCGAACAGCATGTCGCCGGGCCGAATGCGGATGCCGCCGATCTCGATCGGAACCGCATAGTCGACGACCTTGCCGCGCGGTCCCTGATCCTGAGCATAGGATCCGTAGCAGAAGGTCGGGAAATCGAGGGCCAGGATGCCGCTGCTGTCTCGGCAGTATCCGTCGCAGATCGCACCTGCGGCTTTCAGCTGGATCGCGCGTGTCGACATCAACTCGCCCCAGACGGCGTAGCGCGGCGAGGCGCCTGAACATACGTAGATTTCGTTGGGTTTCAGGCTGTCGAGCGCATGGAACATCAGGCCGAAGGGCTTGGAGCTGATCTCGGCGTGGCCGCCGGCTCCCGCGGTCGCAAAGAAATCCGCCTCAAGCACCGGCATGGCGCGCCCGACTGTCACCATGTCGTCGCGCAGGGCCCGGATCTTCGGCGGCAGGAACTGATGCTGTAGCCCCATCGTGTCCAGAATATCGCCGACAACGGCGGTGAAGAGCCGGCTTCGCATCGCCGTGAACAAGTCGGCATCGTCTTCAAAAATCTTCATAGTGTCACCTGTTTGTTCCTTGCGGCCTTGACCGCTGAAATGCCGTGCATCACGCCTCGGATCTCGGCGAGCCCCTTCAGTCGGCCGATGAGCGAGTAGCCGGGATTGATCCGTTCCTTGCCAATGTCGTCGGCAAGGAGATGCCCATGGTCTGGACGAACGGGGATCTGCCAGTCGTCGCGCCCCTCGGCACGCCGGCGCTCTTGCTCCTCGAGAAGGGCGAGAATGACGGCCGGAATATCGCTCGAGCCACCAAGATGGTCGGCTTCATGAAACGACCCGTCAGCTTCGCGCTGAACGTTGCGCAGATGGGCGAAATGGATGCGGGAGCCGAACTCACGCACCATGGCCGGCAGGTCGTTTTCGGCGCGGGTGCCGTAGGATCCGGTGCAGAAGGTCAGGCCATTGGCGGGACTGTCGGCGGCTGCCAGGATGCGGCGCACGTCATCCGCAGTGGATACGATCCTCGGCAAGCCGTAGAGCGGGCAGGCCGGATCATCAGGATGAATGCAGAGCTTCACCCCGACCTCCTCGGCGACCGGCACGATCTCACGCAGGAAGCGTGCGAGGTTTTCATGCAGGTCCTCGGCGCTGATGCCATCGTACTCCGCGAGCGCTCCAAGAAAGCCGGCGCGATCAAACTTACGCTCCGATGCCGGCAGGCCGGCAATCAGATTGCGTTCGATACGGTCGATCTTTGCTGGATCCATCGCGGTAAGCCGCGCCTCCGCCGTTTCGATCTGGGCGGGCGAATAGCTCTGCTCGACACGTGGCCGTTTCAGCACAAAGAGATCGTAGGCGGCGAAATCGATAGCATCGAAGCGCAGCGCATATCCGCCGGTCGGCAGCGGATGCATGAGTTCGGTGCGGGTCCAGTCGACCACCGGCATGAAATTGTAGCAGACCGTGCCAATGCCGCAGCGCGCCAGCGCGCGCATCGTGTCCTTGTACCAGCCGATGTAGCGTGCGCTGTCTGACGATGCCAGCTTGATCGAATTGTGCACCGGAATGCTCTCGACCACGCTCCAGCGCAGGCCTGCCGCCTCGATCAACGCCTTGTGCTTCAGGATCTGATCGTCGGACCAGGGCGAGCCGTCATAGACGTCATGAAGCGCTGAGACGATGCCCGTCGCCCCTGCCTGCCGGATGTGGCTGAGCGGCACCGGGTCATCCGGGCCATACCAGCGAAAGCACTCTTCCATCGGCCTCATCTCTTAAACTCCTGCGATCTCGGGATGATCTCTATTGTTGGACCAGATGACGCATTAAGGATCGGCGTGGGCGCAAATTCAAGCGAAAATACGCTGAGATTGTTGTTTTTCCGGCACGGCGGCAAAAATTCCGATGCAGCTCTTGACTTGTCACTCAATCTGGACCAACAAATAGAGCCGCACACAGGAGGAGAACGTGGCGCACAATTCGGCAAAACCGGCGCAATCGACAGGTGTCGAGCCAGCTGAGGTCGGCAAGACGTCTGCGGTCGATAGGCTCGTCGAGCAGATCAGGGATCTGATCGCCGAACGCGGCCTCGGGATTGGCGATGCGCTGCCGACCGAGCGCGATCTTGGTGAGCAGTTTCAGGCCGGACGGAATACGGTTCGCGAGGCGCTTCAGGTCCTGCGAGCCTATGGTCTGGTCGAGACGCGGCCGAAGGTCGGTGCCGTCATCAGCGGTGGTCATGGCGAGGCGATCCGCAGGCTTTTTGCCTTTCACAACGGCATATCGCCCGATTCCTTCCGCGATCTGCAGGGTTTCCGCCGCATCATCGAGACCGGCGTCGGCGACCACATCATTCTTCATGCAAGCGAAGCCGACCTCGACAGGCTGGAGGCGGCCAATGCTCGCATCCGGACGGCTGAGAGCGTCGAGGAGGCGGCCCGCTACGATTACGAATTCCACGAGGCTATCGTCGAACTCTCAGGCAACAGGACGACCCTTGCTGCCTACCGGATGATGCGCACCGTCATCGAGGAAGTCATGCGCCTCGGCAAGGCGGAGCGGCCGGTCCAGTCGGCGACCTACGAGGCCCATGCCGAAATCATCGGCGCGCTGAGGGCGCGCGACCGAATTGCCTATGCCTATCTCATGAGCCGCCATCTCGAATTCGGCCTCAAATTCGTCGGCGCGCCGACCAGTGGACAGTCCGCCGCGACCAAGACTTGAGGCTGCGGCGGCATCGTCTTCCGCATTCAGTCAGAACCGGCCCCTTTGCCCGCGGGGCCGGCAACACGATCAAGGGCCTAGGGGAGGAGACCCAGTATGATCAAAACAAAACGCCACGTCCTGACGCTCGCAACACTTCTGGTAAGTGTCAGCTTCGCGCCGAGCGCGGTTCTTGCCGACGGCAAGGCCATCGCCGGCATCGTCTTCCAGCAGGACCAGTACTTCCGCGGCATCCAGATCGGGATGGAGAAGGCGGCGGAAGCCGCCGGCGACGAACTGCTCGCCGGAAACAGCGACAGCAAGCTCGAAAAGGAAGCGCAGCTGATCGACACCTATATCGCCCGCGGCGTCAACTCGATCGTGGTCGCGCCGCTGTCGGCCGACGCTTCGGTTCCCGCGCTCAAGAAGGCACGCGATGCCGGCATCACCGTGGTCACCTACGGCACGTCTGCCAATGGTGACGTTGCCCAGGCGACGGTGACCAGTTCAGACCGCGATATCGGCATCGGCACAGGCGAGGCGGCTGCTCCGTTTCTGAAAACCCTCGGGTATGGCGAGAAGGTCAAGATCGGGACACTCGCTTTCAAGGCGCTGTTGCCTGAGCAGTCGAACGCTCGCGTCGACGGCTTCCTTCACGTGGTGTCCTCCCAGGTCGAGATCGTCGCGCAACAGGATGCCTGGCTGGCCGAGAAGGCGCTGGCCGTTGCCAGCGACATGCTGACCGCCAACCCGGATATCAAGGTGATCTATGCCGCCAACGAAGGCGGCACGATCGGCGCGGTCCAGGCGGTGAAGAAGGCCGGGCTTGAGGGCAAAGTGTTCGTTTTCGGCACCGATGGTTCCGAGCAGCTCGCCAACATGCTTCTCGACAAGGACAACGTGCTCCAGGCAACGACGGCGCAGCAGCCTCTAGAGGTCGGCAAGCAGGCGATCGAGGCAGCGCAGAAACTGCTCGAAGGCAAGACGTTCGAGACCAAGGTCAATGTTCCCGTCCTTCCCTTGACGCGCGCAAATGCCGACGGGGTCGCCGCCTACAAGGAAGGCCTGAAGGCTCTGAAGTAAGGTTGCGTGGCAGGGCCACTCGGCCCTGCCACCATTTTCTGCGCCAACCGGGAACCACCGATGACCTACTCTCAGCCCCGGACAGATACCGCCCAAGGGCGGCTCGAGTTCCGATCCGTCACAAAGCGTTACGGCCCGACGGTTGCCCTGTCGGAGTTTACCCATGATTTTACCCCAGGGCGGGTTCATGCCCTGATGGGAAAGAATGGCTCGGGTAAATCGACGCTGATCAAGCTTCTTGCCGGCGTGACCGAACCCACGTCGGGCACGATCAGCGTCAACGGAAGAGACCAGAGCTTTACTTCGCCGCACGACGCGTTTGATGCTGGCATCGTCACGGTGCATCAGGAACTGTCGCTCGTTCCCGAACTGTCCGTCGGCGAGAACATTTTTCTCGGTCGCCTGCCGCACACCAGGCGCGCGGGCTTGCGTGTCGTCGATTGGAAGGGTTTGCACAAGCGCGCGACCGAGCTTCTGTCCGACATGGGGCTCTCGATCGATTCCCGCCAGCCGGTCTCGGGCCTCAGCGTCGGGCAACAGCAGGTCGTCGAGATCGTCAAGGCGATGTCCTTCAACCCATCGATCCTGCTGCTCGACGAACCCACATCGGCGCTCGCCTCGAAAGAGGTCAAGCAGCTTTTCGCGCTGATCGAGCGATTGCGGGCACGCGGCGTGACGATGATCTACATCACGCACCGCATGAGCGAGCTTTTCGAGATCGCCGACACCTGCACCGTCATTCGCGACGGCCACTATATCGGTGCCGTCGAGATGTCCGTGACCTCGCCCGCCGAGATCGTCGGCATGATGTTTGGCGACGCCGCCCGCACGAAACGGCCGCCGCGCCAGGTGATCGACAGGCTCAAGCCGCTGCTCGAAGTGCGCGGCCTGACCCGTGCAGGACACTTCAACGACGTCTCCTTCGACCTTTATCGCGGCGAGATACTCGGGATCGCCGGCCTGCTGGGCTCGGGCCGGACCGAGCTGATGCGCGCAATCTTTGGCGCCGACCGCATCGATGCCGGCACGGTGCACCTTGCCGGGCAATCGATGACGGGCGCCGCGCCGCGCCAGATGCGCGCCGCCGGTCTTGGCTATACGCCGGAGAACCGCAAGGAGGTCGGTCTCGTGCAATCGCTGCCGACGGCCGACAATCTCTGCATGGCAAGTCTCGGCCCCATTGCGCGAAACGGACTGATCTCCCGTCGCCGCGAACAGCCACATGTCGATCGGCAGATCGCCGATTTGCATATCAAGTGCGGCGATCCGGAATTGCCGGTGTCTTCCCTGTCGGGCGGCAACCAGCAGAAGGTGGTGATCGGCAAGTGGCTGAACAGGGCTCCCTCGGTGATGTTCTTCGATGAGCCGAGCCGCGGCGTCGACGTCCAGGCCAAGCGACAGATCTTCGACATCATCTGGCAAAAAGCCTCGGACGGCCTGGCAAGCATCTTCGTTTCGACCGAACTCGAGGAGGTCCTCGAAGTGGCAGACCGCATTCTCGTGATGCACCACGGTAATGTGGTGGCGGAGGTGGATCCCACTAGGACCGATCTTACCCAACTCTACGGCCTATGCATGGAAGGGGCCTCCCAATGACACTTGTCAGCCAACAAACAGCTGAAGGCGGCGGACAGAACGTCTCGCTGCGTCTCCTCAAGACCTATCCGATGGAGATTATCCTCGCGGGTCTGGTCCTGTTCCTCATCCTGATGGCGCCGGGCTTTGCCTCGACCGCCAATATCCTCAACGTGCTGCGAACCGTGGCGATGCTGGGGATCATCGCCTTCGGCATGACGGCCGTGATCATTTCGGGCGAGATCGATCTTTCTGTTGGCGCCGGGGTCGCACTGGCGGGATGCATCGTTGCCTGGTTCGCCGACGCCTACACGGACGCAATCGGCGGCTGGAACGCCGTTATCCTCGGCTTTGCCGTCGCGCTTACCGTCGGCTTTTCGCTTGGTTACCTCACCGGCCGCTTCCGGCAGTGGTTCAACGTCCCGACTTTCATTACCACGCTCGCTTTGTTTGCCGCCCTTCGCGGTGTTGCGAACCTCATCACCGGTGGATTTCCGCTGTCGACGTTTCCGACCGGCTTCGATTTCCTCGGTGGCGGCTACCTCTTCGGCATTCCCTTCCCGGTCTATATTTTCGTGCTCACCTTCGCGGCCATGCACTTCCTGATGAAATACACCAGCTTCGGCCGCGAGGTTTATGCCGTCGGTGGCAACATGGAGGCGGCTCGGCTCTCGGGTATCGACATCTGGAAGGTGAAGGCGCTGACGCTCGGCCTCACCGGCGCACTGACGGCGATTTCGGGCACGCTGATCGCCTCGCAGATCGGAGCCGGTACCGGCACGACCGCCACCGGCATGGAGCTTGACGTAATTGCGGCCGTCATCATCGGCGGCACCTCGCTGTTCGGCGGCAAGGGCCGCATTTGGGGAACCCTGATCGGGGTGCTGTTTCTCGGCTGCATCTCCAACGGCATGACCCTGATGAACGTCAGCGAGTACTGGCAGTACGTCGTGCGTGGCGGGATCATCCTTGGCGCCGTGCTTCTCAATCAAGTCCTGGAACGTGTGCGTTAGGGAGTTCGGAGCCGATCATGACTGAATTTGCAGGAAAAGTGGCGCTGGTTACCGGAACCTCCGGTATCGGGCTGGCATCGGCCATAAGGCTTGCCACGGCCGGCGCCAAGGTCTTGGCTTGCGGCAACGATGCCGCGGCCAACCAGACGTTCGACCGGATCGCACAGGAGCGTGGCCTGGCAATGGCCTCACGATTGGTCGATGTGTCGGTCGAGGCAGATGTGGCGGCTGCCGTCGCGGCGGTTGTGTCGCGCCATGGTGGTCTTGATATCGTCGTCAACGCCGCCGCCGTTCATCCCTTCGGCACCGTGCTCGACACCAGCTTCGAGACTTGGAACCGGTGCTTGTCCGTCAATGTCGGTTCGATCTACCTGACGGGGCGCTTCGCCATCCCCGAGATGACCAAGCGCGGCGGTGGGGCGATCGTCAACATTTCCTCGGTCCAGGGCCATAGCTGTCAGCAGAATGTCGCCGCCTATGTCGCCACCAAGGGCGCCATCCATGCGCTGACCCGCGCGATGGCGCTCGATCATGCCGACCTCAAGGTGCGGGTGAATTCAGTCAGCCCCGGTTCCGTCCGCACTCCGCTCCTGTCGCTGGCCGCGCGCACCTATGGCGGCGAGGGCGTCAGCGAGGAGGAAGCCTTCGCCCGCTTCGGCGCCGCCCATCCGATTGGCCGCATCGGCGAGCCGGAGGAAGTCGCGGACCTCGTCGCCTATCTCGCATCCGATCGTGCCGGTTTTATCACCGGATCGGACTTCCGTATCGACGGCGGGCTCACCGCCGGCATCGGCGTGAAATAATCGCACAGGGAAAGAACAAGATGAAAATCGGCCTTGGCCTCTATCGTGAACAGCTCACGCCCGACAACTACCGCTTCGCGCTCCAGTCCGGCGCAACCCACATTGTTGCGCATCTGACCAACTATTTCGCTGGCAAGGATCCGAAGATCGACAGCGGCGACAACGGCGGATGGGGCGATTGCTCCACCGACCGCCTTTGGACCTATGAGGAGCTGTCGGCTCTGGTTCAGGACGTGCGGGCAGGCGGGCTCGAACTTGCCGCCATCGAGAATTTTTCGCCACGCTTCTGGCACGACATCCTGCTCGACGGACCGGAGCGCGATGCGCAGATCGACGCGCTGAAGCAACTGATCCGCGATGCCGGGCGCGCGGGCGTTCCCTGCATCGGCTACAATTTCTCGCTCGCCGGCGTTTACGGCTGGACCCGTGGCCCCTATGCCCGCGGCGGTGCTGAATCCGTCGGCTTCGGCGTTGAAGATGCGCCGGGCGCCGTGCCCGACCCGGACGCGCCCATCCCCGACGGCATGGTCTGGAACATGCGGTATCGCCGCGGTGTGCCCGGCGCCAAACCGGTATCGGTCAGCAACGCCGAGATCTGGGATCGCCTCTCGCGTTTTCTGAAGGATGTGGTTCCGGTCGCCGAGGAAGCCGGTGTCATGCTCGGTGCTCATCCCGACGATCCGCCGGCCGAGGCGCTGCGTGGCACGGCGCGCCTCGTCAACCGGCCGGAAAAGTACGATCGGTTGATGTCGATCGTCGATTCCCCGTCGAACGGGCTGGAGTTGTGCCTGGGCTCGCTTCAGGAAATGCCCGGCGGCGATATCTACGAACATGTCCGCCGGTTCGCGCGCTCGGGCCGCATCGGCTACATCCACTTCCGCAATGTGAAGGGCAAGATGCCGCGCTACGTCGAAACCTTCGTCGACGAAGGCGATATCGACATGGCCGAAATCGTGCGCATTCTGCGCGATGAAAACTATCAGGGCGTGATGATCCCCGACCATACGCCGGCAATGACCTGTGCTGCCTCTTGGCATGCGGGCAAGGCCTTTGCGCTTGGGTACATGCGCGCGTTGGTGCAGAACGCCCATGCCCTCGGACCGTCGCGGTCGCTTGTCCACGATCTCGCGGCTGAATAGGAGGCGCGGATGGTGAGGTCGGTTACCTGTGTTGCCCCGGTCGGCGACAAATGCGGCGAGGGCGCCGTCTGGTCGGCATCCGCGCAGGCGCTCTACTGGAGCGACGTCAATCGATTTCTCGTCCATCGGTATGATGAGGCGAGCGGTTCGGTCCGCTTTTGGATATTCGACGAGCCGGTGGTGGCGGTCTCCCTCACCGACGAGCCAGGGCGGTTGCTTCTGGCGCTAGCCTCAAAACTCGTCTGGTGGTGGCCGGAAACCGACCGGCGCGAGGATCACGGCTTCCGCTTGCCCGGATATCCGCGCGTGCGCCTGAACGACGGTCGTCCCGACCCGGCGGGAAACTTCTGGGTCGGGTCGATGAAGAACAATGTTCTGCCCGACGGCGAGCTTGGCGAGACGGCAGAAGGCGAGGGCATCCTTTACCGCATCGCGCCTGATGGAACGGTGAGCGAGTGGCGGCATGGGCTCGGCATCTCCAACACGCTTTGCTGGAGTCCCGATGGCAGCACCTTCTATTTCGGTGATACGCTCGCCAACGAGATCTACGCCTTCGATTACGCAATAGCGGACTGTTCGATCTCGAACGAACGGACATTCCTTGCTGACTTCTCCCGCGGTTCACCTGACGGCTCGGCGATCGATAGCGATGGCTATCTCTGGAACTGCCGTTTCGGCGGCGGCTGCATCGCGCGCATATCGCCTGAGGGTTCCGTGGCGGAGATCATCGAAATGCCGGTCACCAATATCACGACCTGCACCTTCGGCGGTGCCGACCTGAAGACGCTCTATGTCACGACGGCCAGTATCCTCTCAAAGCCCGGGGAACGGCTCGCCGGCAGCCTTTATGCCCTGACGGTCGACACCCCCGGACTGGCGGAGAACCGATTTGGCGGGGCGGCATCGAGATGACTGAGACGACAAGGCGCGGCCTGGCCTGGGCGCATGGATGCCTGGCGGTGCAATCCCTGGGCGGCATGCTGGGGCCGGTCACTTTCCTTTTGCCTGATGGACGACAGGTAAGCCCGCTGCATGTCGCACCCTGGGGTTCGGATCCCGACAGAACGACGCTGCCGCCGATCCTGCAGGAATTGCGCGGCGAATGGCCCTGCGTGCCCTTCGGCAGCGACGGCTCGCGCCCGCTGCCGAAAGGCTGGTCGGACGCTGGCGAGACCTTCGCTGGAGCGGATGTGCCGCACGGCCACGGCTCGAACGCACATTGGAGTTGGGGCGACTGCGACGAGCGGCAGATCGTCCTGACGTGCAGCTATCCGGACGGCCATCCCGTGCGCCAATTGCGCCGGCGCATCGTGCCGGACCCGCGGGCCGCCGCCGTCGACATCACGCTCGAGATCGAGGTGCGGCGACCCTGCAGGCTGCCGATCGGCCTGCACCCCACCTTCCGCCTGTCACCCCGGCCCGGATCGGTCAGGCTCGAGCCCGGAGCCTATGGCGAGGTTCGCAGTTTTCCCGGCGACGTGGAGCCGGTGGCGACGCTGTTTGCGCCGGGCGGACGATGGTCGAAGCTTGAGAGCGTCGACGCCCGCGATGGCGCCACCATCGATGCGGCGTCCGTTCCGCTTGACCAGAATGCCGAGGAACTGCTGCAGCTGGTCGGCATCGATGGCGCGATCGCCTTGCACTACCATGACGAGGGGTTTCGTGCCCGCCTTGAATGGCAGAAAGAGCATTTCCCAAGCCTGTTGCTCTGGTACAGCAATCGCGGCCGGAAGGCCTATCCATGGGATGGGAAACATCTCGCCCTTGGCGTTGAGCCGGTTTGCTCGGCCTTCGATTTCGGCCCGGCGGTCTCGTCAGCCGACAACCCCTTGGCATCGCCAGCCGCGCCCACGTCACTGCCCTTCTATCCCGATCAGCCGTTCGTCACGCGCTACCGGATCTCGGTCGAGGCCGCACCCATGGGGTGAAGCCATCATGGGGTGAAGCCATATCTCGCGGGCGATCTGGTGTATCGGGCTGAACCACTCCGGGCATGCCTGCCCAGCGGGCTTATTTTTTCCGGCAGGTGCAAGGGTCGTAGCCGTTGGCAAACAGCCGTCCGGCCCGCATGCCGATCATGGTCGGAATGTCGCGGACCTGCGAAATGCCCAGAGACCCGGCAATCGCAATCGCTGCCTCGGCACAGATCGCCGCGTCCTCGGCAGCGTTGTGATGTGCGAAGGTCAAGCCGAGATGACCGGCCAGGATGTTTAACTTGTGCGATCCGAGATGCGGCCAGACCTTTTGCGCCATCTTCACCGAGCAGAGATAGGACAGTTCCGGATAATCCTGCCGGTAGAGATCGAGACAGGAGCGCCAGACGCTGAAGTCGAAGGCCGCATTGTGGGCGATCATGGTGGCGCCGCGAAAGTCGTCGGCGAATTCGTCCATGACTTCGGGAAACTCGCCTGCGTCCTCCACATGCTCCGGGCGGATGCCGTGGATTGCGATGTTGAAGGAGGAGAAGCGCATGGTCTTCGGACGGATGAGCCGCTCCTCGATCCGCACGACCCGGCCATCCTCGACCCAGGCCAGACCGACCGAACAGGCGCTGCCGCGCTGCTCGTTGGCGGTTTCGAAATCAATGGCGATGGTCTTCAACGTGGTGTCCCGACTGGTCTTGCGCGGCAAGGGTAAAGCCCTACAGCATCCTTCGCGCGCCCTTTGCACGCAGGAAGTATGCTGTAGCGGTGTGCGGGCGATTCGGCAAAGAGTGCAAAGGGTTCCGGTCAGTCGACCTGGCGCTCGCGACAGCTGTGATCCTGCGCGAATACCACTTGCGTTTCCCGTCAGCGTAGGAGAATCTCCGGATCAGGACAAAACAGGCTTAGGTCGCTGCCGGATACCCCAGGCTGCAACGGCAGCCCCCAAGTGGAGAAAACCATGCCCACCAGATTTCTTACGGCAATTGCAGTGACGGCGCTTCTGGCGATCTCAGGATGCGCGACAAGTGGCTCCGGCAACACGACCTACGCGCAATCACAAGGGGTCGACCCCGATATCGATCCTACCGGCACCGGCGATGAAACCATGGACGCCGACTAGCCGGCTACTACCGCATGTTTCGTTAGATCGTATTCGCTTTAAGGATAAAAACAGTCAGCAATTCAAAGCGCTACAGCGACCTTTGCGCGTCTAACAAGACGCGCGGCGCTGCAGAATGTCTCCAGTTTAGACTGAGTGGCAGAAACGCTCTACCTCCTTGTTCTTAGACGTTCCTGTCTAAGAACCGCTTCGCACTTTTTCCTGGAAGTGCTGTAACACCCTACCTTGTCCGCTTCCCTTCGCCCGTTTCTCGTGGAGGGGGCGGGCGAGTATCGATGCCGCAATGCTTGTCCAGGCCTGAAGAGAGCGCTCCGCTGCAGGGCATGCCGTTGGGGCCGGCCGTTCCGCGCCGGGAAATAGCAAATTCTAAACATCCCCGAACAGGTGCAGAACGGCTCGGGTGAGGAGCATGTCCGACGGTCGCTGCCTAAGCCAATTGGGAGAGGAACATTTTGCTCGTCTCGATTTCCCCACATTGAAGGCTTGATGTAAGGCGATGGACAAAACCGGTATCGCCTTCCTCATCCTTATCTGCGTGCTCGTCGCAATCGCGCTGAGCATTCTCGCCATCAGGCCGGACGCCGACGTCGCTCCGCCCCCGAGCCCGACAATCGTTCCCAGCAATTAGCGAAACGAAGGCGACGCCCCTTGCCGCCAGTTTCGCCTTGTTTACGATGCTAAAGCTCAAGGCTAGTTGCCCGCTTGCCGGTCGCGGAATGCCGCTTCGCCCGCCTCCGACACTTCGACCCATTTCTTGTCGGGCGCGGCATCTGCGACGTAACTGTCGTTCCAGTTCCACCACTTGTAGGTTGGCGTCTGCGGGTAGCCTGGAGGTGAATCCTCCCAGACCTCCTGCCGGCCCAACGGTGTGATGTCGAGGTAGTTCCAGGTGCTTCCCATCTGTTCGTCACCGCGATTGTTGATGAAGTAGGTGCGGAAGACACGCTCGCCGTCGCGGTAGAACACGTTCGTACCGTGCCATTCGGCCACGCCGAAGTCGGCATCAAAATCGTCGGTGATGGTGAACCACGGTATGTCCCAGCCCATGCGGGCCTTGAGCCGCGCTATGTCAGCCTGCGGCGCGCGCGAAACGAAGACGAGCGTGGTGTCGCGGGCGTTGAGGTGGGCGACGTGGGCCACCTGGTCGGCGACCATGGAGCAGCCTCTGCAGCCATGATCGGGCCAGCCGAACACACCTGGTTCGAAGAAGGCGCGGTAGACGATTAACTGGCGCCGACCGGCAAACAGGTCGGTCAGGCTGGCTCTGCCCTCAGAACCGTCGAAGGTATAAGCCTTTTCAACGGCCATCCATGGCATTCGCCGACGCTCGGCGGCCAGTGCGTCGCGAGCGCGGGTCTGGGCTTTCTCCTTCACCAGCAGTTGCTGGCGCGCTTCTTCCCAGGCTTGCGGAGATACGACCGGTGGTGTCTGCATGGCCGGGTGTCCGCCTTTTTCTGCTGATGTCGTCATGGCGTTTGTAACCTCCTCGTTGGCACGGGCGACTTCGCCCGAGATTGCTCTGAAGATAGTTTCGCACCGGAGTGAAAATAACGGGAGTAACAAGTGTGGCGGCATTCTGGACCTTGCCCGGCGCCAAGCACGCTCCTACTCGTCGGCAAACGCAGCAACCGTGCGCGTTGCAGGCGCGAGGACGCAAACGAGACGACCCTATCGCGAGGCGTAGAACGCCAGACCAATGGCGACGGCGAAGGTGAGGACCGCAAACAGCATGTTCAACGTGGATTGGTACTTGCTGAAACTGTGGGCGGCGCGGCAGCCCGTAAGCGCGCCGAGGGCTCCGCCGCCGATGAAGGAGAGAGCCAGTGGCCAGTCGACCAGACCGGAGAAGGTGTAGCTTGCCCCGGTTGTAAGGCCGAAAGCGGTAATGGCAACCAGCGACGTGGCGATTGCGTTGATCGTCGGCATGCCGGTTGAAACCATCAGGCCCGGAACGATCAGGAACCCGCCGCCGATCCCGAAGAAGCCTGAGATGATGCCGGTTCCGGCGCCAAAGGAGAGCACCTTCGGTGCGTTTCTTGGTGTGCAGCTCGACGCCGGATCGCCAACCATGTGGCGCCGCCGCAACATGGTCACGCTGACGACGGCCATCAGTGCAGCGAACAACAGCAAGAGCCGTCGGCCATCCAGCGCCTTGCCGAGTGCTGCGCCGATCCAGGCGCCGACGATGCCGGTGACGCAGTACATTGCCGCGCAGCGCCATTTCACCGTCCCGTGCCGCGCATGCATCGCCAGTCCCGAAAGCGCATTGGCTGCGACGGCGACGGCGCTCGTCCCGATCGCCACATGCACGTTGCTCACCCCGACGACTTGGACGAGCAGGGGCACGGCGAGAATGGAGCCGCCGCCGCCGAACAGTCCGAGGCTGAAGCCGACGAGACCGCCACTCAAGGCTGCCAGAATGTATTGGACGAGGTCCAGTGTCATCATTCGGCGCCGGGCTGCGGGGCGAACCGCGTCGCCCGAGATGCACCGAAACCGGAAGATGGCCGGGACACGGAACGTGCCCGCGAACGGAGCGGCATCAGGACCATGCGGCACCTTGCAGGGCGTCGATGGGGAATCTCAAATAGCGCCGGCCATTTTCCTCCGGGTCGGGAAGCCGGCCGCCGTTGATGTTGACCTGTAGGGCATGGAGGATGAGCTTGGGCATCGGCAGCGTTCGGTCCCGTCCCTCGCGGAACGCGACGAACTCGGTTTCGCAGGCATAGCGTGTCAGATGGATGTTGTCCGCCTTCTGCAGTGCAACAGTGCTTTCCCAGCGCGGTTCGCGTCCACCAGGCTGATAGTCATGGCCGACGAAGATACGGGTATCGTCCGGCAGGGCCATGATGTCGCGGATGCTCGCCCACAGCGCGTTGGCGCTGCCGCCGGGGAAATCGGTGCGCGCGGTTCCGCTGTCCGGCATGAACACCGTGTCGTGCACGAAGGCAGCGTCCCCGATGAGGTAAGTGATCGATGCCAGCGTGTGTCCCGGCGAAAACATCACCCCGGCCTCGAGACTGCCGATCCGAAACGTATCGCCACGATCAAACAGCCGGTCCCATTGCGATCCGTCCGTTTTCAGGCCTGGCCAATTGTAGATGTCGGCCCACAATTTCTGGACCTTGACGATGTGCGTACCGATGGCCGTGGGCGCGCCGGTTTTTGCCTTCAGATAGGCGGCGGCGGAAAAATGGTCGGCATGCGGATGGGTATCGAGGATCCACTGGAGGTCCAGGTCCTGGGCTCGCACGAAGTCGAGCAGCCGGTCGGCATTGCCTGTCGCTATCGCGCCCGATTTCTCGTCGAAGTCGAGCACCGGATCGATGATCGCACAGGCCCGCGTTTTCGGGTCACTGACCACGTACTGCACGGACCAGGTTCGCGGGTCGAAGAAAGCCGCAATGTCAGGCCTCGCCATGCCTCAGGCCTCCGCTGCAAGCGCTGCACGCGGGAAGAAGATGGCGCGCGCCGGGTCGAAATCGTAGTGTTGCTCGTAGCTGGCTGCGTCGGCGGCAAGCTTGGCGACGGCGTCGAGGATGAACGCCACCTCTTCGTCGGCGAGCAGGACGCTGAAGTTCAACCGGACAAAACCCGGCTTCAGCATTTCCTGTCCGGCAAGGATGGCGTCGCGCAGGCGTTGCGATTCCTCGTCATCGATGCCGAGCAGCCGGTGCACATAGGGACCGGCACAGGCGCAGCCACCGCGCGCCTGAATGCCGAAGCGATCGCTGAGCATGCGGGTGACGAGCTGCTGGTGGACATGGCCGCCCTTGCCGTCCTTGACGCGGAAGGAAAAGATCGGCAGCCGCTGTGGCCCGAGAGGACCGAGCAATTCCAGCCGCTCGATGCCTTGCCATGCGGCGATAGCGCGACGGGTCAGCTCGGCGTTTCTGGTCTGCATTGCCTCGGCACCGATCGCTTCCTTGACGAGGAAAGCGAGTGCGGCGCGGATATCGCCGACGACGTTCGGCGTGCCGGCCTCCTCGCGCGCCTCGAGGCTATTGCTGTAGTCGTGACCGGTGGGCGAAACGAATTTGACGGTGCCGCCGCCGGGCCAGGATGGCTTGGCGGTGATAGCCGCGTCACGCCGCAGGACCAGAATGCCTGACGTACCGGGGCCACCGATGAACTTGTGCGGCGAGATGACCACCGCGTCAATCGCAGCAGCGCCCTCGGGCGACATGTCGATCGGCAGGTAGGGTCCAGCACCGGCATAGTCCCACACCATCTTTGCGCCTGCCGCCTTCGCGATCCGGGTGACGGCCGCAACATCGGTGACGATGCCCGTGACATTGGAAGCGGCGGAAAAGGCGCAAACGACGAGATCGGCCGGTTGCTTCAGCGCTTCGTCGAGTGCAGCGAGATCCGGCCCACCAGCCGGACACTCGGCGATCTCGACCACCTCGGCACCGCTTTCGCGCCAGGGCAGGATATTGGAGTGGTGTTCATAGGGCCCGATTAGGATGCGCACGCGCCGACCGGTGGCGACCGCCTCGGTAACACCCAGCAGGCTCACCAGCCGATTGATGCCGGCGGTGGCGCCGGAGCCGGCGAAAATGACGGCGTGTTCAGGTCCGGCGCCGCAGCAGGCGGCGATCACAGCACGCGCGTCGCGGCGCAACCTGGTCATCGAGCCGCCGCAGTAGGACGCCTCGGTGTGGCTGTTGGCATAATAGGGCAGGACCTGTTCGAGGATGAAATGCTCGATCTGCATCAATGCCCGGCCCGATGCGACATAGTCGGCATAGACGAGGTTCTTGACGCCGAAGGGACCGTCGATCTTTGCAGTCTTGCCGACAAGCCCAGCCCGCAGGTCAGCGATTGCGTTGTCGCCGGCAAGGCTTTCTCGAAATGCTTCGAGCGGGCCGGTAAGATAGGGCTGGCGTGGGCACGGCGTCGTCATCGTTTCCTCCCGGAGTCGGACAGACGATAAGTCTAATCGATCGGTTGCATGCAAACCTCATCATTCTTATGCTTCTGCCAGTCAAAATCGGGTCATGTGATCGCTGAAATGGAAAAGATTGACGAAATTGATATGCGGATCCTGTCCTGCCTGCAAAAGGACGGCACGATTTCGCAGCGTGATCTGGCCGACCGAGTCGGACTGTCGCAGAACGCCTGCTGGCGGCGCCTGCAACGGTTGAACGCCAGCGGGCTTGTGCTTGGTACCCATGCCGCAATCGACGTCGCAGCGCTCGGCTTCGACCTTACCGTGTTCGTGATGATCCGCACCCGCCATCATTCCAAGGAATGGGCCGACAACTTCCGCAAGCATGTCGAGCGTCTGCCGGAGGTGACGGACCTCTACCGGATCGGCGGCGACTGGGACTATCTGATCAAGGTGGTGACGCGTGGCATGGCTGGCTATGACGCCTTCTACCAGAAGCTCATCACCGATTTCGACCTGATGACGGTCACCGGCTTCTTTTCGATGGAAACCATCATCAGCAACCGCATGCCCGACCTGCGCGGCCTGATGCGGTAGCGTGCAGTTGATGTTCCAGGGATGCCGTTGCGCTGCGCGCCCTACCAGCCGACAACGCGCGGTCACCTGTTATCGGCCGGTACCGCCGCGGCAAGGAAGGTGTCGAGTGCCGGATTCTGGTCCGAACTGCGCCACGCAAGGCCGGTTTCCACCTCCGGTACGCTGCCGGCCAGCGGCAGATAGGTTGCCCCGCGCCGCTGAAGATTGGTCATCGATTGCGGCACCAGCGCCACCCCCAGCCCGGATGCGACCAGACCGACGATCGTCTGCATCTGGATGGCTTCCTGATAGGCGGTGAACGCCAGCCCATGTTCGGCGAAATATCCCGAGACGATATCGTGAAAAGCCGGTGCCGCCCGCCGTGGAAAAACGATGAATGGCGCCTTGAAGAAGTCGGCTGGTTCCAGGATTTTTCCAGCAAACCCCTTTCGTCCTTCGTTGATCCAGGCCGTCGGCACCGCGGCAACCAGCGGTTCCCGCAGCAAAGCCTGGTAGGAAAGGGCAGGATGAAGCGACGCTTGGCTGGGGGCAATGATCAGCCCGACATCGATTTCTTCGTCGAGCAACGCCTCGATTTGGATATCGCTGGTGGCTTCGCGCATCGTCAGTTCCACATGCGGATAGGCCGCGCGATAGCGGCTGACCATGTCGGGCAGAACGCTATAGTCGGCTGTGCTGACGAAGGACAAACGCAGGTGGCCGATCTCGCCGCGTGACAGCCTTCTTGCGGTGTCGGCAAGGCCGTTCGCCCCGTCAAGCACCTGGCGGACATGGGCGAGCCATTGCCTGCCGACAGATGTCAGTTCCACGTTCCGCTTGGTGCGCTTGAACAGCTGTACCTTCAGCTCCCCCTCCAGTGCCTGTATCGATTGGCTGAGCGGCGGCTGGGTCATGTTGAGGCGAGCGGCCGCATGGCCGAAATGCAGCTCTTCGGCGACGGCGACGAATTGGCGAAGTTGCCTCAAATCCATGATGCATTCCGATTGATATGTTCAACGACTTATTTGTGCGAAAAAAGTATATTTCACAGGCCTGCTGAACGCCAGTAAACTCGACCTTGAATGAACCGAGGGAGCAAATCATGGCCTGCAACGAGCGCTCGAAACACATAACGCAAGGTGTCGCGCGATCCCCCAACCGGGCGATGTATTATGCGCTCGGCTACGAGAAAGCCGATTTCGACAAACCGATGATCGGTATTGCCAACGGTCATTCGACGATCACGCCCTGCAATGCCGGGCTGCAGCCGTTGGCCGACGCCGCTGTCGCTGCCATCAAGGCTGCCGGTGCAAATCCGCAGATCTTCGGCACGCCGACGATTTCCGACGGCATGTCGATGGGCACCGAAGGCATGAAATATTCGCTTGTGTCCCGCGAGGTCATCGCCGACTGCGTCGAAACCTCGGTACAGGGACAGTGGATGGACGGCGTGCTCGTGCTCGGCGGCTGCGACAAGAACATGCCGGGCGGCATGATCGGTATCCTCCGCGCCAATGTGCCGGCGATCTATGTCTATGGCGGCACGATCAAGCCTGGCCACTGGAAGGGGCAAAGCCTTTCGATCGTCTCCGCCTTCGAAGCCGTCGGCGCCTTCATGGCGGGCAAGATGAGCGAGGAGGATTTCGACGGCATCGAGCGCAATGCCTGCCCGTCGACCGGCTCCTGCGGTGGCATGTACACCGCCAACACCATGAGCTCGTCCTTCGAGGCGCTTGGTATGTCGCTTCTTTACTCGTCCAACATGGCCAATCCAGACCAGGAGAAGATGGAGAGCTCAGCTCAATCCGCCAAGGTCCTGGTCGAGGCGGTCAAGAAGGGCATCAAGCCGCGGGACATCGTCACGCGCAAGTCGATCGAAAATGCCGTGGCCCTGATCATGGCGACGGGCGGATCGACCAATGCGGTGCTGCATTACCTCGCCATCGGGCATGCGGCGGAAGTCGAGTGGACACTGGACGACTTCGAGCGCGTTCGCCGCAAGGTCCCCGTCCTCTGTGACCTCAAGCCGTCGGGCAGATACATGGCCGTCGATCTGCACAAGGCGGGCGGCGTGCCGCAGGTGCTGAAGATCCTTCTGAATGCAGGTCTTCTGCATGGCGACTGTTTGACGATCACAGGCAGGACGATCGGGGAAGAGCTTGCAGCCGTTCCGGACGAGCCGCGGTCGGATCAGGATGTCATCCGGCCCTATGAAAGACCGATCTACCGCGAGGGCCACCTCGCGGTGTTGAAGGGGAATCTGGCCGAAGGCGGTGCCGTCGCCAAGATCAGTGGTTTGAAAAGCCGAGTCATGAGCGGGCCCGCGCGCGTGTTCGAGGACGAACAATCAGCGATGGATGCCATCCTGTCGGACCGGATCAGGCCAGGCGATATCCTCGTTTTACGTTACCTCGGCCCAAAGGGCGGCCCGGGAATGCCCGAGATGCTCGCGCCAACTTCGGCGATCATCGGCAGGGGCCTCGGCGACAGCGTCGGCCTTATCACCGACGGCCGCTTCTCGGGCGGCACCTGGGGCATGGTCGTCGGCCACGTCACGCCGGAAGCTTTTGAAGGCGGCACGATCGCGCTGGTAGAAGAGGGCGACCGCATCGTCATCGACGCCCATCAGCAGCTGCTGCAACTCGAAGTGGATCCGGAAGAGCTGGCAAGAAGGCGCACCCAGTGGCGGCAGCCGGAACCGCGCTACAAACGCGGTGTGCTGGCAAAGTTTGCAGCGCTGGCGCGCCCGGCCAACGAAGGGGCGGTCACCGGCTGAATGTCATCCTGGCTTCGGTCCGTCGCTCAGATGTGCCGGGTCTGCGAAAACGCCATGCTGTTGTTTCCAAAGTCTGAAACGGCGTCGGTCTTTCGGGCCGATGCTCTCATGAAAAGACCCATGCTGCCTTACTGCGACTTTTTAGCGCCTGCCCAGCCAAAGCCCCGCAGGCGCTGCCGGCCCTATTCGTTAAAGGGCGGCTAACGATAGGAGAATGCGACTTTACGTATATTTGAAATGGGGCTTGGCCCGCTCTTGCCCAATTGCTAGTTGTGTGCTGGGGAAGCCCGCTGGTGATTCATGCGGGAGGGGTAAGATCTTGTCGCGTTTCGTTTCTGTTCTGTGGGCGTTGTTCGCCCTGTTTGTCGTTGCGTTGTGTGTGCCGCAAGTGGCGATGGCCGCTCCGTCAGATGGTTGTACGGCGATCAATTCGACCTGGGGTACGGGTAAAATGCTCGCGGCCGGAGCTGAGCTATGGGATCAGTCCCTCCTTCTGAATGCTGGCGAAACGATTACGTATCACGCGACGACTTCCGGCAGTTTGAATGCGGGCAATGATCGTTATAGCGGAGCGGGTTTTGCGCTCTACACGGAAGGTCCCCCGACAAACTACGGTATCATCGTTGAAGAGTACGCAACATCGGTTAGTGAACTCAACCTGACCGGCACGCACACAGTGCCCGCCAGCGGCGAGTATGTCGTCTATGCCTGGAGCAACGTCAGCGGCGCGACGATACAGGCGACGGTGAGTTGCGTAGCACCGCCGTCGACGGATGCCACCTTGGCCAGCTTGTCGCTGACCGGAACCTCCCTGTCTCCGACGTTTGCGCCGGGCACGACATCCTATACGGCCTCTGTTCCCAATACGACGGCGTCGCTGACGGTGACACCCACGGTCAATGACGCGGGGGCGACCATCACGGTCAACGGAGTGGCCGTTGTTTCGGGGACGGCCTCTGGCCTGATCCCCCTTTCCGTCGGTTCGAACACGCTGACCACGGTGGTGACGGCCGAAGACGGCACGGCATCGAAGACCTACACGGTGAACGTGACCCGTGCGGCTTCGTCGAATGCCGACCTCGACAGCATGATCTTGAGTGATGGCACGCTATCGCCATCGTTTGCCGCAGCAACGACATCCTATACGGCGTCGGTGCCGAACGCGACGACGTCGCTGACGGTGACGTCAATGATCGGCCATTCGGCGGCGACATTGACGATCAATGGCGATCCGGTCGCCTCGAATGCGGCTTCCGGTGCGATTGCGCTCAATGTCGGCTCGAACACGGTGACGGCGGTGGTCACGGCCGAAGATGGCACGACCGTGAAAACCTATACCGTTACGGTGACACGCGCGCCTTCGGCAAATGCCGACTTGTCCGGCCTGGACTTGAGCGCCGGCACGCTGTCGCCGGCCTTTGCCTCCGGCACGGTTTCCTACACGGCTACAGTTCCCAATGCGGCGGCATCACTGACCGTGACGCCCACGGTCAGTGACACGACGGCGTCGGTCACAGTCAATGGGGTCGCCGTCGCGACGGGTACAGCTTCGGGCACGATCGCGCTTGCGGTCGGCACCAACGTCCTGACGACGGTGGTGACGGCCCAGGACGGTACGACGAAAACATATACGGTAACGGCGACGCGGGCCGCCTCTGCAAATGCCGACCTGTCGAGCCTGAGCCTGAGCGCCGGCACGCTATCTCCCGCCTTTGCGTTCGGTACGACCACCTACACGGCCTCGGTCCCCAATGCGACGACGTCGCTGACGGTGACGCCAGGGGTAAGCGATACGACAGCGACGATTACGGTCAATGGGGTGGCCGTCTCTTCGGGTGCAGCCTCGGGCACGATCGCGCTTGCGGTCGGAGCCAATGTCGTGACGACGGTCGTCACCGCTCAGGATGGCACGACGGTGAACACCTACACGGTGACGGTAACGCGTGCTGCGTCGTCGAATTCCGACCTGTCCGGCCTGGGCTTGAGTGCAGGCGCACTGTCTCCGGCGTTCGCATCCGGCACAACCAGCTACACGGCTTTCATTCCGAATACGACGACGTCGCTGACCGTGACGCCTGATGTCAGCGATACGACCGCAACGGTCACCGTCAATGGCGTGGCGGTGGCTTCGGGCGCTGCCTCCGGCTCGATCGCGCTTGCGGTCGGTCCGAATGTGCTGACCACGGTCGTGACAGCCGAGGACGGTACGACGAACACCTACACGGTCACAGTGACGCGCGCGCCGTCGACGAATGCAGACCTGTCCGGCCTGTCGCTCAGCAGCGGCACGCTGTCTCCGGCGTTTGCGACGGGCACGACGGCCTACACGGCCTCGGTCCCCAATGCCACGGCCTCATTGACGCTGACGCCGACCGCAAGCGATGCGACGGCGTCCATCACTGTCAACGGGGTAACAGTCGTGTCGGGTGCTGCCTCGGGCTCCGTCACGCTTGCGGTCGGCACCAACGTCGTCACGACGGTGGTGACGGCCCAGGATGGCACGACGCAGACGTCTTACACGCTGACGGTCACTCGTGCGGCCTCGACGAACGCCGAGTTGTCCGGGCTCGGCCTAAGCAGCGGCACGCTGTCACCGACATTCGCATCGGGCACGATGTCGTACACGGCTTCGGTTTCCAACGCGACGGCGTCGCTGACGGTGACACCGCTGGTCAGTGACGCAACGGCGACGGTGACGGTCAACGGCGTGGCCGTCGCGTCGGGCACCGCGTCCGGAGCGATAGCGCTTGCGGTCGGCTCCAACACGGTGACGACCGTGGTCACGGCCGGGGATGGTACGACGCAGACGAGCTACACTGTTATCGTGACCCGTGCGCTTGCCGCTTCGACCGACGCCAATCTGTCGGGCCTGTCGTTGAGCATCGGCACGCTGTCTCCGGCCTTTTCGTCCGGCGCGACGTCCTATACGGCGTCGGTTCCAAATGCGACGGCGTCGTTGACGCTGACGCCGGTGGCAAGCGATGCGGCGGCGACAGTCACCGTCAACGGAGCGCCGGTCGCATCCGGCGCAGCTTCTGCCTCGATCCCGCTCTCAGTCGGCTCGAATACGCTGGCCACGGTCGTGACGGCGGAGGATGGCACCGTGAAGACCTATACGGTGACCGTCACCCGCGCCGCGCCAGCGGCCAACTTCACGTTCACGCCGGCGGCGGGCGCTCTTCCACCGGCGATGGCCGGCGAGAAATACGCGCAGCCGATATCGGCCGCGGGAGGTACCGGCGCTCTGCTCTACGCGGTGAGCGGCGGCACCCTTCCCAAGGGCATGGTCCTCAACGTTTCCACGGGCGAGTTGACCGGACCGCTGAGCAACGATGCCGAGGTCACGGATTACAGCTTTACGGTTTCCGTCACCGATGCCGCCGGCAGCACGGCGAGCGCCGCCTATACGCTGAAGGTCACGGCTCGCGAGGTCAGCGTCGCCGACCAGATCGTCAACGTTCCCGCGGGCTCATCGCCGCCAAATGTGTATTTGAATGGCGGGGCGACCGGTGGACCGTTCAGCGACGCGCAGGTCCTTACCGTGAGCCCCGCCAACGCCGGCAAAGCGGAGATTATCGAGGGGGAGCTGGCCCAGGTCGGTGCATTCGCTCCGGTTGGCTATTACCTGAAGTTTACACCGGATCCTGCTTTCGCCGGCCAGGCAAAGATCGGATACCAGCTGACGGCCGCCGCCGGAGCGTCGAATGTCGGTGTGATCACCTACAACTTGAGCTTCGACGCAGATGCCGTCATCGGCGAGATCGATTCACTGGTGCGAGGCTTTGTCCAGACCCGGCAAAATCTCCTGGCGTCAAGCATCCAGGTGCCGGGCCTGCTGGAGCGGCGCCGACTGCAGGCCGGAACCGACCCGGTGACGATGCGTCTGTCGCCCTCGACGGATGGGGTCGGCATGAGCTTTGCCACCAGCTTGGCTCAGCTCGAAGCGGCGAGAAACGCTGCAGACGGTATCGAAGGCGGCGAAGTTTCGCCGTTCAACGCATGGCTTGACGCCACGATGATGCTCCACAATCGGGAGCAGAACGATGATCGGTGGGGCGGCTTTGGCCTTCTTTCGGTCGGCGTTGATTATCTGCTCAACGAAAAGGCGCTGGTCGGGTTCTCGTTCCATCTCGATCATATGACCGATCCGACGGATGACGACGCCGAGATCCGTGGCACAGGCTGGCTTGCCGGACCGTATACGTCGCTCGAACTGGTGACGGGCATCTTCTTCAATACCAGTCTTCTCTATGGCGGTTCCAGCAACGATATCGATACCGCCTTCTTCGACGGCTCCTTCGATAGCAGCCGATGGATGTGGGACAGCTCCATCACCGGCCAATGGGACCTCAATGAGGAGACGGTCGTGATGCCGAAGCTGCGCGCCGTTTACCTCAATGAGAATGTCGAAGACTACGGCGTTCAGAATGTGGCTGGCGGCGATGTCGCTCTGGAAGGATTCACCCTCGAGCAGTTCCGGGTGAGCCTCGGGGCCGAGATCGAGCGGCAGTTTAAACTGGAGAACGACATGACGCTCAAACCACGGCTCGGTGCCGCGGCCGGGTACTCCGGTCTCGATGGCAATGGCATGTTCGGTTCGGTGTTGGCTGGTTTGTCTCTGCAGGCGAACGAGAGCTGGGTTGTCGACGCAAACCTGCGCGTAACCGTGGAAGGCGATGGTGAGACCTATGCTGGTGCGCGCTTGGGGGTCGGCGGACGATTCTAGAGTGTCGCATCGTGCGTTTCCGCGGCTCCGCCTGAAGCGGAAACGCACGATGCGAATCCCTGGCAAAAAGATCAGATTGCACGACTTTCCGCAGCCGCTGTCGCAGAGATAGCGGCTGTTCGATCGAAAATGAGCACCGCCTTATCTCGATGACGAGCCGTCTTCGGCGGGCAGCCTCCTCGACGTTTCCTTGCGTCGCTCAATTGCGGATTGCTGATCGTTCGTCCGCCTGCTCTCGACGCGTGCAGCAGGGTCGAATGCGGCCTATAGCCCCAAATCGAACGGAAGCGTCAGATGAGGCCTGCGGGATGGCTGATGGATTTTGTGAAGGACAACGCAGCTGGCGTAAACGGCTGCGAGATTTCCGAACTCAGTAGCGTTGTGCTGCCGGCCTCTGCTCTTCTGACGGCGGCCGACGACTACGCGCCATTTGCCGATCCGCATTGCTCGACAGACGGGTCGCGTGTGGTTACATCGCTTGCCATGGAACTCCGCTTCAACCGTACCGCCTTCTTATTTTCCATCCTTCTGTTCGTCGTCCTCGTCGTGCTGGCAACGCGTGGGGCCGGATGGGGTTGGGTCCGCAGTTTTTCCGGCGATGTCCTTGCCGTGATGTGGGTGTACTGCACGCTGGCATCGGCGGTGAAAGCTCGACCCCAGCTGCTCGCCGGTATCGCCTTCCTGCTAGGCGTGGCGATCGAGCTTGCGCAGTATCTGGCGGCCAGTTTCGATATCCGCATTTCCAATCCCGTCTTGAGGATCGTGCTTGGAGCCACGCCGGACTGGTGGGATGTGCTCGCCTATGCGCTGGGTGCGGTCCTCGTGTTGGCCATCGCAATGCTCGGCCGCTTCCGGCACCGCCGTCACGTCGGTGCATACGCGCTTTGATCAGACGGAAGCGGGCGCTTTCGAAACCAGTCCCATTGCGCCCGAGACCAGACGCGCGACATGTGCCGTATCCGGCGCCTCGCCGAAAAGGATGCGGTACATGATCGGTGAGACGACGCGGTCCATGACGGCGTCGACCTCAGGAAATGCTTCGCCACGGTCCGCAGCGCGTGCTGCGATCACCTCAATCTGCTGCTTGGTGAAGTTGCAGCACTGATAGGCGCCGCTGCCGTCCTGCGCTGCCAGCACGTCACGTATCATCTCACGCCCGGGTTTCGAGGACATTTCCTCGGCGTATTGTTCGGCCCAGGCCAGAAGATCCTTGCCACCATTTCCGGTATCGACCGGCTGCATGTCGGGTTTCAGCCGTTCGACAGCGACATCTGCCAGGAGTTCCTGGATGTCGCCCCAACGGCGATAGATGGTCGAGGGCGTGACGCCCGCTTCGACGGCGATCATCGGAATGGTGATCTCTGCGCGCTCCATTCGTGTCATCAGAGCCTGAACGGCCCCGTGCACCGACGCCTGTACCCTGGCGCTTCGCCCGCCTGGACGGGGACCTTCCCTGCCTGCCATTCCAACCCTTCCTTCCGCGTGCTGCGCATGGATCAGAAACTTTCACTGCACCATAAACGCAAATTATTTGCTTTTATCGGCGTTCGTCCCTACATCACCTAAACGCAACGATTTAGCGTTAAGGGCTATATAGATGTTCTCCTCTGCCAAATCCAGTGAGAGTGGCGGTCCGGCCGCCAACCCCATCGCCTTCCACGCGGTCACGCTTGCCACGTTCTTCGGCGCGTCGGCGGCACCAACGCCGCTTTACCGCATCTACCAGGAGAGCTTTGCCGCCTCGCCCGTGATGATGACCGGCATCTTCGCGGTCTACGCCTTCGCGCTTCTGTCCGCCCTGCTGATCGCCGGTTCGATATCCGACCATCTCGGCAGGAAGCCGGTGATTTTCGTTGCGCTGCTTCTCGAAATCGTGGGGATGGCGCTCTTCGTCGTTGCCGACGGACCGCCCTGGCTGATCGCGGCGCGTATCGTCCAGGGGTTTGCGACCGGCATTGCGGGCGCCTCTATCGGTGCGTCGCTGGTCGACGTCGATCGCGGCAGGGGCCAGCTCGTCAATTCGCTCGCGCCGCTGATCGGCATGGCCGTTGGCGCATTGGGCACCAGCGCGCTCATTCAATACGGGCCGTTTCCGCTTCACCTCGTTTATGGCCTGCTCCTGATCGGCTTTGCAGTGCTGGCGCTCGCGATATGGCTGACGCCGGAGACCGGCGGCAGACGCAGCGGCGCGCTGTCTTCGCTGAAGCCGACGATCGCCATTCCGCCTCAGATCAAGCGACCGCTGGCACTGGTGACGCCGATCAACATCGCCAACTGGGCGCTTGGGGGCTTCTATCTCTCGCTGATGCCCTCGCTCGTCGCGTCCGTCACCGGCAGCCGGGCACCGCTGACCGGTGGAGCCGTTGTCGCCACGTTGATGGCAGCCGGTGCCGTCAGCGTCTTCCTGCGCCGCTCGCGCAGTCCCCGGGCAAACGTGGCCTTCGGCGTCTCGGCCACGACCGCCGGTATGCTGATCGTGGTTGCCGGCACGCACCTCGCAAATGTGCCGGTCATGACCCTTGGCACCTTGCTAACCGGAGTCGGTTTCGGCACCAGCTTCCTCGGCATCATGGGCTCGATCATGCCGCTCGCCAAGGCGGATGAGCGCGCCGGGCTGCTTTCTGCCTTCTACATCCAGAGCTATCTCGCCTTCAGTCTGCCGGCGATGGCTGCAGGGTTTCTTGCAAAGACACTGGGCTATCAAACGACCACCGACATCTACGCCGCCGTCATCATCGTCACCGCGGTTGGAGGGCTGATGGCAAGCCGCGAGCGCCGGGCAGGGGTGTCGGCGGTTTCGTGATTGATCGTCGACGCCTTAGTTCGAGCGAGGAAAGTGTTTCACGATGGAATAGAGCTTCGTGACGCCCGTTATTCCTTCGGACCGGAGATACCGGTTCGCTTTTCAAGAAGGAGTTACGGGCATGAAGAACCACTGGAAATTGGGCGCCGCCCTCATCGCCGGCGTAACCGCCCTTGCCGGCACTGAGGCGCAGGCAAAGCAGAGCACCGCGCCGGTGCAATCCGTCGGCAGGCAGGCGGGCGGCCACAACGACGGCACGATCATTGGCAACAGCTCCTCCAACTCGTCGAGCAACTCCAGCTCGAATTCATCATCGAACAGCTCGTCCAATTCCAGTTCGAACGGCTCAGACCGCACGTATCGCTCCGGCAAGCTGTGGCATACGCGCTGACAGATGATCAAAAAAATTGAGCGGGGACCGGTGGACCGGTCCCCGCTTTTTGACGTTGGCAGCAGGTCAGCGCGTGGCCCGTGCCATCTTTCGATACCAGCCAGCCTCGACGTTTCGCCCGTCGTCGCGGATTTCGAGACGCACCGTGGCGGCCAATGGCAGGATCCAGCCTGATGTCATCGCGTCCAGGAATGGCATGCAGCGCTTGATGGTCAGGCCGTTGTCTCTGGCGGAAAGGTGCTGCGGGTCAGCTGCGGGCAGCCTGCGATACCATTCCGGCAGACTGGTTTTGGCGGCCACGGGCGGGGCGATGACCCCCAGGTCTTCCGGCTGGCAGAGGAATTGGATGCGTGGCGGTTCTTTCTTCCAAAAGTGCAACATGCCCGTTCTCCGTTCGGATGGGCGGAAGAACGGTCGGCGTCAGGGATTATTCCCCGTTCATTCAAAAGAACGCAAAGGCAGGCTGGACGGTAGCGTCAGATGCGGAGCCGAACCGCCGCAAGGGCGGATCAGTTCTGGTCGAGCGCCCGGGTGAGGCTGAGCGCTACCAGCGTGCAGATTGCACCGGAGATCAGATAGCCGCCGATGAAGACGATGCCGAAGCTGGTCGCAAGTCCAAGCGCCACCAGCGGTGCGAACGCCGCGCCGACGAGCCAAGCCAGGTCGGAGGTGAGTGCCGCTCCGGTGTAGCGGTAGTACTGGGTGAAGCGCGAGGAAACAGCGCCGGAGGCCTGGCCAAAGGTGAGGCCGAGGACGCCAAAGCCGATTAGGATATAGGCGTCCTGCCCGGCCCCGCCGGCGTCAAGAAGGAAGGGTGCGGAGAAACTGAAGATAGCGATCAGTGTCGCGCCGATCATCAGCTCGTTGCGGCGGCCGACGCGGTCGGCGATCAGGCCCGACACGATAATGCCGATCACGCCGACGGCTGCGCCTGCGACCTGGACCAGCAGGAACCGGGCAGCCGACTGTCCGCCGTTCAGGATGACCCAGCTCAGCGGGAAGATCGTCACCAGATGGAACATCGCAAAGCTTGCCAAAGGCACGAAGGCGCCGAGCACCACGTCCAGCGCGTGTTTGCTCAGCATTTCGAACACTGGCCGGGCTTGCAGCTCCTGTGCCTCCATCGCCGCGCCGAATTCCTTGCTGGCGACGATGCGCAGCCGGGCAAACAGCGCCACGACGTTGATCGCAAAAGCGACGAAGAACGGGTAGCGCCAGCCCCAGGAAAGGAAATCCTCCTCGGAAAGATTGGCGACGAAATAGCAGAAGATGATGCTGGCGAGGGCAAAGCCGATGGGCGCGCCGAGCTGGGGGATCATCGCATACCAGCCGCGGTGGTCCGGCGGTGCGTTGAGGTTGAGCAGGGATGCAAGCCCGTCCCATGCGCCGCCGAGCGCAAAACCCTGTCCAAGTCGGAAAAGCGCCAGCAGCGCCACCGCCCAGTAGCCGATGGTCTCGTAGCCGGGCAGAAAGGCAATCGAGGCCGTTGAGCCCCCGAGGATGACAAGGGCGATGGTCAGCTTGGTGCCGCGTCCGTAGTTGCGGTCGATCCACATGAAGACGAGTGAGCCGACCGGACGCGCGATAAAGGCCAGCGGAAAGATCGCAAACGACATCAGCGTGGCAGCGACCGGACTGGGAGCGAACGGGAAGATGAGCTTCGGGAAGACCAGGATCGAGCCGAGGCCGTAGACGAAGAAGTCGAAGAACTCCGACATCCGGCCGATGACCACGCCAATGGCGATGCTGCCTGGTGACAGTGGCTTGTCGTCATGGATGCGACGGGCGTCCCGCTCAAGGCCTGAAGACGTAGGATTGACGACCGAGCTCATGAATTCCTCCCGGCGATTTGTGCCGCCTCGTCGAAATGTTGATCAATCAACGCCCGAGATCAAGGAAGCGGCGAAAAAAAACGTGAACTCGTCGGCATCTTCCCAATGGTCAGCCGGCGAGGATGCACTAGATTGGGCATTTGCGGACGTCGCTGTCCATTCTGCTGCGATGCGACAGAATGTTGCAGTGCGACGAACGACCTCATTCCGCCGAGCCCGATACGCGATTAGTGCCGACTAGACAAAACGCAAATGGAGCCCGAAATGCCCACTCCATTGAAGCTCGCCGGACGATCGGCCGTTCTTCTATCGACCCTGGCCCTTGCCGGGTGCGACCTGGTCGTGATGTCGCCCTCCGGCGATATCGCGGCACAGCAGAGAGATCTGATCGTCGTTTCGACGATCCTCATGCTGATCATCATCGTGCCGGTGCTTTTCCTGACGCTGTTCTTCGCCTGGCGCTACCGCCAGTCCAACACGGCTGCCAAATACGATCCGGAATGGCATCACTCCACCGGGCTGGAAGTCGTCATCTGGTCTGCGCCGCTGGCGATCATCATTGCGCTCGGGGCCGTCACCTGGATCAGCACCCACAAGCTCGACCCCTACAGGCCGCTCGACCGGCTTGACGCCAATCGGCCTGTCCCCGCCGAGACGAAGCCTCTGACCGTCGAGGTCGTGGCGCTCGATTGGAAATGGCTGTTCTTCTATCCGGACTACGGCATCGCCACCGTCAACGAGATGGCAGCACCGGTGGACGTGCCAATCAATTTCAAGATCACCGCATCCTCGGTGATGAACTCCTTCTACGTCCCCGCCCTTGCCGGCATGATCTATGCAATGCCGGGCATGCAGACCAAGCTGCACGCCGTTATCAACAAGCCGGGCGAGTATGAAGGCCTGTCGTCCAACTATAGCGGCGACGGCTTCTCGCACATGCGCTTCAAGTTCCATGGGTTGGACCAGGCGGGCTTCGATCAGTGGGTCGCAAGGGTCAAGCAGAACGGCACCATGCTCAATCGCGACGCCTACCTGAAACTCGAAAAGCCGAGCACGAAGGAACCGGTCCGCTACTTTGCCGGCGTCGAGGACGGGCTTTACGACGCGGTGCTGAACATGTGCGTGCGCACAGGCCAGATGTGCATGAACCAGATGATGCACATCGACATGATGGGTGGCGCCGGCGTGGAAAGCCACGAAAACCGCGCCAAGCTCGAGCACGACAACCGCCATGCCGGGGAAACGGGCCATGCGGGCGAAGCAGCACCGGGCGCCACCTTCCCGGCGACGGGCAATCCTTCGAAGAGCGAAGAGCCGGCCGAAGGCATCGACAAAGAGCCGCAGACGATGAACCACGACATGCACAACATGCACGGGGATCAAGCGGCGCCTGCCGGGAACCAAGCCGGTCCGGCGCCCGCACAGTTGAACAACGCCGGCACCACGAAGCCCTGACGCCCGCATTTCAAGAGAATTTGGATAGCCCTATGTTCGGTAACACCAACCTCACACAATTCATCTTCGGGCGGCTCACCTGGGAAGCGATCCCCTATCACGAGCCGATCCTGGTCGCGACGTTCATCGCCGTGGCGATCGGCGGCATCGCCGTCCTGGCGCTGATCACGAAATACAGGCTCTGGGGCTACCTCTGGACCGAGTGGTTTACCAGTGTCGATCACAAGAAGATCGGCATCATGTATGTGATCCTAGCGCTCATCATGCTGCTGCGCGGCTTTGCCGACGCGATCATGATGCGCCTGCAGCAGGCGATCGCCTTCAACGGCAACGAGGGCTATCTCAATCCGCACCACTACGACCAGATCTTCACCGCACATGGCGTGATCATGATCTTCTTCATGGCCATGCCCTTCGTCACCGGCCTGATGAACTATGTCGTGCCGCTGCAGATCGGTGCGCGCGACGTCTCCTTTCCGTTCCTCAACAATTTCTCGTTCTGGATGACGACGGCCGGTGCCGTGATCATCATGATGTCGCTGTTCGTCGGCGAATTCGCGCGCACCGGATGGCTTGCCTATCCGCCGCTGTCGGGCGCCGATTATAGTCCCGGCGTCGGCGTCGACTATTACATCTGGGGCCTGCAGGTCGCGGGTGTCGGAACGACCTTGTCCGGCATCAACCTGATTGCGACCATCGTCAAATTGCGCGCACCGGGCATGACGCTGATGAAGATGCCGGTCTTCACCTGGACGTCGCTCTGCACCAATATCCTGATCGTCGCCACCTTCCCGATCCTGACGGCGACGCTGGCGCTGTTGTCGCTCGACCGCTACGCCGGCACCAACTTCTTCACCAATGACCTTGGTGGCAACCCGATGATGTATGTGAACCTCATCTGGATCTGGGGCCATCCGGAGGTCTACATTCTCATTCTGCCGGCCTTCGGCATCTTCTCGGAAGTCGTTGCCACCTTCTGTGGCAAGCGGCTCTTCGGTTACGCCTCCATGGTCTATGCGACCTGCGTGATCATGATCCTGTCCTATCTTGTCTGGCTGCACCACTTCTTCACCATGGGGTCCGGGGCATCGGTCAACGCCTTCTTCGGCATCACCACGATGATCATCTCGATCCCGACGGGGGCGAAGATGTTCAACTGGCTCTTCACCATGTATCGCGGCCGCATCCGCTACGAGGTGCCGATGCTGTGGACCGTCGGCTTCATGGTCACCTTCGTCATCGGCGGCATGACCGGCGTCATGCTGGCGATCCCGCCGGCCGACTTCGTGCTGCACAACTCGCTGTTCCTGATCGCCCACTTCCACAACGTCATCATCGGCGGCGTCGTGTTCGGCCTGATGGCGGGTCTCGTCTACTGGTGGCCGAAAGCCTTCGGCTACAAGCTCGATCCGTTCTGGGGCAAAATGAGCTTCTGGTTCTGGCAGATCGGCTTCTTCTTCGCCTTCATGCCGCTCTACGTGCTCGGCCTGATGGGCGTTACCCGCCGCGTGTCGCAGTTCGAGGACCCGTCGCTGCAGATCTGGTTCGTCATCGCCGCCTTCGGCGCCGTGCTGATCGCGCTCGGCATCGCCTCCTTCGTCGTCCAGCTCGTCGTCAGCTATCTCAGGCGCGACCAGCTGCGCGACACGACGGGCGATCCGTGGAACGCCCGGACGATCGAGTGGTCGACCTCCTCGCCGCCGCCGGATTACAACTTCGCCTTCACGCCCGTCGTGCACGATCACGACAGCTGGTACGACATGAAGAACCGTGGCTACGAGCGTCCGCTCGGCGGCTTCAAGCCGATCCATATGCCACGGAACACCGGAACCGGCGTCATCCTCGCGGGTCTCAGCGTCGTGCTCGCCTTCGCGCTGATCTGGTACATCTGGTGGCTGGCGATCGTTGCGTTCGTTACCATGCTCGTCGTGTCGATCGGCCACACGTTCAACTACAAGCGGGATTTCTACATCCCTGCCGAGACCGTCACTGCAACCGAGGACGCCCGGTCCGAACTTCTGGCGGAGCGCACCTGAGATGGCGAACAAGACCCAAGTCGAAGCAACCGAAGCGCCGCAGTTCTATCTGGAGGAAGAGCACCATCCGGAAGGCAGCACCATGCTGGGCTTCTGGATCTACCTGATGAGCGACTGCCTCATCTTCGCCGTCCTCTTCGCCACCCATGGCGTGCTCGGGCGGAACTATGCGGCCGGTCCGTCGCCGGCCGATCTGTTCGATCTGCCGCTTGTTGCCATCAACACGGCAATGCTGCTGTTCTCCTCGATCACCTATGGTTTTGCCATGCTCCAGATGGAGCGCAACGCCAAGATGGAGACGATCTTCTGGCTTGGCGTGACCGCCGTGTTCGGCCTGGCGTTCCTCGGGCTGGAACTCTACGAGTTCTATCACCTGATCCTTGAGGGGGCAGGCCCGACACGCAGCGCGTTCCTGTCGTCGTTCTTCACGCTCGTCGGCACCCACGGCCTGCACGTCACCTTCGGCATCATCTGGATCGTGACGATGATGGTGCAGGTCAAGATGCATGGCCTGATCCCCGAGAACCGTCGCCGCCTGATGTGCCTGTCGATGTTCTGGCACTTCCTCGACGTCATCTGGATTGGCGTCTTCTCCTTCGTCTATCTGATCGGAGCCATCGGATGAGCTCACAGCCAAACAGCCTCACCCATGAAGATGCCGGCCAGGCCCATCACGGCCACAGCCACGGCCACCAAGCCGGCCACGGCTCGTTCAGAAGCTACATGATCGGCTTCGCGCTTTCCGTCGTCCTGACCGCCATTCCCTTCTGGTTGGTCATAGGCGGAGTGTTCGATAGCAAGCTGACGACGGCCGTCTTCGTCATGGGCCTCGGGGCCATCCAGATCGTCGTGCACATGATCTTTTTCCTGCACATGAACCCGCGTTCGGAAGGCGGCTGGACGATGATGGCGCTGATCTTCACGCTCATTATCGTCGGCATCGCGCTCGCCGGCTCGCTGTGGGTCATGCACCATCTGAACGTCAACATGATGCCGATGACGCACGAAATGATGAAGAACATGCCATGACGGCCCGTTGACGGCATGGCGATGAACGGGGGAGCGGCGAAGATCGAAGTGGGGGCAGAGCTTGTCCGCGCTCGCACCATTCTCACTGTCGCCCTGTCGGTGCTGATGGTGGCTTTCTTCGCCCTCGGCTCCTGGCAGGTGCAGAGGCTCTTCTGGAAGCTCGAGCTGATTGCCCGCGTCGATGCCCGGGTTCACGCCGAACCTGTTCCGGCTCCGCCCCCGGCCGAATGGCCCGGTATCAGTGCGGAAAAGGACGAATACCGTCGCGTGACCACGACCGGCGTCTTCGAGCACGAGAAGGAAGTGCTGGTCCAGGCGGTCACCGAGCGTGGCGCCGGCTTCTGGGTGATGACGCCGATCGTCCAGGACGACCGGTCGACCATCCTGATCAACCGTGGCTTTGTTCCGCTCGATCGGCGCGATGCTGCCGCCCGCTCCCAGAGCCGGACTTCCGGTGTTGTAGAGGTTATCGGCCTCTTGCGAATGCCGGAACCGGGTGGCGGCTTCCTGCGTTCCAACGACCCGACAGCCGATCGCTGGTATTCGCGTGACGTCGTTGCGATCGCCAAGGCCCAGGACCTGGCGAATATCGCGCCTTACTTCATCGATGCCGACGCCACGCCCCATCCGGGTGGTCTCCCTGTCGGCGGGCTGACGGTGGTCAGCTTCCGCAACAGTCATCTCGTTTATGCGGTAACTTGGTATGTGCTGGCACTGCTGAGTGCGGCGGGCATCTTTGTTGTTTATCGCTCGCGGGCGGGCTGAAGGCTTGGCGATTGTGCGTCGGCGCGGATAGGTTTCACGAAAGACGGACATCTCTCGGGTGCGATACCGCAGATGCATCCTCGCCCGAACAGCCGCGCCACCGATTAACGATAAGCACAAAGGCCTCCCATGCAGTCAGTCAGCATCGAACAGGGCATCGAGGCCGCCGGCGTCGGGCTGTTCCAGCGTCGCCTCTTCGTCATCTTCGGCCTTGTCTGGGCGGCAGATGCTATGCAGGTGCTGGCAATCGGTTTCAGCGCGCCGTCAATTGCTGCGACGTTCGGCGTCACCATCCCGCAGGCTCTGCAGTCGGGCACGTTCTTCTTTCTCGGCATGCTCGTCGGTGCCTTTGTTTTCGGGCGGCTCGCCGATCGCATCGGCAGGCGACCGGTGCTGTTCATCGCGATCATCATCGACGCAATTTTCGGCATCGCGTCGGCCTTTGCACCCGACCTTACCTGGCTATTCGTGGCCCGTTTCCTCACCGGGCTTGGGGTTGGCGGCACGCTGCCGGTCGATTACGCCATGATGGCTGAATTTCTGCCGGCCAACCGACGGGGGCGCTGGCTGGTGCTGTTGGAGGGGTTCTGGGCCATTGGGACCGTTGCACTGGCGATCCTGGCGCTTGTGGCTGGCAGTCATGGCAGCGAGGCTTGGCGGATCATCTTTTTCATCACCGGCATTCCGGCGTTGATCGGTGTCGTCCTGCGCTTCTACGTCCCGGAATCGCCCTTTTACCTGAACCGGCAGGGACATTCGACCGAGGCCCGCAGCGTCTTGCAGCGCATCGCTGATTTGAACGGACGGGATGTCGCCATCCCGCCGATCGTCCCTCAAGCTGCCGAGCGCAAATCGATCACAGCACTTCTATCGCCTGCGCTTCGCCGCCGGACGATCTTTCTGATGTCGGCGTGGCTGCTCATTTCCATATCCTACTACGGCATCTTCGTTTACTTGCCGGTCAAGCTTGCCGGCGAGGGCTTCGGTTTCATACGCGGCGAAGTCTTTCTCGTCGTTCTGGCACTGGCCCAGTTGCCCGGTTACGCGTTGGCTGCCTATGGCGTGGAACGCTGGGGGCGGAAGGCAACATTGATCGGCTTTCTCCTCCTCAGCGCGGCCGGCTCCCTGGCCTATGCTCTTGGGCAGAGCATAGGGCTTGTCGTTGCGGCCACGCTGTTGATGAATTTTGCCCTTTTGGGCACGTGGGGTGCGATCTATGCGTTGACGCCGGAAATCTATCCGACGAGCCTGCGCGCAAGCGGCATGGGCACGGCCGGCGCAATCGCCCGTGTCGGCGGGTTGCTTGCGCCGTCGATGGTTGCCCCGATCATGGCGACCAGTTTCACGACCGCGCTCGGCGTCATTTCGGGCCTGCTACTGCTTGCGGCGCTGAGCGTGTCGCTGATCGATGCCGAACCCCGCAACAAGGGTCTCGCGTGAGAGGTGAGATGCAGCACTGTTCCAGTGCTCGCCTTTGATGATTTCGACTACTTGAACTCAATCACGACGACGGTCGCGGCCCGCGCGATATTCTGCAAGGCATCCAACAGGGATACGCCACTACCGGTCTTGATGTGGCTGAGCGTTGCTGCATTTTTGAACGTCAGTTTGCATCGCCCGGGATAGCCCGGCCCGCCGCCCTCGACCGCGTCCCAGAACGCGTCGAGGTTGCAGCCAAAGTCTCGACCAGCCGCAGGATTCGTCACGGCAAGGTAGCGGCGCCAGAGATCCGCATCGGTCGCAATCCCCTGACAATCGATGACAAAGTGCTTCATTCATGCTGCTTTCGAGAAGCCGCCGTCGGCACCAATAGGGCACCGGCGTGCCCGGTTCAATCGGCCGTGGTGCACCCGATGGCAGATCATTCGCGATGAAGCGTACAACGCTCCTGCTTGCCGAAGTTGTGTCGAGGCAAGCCGTTCGAAAAGCCCGCCTGCGAGAAGCGGCAGGCACCTGTTAACCAATTGTTAACCATCCGTCGCCTAGATCACGGCAACGAAAAATTAACGAAGATGATCAAAGTGCTAACAGACGCTCGTTCGATCCGTATCAAGGGCCGCTCGTTCCTGAGCCTCGCGCTGTCGCCCGAGCTTCCACTCGATTCGTGGCTGACGCGGCTCGACGATCTGGCCGCTCGCTCGGCGGGTTTTTTTCTCGGCCGACCGGTAGTGCTTGATATCGTCGACCTCGAAATCGACCGGCCGCAGCTGAAGGGCCTGCTCGAAGAACTCGCCAGCAGGAACGTCCGCGTCCTGGGCATCGAGGGCGGACGTCCCTCGCTGTTCGAGCCGGGCATGCCACCCTCAATGAGAGGCGGGCGGCCGGCGCCGGAATTCGAGGCGGCAGCGGGCGAGTTGATCGCCGGTGAGCCGAAGGCACCTGAGGCTGTCTCCGTCATCGGCCAGGAAACGCCGGCGGCCAGAGCGAGCGCGTCGATCATCGTCAGGGAGCCGGTTCGTTCCGGACAATCGGTGATCTTTCCGGAAGGCGATGTCACCGTGATCGGGTCGGTCGCATCCGGCGCCGAAATCATCGCCGGCGGTTCGATCCATATTTACGGAGCGCTCCGGGGGCGGGCGCTGGCGGGTTCCGTAGGTAACACCTCGGCACGGATCTTCTGCCGCCGGCTGGAGGCAGAACTGCTGGCCATCGACGGTGTCTACAAGACCGCCGACGACATGGCGTCCGAGCTTCGTGGACAATCGGTGCAGCTTTGGCTCGAAGACGACTCGATCATGGCAGAGAGACTTAACTGAGCCGGTGCCGGCCAGGAAACAGGAGCGGAAGATGGCGAAAGTAGTTGTTGTTACATCGGGCAAAGGCGGCGTCGGCAAGACGACGTCGACCGCTGCTCTCGGCGCAGCGCTCGCGCAGCGCAACGAGAAGACCGTCGTCGTGGATTTCGATGTCGGCCTGCGCAATCTCGACCTCGTCATGGGTGCCGAGCGCCGTGTCGTCTATGACATGGTCAACGTCATTCAGGGTGACGCCAAGCTGCCGCAGGCGCTGATCCGCGACAAGCGCCTGGAGACGCTCTTCCTGCTGCCGGCATCGCAGACCCGTGACAAGGACAGCCTGACGCCGGAAGGCGTGGAACGTGTCATTAACGACCTGAAGAAGCATTTCGACTGGATCATCTGCGACAGCCCTGCCGGGATCGAGCGCGGTGCAACGCTTGCCATGCGCCATGCCGACATGGCCGTGATCGTGACCAATCCGGAAGTTTCCTCGGTTCGCGACTCCGACCGGATCATCGGCCTGCTCGACGCCAAGACAGAGAAGGCCGAGCGGGGAGAACGGGTCGAGAAGCACCTGCTCCTGACCCGCTACGATGCGCTGCGCGCCGAACGTGGCGACATGCTGAAGGTCGACGATGTCCTGGAGATCCTGTCGATTCCGCTGCTCGGCATCGTTCCCGAGAGCATGGACGTGCTCAGGGCATCCAACATCGGCGCCCCGGTGACGCTCGCCGACAGCAAGTCTGCGCCGGCGCTTGCCTATCTCGACGCCGCTCGCCGGCTTGCAGGCGAAACCGTGCCGATGACCATCCCGGGTGAAAAACGCGGTCTGTTTGGCAAGATCTTCGGACGGAGGGCAGCATGAGCATTTTCAGTTTCTTCAAAAAGCAGAGCTCGGCCCCGACGGCGCGTGAGCGCCTGCAGGTCCTGCTGGCACATGAGCGCGCCTCCGTCGGCCAATCGGATCTCGTTGCGCTGCTGCGGGAAGAGATTCTTGCGGTCATCTCCAAGCACGTTCAGATCGACGACGACAAGGTCACAGTCAAGATGGACCGCGGCGAACACGTGACGACGCTGGAAGTCGACATCGAGATCCCGCTCGCCGCCGGTGCACGGGCAGCCTGAAAGCGGGTCCGCAGCATATGACGTCAGGCAGCAGGGGATATCGATGGTTCAGATCATCCGTTCCTGTGCTGCCTGACGTATCCCGTCATGCTGTGCTACTGCATCGTCTTGCAGCGCCCTTGGCGTCCCATTTGACGCGCGACGCTGTTGAGGTCCGCTATGTCCCATGAGCAAGTGGAATGCATTGTCGCGGGAGCCGGCGTCATCGGGTTGGCCGTCGCTCGCGCGCTTGCTCAAGCCGGCCGTGAGGTGATCATCGTCGAAGCGGCCGATCGTATCGGCAGCGTAACGTCGTCGCGCAACAGCGAAGTGATCCACGCCGGGATCTACTATCCGGCGGGCAGCCTGATGGCGCGCTTGTGCGTCGAAGGCCGGGCCCTGCTCTATGCCTATTGCCGCGAACGCGGCATCCCCCATCGGCAATGCGGAAAGCTGATCGTGGCCACCTCGGCCTTGGAGCTTGAGCAGCTCCCCGATATCGCGGTGCGCGCGGCGCAAAATGGCGTGCCGGATCTCCGGCAAATCTCGGCCGCGGATGCGCGCGTCCTCGAACCGGCGCTTGCCACCACCGGCGCGCTGCTGTCGCCGGTAACCGGCATCATCGACAGCCACGCGTACATGATGTCGCTGCTTGGCGATGCCGAGAATGCCGGCGCGGTCTTGGCGCTCAACAGCCCCGTCGAGCGAGGCAAGGTGACCGATGGCGGTATCGTCATCGACGTCGGCGGCGCCGAACCCATGAGCCTTGCCTGCCGGCTGTTCGTCAACGCCGCCGGCCTCGGCGCACCGATGCTGGCGCGCCAGCTTGAGGGCATGCCTCTCGGGCTCGTGCCGAAAGAGTACTATGCCAAGGGCGACTATTTCTCCCATGTCGGCAGGGCGCCGTTCTCACGGTTAATCTATCCCGTGCCGGTCAAGGGTGGACTCGGCATCCATCTAACCATCGATATGGCCGGCCAGGCCCGTTTCGGCCCCGATATCGAGTGGGTCGATACATTGAGCTATGACGTCGATCCGGCGAAGGCCGCATCATTCTACGCCGGTGTTCGCCGCTATTTTCCTGGCCTGAAGGACGGCGCGCTCGTGTCGGCCTATTCCGGTATCCGGCCAAAGATCGTGCCGCCGGAGGTGGCAAGCCAGGACTTCGTCGTGCAAGGACCAAGCGTGCACGCCGTGCCCGGACTGATCAATCTGTTCGGCATCGAGTCGCCCGGCCTCACCGCATCCCTAGCGCTGGCGAAGCTGGTGGCAGAAATCTAGGCCTGTGGGCAACTCAACCGTCGTTTGGGCCGCAGGACAGCTCGCCTAATCCGTAAACGACGGATGCCAGCTTTTCCGTTCCCCGGCGCAATTCGTCCGGTGTCAGCGAGGCATAGCCGAGCACCATGCCGGCCCGGTCCGGTTTGCGTTCGAGATAGAGCGGCGACACGGGGTAGATGCCAATCCCGGCAGCCCCCGCGGTTTCGATCAGCCGCGTCTCATGCTGTGCGCTGATCTCACGGAACCAGACGACGACATGCAGCCCGGCCGATGTGCCGACGATCTCTAACTGTTCGCCAAAGCATGATGTCAGTGCCGAGATCAGGGCGGCGCGACGCTCGGCATTGGACCGGCGCATCCTACGGACATGCCGTTCGTATGAGCCTGCTTCCAGTAGGATTGCGAGCGCCTCCTGCTCAAGGCTCGGGCTATGCCGGTCGGCGATCTGCTTGCATCGCGTGAAGACCTCGATCAACGGCCGGGGAACCACGAGATAGCCCAGCCTGAGGGCCGGCGAGAGCGTCTTCGAGACTGTGCCGACATAAATGACCCGGTCACGATCCGCTTGAAACAGCGGCGGTATCGGCTTCACGTCATAGCGGTACTCGCCGTCGTAGTCGTCCTCGATGATATAGGCTCCGACCGCATAGGCCCATTGGAGCAACGCGTCCCGCCGGCTCTGCGGCAGGACGCCACCGAGCGGAAACTGGTGGCTCGGCGTCACGTAGGCGAGCGCTGATTTTCCACGGGACGGCAGGTGCTCCACGACAAGGCCGGCACGGTCGCAGGGAGCGGCAACGATTTCAGCGCCGGCGGCGACCATGACGTTGCGCGCCATGGCATAACACGGTTCCTCAACAATGACGCGGTCGCCGCGATCGACGAGAACGCGGGCGCAGAGATCCAGCGCCTGTTGCGAGCCGGAAACGACGACGATCTGATCGGCGTCGCAGCGGATGCCGCGCACACGCCAGAGATAGCCCTGAAGTTGTTGTTTCAGGGCGGCGGAGCCGGTCGGATGCTCGTAGGAAAGGCTATCACGGCGGCGCAGCAGCGCCGCATTCATCGCCCGCCGCCACAGCAGCGTCGGAAAGTCGGCGGCGGCAATATCGCCATAGCGAAAATCGAACTCCAGTGCCGGCCGCCTCTCAGCATAGTGGATCGGAAGCTCCATCAGCCGGGCAGCATAGTCCGACATCGGCCATTCCAGGCGATGCTCAGCCTGTCGGCTGTGTCGCGTTCCTGGCCCGGCCATATCCGAGACGATCGACGCCGAGCCCTGGTGGCTGATCACGTAGCCCTCGGAGACGAGCTGGTCGAAAGCGGCCGTGACCGTCGTGCGCGACACGCCCAGTTCCTCGGCGAGCGCACGGCTCGATGGCAGCCTGTCACCGGGCGCATAGACGCCAGCACCAATCTGCTCTTGCAGCTCAAGGTAAATGCGGCGGGCAGCGCCCGTGCGTTGTGATCTCCCACCGCTCAACTGGCCCAATGAAAAGCTCCGAAACTGGACGTTTATTTTGTGCCAGTTAACGCCGATGCTGCGCGAAGTTCAAGGAGAGTTCCATGTACACGCCGCCAGCTTTTGTGGTCGACGACACCAGCGAAATACACGCGATGATGCGGGCATGCCGCATCGCCAATTTTATCACCGCGACGGCGCAAGGTCCCTTGGCGACACCGCTGCCGATGTTGCTCGACGCTGAGGAGGGAGAAATGGGTACGCTTTATGCCCACCTCGCCCGCCCCAATCCGCAGTGGCAAACGCCCATGATTGGCGATGGCCTCGCTGTCTTCATGGGTCCCGACGCCTACATCACCCCGGCCTGGTATGCAGCGAAGGCCGAGCATGGAAAGGTGGTTCCGACATGGAACTACACTGCTGTTCAAGCAAAGGGCCCGGTCGAGTTCTTCGATGATCCGGCCCGGCTGCTCGATGTCGTCAAGCGGCTCACTGATCTCCACGAGGCGGCGGCCGCAAAGCCGTGGGCCGTCAGCGATGCGCCTGCGGCTTATATCGCAGCGCAATTGCGCGGCATCGTCGGTATTCGAATGCCGATCACGCATCTGACAGGCAAACGCAAGCTGAGCCAGAACCGTCCAGAGCCGGACAGGATGGGCGTCAGGAACGGCCTTTCGGAAAGTCATCGCGATTTCGACCGCGCAATTGCGGACATGATCCCCGTTCCATCATCATCATCATGAGACAAGAGCATGTTCAAGTCTGATTTCGATCCACAACCGGCATTGAGCGGCGAGGCCATCTTCCTCAGGCCGCTGCGGCCGGAAGACCTCGAGGGCCTTTACTCCGCAGCAAGCCATCCCGACGTCTGGGCAGGGCATCCAGCAACGGATCGCTACAAGCGGGAGAACTTCGAGCCCTACTTCGCGTTGTTGCTTGCAAGCGAAACGACGCTCGTGGCGATCGATCGGCAAAACGACAAGATCATCGGATGCTCCCGCTACTACGTCGCTCCTGACATGCCGGACAGCATTTCGATCGGTTTTACTTTCCTCAACAACGCCTATTGGGGCGGCGGCACCAACTTCGACCTGAAGCGGCTGATGCTCGGCCATGCCTTCGGTACCTATCCGGAAGTCTGGTTCCATATCGCGCCGACAAACATTCGTTCGCGAAAGGCGACTGCCAAGCTCGGTGCGGCGCATGTCTATGACGCGATATTGGACCTCTCGGGCACGCCGTCGCCGTGGATGTGCTTCCGGCTGCGGCAGGACGATTGGAACCGTGTCGTCGCCGGCAGGGCTGAGGTCGCTTGATCCGCTTCGTTGCCGCGGTCAGGCTTTTCCCGGCGTCGAAAGTCAGTGCAAACAAGCGCAAACCCCGAGGATTTCCACTCGTAGAAGGTTTTTCTGACGCTGGCCGGAAGGGCGTTTCGTCTGGAAGCGATCGGCGAGGTGACCATCTGCTGTGGCAACCGTCGCATCGCTGTTTGATCGTGCGCAGCTGGCGCTTCATAGCCTCGAACAAGTCGCAACGGCAGACGCAAGAAGAACGGGCTCTCCCTATCGGCGAGCCCGATTTTTAATTGTAAGGCATTGCTTACTATTATTCTTCCTTGAAATCCAATGACGTGCCGGGGAGATAAAGCGAAATCGGCCGGATCTCATAGGTGGCCGTCGGGTTGGCGCGGCGCAGATCACGGGCTGCCGCCACGGCTGCCTCAAGCGTTGGAAAATCCACGACGTAGAGACCGAGCAATTGTTCCTTGGTTTCGGCAAAGGGGCCGTCGATGACAATGCCCTCGCCTTTGCCTCGCAGCGTCACTGCATGCTGGGTGGGGCCAAGCCGTGCCGCCGGGCCCAAGGATTTTTCCCGCACGAGGCGGTCATTGACCTGGAGCAGGTCGGTCATCAGGGCCGCGTCCTCCTCCTCGGTCCAGGATTCGACCACTCCCTCTTCGTGATAGGCGAGGATGGCGTAATACATCAAAACATCTCCCTTGCGCGTTTTCGGTTTTCGCTCAGCCAGTAACCATCGGGACGTATTTGGGTGAGCGCCGCCGGGAATATATGGCCGGATCGGCGCGCAGACTATGGGCATGCACGTTTCAATTGAAGGAACGGTTCGAGGCGAAAGCGCTCACGCTTCAACAAACTGTCGCACAGGAGGGGTATCGGAGACCGCGAAGCAATCTTGACGTCCGCGCCCGCCCATGACGGCGCCGACGTTTGATGGGTATGACATGCGCACGTCTCGAATACTGGCCGGATTGATCGAACGACACGACGAGCTGGAGCTCAAGCTCGATTTTCTCGAGTGCACCAGCACCGCTCTCAGCGATGATGGCACTCTTGCCGAGTTGCGACACACGCTCAAGGAAATCAGGCGAGATATTGCCCGCAACCGAACCCGTTGTCGCTGACGTTCATCAGCGCGGACCTTGATGTTGGCGCAGGCGCCTCGCTGTCTCATCGCCAAACGGCGAGAGCACGCAGCACGTTGTCGGCGCTGCGTACTTTCGACCCATATTGTGCAGGCGGGATACTGCCTTCACCGAGAGCGCATCTGGTTTCGACGAGGTAGCAGAAACGCTCTATCTCTTTGTTTTTGCACATTTCCAGGAAAACCGCCTCGCACTTTTCCTGGCTTTAGTCCGTGTGTCTGACAATGGCCGGGATGATGATACCCCAATCGGCCCTGTGAAGTTCATGCCCGCCGCCGGCGATCGGAAGATATTCGGAGCCGGCCACAACTTCGGCAATGGCCATCCCATGCTCGACCGAGAAGATCGGGTCGGTGGTGCCATGGATTACCAGCAGCGGCGCTTCGAGCGATTTGAGCTTGCCTTTGACAGTGTCGCCGCCCTGAAGCATGAAGTGGTTCGTGGCGGAGAGTAGGCCGCCCGAGCGATCATGATCCCGCTCGATGAAGGCACGGATCCGGTTCGCGTCATGGGGGTGGGCTGTGCTCGCGACCATGCGGGCGTCCTTCGTCATGAAATCGATCACTTGTGTCCGATCCGACCAGTCAACGCTTTCGGCCGCAGCGACGTGTTCCATATAGTCAGCGTTTATCGGTGGAAGCTCAAGCTCGAGTCCCATTGGCGTAGTGCTGACAAGCGTCAGCGACGACACCCGTTCCGGAGCGGACAACGCCAGGATCTGAGCGATCATGCCGCCGAGCGACATGCCGACGAGGTGAGCCGATGCAATGCCATAGGCGTCGAGCACGGCAACTGCATCACCGGCCATGTCCTCCATCGAATAGGGAGGATTGCCGGGGGCATATTTGGTGGAAAGCCCCGTATCGCGGTTGTCGTAGCGGATGACATAGCGCCCGCTTGCCGCCAGCTTGCGGCAGAATTCGTCGGGCCACCACATCATCGAGGTCATCGCACCCATGATCAAAAGCACCGGCGGCGCTAAGGGATCGCCAAAGGTCCCCGTGGCGATGGTGACGCCGTTGCCGCCTACGACATTCTTGGACGTTTCCTCGGCCATGGCCCTGCTCCTCGCTGTTGCACCAGTGGCGGCCAGGGCTGCTGCCACGAGCAGAAACTGGCGTCGGCGATGTAGGTATCTACAGCGCCGCGCGGCATATTAGACGCGCAAAGGTCGCTGTAGCACTTTGAATTGCTGCATGCTTTCATCCTTAAATCGAATGGGATTTAAGGAAACAGCGTGCTTTTCATCGTCGGCTCCCTCGCGACATCTAACGTCGGCATGGGCAGACACTACGGCTCCCGACCTTCTCGCTCGAGAGAGGAACTGGCCAAAATAGGGGCGTTCGTGCCAGAGCGCTGTAAGTCGCGCAGCTTTTGTTAGGTCGCGTCTAGACCGGCGGGTCCACGAGGCTCTGATGGCGGAAGGCACGGGCGTCGCAGACGCCGCGTAACGGGGCGCTTGGCCGACAACCGGCTGGCGGCCACGTCGATCACTGCGTTGTTGAAACGGTCGGGCAGTTATCGTCGTAAAACGACCGGGTGGGGAACCCGGTCGTGTTTGGTCCGCGCCTTTTGATCGAGCAGGCTAGTCGACCAGGGCGCAGCCCAGCCGCTCGAGTTCCCGGTCCACCCAGGACCTGTCCATCGTTCCAGAAAGCGTCGCCGCCATCTGCTTGGCCTCGGCATCCTGTTTGGCCCGGGTTGCCTTGAGGACCGCTTCGGCATCCGCCTTCGGCACGCAGACGATACCATCGATGTCGCCGAGCATCAGGTCGCCCGGATTGATGACCATTCCGGCGATGGAAATCTGGAAGCCGATCTCGCCCGGTCCCGTACGATAAGGGCCGCGATGGGTGACGCCAAGCGCATAGAGCGGCAGCGGCTGGGCGCGGATGGCTTCGGCGTCGCGGATTGCGCCGTTGAGGACGAAGCCGGCAACGCCGCGCTTGACCGCATGCGCCAGCATCAGTTCGCCCATCAGCGCATTGGTCGTGTCGCCGCCGGCATCGACGACGACGATGTCGCCCGGTGCCGCCATGTCGATTGCCTTGTGCAGCATCAGGTTGTCGCCCGGGCAGGTCTTGACCGTCAGCGCCGGGCCGGCGAGCACGCCGCCGCTATGCATCGGGCGTAGCCGATCACCGCCGGCGACAAGCCGCGACATGCTGTCGGACACGTTGGCGACGGGCAGGACGCGGAAGGCCTCGACATAGGAAGCGTCGATACGCTTCATGCTGTTCTTTACTCTGAAACCGATGGGCATGTGGTCTTCCTTCTGGAACTCTCGAGCGTTTCCGGTTTAGGTGGGTCGTAGAAACGCTCTATCTCGTTGTTTTCATGCATTTCCCGGCGGAAATCCGCCTCGCGTTTCCCGGGAAAGCTTCAGGCGGTCGCCTTGCGCAGGCCGAGGCTCTGCGGAGCCGCAAGGCTGAAGGCATCTGGCGCTTGGCCGTTGAGGACGCTGATGATGTGGCGCGCGGCAATTTCGGCCATCGCTTTCGATGAGCCGTGGGTGACGCCACCGATGTGGGGCGTCGCCAGCACCAGCGGCGAGGCCCAGAGCGGGTTGTCGGCAGCCGGCGGTTCGGCTGCGAAGCTGTCGAGCGCGGCACCCGCTATACGCCTGTCGCGCAGGGCGACGGCGAGCGCCGCCTCGTCGATGATGCCGCCGCGGGCGGTGTTGACGATGAAGGACGTCGGCTTCATCAGCGCCAGGCGACGGGCATCGATCAGGTGGCGAGTCTCCGCCGTCAAAGGGCAATGCAGGCTGACGATGTCGGCGCGGGCGACAAGCTCGTCGACGTCGTCGATGGCGGTTATGTTCCCCTGAGCGAGTGCCGCTGCGGCATGCGGATCGTAGACGATGACGTCCATGCCGAGTGCGTGCGCCATGGCCGCTGTCTCGCGGCCGATCGAGCCATAGCCGATGAGGCCCATGAGGGTGCCGGCGATGTCGCGCCCCATGAAGGTCGGTTTCGGCCATTGGCCGCCTCTGACCGCCGCGGTCAGCGGTGCGATCTCCTTGATCAGCGCCAGCGAAAGCGCGATCGTGTGTTCGGCGACTGCGCGCGCGTTCGAGCCCATCGAGCGCAACACGGGTATGCCGCGATCGGCGGCGGCCTGGATATCGACATTGTCGACGCCGACGCCATGTTTGACGATGACCTTCAGCTTCGGCGACGCGGCAATGACAGCCTCGTTGATCTGGCCCTGCCGCACCATGATCGCGTCGACGCCGAGATCGGCGGCGCGTGCGGCGACGACATCCGAGGCGTCATAGGGTGGAGAAAAGAAGACATCGCAGTCATGGGCGTTGAGCAGCGCGACGGCGCTCTCGGCAATCCTGTTGTGGGTTACAAGGACGCGCCATTTGCGGTTTGTATGGTTCTCGGCAGCTGGAAAGTCGGACACTCTGTTCTCCAGGATAGATGCGGGGTCGCCGGGCGGTTGGATCAGCCCGTGGTGCGCGCCAGCAATCCGCGGGCGCGCGTGACGATCGGCAGGTCGACGAATTTGCCCTCGAAGGTGAAGGCACCGATCCCGGCCAGTGCGGCGGCATCGGCGGCGGCAATCAGCCGTCGGGCGCGGTCGAGCTCTTCCGCGGAAGGCGAGAAGCCGTCATTCAGCAGCGAGATCACGCTCGGGTGAATGCAGGTGGCGCCGTCGAAACCGAAGTCCTTGGCTTCCCTTATGGCTGCAGCCAATCCCTCCTTGTCGGCATAGTCGGCCGTGCTGCGCAGCAGCCCGAAGGAGAGGACGCCAGCGGCCTTCGCGGCGTAGTGGATCATCAGCTTCGGTATGCGCAAAACCTCAGGCGTCGGCTGGGCGCCCATGGATGTCGCAAGGTCCTCGCCACCAGCCGACAAGGCGAAGACCCGCGGGCCTGTGGCGATCGACGTGGCGTTGAGCAATCCCGCGGGATCTTCGATCAGCGGCGCAAACCGCATCGGCGGCCGGTTCGCGGCCGATTCCAGCGGCTCCAGGTGCCGATCGAGTTGATGCAGGACTTCAGGCGAAGACACCTTGGGAATGTAGAGCGCCAGTGCGCCGGCCTCGCAGGCCGCACTGGCGTCGGCCAGCATCGTCGTTTCGTCATGGGTGTTGATCCGCACGATCACCGCAGCGCCGCGCTGGCCAACCATCGGCACGGTTCGAGCAAGAGCGACCCTTGCCGCGTCCTTCTCGTTGGCGGCGACCGCGTCCTCGAGGTCGATGATAATGGCATCGGCGCCGCGTTCGTGGGCCTTTTCTAGAAAGCGGGGCGAACTGCCGGGAACATAAAGTAGCGAGCGCAGCATCATTCGGTTCTTCCCCCCATGATCAGGTCGATTTCGTCGGTCGACAGGCCGACTTCGTTGAGGACGTCGCGGGTGTTTTCGCCAAGCGCCGGTGCCGGGTTGCGCCAAACGCCGGGGGTCGCCGACATCCGCGGCAGGATGTTGTGCATGGGCAGCGACCCGTGCTCACGATCCTCCACTTCGGTAAAAACCTCGCGCTCGATGAAATGCGCGTCGCTAAAGGCATCGGCGATGTTGTAGACCGGCCCGACCGTTGCACCGGCCCGGCGCATGACGTCGAGTGCGTCGTCGCGCTCCCTCGTCGCAAACCAGGCACTGACGGCCTCGTCGACCAGCGGCCGGTTGCGGACCCGGTCGGTATTGGTGGCAAAGCGCGGATCGGTGATCATTTCGGGACGGCCGATGATCTCGAAGATACGTTTGGCAACCGCCTGGGTGGAGCCGGACAGCGCGACGTATTTGCCGTCGGCGCATCGATAGACGTTGCGTGGCGATGTCGTGTTGGAGCCACTGCCGACCCGTTCCTTGATCTTGCCGGTCGTCTTGTAGATCGCGGCCTCCGGTCCGAGCACCGAGAACATCGGCTCCAGCAGCGACAGGTCGATGACCTGCCCGCGCGCCGTGCCGCGCTGGCGCGCCAGCAGCGCCATGCTGACAGCCGAAGATCCGTAGATGCCGGCGATCATGTCGGCGAGTGCCAACGGCGGCAGTACCGGTTCCCGATCGGGAAAGCCGGTGCGGGCGGCAAATCCGCTCATCGCTTCCACCAGCGTGCCGAACCCCGGCAGGGTGGCGTAAGGACCGGTCTGACCGAAGCCGGAAATGCGCACGATGATCAGGTCGGGATTGCGGGCAAGCAGCGTCTCCGGCGCCATGCCCATCTCCTCGAGCGTGCCTGGGCGGAAGTTTTCGATGAAGACATCGGCCGTGTCGAGCAGCTTGAGCATGGCGTCCATCGCCGCCGGTTCGCGAAGGTTGAGCATGGCCGAGCGCTTGTTGCGGCCATAGGTCTTCCAGTAGAGCGAGCTGCCGCCGTCGCGCCAGTCGCGCAAGGGATCGCCGACCGGCGGCTCGACCTTGATGACGTCGGCGCCGAAATCGCCGAGTTGCAGCGACAGCATGTTGCCGGCGACCAGCCGCGACAGATCGACGACGCGAATGCCGTCAAGCGGGCCTTTGGCGGCGGCGTCGAAGCTTTTGGGTTCCTTGGTCATGAGGTGCTCCGCGTTTAAGGGCTCAGGCCTGCGGCCGGGATTGCGCGGCAAACAGCGTCGAGGCTTCCGGCGGCACATAGACGAAGACATGCTTGTCGGCGACCTCGCGCGCGGTCTGGACGCGGAAGGTGCTGCCGGCGCCTGTCAGCTCGTACTGATAGACGGAGCCGAGATAGGAGCCGCCCTGAACGGTTGCCTGTACGACGTTTTCACCGGCGCTGCCGACGATCTGCAGCCGCTCCGGACGCACGGCAATCACGACTTTTTCGTCAGCACCGTTCCGGCCGGTGTTCGCCTTGATCATCGTTCCGTCTTCGAGGCGAACATTGGCGATGCCGGCGGCGCGATCGACCACGGTACCTGTCAGGAAGTTCGAGGAGCCGATGAAGTCGGCGACGAAGGCATCGGCCGGCGTCTCGTAGATTTCCTTCGGGGTGCCAAGTTGGCGGATACGCCCCGTGTCCATCACCGCGATGCGGTCGGAAACCGCAAGCGCTTCCGCCTGATCGTGGGTCACGTAGACGGTCGTGACGCCGAGACGTTCCTGAAGCTCGCGCAACCAGACACGGGCGCGCTCGCGCAGCTTCGCATCGAGGTTGGACAGCGGTTCGTCAAGCAAAAGCAGGCCCGGTCGATAGACGAGTGCGCGCGCGAGCGCCACGCGCTGCTGCTGGCCGCCGGAAAGCTCGAAGGGGTAACGCTCGGCGAATTTGGCCATCTCGACCAGTTCAAGCGCTTCCTTTATGCGCTTGTCCTGCTCGGCGCGGCCGATCTTGCGCAGTTTCAGCGGGAAGGCGAGGTTTTCCGCCACCGACATATGCGGCCAAAGCGCGTAGCTTTGAAAGACGAGCCCGATGTTGCGCTGTTCCGGCGGCACCACCGTTTTGGTCTTGCCGTCGAAGAGCACGCGGTCGCCCATGCGGATTGCGCCCGATGTCGCGTGGTTCAGTCCGGAAATTGCAAAAAGCGTCGTCGACTTGCCGCAGCCGGAGGGGCCGAGCAGCGTCAGGAACTCGCCCTTCGGAATGGTCAGCGAGACTTCGCTGACGGCCTTGTAGGAGCCGTAGTTGATGGAGAGGTTGTCGAGGATGAGATCAGCCATAGATCTTGGCTCCCAGCAGACGGCGCGCCATGAAGACGAACAAGGCCGTGATGATGACTTGGATGGTGGCAAGGGCGGAGACGGGTCCGTTGTCGCCCTGGGCATAGAGCTGCAGCATGGTCGAGCCGATGATTTCGGACCCCGGCTGGTAGAGGAAGACTGCCGTCACATACTCCTTGAAGAAGTGGATGAAGAGCAGCGCGAAGCTTGAAAACAGCGCGGGCTTCAGCAGCGGCAGGACGATGCGTGTCACCGTCGTCCACCAGTCGGCGCCGGAAATGCGCGAGGCGCGGTCAAGCTCTTCGCCGATCTGCGACAGCGCCGGTGCGATCGCGCCGAAACCGATCGGAATGTAGCGTATGACAAAGGCGGCGATCAGGATCCAGATCGTGCCGCGGATCATGTCGAGGCCCGGGACCCAGACCACGGCATAGAAGAAGCCGAGGCCGGCGATGATGCCGGGCAGCGAGCGCGGGAACAGCGCGACATATTCGAGTGCGCGGCGGAAGCGGAACTCGGAACGCTTGGCGACAAGCGCGATGAGCACGACGCAGGCGGTGCCGATGATGCCGCCGAGGAAGGAGATGACGACGGAATTGAGGATCGCCCTGACATATCCCGGCTGATTGAAGATCAGCTCGAAGTTGGCAAGGGTCAGTAGCTTCCAGAACGGGACCAGCGGCGTCAGGAAGCTGACGCTGGCGCGCATGAAGATGCCCGCAAAGACGGTGACGATGGTGAAGAGCACATAGGCCGCGACGGCGGCGAATGCGACCCAGCGCCAGTTTCCGAGGTCGACGAGCGAGGGGCGGGAGGCCTTGCCGCGCACGGTGACGAAGCGGCCGCTGTCCTTCATCAACCGGCCCTGCAGCCAGACGAGCAGGCCGACGATCACAAGCAGCATGACCGCGCCGGCACCGACGATACCGTAGTCGGATTGCACGGCGGCATTGATGCCCTGGTCGTAGAGGAAGGTCGTGACCGTGTGGATGCCGCTCGGGCCGCCGAAAACCAACGGGATTGCCAGCATCTCGATGCCGATGACGAAATTGAGGACTGCGGAGTAGACCATTGCCGGCCGCATCATCGGTACGGTGATGCTGATCAGCGCCCGCATCGGGCTGGCGCCGGCCGAGCGGGCGGCATCTTCCAGCTGTGCGTCGGCCTTGGTGACGGCGCCGATGCACATGAGGTAAGCGAGCGGCGCCTGGCTCAAGCCCGCAACGATGCTCATGCCGGTCAGGCTGTAGAGGTTCCACGGGCTGAGTCCGGTGCTCGCCTTGAAGGCGAGAGTGATATAGCCCGACGGTCCGTACATGGTGAACCAGCCGAAGGCCATGACGAGGTTGCTGACGAAAAGCGGCCAGATCAGGATCTCGCCGATCCATTTGCGTCCGGGCAGATTGGTGCGGCCGACGATGACGGCCATAACCGAGCCGAACAGCTGGGCAACGACCATCGTGACGACGGCGAAGAACAGCGTGTTGAGCACGATCTTGCCCATGCCCGCCTCGGTGAACAGGCGAACGAAGTTGCCGGCGGTGACGACGGCGTCGGGCTTGTAGAGCGGCCGGTCGAGAAAGGCCTGGAGAATAATGGGCGCAATCGGCCCGATCACCAGGATCGTGGTCAAGATGCTTACGGCCCAGAAGGTGATGGTCGACCGGTCACGCGTGGCGCTCGGTGCCGACCCTGCTGTGAGCTCGGTCATGGCAATAGTCCTCGAAAGCCGTCCGCGAACGCGAAAGACGGTCGTCAGGCTTCGTAGAGTTGAAAATGAGGGCAGAGGAACCGCCGGCCGACCGTATCGCGGCCGACGGTTGCTGAGTCGAGGCCCGTTAGTTGCCGGCCATCGCGGCGGTCCACTTGGTGGCAAAGCCCGCAGCGTCATCGATGATCGCCTTGTCGAAGCCGACGGCGATCAGGTTTTCCATGCCTACCTTGGCAGCGATCGCCTGATAGGTGTAGCGAACCTCGGCTTCTTCGACGTCCTCGCGATAAGGCGTCAGTCCGCCCTTGCCGACCTGCGTCTGGCCCTTCTGGCTGAGCAGATAGTCGACGAACAGTTTTGCCGAGTTCGGGTTGGCCGCCTCGCTCGGGATGCCGAGGCCGCGAAGCATGACCGGCGTTCCGTCATCGGGGAAGGCAAAGCCGAGGATCTCGCCGCCGGGCTGCTCCAGGCGGGGGAAGATGGTGATGCCGGAGACGGCGATGCCGACGAGATATTCGCCGGTGGCGATCTTCTCGTTCATCGGGCCGCCTGAGACTTCACCGCGGATCATCGGGCCGATTTCGCGCAAGCCCTTCCAGCCGTCGTCGCCCTTGACCTGCAGCGTCTTCCACCAGGCAGCAAGCCCGAAGGAGTTGCGGGCGGCGTCATAGGTGGTGATCTTGCCGTCGAACGTCGCCTTGTCGGCGGCTGCCGCCTTGACGAGCGAGGCGAAACCGGTCGGGCGCTGGCCCTCCGGCAGCAGCGCGGCATTGTAGGTGATGACGAGCGGGTCCGCCGACATCACGTAGATGCCGGGATAGGGATTGGCGAAGCCCGGCAGGCGTTCGGTTTCCGGGCTGGCATAATCGAGCATGCGGCTCTCGCTGCCATAACGTGCCCAGCGGTCGTTTGCGCCGGAGACCAGGATGTCGGCGGTGCGCGCACCGCTGCCAGCTTCTGCTTCCCAGCGGGTGTGCACGGTGCCGGAGCCGAGGTCGAGCGTCTCGATCTTGATCCAGGGATAGAGTTCGTTGAAGCCCTTGATGACAGGCTGCCAGTTGTTGTCGGCCATGTTGGAGTAGACGACGAGGCCAGCTTCCTTGCGCGAGGCTTCGACGATCTGGCCGTAATCGGCCGGATAGTACTCAGGCAGCTTCGGCTCCTGGGCAAAGGCGCTGGTCGAGACCATCGCCGATGCGGCCAGCAGCCAACCGGCGAGCTCTCTCTTCAAATAGGACATCAATTCCTCCCGTGGGTTTTCCCATTTTTGAAAATGCGTCGCGAGAGCTCCTCACTTGCGCGACGCGCGGCTTCGACCGTCGCCTCGGTGACGCGATCGAGATTGTTGGCGATCCGCTCGCGCGGACCGGAAATGTTGACGACGGCGACGATGCGGCCGTCGGGATCGCGAATGGGCGCCGCGACGCCGGCGGCACCCTCGACCCGGCCGTAGAGATTGGCGACATAGCCTTCCCGACGCCCGGCGCTGACGCGCTCGGCGATGGCATCGGGGTCGTCTTCGGCTGGCACGGAGTGACCGAGATAGGTTTCGAGCTCCTGGTCCGTCAGGCCGGACAACAGCATCAGTCCGCTTGCGACGTAGTGGGCGACACGCTGTGTGGCGATATCGCGGTCATAGCGGATCTCGCGCATGGGCAGGATCTTGTTGAGATAGCGGACCTGCCGCTCGTCCGTCAGCACGGCGATGAAGCCGGTCTCCTCGATCGCCGCCACCGTTTCGCGAAGGATCGGCTCGGCCACCCGCAGGATCGTGCCCCAGCCGCTGTTTGCTTCCGACGGCTCACCCGGCAGCCGGATCAACAGGTAGCGTCCGTCGGTCTGGCGGGCGACGTACCGGGCTTCAACAAGGGTGCGCAGCAGAAGCAGCGTGCTGCTCTTCGGCAGGGAAAGGGCCTGGACGACCTCGGCGAGCGAGACTGCTTCGCTGCGCGACGCCAGCCACTCGATCAGGTCCAAAATTCTTTCCGCGCCCCGGCCGCTCATCGTGATTTTTTCCTTGTTCAATATATTGAACATGTGCTATATAATGAACTTACCGAGCGTGGCCGCCCTTGTCAAGGTGCGGCCAGTGCTGCCGTTTCCTGTGCGCCTTGTCGTTCGCCAACGAGTGTCAGCAGGCAAAGGATAAGTTCAGGCTCCTCGACGCGATTGGGGGGTTGGGAGGTTCCGGTTCATCCGATCGAACCCGAAACGTCATTTCAGACCGCAACAAATCTTGAATCGTCTGATCAAACGCTCGCCTCCATTGGCGGGCACGCTCCCATCGTGTCCGGTCTCAGATCGCGCCTCGTCAAGGTGCATGAACGACCTGGGCAGTGTTCGACTGAGGAGTGAACTATGCGTAAGCCAAAGCTTAATTCCACGGCCCATCCCGTAATCGAGCCCGGCTACAAGCCGGTGGCGCTGCCGGCGGTGCGTGCCGCCCATCTGATGCTGAAGAGCAAGCGCGATGCCGACGTGCGCCACGCACAGCGCAAGACCGCCATGCGCATCGTCAACCAGTTCGATCGTGACACCGACTGACGAACAGGCGCCCGCTTCGCACGGACGTTTCCCGAAGGGGGGGTGCGCATCGTCGCAGGAGCGGTAAGTTATCCGGCGATATCTGAGCGTGGGGGCCGACGGCCGTCGAGCGACGGCAGTCGCTCAGTTCGCGGATACGGGCGAAACCACCTGCCAGTTTCCAAACAGCGTCAAGCCAGCGGCCTTGGCAAGAGCCACGGAGGCTCATTGTCGAGCTGGCATCTGCGGGGGAATGGACACCTGGAAAGCGCTTTGCGCCGCGTAGGGCGGGCCGTCTTGCAGCGTCTTTGCTGCGACGGTGATCAAACCTGCCGGACGCACCGTCGCGCCCGGCAGGGCCTTGGGAGGCTATCTCGTAGCTGAACCGTCGTACGCTTGGCGTGCAACCGCTTCGACGATCCGGCGGCTGGCCGAAACGATGTCCGTGTCCTGAAGCAGCGCGCCGCCGATCAGATACATCACGTCTTGGCCGTAGGCTTCGCGCATCTCCGGCACACGGCTAAGATTCATGTCGCCACCTGGCGCCGGCACGATCGCCTTCGGGCCACCCATGTCGACGGCGCAGGCCTTGGCGATCGACTGGCACTCCTCGCGGGTGAAGCCGAACCGCCCGCCGAAATTCGGGTAGATGGCGGCATCGGCACCCATCAGGCGGTGCAAGGCGCCGTAGAAGCAGCGATGCGAAAAGCCTGTATCCGGCGAGACGACATTGGCACCGGAAAACGCCGGATGCGAAACGATCGGCAGGGTGAAGCCCGGGTCGGACGCCAGCGTGTGGATGACGTCATAGCCGGCGAGGGCCGGTGATATCATCACCGCGCCGGCGCCGGCTTCTTCCGCCATCATCGCCCGCTCGAACAGCTCTTTTGACGAGGCTGTGATGTTCGGCACGAAACTGGCTCGCCCGCCGCCCTTCGCATTGGCTTCACCGACAGCTTCGACACAGGCCGCCAGCCGTTCGGCAAACGGCGACGTCCTCTGATCCACCAGCCCATGGTCGTCCTTGACGAAATGCATGCCGCCGAGCGCGAAGTCGTGTGCGCGGCCCGCCAGTTCGGACGTGGACAATCCAACCGGCTTGATGGCGGACATCAACAGCGGTTGCGCGCCGATGCCGGCTCGTTGCCGGAGCCCGGCAATGCCGTGTCGTGGACCCGGGCAGAGAGCGAGGATAGCCGGGGAAAGGCCGATGTCCTCGACTTTCAACCCCGGTTTGATCGAGCTGTTGCCGAAAACGATATTGAGGAATTGCAGGAAGTCGCCGCCGATATCGTCTTCACTGTAGGAGATATCAGCGAGATAGCCGGGACGGCCGTCCGGGTCCTGCGCGAGGGCTTCGAGCTTGCCGAGGATTTCGTCCTCGACATAACCTTTGGGCACGACATCGCGCGGGATCTCGACCGTCTGTTCGAGGGCGATGTCGAGCGCCCGTGCGCGCGCCTCGGCTTCGTCGGCCGCCCTGACGTAATAGCTGACGGTAAACCGGGGCGCCATCAGAGCGCCTCCGCCTTCTGTGCCGAATGCACGTGATCGAGACGAACCTCGGTCAGTTCGTCCTCGCCGATTTCGAGCGATCTGCCGGTAAGCTCCTCGATTGCCGACACCAGCGCGCCGGCATCAAGGCCGTACTTCTTCATCAGGTAAGGCTTCGAGGCGCCATGGGCAAAAGTGTCCTTCAGGCCGAGGCGCTTCAGACGGACGCCAAGCCCCTCTTCGGCGAGGATCTCGGCCACCAACGATCCGAGCCCGCCGACGGTGGTGTGGTTCTCGAGCGTGACGATGCCCTTCTTGCCGCGCGCAGCCTTGATCAGCCCGTTGCGGTCGAACGGCTTGAGGGTCGAGGCGTGCAGGTGATGCAGCCCGATCCCGCGGGCTTCGATCGGCCGTGTCGCCCGCAGGACCTCCTCGGTGCAGACGCCCGAGCTGACGACGAGGATGTCGTCGCCTTCAGACAGGGTGCGCAGTTTGTTGAAGGCGAACGGCGTCGAGAACAGCCGGGGGACTTCGCCGCGAAGGACGCGGACATAAACAGGACCGTCGATCGCATCGGCGACCTCGAGCACGGTCTCGACCTCGGTCGCGTCGCCGGTCTCGAGGATCGTCATGTTCGGCACGGCGCGCAGGACGGCGATGTCCTCGATCGCCTGGTGGGTGATGCCGCCCGGCGTGGTGATCCCCGGCAGAAAGCCCATCAGCCGCACCTTGCGATTGGAATAGGCGATCGAATTGATCAGCTGATCGTAGGGACGCCGATAGAGGAAGACCGAGAAGGTGTGGATGAACGGCCGATAACCCTGCATGGCAAGCCCGCCGGCGAAGGAGAGCATGTTCTGCTCAGCCATCCCCAGCGACAGAAACTGCTCCGGATGCCGATCGCGAAAACCATCGACCTCGCAGGAAGAGGTGAGGTCAGCCGAAAGGCACATAACCTCAGGACGGGCTGTGGCGAAAGCCTCGAAAGCCCTCGCGTAAGGGCGGTTGACGATTTCGACCATGGTCAGGCCCCTTCCATTTCGTTCGGGCTCACGCCCAGTTCGACAGCCAATGCCGCCTGCATCTCAAGCCTCTCCTCGGCGCTCTTGAAGCGCACGTAATGAAGGCGCGGGAAGCGCTTCTGCAAGAAGTTCATTCCCTGGAACGGCGACGTATTGGCGAGGATGATGAGCGGTTTGCCGGGTTCTGCGCTGTTGGCAGCAATGCGCATGGCCTGCAGATCGTGACCGTCGATCGAGCGGCAGGTCGCCCCGAAGGCTTCGACCCGACGGGCGAGGTCGCCCAGATCGAGAACCGAGGACATGGCGCCGTCGCATTGCTGGCGGTTGACGTCGACGATGACGCGGATGTTGTCGATCCCGTGATGCGCCATGGCGGCAAGGCATTCCCAGGTTTGTCCCTCCTGGAACTCCCCGTCGGACATGTAGACCCAGACCTTGCCCGGTTCGTTACGTTTCTTTCGGGCAAAGGCGACGCCTGCGGCCATGGAAAGACCTTGCGCCAGCGAGCCCGTCGTCACCTCCATGCCCGGGCTGTGCTCGGCGCCGATCATCTCGACGGAGCCGCCGTCCTTGTTGAAATGGTCGAGAGCACTGTCGTCCATCCGGCCGACCTCGATCAGCGCGCTATAGATCACCAGCGCATAATGCGCCGGCGAGATGAAGAAGCGGTCGTATTCGGGTGCCGCAGGGCCGTGGTAGCCCGCGCCGGTAAAGGCTTCGGGATTATCGGCAGAGGGCACGCCGCGAAACGGCAGCGGCACCTTTGGCAAGGTCGGCTCGCCGAGCGTCAGGATCTCGTTGTAGAGCAAGGCAAGGCTTTCGGCCGCCGAACATGCCTGGCTCAGATAGCCGCCATTATTCTTCATCGTATGGAAGAAGACGCGGCGGCGGATGCCGAGCGCGATCTCTTCGGTCGTCTTCTGGTTCGTGAGGCTCATCGGTCAGCTCCTTTCCGGAAACAGCGCTTTGAGGCCTCCGGGCGAGGGCACGGCGACGCCGCGCTCGGTGATGAGGCCGGTGATGAGGCGTGCCGGCGTCACGTCGAAGGCCGGGTTTGCCGAAGGGCTGCCTTCCGGCGAAACGCGAACCGAGATGATCGAGCCGTCGGGACCGCGGCCCTGGACAAAGCTCACCTCGTCGCCGGTGCGCTCCTCGATCGGAATCTCCTTCACGCCGTCCTTGACCGTCCAGTCGATGGTCGGCGAGGGCAGCGCGACATAGAAGGGGACGTCGTTGTCGCTGGCGGCAAGCGCCTTCAGATAGGTGCCGATCTTGTTGCAGACATCGCCATTGGCGGTGGTGCGGTCGGTGCCGACGATCACCATGTCGACTTCGCCGTGCTGCATCAGGTGCCCACCGGCGTTGTCGACGATCAGCGTGTGCGGCACGCCATGGCCGTTGAGTTCCCAGGCGGTGAGCTGCGCACCCTGGTTGCGCGGCCGGGTCTCGTCGACATAGACGTGGACGGGGATGCCCGCCTCCGTCGCCATGTAGATCGGCGCTGTCGCCGTTCCGTAGTCGACCGTTGCGAGCCAGCCGGCATTGCAGTGGGTGAGGATGTTGACCGGCTCGCCGGGCTTCTTGGTCGCCGCAATCTCGCGGATGATTTTCAGGCCGTTGGCGCCGATCGCCCGATTGAGTTCGACATCCTCCTCGGCGATCTCGCCAGCGCGGCGATAAGCGGCTTCGGCGCGCTCTTCGGCCGGCAGAGGGCGCAGGAACTGCCGCATGGCGTCGAGCGCCCAGCGCAGGTTGATCGCCGTCGGCCGGGTCTCGTTGAGCTCCTCCCAGACTGAATCGAGATGGCGGTCTGACGGATCGTCGGCCATGGCAATGGCGATGCCGTAGGCGGCGGTGACGCCGATCAGCGGCGCACCGCGCACCCACATGTCGCGAATGGCGACGGCGACGTCGGCGACCGTCTTCAGCGTGACGATCCGGAATTCGTGCGGCAGCCAGCGCTGGTCGATAATGTCGACCGAGCGGCCGTCGGCGTTGAGCCAGATCGTATGGTAGTGCTTTTCTCCGACTTTCACGAAAGTGTCTCCTGCTGAAGCCGCTGCGCGGTTGCGCGAATATCCCTGAGGCTCGCAATGCGATCCCGGTTGACGGCAAGATGGCGCCCGAGCTTGAGCGCCTTGCTTTCGCATTTGGCGCGGCGGCTGAGGTCGTCGATGGTTTCGAAATCGGCGTTGTGGGCAAGGCCGAGGATGCGCCTGAGGATCTCGACCCCGGCAAAGCCGAGCATCTCGCGGTAGATCTCATCGAGGACGATAGTCAGCGCCTGTTCCGAGCCGAACGGGTCGTCGCGCTCTTCGAAAACGCTTGCCTGGTAGAGAATGCCCTTGCGCTCGCTGCGCCAGAGCGCGGAAAACTCGTCGCAGAAGGTTTCCCAGATCGTCTCTGTCGTATCCAGCAGGTAGGTGCGCATCTGGTCGCGTTCGCCGGCCGCGCTCTCGTGGCCACCTTGAGAGAAGTAGCTCATCCAGAAGTTCGCCAAGAGCATGCCGACATCGAAGCTGATCGGTCCGTAGAAGGCGAATTCCGGATCGATGACGCGCGTCTCGTCGTCGGTGACCATGACCGAACCCGTATGCAGGTCGCCGTGGCAAAGCGTTTCGGCCTTGGCGGAAAAGATATGTTTCAGCCGCTGCGCTTCGACCTTCAAGTCACGGTCGCGGCGGAGTTCCTCGACCAGGCTGTCGAGGTGTGGTGTCGTATGCCGGTTCATCTCCGCCTCGAAGTAGGGATCGGAGAAAACCAGGTTTTCGGTGATATCGCAAAGTTCGACATTGTCGGCGAAAAGCGCGAGATCGGCCTTTTTGTCGCGCGTCGGCATCGAAAGATCCGAGCCGCGAAAGAGCGTGCGGGCGGCGAAAAGCCCGAGATCGCGACCGATCTTCGGCAGCCTGCGCCCCGCGATCAGCGCGCGCCGCAGGATCACGTGCGGCGTCAGGTACTCCATGATGATCATCGCCTGCTCGGCGTCGAAGTACAGGATTTCCGGCACCATGCCCGGGTCGCGCGCCGCCTGGCGGGTGAGGGCGTGGTATTCGAAGAACGAGCGCTTCAACGGCAGGGGCCAGCGCTCGCCGACGAGCCTGACATAGGGGAGCGCCTGCTTGACGATCGCCGCGCCCTTATCGCCCGTGACGATGAAGACGAGATTGAGGTTGCCGTCGCCGACCTCCTTGACCTGCCAACGGCCATGATCGCCGCCGATCCTGTCACATAGCGCAGCATTGCCGCTCAGCCTTAATGGCAGCGTTTCGGCGCTGAGCGCCTCGAAAACGTGCTTGTCCATATGGTCCTCCCTATGGGCATGGCCGGCCTCGGCCGCTCCTCGCCATGCTGTCATGGACCATAGGTAAGTCGGCATTCTGTCAAATGTCAATCGCCTTGACATTTGATGGATAGCCATCCTAACCTGACTTCATTGGGAGGAGAGCATGAGCGAACAAGCAGTGTTTCGCGTCGAGGGCGTGCGCAAATCCTTCGGGCCGATACCGGTTCTGAAGGGCGTCGATCTCGAATTGCGCAAGGGTGCCGTGACGGTGCTGATGGGCGCCAACGGCGCTGGAAAGTCGACACTGGTGCGCATCCTCAGCGGCGTCTACGTCGGAGACGCCGGAGCCATGCAGCTGGATGATCTCCCTTTTTCGCCGACAACACCGGCGGAGGCGATCCGTGCTGGTGTGGTGACGGTTCACCAGAACATCAATGATGGCGTCGTTGCCGACCTCGACGTCGCGACCAACCTCACGCTCGACCGGTTGAACGGCCGCGGTGCGCGCCTGTTCTTCAACCCGCGCCGGGTAAGGCGCGAGGCTGCCGTCGTCGCCGCCCGCATGGGCCTCGCCATAGATCTTTCCGCTGATATCAACGATCTGACGCTCGCCGACCGGCAGATGGTGGCGATCGCCCGCGCCATGGCGCACGAGCCGCAGGTGCTGATCCTCGACGAGCCGACCTCGTCGCTGTCGAGCGCCGAGGCTGATCGGCTGTTCGAGCTTCTCGATCGGCTGAAAGCCCGTGGCGTCGCGATCCTTTATATCTCGCACCGGATGTCCGATATCCGCAGGCTCGCCGACAGCATCGTCACCCTGCGCGACGGGCGCATAACCGGCCGCTTCGAAGGTGCGGATCTGGACTATGAAGGCGCCGTCAACGCCATGCTCGGGCAAAAGGTTTCGGCAGGGGACGTCACCGTGCGCGAAGGGCTCGGTTCAGTCTTTTTCGCCCAGGGACTGAAACTTACCGAGACGTCGCGTCCGTTCGATCTCAAACTGGGCGATGGCGAAATCGTCGCCGTCACCGGTCTTGTCGGCGTCGGCAAGACGGCGCTGGCCGAGACGCTCTTTGGGGCGCGCGGGCCAGCGGCTGGCCGGATGACGCTCGACGGCGCCTCGTATCGTCCGCAGAGCACCCGCCAGGCGATCACCAAGGGCGTGTTTCTAGTTGCCAAGGATCGAGCCGACAGTGGCATCGTTCCTGACTTCAACATTTACGAGAATATCAGCCTGCCGTTTCTCAAGCGGCTGTCGCGCTTCGGCATATCGAACCGCCGGTCCGAACGGGCGAAATCGCGGGCGCAGATCGCAGCGCTCGGCGTCGTCTGCCGCAGCGAGCGCGACGAGATGCAGACCCTTTCCGGCGGCAATCAGCAGAAGGTCATGGTCGGGCGTTGGCTTTCCGAGCCCTCGCGCCTGCTGATCCTGGATGAGCCCTTCCAGGGCGTCGACATCGCCGCGCGCCGCGATATCGGCGCCAAGCTGCGCGCCTCGGCCTTTGGGCGTGCGACCATCGTTTTCCTGACCGAACTCGACGAAGCCTTCGAGATCGCCGACCGCATTCTCGTGATGTCGGAACACACTGTGGTCGGCGAGCATCGCAACGCCGCGGTCGACGTCGAGCGCCTCCTCCAGGAGATCGCCGGCCAACATCATCAGCAGGGACAGCCCCATGAGCAGTGAACAGATGAAACCCGCGTCCCCCGCCGCTTCGGTGCTGCCGGCGCCACCGCCCAGTCCCGCCGTCAGTCTGCGCGATATCGCGATCAAATACGGTTTCCTCGCCCTTCTGGCCGGACTGGTTCTCTACTTCTCGCTGGTAACGAACGGATTTTCCTCGCCGCAGAGCGCCGTCTTCATCCTGCAATCCGTGTCGATCACCGGCATCCTGGCGCTCGGCGTCACGGCGACGCTGGTCGTCGGCGGCTTCGACCTGTCGATCGGCTCGGTCGCGACCACGGCGATGATGGCGTCATCCTATGTCATGGTGGTGATGGGCGGAGACGCCCTGACGGCAACGCTCGTCTGCCTGGCGATCGGCGTTCTCGTCGGGCTGATCAACGGTATCATCATCGTCTACATGCGTGTGCCGGACCTGCTGGCGACGCTCGGCATGATGTTCCTGCTGCTCGGCTTGCAGCGCATACCGACCGAGGGCCGTTCGATCGCCGCCGGCATGACGCTTCCCGACGGCTCGGTCGCGTCAGGCACTTTCAGCCCCGCTTTCCTGGCGCTTGGCCGCCATCGCTTCGATCTCGTCCTGCCGAACCTTGTGCCCGTTGCCGTCGTGGTGCTGATCGTGCTGGCAGTGCTGATCTGGTTCTTCCTCGAATACACCCGCTTCGGACGGATGATGTATGCGGTCGGCTCCAACGAGCGCGCCGCCGGCCTGGCTGGCGCCCCTGTCAATGCCTACAAGATCTCGGCCTATGTCATATCAGGCGTCTTCGCGTCGATCGGCGGCATGCTGCTCGCAGCGCGTCTCGGCCGCGGTGACATCGCCTCGGGCAACAATCTGCTGCTCGATGCCGTTGCCGCCGCGCTGATCGGCTTTGCCGTCTTGGGGGCGGCCAAGCCGAATGCGTTCGGCACGGCGGTCGGCGCGCTCTTCGTCGGCATCCTGCTCCAGGGCCTGACGATGATGAATGCGCCCTATTACACGCAGGATTTCATCAAGGGCGCGGTTCTCGTCATCGCCCTGATCTTCACCTTTGCGCTCTCGAAAAGAGGCAAACGCTGACGGGAAAGCCCCGCCCGCGGACAACAAACGTTCACCAGTGGAGGAGACTGAAATGAACATGACACGCAGAGCAATGGGCAAGCTGGCGCTTGGCCTTGCCGGAACCGTGGCTTTCGCCACCGCTTCCTTTGCCGCCGATATGCCGAAGCCCTTCGACAAGCCGGCTGACGTCAAGATCGCGCTGGTGCGCTATCTCTCGACCGGCGATTTCTTCCAATCCTACCTTGCCGGCGTGGAGGCGCAGGCAAAGGCTCTCGGCGTTCAGTTGCAGGTTCTCGACAGCCGCCAGGATGCAGCGCTGCAGGCCGACATGGTCGACCAAGCGATCGCGCTCGGCGTGCAGGGGATCATCATCCAGCACGGTCTGACGGAATCGATGAAGGAAGCAGCACAGCGCGCCGTCGACGCCGGCATCAAGGTCGTTGCCTTCGACGTGAACGTCGAAAACGAGAAAATCCCGCAGGTCGAACAGTCCGACCGCGATCTTGCCCGCCTTGCCCTGGAGCAGGCGATCAAGGACAATGGCGAGAGCTTCAAGGCGGGCTACGTCTATGTCGCCGGCATCGCGCCGCTCGACCGTCGCGACGAGACCTGGAAGGAATTCAAGGGCAAGTATTCCGGGATCAACGAGGTCTCGCAGTTCGGCACCATGGACAACCCGATCGCCAACTCGGTTGCCAACCAGGCGCGTTCCGTCATCTCCGCCAATCCCGATATCACCGTGATGTTCGCGCCCTATGACGAGTTCGCCAAGGGCGTCAAGATTGCGGTCGACGAAGCCGGTCTTTCGTCCAACGTGAAGATCTATTCCGCCGATATCTCGACCTCCGATATCGCGGCAATGCGCGAGCCGGATTCCGCCTGGGCTGCGACTGCCGCCACCAACCCGGCCGTGGTCGGGCAAGTCTCGGTTCGCACACTCGCCATGCTGCTTGCCGGCGAGGATCCGGGCCGCAGCGTCATCGTGCCCCCGACGTTGATTACCCAGAAGGACCTGAACGATCAGGACATCAAGAACATGGAAGAACTCGGCACCAAGCTGCCGCAGTTCGCCCATGCGGATGTCGCCATGCCGGCTTGGATGCCGAAGCCCTGATCACGCGGTTTGTTGATGAAAGTGGGGCGGTCGAAAGACCGCCCCGTTTGCGTACTGCCAGCCCTACGCATCACAACGCGCTTTAAGTCGTCGTTGCGTCTACCTTGCCGAGACCGTCCCGGCTCCAGCGCTCCATCACCCGGCGCGCCATTGATGTCGTGACCACGAGATGCGAGGCAAAGCCGCCCTTCAAGGCCGCCATCAGTGGTTCGAACTTGCTCTCTTCCTGGACGACCAGCATGCGCTTTTTGATGGCGCGGATCGATGAGAGGTCCGCCGAGATGCAGCGGCGATTGTGGGCGCAATTCACCCATTGGCCGTCACGGTCGATCAATTGTCCCGCAATGACGCCGACAGCGCCTTCCTCGCCCATGCGGTGCATTTCGCTGGCGCTGAGTGCGCCGCACTTGACGAGGTGGCTGTCGTCCTCGATGCCGCCGACGGAATAGAGCGCCAGATGACAGTCGGCGATCGTCGACAGCTGCTCGCGGATCACCGGCTCGCCGCGAAGCTCCTCGGCCAGCCGCTCGGACGACAGCACGAGCGGCGCGTAGAAATTGATGCCTTCGGCATTGAGCCGGCGGGCGATCTCCGTCGTGCACTGGTCCGGCCGATAGGAATAGGGCGCGCCGAGATTGCCGCAGAGCTGGACCACAGTGACGCCACGCAGGTCGGCGAAGGGCATCACGTCGGCGATATGATAGACCGTTCGCCCCCAGGCGACGCCGACGCGATCGCCCTTGTTGATCAGTTCGAGAAAGACGGATGCAGCCAGCACCGGCATCTCAGCCGTCGGGTCCATGGCCTGCCGGTCCTCCGGCACGATCCAGGCCGCCGTGACCCCGGTTGCATCCTCGAGCTCGCGCGCCAGCACGTCGTCGGTGAAAAGCTCGGTCGAAGTGGTGATGTTGACGATCCCGGTCTCGCGTGCTCGCCTGAGATAGGTCGCGACAGAGGCGCGGGAGATCCCCAGTTTCTGCGCAACTTCGTCCTGCCGTAACCCATGGCTATAGTAGAGCCACGCGGCTTTGTGCATGATCTGATCGGTGTTGCGGATAGGCATGGGGATCCTTCAGTTGTCGATTGCTGACATTATTCATCGGCCGTGACATAAGTCAAATTGCCATTCAGGCAAAGTTGGAGGCGGGCGTTGCCTCAGGCGTTGGAGCCGCGAAAGTGTCGCGCTTGCGCCTCTTCCATCAGCCAGTCGACGAAATGCGCAATTGCCGGCCGTTCGATCGCCGCAGGCAACGTCACGATATAATAGGCGAATTCGCTCGGCCATGGTCGATCGAGAGCGACGGCTAGGCGGCCGTCGGCGATTTCTTCCCGCGCATAGATACCGCGGACAAGTGCAACGCCCTGACCAATGACAGCAGTTCGGTCCAGACGGAACGGAAGACCGTCTGCCGTTGGAAACGAACGTTTCACCGGCCGGGGTCGCTTGAGAGCGGGGCTGATCCTTAGGGGTAAAGGTGGCGTGCCGGCGGGCAGGTTTTGCCGGCTGAAGGCGAAGGCCCGCCTTCAGTTCTACAGCGCCACGCGTCTTAATAGACGCGCAAAGGTCGCCGTAGCACTTTGAATTGCTGCATGTTTTTATCCTTAGATCGGATAGGACCTAAGGAAACATGCAGTGGGCTCCGGTTGGGCCACACGGCCATCGCGTAGCACGGGCGGCGATGTCGTTGTGACGCATCCGTGCGTCACACGCCCGATCAGGTCTGGCAGCAGCGGGCATCGACCGGCAGTGTCGTCGCCCCGCCATCGGCGTGATGCAGCGTGAAATGATCGAAGTTGGCGATCGATGCGCAGGAGTGGTTGGGGAAGACCCGCACACGGCTTCCGAGGGTCAAGGGGCGTCCTGAGAAGGGAACGAAGCCATGTTCTTCAGACAGCCGCGCGAGCGTCCAGACACCTGTTTCGCCATCGCCTTCGGCGCTGACGACGGTGCCGAAGCCGGCGCCGCCCATGCCGTGGGCGCCGCGATCGGAGCTCATCGACTTGGAGCCGGCGTCGATGATGAAGTGCGTGTCATTGGAGGCAACGACGCGCGCAACCACCGAGAGCGCCAGGTCGTCGGCCGTGCAGATGCCGAGCCTGAGCGCGGTTCCGTCGAGGAACACGTAATTGCCGGGCCGGACGCAGTCGACCTCCTGGGACAGAGGTGCGCCGACACAGGTCGGCGTTGCGCCGACGGAAATGCAGTCGACGGCGATGCCGCGGTCCCGAAGCCGGCCGGCGAGACCGGCAAGGTCTGCGGCCTCATCGCGGGCGACCTTGGCCAGGCCCTGCGGGCCAGTGGCCGCGTAGGAATGGCCGGCGTGCGAAAGCAGGCCGGCAAAGTGCAGGCCGTCGGAAGCGGCGATCTGGGCGCACAATTCGAGCGCAACCGGATCGTTCGGCTTGAGGCCGACGCGGCCGAGGCCGACATCGACCTTGAGGAAGACGCCGATTTCGACGCCGTGACTTGTGGCGGCCGCCGACAACGCTTCGACGCCCGTCGCGCTTGCCGCAATCGTGCGCAGCTGCGTGCCGCGCGCCTTGACCACGGGCAGCAGACGGTCGAGCGACTGCGGCTTGACGATGGGATAGGCAAGGATGATCGACGGTATCCCGGCTTCCGCAAAGACCAGCGCCTCGCTTGGCTTGGACGCGGTGATGCCGCGGGCGCCAAGTGCCAGCTGCCGTCGCGCGACATAAAGGCTCTTGTGCGTTTTCACGTGCGGAAACATCGAGACGCCGGCTTGATCGGCACGCTGCTGCATGGCCTCAATGTTGCGGGCAAGGCGCAATTCGTCGACTTCGATATAGGGCGTCGGTCGCTCTGCGGCCGCAGGGCGCAGGAAGCCGTTGGCTTTCGGTTGCGCCGGGGCGCTGTCGATGTCTGCGGTCACGTTGCCGGTAGCGTTCGCAGCCGCCAGCGTCACTTCGGAAGTGTTCATCTCGGAATGCTCTGATCTGAAGAGGGGATTGGTTGTCGTCGTCAGCCCGTTGCGACCTGTCGCACGAAATGGCTGGATGAGACCTGTTGCATCGGCAGTTCGCGCGGCACGAAGTCCGGCGGGCGCACGGCGCTTGGGATCTCGTCGGACATCGGCTGGCGGCCTTCCGGGCGGCGTGTCGGGTCGGCGATCGGAACGGTCGACAGGAGCTTGCGGGTATAGGGATGCTGCGGATTGCCGAAGACCGAACGGCGGTCGCCGATCTCGACGATTTCGCCGAGATACATCACCGCGACACGGTGGGCGATGCGCTCGACCACGGCCATGTCGTGGCTGATGAACAGGAGGGCGATCTGCATCTCGCGCTGCAAGTCCATCAGGAGGTTGATGACCTGCGCCTGGATCGTCACGTCGAGCGAGGCGACGGCCTCGTCGGCGACGATCAGGCGCGGGTTGAGCGCAAGCGCGCGGGCGATGCAGATGCGCTGGCGCTGGCCGCCGGAAAACGCGTGCGGATAGCGCTCGAGATGCTCAGGCGACAGCTCTACTTTGGAGAGAAGCTCGGCGGCGCGGGCGCGCATGACCGCGGTCGAGCCCAGCTTGTGAACGCGCATAGGGTCCATCAGCGACTGCTCGATCGTCATGCGCGGGTTGAGCGACGAGAACGGATCCTGGAAGACCATCTGGGCGTCGCGTCGAAACCGCGCGAGCATAGCGCGCGGCGCGCCGATCAACTCGGTTCCGTCGAACCGGATCGAGCCCGAACGCGGTCGGTCGAGCTGCATGATCGAACGGGCAACCGTCGACTTGCCACAGCCGGATTCACCGACCAGCGCCAGGGTCTCTCCCGGAAAGATGTCGAAGGAGACGTTCTCCACCGCGTGCACCCGACCCGAGACATGGCCGAACAATCCGGCTTTGAGATCGAAGCGCGTCACCAGGTTGCGCACCTCGACGAGCGGCTTTCGGGTTTCCTTCATCGGCGCGGACGCGTTCATTCTGTCACCTCGGCAAGCAGGCGCTCGGGTTCGAACACAAGCAACGGAAATTTCTCCGGCGCGTCCTTGTCGGCCATGCTGCCGAGGCGCGGCACGGCGGAAATCAGCGCGCGTGTGTAGGCATGTTTCGGCTTGGCGAAGATGTCGTAGACCGTGCCTTCCTCGACGATCTCGCCCTTGAGCATGACGCAGACCCGGTCGGCGACTTCGGCAACCACGCCCATGTCGTGGGTGATGAACAGCACCGACATGCCGATCTCGCGCTGCAAGGCGCGAACCAGATCGAGGATCTGCGCCTGGATGGTCACGTCGAGCGCGGTTGTCGGCTCGTCGAGGATCATCAGCGAGGGGCGGCAGGCAAGGGCTATGGCGATCATGACGCGCTGGCGCATACCGCCGGAAAGCTGGTGGGGATACTGGTCGAGCCGGCGCTCGGCATCGGGCACACGGACCAGCTTCAGGGTATTGAGCGCGATCTGGCGCGCCTCTTCCGGCGTCTTGTCCTGATGATGGATCACCGCCTCGGCGATCTGATCGCCAACAGTGAAGACGGGGTTCAGGCTCGACATCGGATCCTGGAAGACGATCGAGATTTCCGCGCCGCGCAGCGCCTCGACCCGCTTTTCCGAGAGCTTGGCGAGGTCGGCGACCTTGCCGTCCTTCAAACGCATCAGCACCCGTCCGCCGGTGATGGCTGCGCCGTCATATTCGGTCAGCCGCATGATTGTCATCGCCGTGACCGATTTGCCCGATCCGGATTCTCCGACCAGCGCGACGGTCTCGCCGCGCGCGATGCTGAAGGAGACGCCACGCACCGCGCGCAGCTGCGCCCGGGTGCCGGCAGCGAAGGAAACTTCGAGGTCTTCCACGGAAAGGATGACATCCTCGGGCAGCTCAGGCTTTGCGGATTTGGACAGGATCATCAGCACATGCACCCGATTTCGAAGGGACGTTGCGCTTTCAGGTCTCGCAACGAGGTCGCATCCTGTCAATACGGAAGGGAGGTGCGATCAGCCCTGTCCGCCGGGTCGCTGGAGCAGACATCGGCCTCGCTCCCGATCCGCTGCCGCCGCAAAATCCAGTGAAATCAATGTGTCACGATTGTGGCAGGCAAAACTATGCGCTTTGCGCATTGTATCGCCTGTCTTCGCATATCGCGCCGGTCGTGCGATTTCGGGCGGATTGACGCCTCAGGCCGCGTCGGTCGTTGCCTCGAAGCCGCTCTTGTACTGGGGCAGTGCGGCACATTGCTTGAGATGCTGCCATAGCGCATCGCTGTCATGGCTACCGGGGCCGGCGCGCCTGAAGATCCGGATCTCCATTTCCAGCGACATCTGCTGGCCGCCGATCTGGGCCAGGCGTCCCTGCCGCATGGCCTCGGCGACGCAAATCTGCGGCAGCCAGGCGACGCCCCGCCCGGCAACGGCCATGTGCTTCAAGCCATCGGCAAGGCCGGACTGGTAGACGGTGCTGAGGTTGAGCGGGCGGCGCCAGCGCGATTGGATCAGCGTTGCCAGCTTGCCGATATAACCGTCGCTCCAGGAATAGGCGAGATAGGGGATCTCGGTGGTTTCGGGCACGTCGATGTCGAACAGCGGCCGGCCGTTGTCGTCGGTTCCCGATACGAGAATGAGCCGGTCCTTGCCGATTTGCAGGGATTCGAACGGGCCGCCCTCCAGCACCGGAGGGCCGTCGGGATGGACATAGGTGATGGCGAAATCGCACTGGCCGGAGCACAGGTGATCGATGCTTTCGAGGAAGTCGGCCGCATGCATGCTGGTGCGAAGCGGCATGCGCGAGATCAGCGGCGAGCCGATCCACTTTGGAAAGAAATACATCGCAAGCGTATGCAGCGAGGTGAAGGTGAGCATGGCCGAGCTTTCGCCGGCGACATTGCGGCAGTCGGTGCGCAGGCGGTACGCTTCGCGGACGAGCCGTTGGCAGCCGGGCAGGAACATCGTGCCGGCCCGGGTCAGCTGCACGGGGTAAGTGCTGCGGTCGATCAGGTCGGCGCCAATCCAGTTCTCCAGCGATTTGATGCGTCGGCTGAAGGCCGGTTGGGAAATATTGCGCGCGGTCGCCGCCGTCGAGAAATTCCGCGTCGCGGCGATTTCCAGAAAATCTTCAAGCCATTGCAGTTCCATGCCGGCCCTCATGCGTGTTTTGCATAGTCTATCCTAACTACACATTGGACAGACCTGCAAGCGCTCTTCTAGCCTCCCTTATAACGAGAAGAAAACTTCCCCCTCCACCAAATGGGAACAACGATGAAACGCACCTTAGCCCTAGCCCTCAGCCTGGGGCTCGGCATCGCGGCTGCGCCCGCTATGGCCGAGACCAAGAACCCCGGCACTTTCGTCTTCATGTGGACCGACGACATCCAGTCGTTCGATCCGGCCTATATCGCCAACACGCCAAGCTCCTACGGCGCGCTCAACATCTACAGCCGGCTGTTGAACTTCAACGGCTCGAAGATCTCCGAGTTCGTGCCGTCGCTTTCGACCGAGGTGCCGTCGCTTGAAAACGGCCTCATCAAGCAGGGCGACGACGGCTCGGTGAGCTATACCTTCCCGATCCGCAAGGGCGTTTTCGCCCACAAGGTCGGCGTCAAGGGCGCCGACGGCAAGGTCACCTGGGAATATTACGACAAGCTGACCGACGCCCAGAAGGCGACGATCGAGCCGGGCTACGGCCAGATCACGCCCGAGGACGTGCGCTATTCGCTGCTGCGCGCCATTCTTCAGGGTCAGTCGTGGATGTCGAACGCGATCACCGAGGTGATCACCGCCGGCAAATATACCGACATCGCCAAGTGGGTAGAGACCGAAGGCGAGGTCAAGTCCATCAACGACGCCAGCCCCGAGATCCTGCGCAAGGTCTATGACCAGCTCGCCTCGCAGATTATCGTCGATGGCGACAATCTCACGCTGAAGCTGCCGAAGTCGTTTCCGGCCACCCTTGGCGTGATCGCGCTGCCGTTCGGTACCTCGGTTCTCGACAAGGAATGGGTTGCCTCGGTCGGCGGCTGGGATGGCTCGGGCGATACCTGGAAGGCCCACTATCGTCCGGAACTCGGCGCCAATCCGCTGTTTGCCGAGGAGAACGGCACAGGGCCATTCATGCTCGAGGAATGGGACCGCACCGACCGGCGCATCACTCTGAAGCGCTTCGACAATTATTTCATGGGGCCGGCCAAGCTCGAGCGGGTGGTCATGCGCACCGTTCCGGAATGGACGACGCGACGCCTGCAGCTTCTGTCCGGCGACGCCGATTTTGTCACCGCGCCGGTCGAGTTCATCGACGAACTCAGCAAGACCGAGGGCGTCAAGGTCATCGACGGCCTGCAGAAGGTGTTTTCGCGCGGCGTCTTCTTCGCCTGGCCGCTCGACGACAACGACAACCCGGCCATCGGCAGCGGCAAGCTCGACGGTGCCGGCATTCCGCCGGACTTCTTCGCCGACATCGATGTGCGCAAGGGCTTCAACTACGCCCAGAACTACGATGCGCTCCTGAACCAGGTGCTGCTCGGAAAGACCGTGCAGTCGCGCGGGCCGACCGTGCGCGGCATCATGGGCTATCGCCCGGATTCGCCTGTTTACAGCTACGATCCCGCCAAGGCCGAGGAACACTTCAAGAAGGCGTTCGGCGGCAAGCTCTGGGAGACCGGCTTTGCGTTTACGGCCTATGTCACCGAAGGCAACCCGCAGCTGACCGCCGCACTTTCGGCGCTGCAGCAGGGCCTGTCGCGCATCAACCCGAAGTTCAAGATGCAGATCCAGGCGCTGCCATGGGCATCCGTTTCGGACAAGCTCAACAACCGCGAAAAGCCGGCCGCACCCTTGACGGTGATGGGCTGGGGGCCCGACTATTCCGACCCGGGCGGTCCGCTCGGTGCCGCCAGCTACTATCTCTCGCCCACGGGTCTCGTCGGCGGCATGGTTGGCCAGGGTTATCGCGACCTGATGGCGGAGAAGTTCAAGCCGTTGCTCGATGAGGCCTGGGCCTCGGTCGATCCCGCCGTGCGCGAGCCGATCTACGCCAAGCTGCAGGAAATGTCGTACGAATACGCCACCACCCAGTTCCTGTGGGAGGACTTCGGCTACGTCGTCACCCGCAGCAACATCGATGGTTATGTCGACAACATGATCCTCTACGGTGCCTGGGACTTCTATCCGGTCACCAAGGCCAACGACTGATTGGCTACTGCGCCGCGCGTCTTATTAGACGCGCAAAGGTCGCTGTAGCACTTTGAATTGCTGCATGTCGGGCGGCATCCCCGCCCGACATGCCTTTGTTTCATTTTCCCTGAAATCGGAACGTGTGAACCGTGCTGAACTATGCACTCAGACGACTGATGATGTTGCCCATCGTTCTCTTCGCTCTGTCGTTGATGATCTTTGCGCTGCAGATGTCGCTTTCGCCGACGCAGAGACTGGCGGCCTATGCGCCGTCGCCTGATTATCTCAAGGGTGGTCAGGAAAGCATCCGCAGGATGATCGAACAGTACGGGCTCAACGACCCCTTCTACATCCAGTACGGCCGCTGGATCGGCGGCATCCTGACCGGCAATCTCGGCTGGTCGGAGACGGCCCGCCAGCCGGTTTCGACCGCGCTGATGTCACTGTTTCCGGCGACCCTGGAACTGGTGGTGCTGGCCTTCGTTCCATGCCTGCTGCTCGCGGTCTTCCTTGGCTCGCGCGCGGGCATCTATCTCAATCGTTGGCCGGATCACCTCATCCGCATCTTCACCATTCTCGGCTGGTCTTTCCCGGTCTACGTCTTCGGCCTCTTGATGCTGTTGATCTTCTACTCGGCGCTCGACTGGTTTCCGCCCGGCCGGCTCAGCCAATGGGCCCAGACGGTGGTCAGTTCCGGCGACTTCGTGCGTTATACCGGCGCCAACACTGTTGATGCGCTGCTGAACGGCAATTTGGCGATCTTCGGCGATGCGCTTCGCCACCTGGCAGCGCCGGTGATCACGCTGACCTATGTCAACGTTGCCAGCATGACCCGGGTGATGCGCACCTCGATGCTGGAGACGCTGCGCCAGGACTATGTGCGCACCGCCCGCGCCAAGGGTCTGCCGCGCCGTGTCGTCGAACTGCGTCATGCCCGGCGCAACGCACTTCTGCCGGTTGCGACCATCGCCGGCATGGAGCTCGCCGTGATGATGGGCGGTGTCGTCATCACCGAGACGATCTTCGACTATGCCGGCCTCGGCCAGTTCGCAGCCAAGACCGCCGCCAATCTGGATTTCCCGGCGGTTCTCGGTTTCGGCCTCTATTTCGCGGTCGTTCTGGTGCTGATGAACCTGATCGTCGACCTTATCTATCCGCTGCTCGATCCGAGGGTGAAGACGCAATGAAGGTTCTTCGTTACCTCGCAAGAAATCCGGTGTCCCTCTTTGGCGTCGTGGTGCTTCTGGCCTTCGTGCTGATCGCCGTCTTCGCGCCGGTTCTGGCGCCGCCGCAGAGCTTCCAGCTTTCACCCTACGACACGCCGCGTGCCGGCTTCCTGGCGACGCCGCAACCGCCTTCGCCGGAAGCCGTTTTCGGCACCACGCAAGGCCAGTACGACATCTTCTACGGTGTCGTCTGGGGGACGCGCACGGCGTTCAAGATCGGTCTCGGGGTCGTGGCGATCTCCGTGCTGATCGGCACGGTGGTCGGCGCGGTCGCCGCCTATTATGGCGGGCTTGCCGAAGAAATCCTGATGCGCATCGTCGACGTGTTCATGGCGGTGCCGTTCCTGATCGCGGCCATGGTGCTGACGGCGCTGCTTGGCAAGGGCATCGTGCCGATCACCATTGCCCTGACGACGTTCGGGTGGATGAGCTATGCCCGTATCGTGCGAAGCGAGATCCTGAGGATCCGCGAGATGGACTATATCCATGCGGCACGCAGCTACGGCGCCAGCGATCTCAGGCTGATCGTGCTGCATATCCTGCCCAACGCCATGTTCCCGGTGCTGGTGCTGGCGACGATGGCGACTGGTTCGATGGTGCTGTCCGCCTCGGCGCTCAGCTTCCTCGGCGTCGGCACCGAAGAAGGCTATGCCGACTGGGGACAGTTCATCGCCTACTCGCGCAACTGGATCGTCGGCCAGCCCGGCAACCCTTTCCAGTTCTGGTACACGCTGGCCTTCCCCGGCGCTGCCGTCTTCCTTTTCGTGCTGTCGTGGAACCTTGTCGGCGATGCGTTGCGCGACATGCTGGACCCTCGCCATTCCCATTGAGACCCATTCCTATCGAGACCCAAGGAGCGTACCGATGCCCTCTCTGTCTGCCGCCTCGATCGAGCTTTTCGAGGATCTGATCCGTTACGAGGTCGAGGACAAGGCGATCCCGTCGATCTCCTATGCCCTTGTCGACCGTGACGGCGTGCTCGCCGAAGGCCATGTCCAGCGTCATGACCGGCATTTCGACATGGGCAAGGACACCTGCTTCCGCATCGGCTCCATCACCAAGACCTTCACCTCACTGGCGATGATGCAATTGGTCGAGAAGGGGCTGGTGGATATCGATGTCGACGTGTCGACCTATCTGCCCGGCTTCAAGCCGATAAACCCGTTCGCCGGCGCCGAGGGCGGGCCCTACGGCTCGGTCATCAGCCTGCGCAAGCTGATGACCCATACGGCCGGCCTTGTACGCGAGCCGAAGAGCGGGCATTATCTCGATGCCACCCGTCCGCCGCTCGAAGACACGGTCAACGAGCTGGCAAGCTCGACCTTGAAGCAGGACCCGAGCCTCGGGGTGATGCATTACTCCAACGCCGGCATCGCCGTCGTCGGCCGGGTGATCGAGACGGTCAGCGGCCAGAGCTACTCCGATTATGTCGCCGCTAACATCCTAAAGCCGCTCGGCATGGACAGCTCCTCGTGCGGCATGGCACCCGGCATTCGTGAAAGGCTTGCACCAGCTGACATGTGGACGCTCGACGGCGACACGCCGGCGCCGGTGTTCAGCCTCGGCGGTTCGCCGGCCGGCAATATCTTCTCCACCACCGGTGACATGGCGCGTTACGCCCAGTGCCTTCTGCGCGGCGGCTTCGATGCTGAGGGCAACTCCATCATCTCGCCGGCGGCGCTGCGCGAAATGTGGACGCCGTTCGGCAAGCGCCCGGCCGGTCACGACAAGACGCTTGCCGGCTACGGTCTTTGCTTCGGGTCCGGTGATGTCGACGGCTGGACCTCTGTCGGCCATGGCGGCGCCGTCTATGGTTATGCTTCGCAAATGATGCTGCTGCCGGCCGCCGGCGTCGGTGTGCTGATCTTCGCGACGCTTGACTTCTCCAACCAGATCGCCTCGCGGCTGGGCGTCGACGGCGTGCGCATCGTCCTTGCCGAACGCAGGATGGGCAAGATGCCGGAGCGCGTGCAGCGCCCGCCTGCAATCTCCGAGGCGCAGTTCAAGACGCTGCCGGGCTATTACCGCGACGACGCCACGCAGGAGATCGTCGAGGTCAAGTCCAAGGACGGCAAGATCTACCTGATGGGCGAGGGCGTGCCACACCAGATTCGTCCGGTCGCCGGCAACGACTTCGTCATAGACGGCCGCATCTACGGGCGCGGCGCTGATTATGCCCATATGAACCTCTCCTTCCCGGAAGCCGGCAAGCTCCTCTGGAAGGATGCGAACTGGACGCGCATCGAGGCACCTCTCGACGAGACCGTGCCCGACGCGATCAAGCCGCATCTCGGCGAATACGGGCCGGATTTCAACATCACATACCTGACCTACAGCCATGGTGGGCTGAAGTGCCTGATCGAGTATTTCTGCACGCACACGTGCGAGCCGGTCGAGGAAGGGCGCTTCCGCATGCACGGCCGGCTCTACGAGGACGAGATCCTCGAACTCGACGCCGTCGATGACAACGGCAAGCGCGGCATCCGCGTCGGCCCGATGTTCCTGGAACGCCGCAGCCCGTCCCGGGCGGAAGCGGCGTGATCCGGACCATGGTTGCTCCGATCAAGATGGAATCGCCGCTCGGCGCCCGTATGTTCATCGGCGGGCGCGAGGTCGACTATTACTGCGGCACGTCCTACTTCTGCCTGCACGGCCACCCCGAAGTGATCGAGGCGGCCTGCGACGCCACCCGGCAGTACGGCATGGGGCCGGGAACGCTCGCCCACATGCAGGTCTATGCCGACCTGCAGGAGCGGCTGCGCGACTGGTTCGGCACCGAGGAGGTCGTCTACATGATCTCCGGCTACACCAGCCCGATGGTGCTGCTGCAGGGGCTACGCAACGATTTCGACGTCATCCTCATCGACTCGGCCACCCATTACAGCACCCGTGACGCGATCCCGACGCTCGGCAAGCCGATCCACGAGTTTCGCCATGCCGACCCGGAAGATCTCGCAGCGCAACTGTCGCTGCATGTGAAGGCAGGCGAGCGGCCGGCTGTTCTGACGGACGGCGTTTTCCCGTCGTCAGGCAAGCTTGCACCGCTTGCCGACTATCGCCATGTGATGGCTCCCTACGAGGGTGCGCTGCTCTGCATCGACGATTCCCACGGCGTCGGCGTTCTCGGCGAAACCGGGCGTGGCTCGCTGCAGCATGCCGGGCTCGAGGGCGAGGGCAATTTTCTGGCCGGCACTATGAGCAAGGCATTCGGCGCACTCGGCGGCGTCGTTCCGGGCGACGCAGCGCTTGCCGAAAAGATTGCCCGCAACGCAATGATCATGCGCGGCGCCTCGCCGGCGCCGCCCGGTCTTGCGGCGGCGGCGGCCGCATCGCTCCGGGTCCTGCAAACGACGCCGGAAAAGCGCGCGAACCTCACCCGCAACATCAAGCATGTGCGCAGCGGCCTGCGAGCGCTGGGCTTCGAGGTCGCCGACACGCCGGTGCCGATCGTCACCGTCAAGGGCGTGACCGATCTCGAGCAGCTTCGCGACCGTCTCGCCGAACGCGACATCATCGTCCGGGTCCAGCAGGCGGGCGGCTATTCCGACGCACCCGACGTGCCGACCCTGCGGCTCGCGGTGTTTTCCGAACATTCCCCAGCTCAGATCGATCGGCTGCTGCAGTCGATGGCCGAGCTTCTTTGAAACATGAGGGAGCGATCATGAAGGTTTTCATCAGCGCAGATATCGAGGGCACGGCGGGGATCACCGCCTGGGACGAGGCCAAGAAGGGGCATCCGGAATACGAGGAATTCCGCGAATACATGACCGACGAGCTGGTGGCGGCCTGCGAAGGGGCGAAGGCGGCCGGTGCCAAGGAGGTGGTAGTCAAGGATGCGCATTCGACCGCGCGCAATCTGATCCTGTCGAAGCTGCCGGCCTATGTCAGCATCGTCAGGGGTTGGAGCGGTCATCCAGATCTGATGATGTTCGGCATCGACAAGAGTTTTTCGGCAGCCCTCTACACTGGCTATCACAACAAGGCCGGCACCGACACCAATCCGCTCGCCCATACGCTGACCGGCACGGTGTCGCGGCTTTTGATCAATGGCGACGTGGCGTCAGAATTCACGCTGAACGCATTTTGCGCCGCACGCTACGGCGTTCCGTCGGCGTTTCTCTCCGGCGACGCCGGCATGTGCGCTGAGGCCAGGGCGATTGTTTCCGGCATCGGCACCGTTGCCACCAGCGAAGGTTTCGGCCCGGCGACCAGATCGCTGACGCCAAAGGCCTCGGTTGCCGCCATTCGCGAGGGCGTGGAGAAAGCGCTGTCGGGTGATCTCAAGGGCTGCCTGCCGAAGCTCGCCGACCGCTTCGAGCTTGTTGTCGAATACACGACCCCGATCGAGGCCTATCGCGGCAGCTGGTATCCCGGTGTTGAACATGTCGCCGCCCGCACGCTGCGCTTCGAGGCCAAGGACTTCTTCGAAATCCAGCGCGCCATCCGCTTTATCGTGTGAGCGAGGCGATTTGCAGTGGGCCAGACGTTGCGTCGCGGCTCGCCGAGCCTCCGCCGGCAAGGGCGTCGGGACCTCGTTCACGATTATCGTCGGCTGCCAGCCAACTGAAGCACTCGCGGGCTCGTCAGCTCGTCAATGTCGTGGGCAAGATCGTCGCGCGTCGGTGATAGGTCAATGCTGCCCGCAGGCACAGCGCCAGCGGTCCTTTCGGCAAATCCCCTGTGGTGGGGATGAGGAGGGCGCGATTGCCCTCGAAGGTGAAATCATCGGCAAAGTGAATGCGGAAGGTTTCGACGAGCGTCGTCCTGCAGTTGAAGAATACGGCACATCGTTCCGGCGCCGATTCGGCGACGCCGAGACGGATGGTCGTTCCGTTTTTGCTTGCCTGCGTAAGATAGGCCGGCTCTCCCCATTTCAGCGTTTCCGTCAGCGGCCCCACGCCTTCGGTCTCGGCTGCAACCATATAGATGAGGTCGCGAACCTGCAGAAGGCGCGCTCGTATCGCTGCGGCGTGTTGCGCAAGCACCTCGGCGACGGCGGATGGAACGGGTGGGGTCGTCATGGCGTGCTTTTCAGCGGCAGATGAATGTCGGTTCGCAATTCGCTCTGGGGCACCAGGCGCGGATCGTTGAGATAGTCTTCGAAGACCGGCGCATCGTCGGGCTCATGCCCGGATCCGGGCAGCCACACGCCGAGGAACCAGCGATAGGCACCGCGCATTGCCGCATAGGGACCGGTGTAACTCAGTCTAGCGTAGGGGCCCCCACGCAGGACCGTTTCGGTCAACGGCAGGTCGAAGGTGATTGGACCGGCAATCGGCATGCTGGCGCGAGAGCGCAAGTCCTGCTCAGACCCGAGGTCGGGGTCGTCGAAGAATACCCCGATCATCTCCGGTCGGTCCGGCAATGCCCCACGGGCCGCGAGTTCGGTAAAGAGCCGCGCCATCGCACGGTCGATTTCCATGTAGGAGCCCCGGTGGGCGATCGACGCACACCGTCGCTCGGGCAGGGTGACGACGCTCACCGGGAATCCGTTCGTGTCGCCTGCGGCATTGGCCGCCCTGAAGGCGTCGTGCGGACCATTTTCCCGATAGGCGGCGGGCGTCATGCTAAAAGCATCCTTGAAAGCCCGCCCAAATGTGTCGACCGAGGCATACCCAGCGCGATCGGCGACGATCCTGACCTCAAGATCGGAATTGGCCAGCCGGTCGGCAGCGCGCTGCAGCCGGAGTCTGCGAATGGTCGACGCTATGGTCTCGCCGCGCATGGCCGAGTAGATCCGGCTCCAGTGATAGGAGGAGAGGCAGGCGACGTCGGCCAGTTCGTCGAAGGAAATGTCCTCTTCCAGATGAGCATAGACATGGTCGATGACCCTGTTCATCCGTGCGTTGTAGCTCGCCTGTGTCAGTGCCTTGCGCATCGCTGTCCTCACGGCTCTCCAAACAACGAGAAGATTTGCACGAAGTGGACCGGCAAATCTTGCGGATTTGAAGATCTTGCCGACGCAACCGCCACTATTTGTCGCCCAAATGCGTCCCGCCAGCTTCGCGGCCCGTCCACGACATCCATTGCCGCCGTGACGATGATCGTCAGTAGCTGAGCTTCGGATACCAGTCCGTGCCGCGGCCCTCCGGCGTCAGATCCAGGATCGACCAGAGCGAGGCGATGTCCGGCGCCTCTCTCGGATCTTGGCCGGGGTCGGCCATCTCCGTCGTCATCTCGCTTGCCCAGAAGAGCCTGACGGCGTTGCCTTTACGTTTGAAGACGCCAAGCGCCGGATTTTCGCTTCCGTCCGCATTGATGAGGCCGAGATCCCGAGCATAGTCGTCGCCGACCGTCTGGACGAAATCGAGGTCTCGCCAGCCACGCTCCTGGGCAAACGCCAGCTGGCGCTCGACGGAGCTGCGGCCGAAGATCTTCAGCGCCACCCGCTGCTTGATATCGGCGGCGTTGCCGTTCACCGCGCCGAGCCAGTTCGTGCACATCGGGCAGGGGCGCGCGCGCTGCGGCCCGTACATCCAGAAATAGGCGACGAGCGTCTGTTTGTCGCCGAAGAGGTCGAGCAGGCCGATGTCGTTGCCGTTGGCATCCTTGAAGCGATAATTCTTTTCAATCACCGGCCCATCCGGCAGCAACCGCCGCTGCTCGACCAGCCGCGTCATCTGCCGCCGGAACTCGATTTCTTCGCGCAGCAAAGCCTGCCGCGCCTTTCTGTACTCAGCCGTTTCGCCGGGAAAGGGCGATTTGCCCTTGGCTGCGAGATCCGGCGCCGGAACGAGTTGATCGAAGCTCATGTCCTTGCCCTCGTTTTATCGATCCCAACTAACGGCTTCGAGCCGTCCAGGTTCCCGAACGAGTGAAGGAATGCTCGGCCGGGCGCTGCAACGCCCGGACCAGCTGCGATAAACGCGGCAGTCAGATGTTTGCACGTCAGTTGCCGTGCATCGACTTACTGGCCGAGCTGTTTGGCTGCCTTTTCGATGACATCAGCAACCATCTCCGGCTGAGAGGCAAAGACGGCATGGCTCGCCTTGATCTCCGTCACCTCGCTGTTTGCCCGCTTGGCCATGTCGCGCTCGAGATCGGGATTGATCGCGCGATCCTGCGTCGCCACGATCGACCAGCTCTTCTTGGTTCGCCAGGCCGGATCGCCGACCTTGGACGAAAACGCCGCCTTGGCGGCAAAGACCTGAGATTTTGCAAGGAATGCCGCTTCGTCCTTCGGAAGGTCAGCAGCGAAATCGGCGGCGAAGGCGCTCGGGTCGAGATAGAGGTATTTTCCGTCCTTGGTCTCCCTGATGTTCATGCCGCCCGCCGGTTTGGAGCTGGCAAGGGCGAGCAGACTTTCGCCCTTGTCGGGCTGGAAGGCGGCGACATAGACGAGGCCTGCGACGTCGGCACGGTTGCCGGCTTCGGTGATGACGATGCCGCCATAGCTGTGCCCGACGAGCAAGGTCGGACCATCCTGCAGATCGAGCACGCGGTCGGTGGCGGCAACGTCATCCGCCAGCGACGTGATGGGCTGTTGAACGATCGTCACGCCATAGCCCCGCTTCTCGAGAATTTCCGTTGCCTGGCGCCAGCCGGAGCCATCGGCCAGTGCGCCGTGAACGATGACGATATTCTTGACCTCGGCTGCCTGGGCCGCAAAGGCAATCGCGCTGGTGAAGAGGGCGAGCGCGAGGGTGGAAAGATGACGGTTCATGGATTTCACTCCTTGTCGGGTTGATGGCGATTGGCAGGTTTGAACATGTCTCGAGGTCTCAGCCGAAGGTGAAGGCGTAGGCCTGAACGCCTGGGTCAAAGAACCGGATGCTGAAGTTGCGCGCCGAGACGTCGCCTGCCTGGCGCACCAGCTGATAAAGCCTTGTTGCCGTGACCGTGCCGTTTCCATTGGCGTCGATATCGGCGCCGTGGTCCTTGCCCGGCGCCTTGCCGTCGATGGTCACCTGAAAGCGGACCGGCTTTCCGGCCGCTCCCGGCCCAAGAACGAGATGCAGGTCGCGGGCGCTGAAACGCGAGGCGATGCCGCCTCCCGGCTCGTCGAGCGTTGCCTGTTCCGGGCCGACGGTCCAGGTGCCGGTGAGGCCCCATTCGTTGAGACCCGGTTCGGCGACCGTGTATTTGCGCGCCGCATCGGCGCTCAGGCTCTCGTTGGAGGCGAAGTTCGAAGCGCGCTGGTATCCGAGATAGGTTTCGCTCGAGCGGATATTGTTGAGGTCGGCGCCGAGTTCAGCGCCCTTGGTCTCGGGCACTACCGGCCTGCTCGCCGCCATGTCGCTACCGGCTTCTCTGAGCAGGTCCTGGATGGCCTTCTCCGTCTGCGGGTAATTGCCCTCGCCGAAATGATGGTAGCGGATCTGCCCCTTGGCATCGATCAGGTAATGGGCCGGCCAGTAGCTGTTCTCGAAGGCGCGCCAGATGCGGTAGTCGTTGTCGATGGCGACGGGATAGCCGATGTTGAAATCGCTGACCGCCTTGCGGACATTGTCGATCTTCTTCTCGAAGGCGAATTCAGGCGCATGCACGCCGATGACGACGAGGCCTTGATCCCGGTATTTTTCCGCCCACGCGCGGACATAGGGGACGGTGCGAATGCAGTTGATACAGGAATAGGTCCAGAAATCGACGAGCACCACCTTCCCCCGCAAGGCTTCCGCGGTGAGCGGCGGCGAGTTCAGCCACTCCACCGCTCCATCAAGCGATGGTGCAGCGCCTTCGACGGGCAGGTCGCTTTGAAAGGGGCGGGTCGTATCGGCCGATGCGACGTCCACGCCCTTGTCGGCAGCCGCGGAGAATGGTCCGCCAGCGGCTTTGGTATCGAGCTTTTCGAGCACGGTCTGTTCCAGGGATGCCGTGCTGGCGTAGGAAAGCTGGGCCAGCAAGCCGGTATCGAGGCCGAGCGCGATTGCCGCAACGCCGGCGAGCACCGCGGCACCCAGGACCTGGCGAATGCGCTCGCTGATCCCCAGCGACCGCTTCATGGCGGCGAAAACCTTTCCGCCGACAAACATGGCTGTGGCAAGCGAGGTGGCCGCACCGGCAGCATAGGCAAGCAGCAGGAATGTCGTCGCAAGATTGGCACCCTGCAGTGCCGCGCCGGTCAGGACCAGACCAAGGATGGGCCCGGCGCAAGGGGCCCAGAGCAGGCCGGTCGCGATGCCGAGAACAAACGAACCGGCCACATCGGGCGTCGCGCGCCCATGGCCGGTGGCCCTCATCAGGCGGTTGCCGAAATCGACGACGGGCTGTGAAAGCGCGCTGGCGATCCGCGGTGACAGCAGGCTTGCGCCAAACGCCGCAAGCAAGGCAATCGCGGCAATGCGGCCATATTCGTTGGCATGGATGGCCCAGCTGCCGCCGATGGCTGCCAGGGTGGCGACAAGCGCAAAGGTGATGGCCATGCCGGCAAGCATCGGCAGCGTGCTTCGGAGGAAGGACTGTTCGGCGCGTGCGAAAACGAAAGGCAGGATAGGCAGGATGCACGGACTGAAGATCGTCAGCGCGCCTCCGAGATAGGCTATGATGAGAAGCGTCATCATCGTTTCCTTTGAACCGATTGATCGGGCTCTGGACGGCGATGTGCCTTGACCAGCAACGGATACGCATCTGGTCTTTGCGACGTATCCCGCATGTGTCCGCTCAGGTATGAAAATGTACCGGGATGTAGGCGTAGCCCGGCCTGCTACAGAGCGATACAAATCGGCTGCCGATGATCAGCCATCAGACACGCGCCGGCGGATCGAGTTGGCTGGTCGCAAGGCGTCTTTGTATCAGACTGTATCCGGGCGGGTCGGCGCTACATTGGTATTCAAGATCGGGCGGGCGCGACACACGCAGGATACAAGCGGCCCGTCTTTCTCCCATTGTGCTTGGGTTCAAAAAGGAGAGGCCGATGTCTGACGAAATCAACCATGAACGCCGCAAGTTTTTCGGGGTGGCTGCCATGACCATTGCTGCGGTCGAGCTTGGCATGGCGGGTGCCGCGATGGCGCAGTCGGGGCAAGCGTCCGCCGCACGGCTGCCTGACATCAAGCCCGGCACACACACCTCCTTTGCCGCACTCAAGCAGATCCGGGCCGGCGTGCTCGAAGTCGGCTACGCGGAGGCAGGTCCCGCCGATGGGCCGGCTGTTCTGCTGCTGCACGGCTGGCCCTATGACATTCATACCTATGTCGACGTCGCGCCCTTGCTTGCTCAAGCCGGCTACCGCGTGATCGTGCCTTACCTGCGCGGTTACGGAACGACGCACTTCCTTTCGCCGGATACGCCGCGCAACGGCCAGCAATCGGCGATCGCTGCGGATATGATCGCCTTGATGGATGCGCTGGGCATCGAAAAGGCGGTGCTTGGCGGTTGCGACTGGGGCGCACGCACGGTCAATATCATGGCAGCACTTTGGCCGGAGCGCTGCAAGGCGATGGTCTCTGTGAGCGGCTATCTCATCGGAAGCCAGGAAATCAACAGGAAGCCATTGTCGCCCAGCGCCGAGCTTGCCTGGTGGTACCAGTTCTATTTCGCCACCGAGCGCGGGCGGCTGGGCTATGAGGAGAATCGGCGCGCCTTTGCCAAGCTGATCTGGCAGACCGCCTCGCCCACCTGGAAATTCGATGATGCGACCTTCGAGCGTTCGGCTGAAGCCTTCGACAATCCCGACCATGTCGCCGTCGTCGTCGACAATTATCGCTGGCGATTGAGCCTGGCGGAAGGCGAACGCAAATACGACGCTTACGAAAAGCGGCTTGCCGCGGGACCGAAGATCTCGGTTCCCACCATCACGCTGGAAGGTGATGCCAACGGCGCGCCGCATCCGCAGCCTGCCGCCTATGCCGGCAAATTTTCGGGAAAGTACGAACATCGCACCGTCAGCGGCGGCATCGGGCATAACCTGCCGCAGGAAGCGCCGCAGGCGTTCGCACAGGCGGTTATGGACGTGGATCGTTTTTAGACCGACGATAGTCGGCAACAGGGCGCGCGACCTTGTGGATGCCTGCCTCGCGCAAGCCGCCTTGGGTCTAAAGGCATCAGGCGCTGTGGCCGAGTGCATAGGGGAGTGGGAAGTCGGATATGGAACACGTCGATCACATCCTGATCGTCGACGACGATCGCGAAATTCGCGAGCTGGTGTCGAGCTATCTAAGGAAGAACGGGCTGCGCACGGCCGTTGCCGCGGATGGCCGCCAGATGCGCGCCTTTCTGGAAGCCAACACCGTCGATCTGATCGTGCTCGATGTGATGATGCCCGGCGACGACGGACTGGTCCTCTGCCGGGAGCTGCGCGCCGGCAAGCACAAGGCGACGCCGATCCTGATGCTGACGGCTCGCAGCGATGAGATGGACAGGATCATCGGCCTGGAAATGGGAGCGGACGACTATCTGCCCAAGCCATTTGCTGCGCGCGAGCTCTTGGCACGCATCAAGGCGGTGCTGCGCCGAACCCGAATGCTGCCTCCGAACCTGCAGATCACTGAGGCGGGTCAATTGCTGACCTTCGGCGACTGGCAGCTCGACACGGTCGGCCGCCGCCTTCTCGACAGGCAGGGCACGGAGATCGCCTTGAGTGGTGCCGAATACCGGCTGCTGCGTGTCTTCATCGATCATCCGCAGCGCGTGCTCAACCGTGATCAGCTTCTCAATCTGACCCAGGGGCGCGACGCCGAGCTGTTCGATCGCTCGATCGATCTTCTCGTCAGCCGTCTGCGCCAGCGGCTCGGTGACGATGCGCGTGAGCCGACCTACATCAAGACGCTGCGCAGCGAAGGTTACGTCTTTTCCGTTCCGGTCGAGATCTCGGAGCCCAGGCAATGAGCTTGGGCGTCACATCGGCTGCAAGTTGGTATTGGCCGAGCACCTTACGCGCTCGGCTTTTTCTCGTTCTCCTCCTGGGTCTCGCGATCGCCTATGGCCTTTCTTTCAGCGTCCTGTTTCTCGAACGCTACATGTCGGCGAAGGCAGTCATGCTCGGCACGCTCGAAACCGATGTTGCCACATCGATTGCCATTCTCGATCGGCTGCCGGCGAGCGAGCGAGCGGCTTGGCTCGGTCGTCTCAGCCGCGGCAGCTATCGTTTCGTGCTGGGGCCCGGCCTTCCCGGCGTGCCGGATCTCACCACCCGTGGTGCGGAGATCGCTACCAAGATCGAGGAGGCGGCCGGGCATCGCTTTCCGCTGCACGTGGAGGCGATCCCAGGTGACGACAAGAGATTGCAGGCCCACCTGACGCTCAGCGACGGCGCGCCCCTGACGATAGACGTGACGCCACGGGGCGTCATGCCGATCGCCGAATGGCTGCCTTACGTGCTGGCGACCCAGATGGCGCTTCTGCTCCTTTGCGTCTGGTTTGCCGTGCATCAGGTCATCCGCCCTTTGAGCGACCTTGCCGCTGCCGCCGATGCGCTGGACCCGAACAGGAAGGCCGCGCCGTTGAGCGAGACCGGCCCACGCGAAGTCGCGCATGCCGCCCGGGCCTTCAATGCCATGCGCGACAGGATCGCCCACTATCTCGAAGAGCGCGTGCAGATCCTTGCCGCCATTTCCCACGATCTCCAGACGCCGATCACGCGCATGCGGCTTCGCGCCGACATGGCGGATGAAACGCCTGAAAGGGACAAGTTGGTGCAGGATCTCCGCGAGATCGAACGACTGGTTCAGGACGGTATTGCTTACGCCCGAAGTGCGCACGGCAATGTCGAGAAGACTTCCCGCATCGACCTCGCATCCTTTATCGACAGCCTGGCCTATGATTATCAGGACACCGGAAAGTCCGTGGCCGTCGTCAGTGCCGTTGACGGGACAATACCCGTCAAGCCGCTTGCGTTGCGCCGGATCCTCTCCAACTTCATCGACAACGCGCTGAAATTTGCCGGCGCTGCCGAGATCAGTGTCGAGCGACGGGAAAATGGCGAGGTCGCCATCACGGTGTTGGATCGGGGGCCGGGCATTCCGGACGACATGCTCGAGGCTGCCATGCAGCCGTTCTTCAGGCTCGAGCAATCCCGCAATCGGGAGACGGGCGGCACCGGGCTCGGACTTGCGATCGCCCAGCAACTGGCAGGGGCCATTGGCGGCTCGGTGCGGCTCTACAATCGCGCCGGCGGCGGTTTGGCGGCGGAGGTCGTCATCCGCTGATATCGCGGTCAAAGTTCGCCGAAGCGGTTTGTAGCTCTACAGCGCCGCGCGTCTTATCAGACGCGCAAAGGTCGCTGTAGCACTTTGAATTACTGCATGTTTTATCCTCAAATCGAATAGGATTTAAGGAGCCATGCAGTAGGTGTCCGGAGCGACCACCGCTACGCTTTGGTACATTTCCGGCTGTTTCGGAAACATGCCGGATACCTCCGCCGGTCAAATTTCTCTCCGTCAACGCAGTCGCCAGGGGCGACACAATAACGGAGTGTTCCATGACACAGGTCGACAAGGTTCTCTACACCGGCAGGACGCATACCAGCGGCGGTCGCGACGGCGCCGCACGCAGTGATGATGGGCGGCTGGATGTCAAGCTCTCGCCACCGGGAAGCGCCCATGCCGGGACCAATCCCGAGCAACTCTTTGCGGCCGCATGGTCGGCCTGTTTCATCGGCGCCATCGGTAAAGCGGCGGGAAAGCGCGACGTCAAGCTTCCTGGAGATCTCTCCGTGGCTGCCGAGGTTGATCTCGGATCGACCAACGGCGCCTATCTGCTCCAGGCGCGGCTGAAGGTGAACATGCCCGGCATCGAGCGGGAACTGGCGACAGCCCTAGTTGAAGAGGCGCATCAGACCTGCCCCTATTCGAAGGCGACCCGCGGCAACATCAACGTCGAGTTGACGGTCGCCTAAAACGATGAAAGCTCGCCGCGTCGCGGCGAGCTTTCATGGAAATGGAATGGGCGATGCTTGCGCATCGCCATCGGAGGATCCAATGAAGCTGATGATCATCATCGCACTTGGAGCGGCGGTTTTTGCAGCACCGTGTATCTATGATGTGAGCTCGCAAGAACCTTCGCCCTTGATAGGCCTGTTTGCTGCGGCTTCCACGATTGAGGGTGCCACCGTCAATTTCGCGCCGAGCAGGCACTGACCTCTCGAAGGTGACCCCAACCGGCCCCGCTCGTGCGAGCGGGGCCGGTTGGGGTGGCGATCCCCTTGTTGTCAGTCGATGACTTCTTCCTGGCGCTCGGGCAGAAGCCAGTTGAGGAAGACCGCGCAGATGCCGCCGGTTGCCACGCCCGATTCCAGTACGTCCGCGAGCGCCCGGGGCATATGCGTGACGAACTCGGGAACCTGAGAGACGCCGAGCCCGAGGGCAAGCGAGATGGCGATGATCAGAAGCGTGCGGCGGTCCAGATGAACGCCGGCGAGGATGTTGATGCCGGAGGCGGCAACCGCGCCGTACATGACGATGACGGCACCGCCGAGGACCGGTTCCGGCACGGCCTGGATGACGCCGGCAACCGTCGGGAACAGCCCGAGCAGGACCAGCGCGGCGGCGATGTAGATGCCGACGTGACGGCTGGCGACGCCGGTCAATTGAATGATGCCGTTGTTCTGCGCAAACACCGAGCTTGGGAAGGTGTTGAAGATGCCCGCCAGCAGCGAGTTCACGCCGTTGACGAGAACGCCGCCCTTGATCCTCTCCATCCAAAGCGGACCTTCGATCGGCTGGCGCGAGATCTTGCTGGTGGCGGTGATGTCGCCGATCGCCTCAAGCGACGTGACGAGATAGATGACCACCATCGGCGCAAACAGCGACCACGAGAAGTCGACGCCGAAATGAAACGGCACCGGCGCCTGGAACCAGGCTGCCTGATGCACGCCGGCAAAGTCGAGGCGACCCATCCATGCCGCCAGCAGATAACCGGCGGCGAGCGCCAGCATGATGGCGCTACTGCGGACCCAGACGACCGGAATGCGGTTGAGCGCAATGGTAAGCCCAAGCACGACGCCTGACAGCAGCAGGTTTTCGCCGTTGGCAAAGGTGCCCTGCGACATTGCGGCAAAACCTCCGCCCATGCTGATCAGGCCGACCTTGATCAAGGTAAGGCCGATCATCAGGACGACGATGCCGGTGACGAGAGGGGTAATCAGGCGCTTGACGAAGGGCAGCACGCGCGAAATGCCCATTTCGATGAAGGAGCCGGCGATGACGACGCCGAATATGCACGCCATCACGGTTTCGACCGGCGTCCCCTGCTTCACCATCAACACACCACCGGCAATCAACGGGCCGACGAAGTTGAAGCTTGTTCCCTGAACGATCAGCAGGCCCGCGCCGAGCGGGCCGAAACGGCGACATTGAACGAAGGTTGCGATCCCCGAGATGACCAAGGACATCGACACGATCATGTTCGTGTCGCGAAGAGAGACACCGAGTGCCTGGCAGATCAGCAGGCCTGGCGTGACGATCGGCACGATGATTGCCAGCAAATGCTGCAGCGCTGCAAGAAAGGCGATCGGCGGCGAGGGGCGATCGTCGAGGCCGAGCACGAGTTCGGTCGGCCGCGTCGGCGCGGCGGTGGGATTGTGTATGTTCATGTGCGTCGACCCATGGTCAGGGTCCCGAGCAGGTTCGGCGTGCGCGATTTCGAAGTCCGTCGGTCGGCTGAAAGTTTCGACATTGTTCCTCCCTTGTCGATCGCCGAATGTCTCGAAACATTCGGTGCGGCGCCCGCCGTCCTCCAACGTTGGGTGCGCGGCGAAAGCTAGCTGAATTCGACGTTTCTCATTCACAAGAAATACGTGAAGCTGTTTCGCTGGTGCTCAGCGCAATCATGCGGCGTGCCGCCGGCCCGCCCTGCAAGACCCAAGTCTGATGCAAGATCTTGCCGTCGACAGATCGCGCCCATTGACCTCAACTATGCTTGAGTTTCTATAAGGCACTCCGTACAGCGCTATGGAGAAGCATGATGACCGACCAATTGCTCTTTCGAAATGTCATGAAGATCAAAGCCGGGCATCTGCAGCCCTTCCGTGAAGCGGTGCGGGCAGCGGTCGACTTCGTGGAAGAGAACGCTCCGCAATTGATGGTCCGCACGTTCATCGACGAGACAGAAATGCGGGCGGTCAGCTACCAGCTCTACCGAAATTCCGCCGATGTCCTGCGCCACTGGCAGATGTCGGATGCGCATATTCAGAGCGTGTCTGCGCATTGCACCGTCGAAAAATTCGAAGTCTACGGCGATCCGAGCGAGGAGGTGGCGAGAGGCGTGTCCCAGTTCATGGGTGACGGACGTGGCATGATCATGCCACCGCTGAAAGGCTTCTCGCGCTTCTAGGCGCACGCGTATCCGGCCATGCGGCGTGTGCGCCAGATGCCGCCCTTTGACTCCACTCGCGAATGTCGCCTGTCCGTCTGTCTGGAGCCCCGTATCGGGTCGGCTGCGGCTGAGCTTCTCTCTTCCTAAAACCGATCGTCCGTGCTGACGCTGCGCTGCCTCGGGGCTCTCTCTTTGGCTTTTGGCCTCGCCGTTCGAAATCAACAGGCTAAAAAACAAATTCTGATTTACGTACCTCAGAAAATGGGTTAGCAGTACTTCCGGAGGAGTTCTTATGACATTGTTTCGTTGCGTTCGTGCCCGAGCACGGGGCGTGGCGGCCGACCCTATGGGGCGTGGCTTGACGATTGCGGTCGCCACATGACGGCTGCGGCATCCCAGAGTGCGCCACCCGTCCTCGAGGCGAGGGGCATTTCCAAGACGTTTGGCATCGTCGAGGTGCTGCGCGACATCGATGTGTCCGTGCGGCCCGGCGAAGTCCACGCCATCATCGGCGAAAACGGTGCCGGCAAATCCACGCTGATGAAGATCCTGGCCGGCAATCATTTGCCGACACGCGGCGAGCTGGCGATCGATGGAAGGCCGGTGAGCTTTTCCGGCCCCGTCGATGCCGAGCAAGCCGGCATCGTCCTTGTCCACCAGGAAATCCTGCTCGCGCCGGATCTGACGGTGGCGCAGAACATCTATCTCGGTCGCGAACTGCGCAAGGGTCTTTCCGTCGACGACCGGGCCATGAACGATGGTGCGGCCAGAGCGATCCGTGATCTCGGTGCCGATATCGACCCGAGGGCCATCGTACGCCGTCTGTCGATCGCTCAGCGCCAGCTGGTCCAGATCGCGCGGGTGCTGCTGGTGCCGCACCGGGTGGTGATCTTCGACGAGCCGACGGCATCCCTGACGCCGCATGAAACGGACGCACTGCTCAAGGTCATCAAGGATATCCGCGCCAAGGGCGTCGGCGTTCTCTACATTTCGCACCGTCTGCCGGAGGTGAAGGAGATCGCCGACCGGGTGACGGTGCTGCGCGACGGCCGGGTCGTGGCCGCCCACGATGCCGCCGAGTTGCAGCCGGCCGACATGGCGCGGCTGATGGTCGGGCGGGATGTCGCAAAACTCTATCCCGAACGCCACGGTGGGCCCGCGCGCGACGTCGTGCTCGAGATCGAAGATTTTTCGGTACCGGGCTTTGCGCGCAACGCCACCTTTCAATTGCGCAAGGGCGAGATCCTCGGCTTTGCCGGGCTTGTCGGCGCCGGCCGCACCGAGTTGATGGAAGGCATCGCCGGGCTTCGTCCGGGCCATGGCCGGATCAGGCATCACGGCCATGCGGTGAATTTCTCCAGCGTTGAGGCGAGCCTCAAGGCCGGATTGGTCTATCTAAGCGAGGACCGAAAGGGCAAGGGCCTGTTGCTGACCAAGGATCTGAGGGTCAACCTGACGCTCGCGTCGCTGTCCCGCTTCGTCAAAACCCTGCAGATCGACCGCAAGAAGGAAGCCGACGCGCTCGACGGGGCGATCCGCGAGTTCGACATCCGAACCGGCCGCAAGGATATCCTTGCCGGGCAGCTGTCCGGCGGCAACCAGCAGAAGCTGCTGCTTGCCAAAATGATGATGCTCGATCCGGAGATCGTCATCATCGACGAGCCGACGCGCGGCATCGACATCGGCAACAAGGAGCAGATCTACAAATTCATCGCCAAGCTCGCAGAGGAGGGGCGGTCGATCATCGTCGTCTCCTCGGAAATGCCGGAGCTGATCGGCATCTCCGATCGCATCCTGGTCATGCGGGAGGGCCATATCGTCGGCGAAGTTACGGGAGAGAAGATGAACGAAAACGAGATCGTCGTTCTTGCGACAGGCGCCAATACTGGGGAGGCCGCGTAAGCGCGGGAGACGATCATGACGAATGTTGCAACCGAAACGCAGAAGGCGCCGCGAACCTCGCGAGACTGGGACATGGCGGCGATCGCCCCCTTTGTCGCGCTGGCACTGCTGCTCATCCTTGGCTATTTCGCCAACCCGAATTTCATCTCCGTCGCCAACCTGTTGAACGTCATCACCCGCAGCGCCTTCATCGCCATCATCGCGCTGGGTGCGACCTACGTGATCTCCTCCGGCGGGCTCGATCTGTCCGTCGGTTCGATGGTCGCCTTCGTCGCCAGCCTGATGATCCTGTTCATCAACAGCGGCGTCATTGCCGACCCCGTGCTGATGCTGATCTGCGCCGCGATCCTGGCGCTGGTGCTGGGGGCTGCCTGCGGGCTCGTCAACGGGCTCATCACCACCCTCGGCCGGATCGAACCCTTCATCGCCACGCTCGGCACCATGGGCATCTATCGCGGGTTGACCACCTGGCTGTCGCAAGGTGGCGCGATCACCCTACAGGACCGCGAACTGCAGCAGATCTACCGGCCAGTTTATTTCGGATCGGTCGCCGGTGTTCCCGTGCCAATCATCATCATCTTCGTGACGGCCGCGATTGCTGCCTTCGTGCTCTATCGCACGCGTTATGGCCGTCACGTCATTGCGGTCGGCTCCAACGAGGACGTGGCCCGTTACTCCGGCATCTCGGTCAATAAGGTTCGCACCATCGCCTATGTGATCCAGGGCCTCTGCGTCGCCGTCGCCGTGCTGCTCTATGTGCCACGCCTCGGCTCCACATCGGCTACGACGGGCATTCTCTGGGAGCTACAGGCGATCACCGCTGTAGTCGTCGGCGGAACGGCTCTGAGGGGCGGCGTCGGACGTGTCTGGGGCACGGTCTGCGGTGCCTTCATCCTGGAGATCGTCGGCAACATCATGCTGCTTTCGAACTTCGTCAGCGAATACCTGATCGGCGCCATCCAGGGCGCGATCATCATCATCGCCATGCTGGTGCAGCGCTCGCTGATGCGCCGCACGTGAGATTGGCCGGGCCGTTGGGGCGAGCCCGGTTTCATTGCAATCGAGCCCCGTGGAACTCTTGGGAGGGAGACTATGCGTAAACAAATTATCGGCCTGGCCGTCGCCGCCGTGGCGGCATTTGCAGGCGCTGCACCGGGCGCCTTTGCACAGGACAAGAAAGTGACGATCGGCGTCTCGATCCCGGCGGCCGACCATGGCTGGACGGCCGGCGTCGTCTTCCACGCCGAACGCGTTGCCAAGCTGTTGATGCAGGAGCATCCGGGCCTGAACGTCATCGTCAAGACATCGCCCGATGCAGCCACCCAGGCAAACGCCGTGCAGGACCTGGCGGTCCAGGGGCTTGATGCGCTGGTCATCCTGCCGTCGGATCCCGATCCGCTCGTCAACGCCATCCAGCAGGTCAAGGATTCCGGCGCCTTCGTCGCGCTCGTCGACCGCGCGCCGTCGGTCAACGACAGCTCGATCCGCGATCTCTATGTCGCCGGCAACAACCCGGCGCTCGGCCAGGTCGCCGGCGAATACATCAAGAAGACGACGCCGGATGCCGAAGTCGTCGTCATCCGCGGTCTGCCGATCCCGATCGACCAGCAGCGCCAGGACGGTTTCGACAAGGGCATCGCCGGTTCCAACGTCAAGGTTCTCGACCGCCAGTATGGCAACTGGAACCGCGACGACGCCTTCCGCGTCATGCAGGATTACCTGACGAAGTATCCGAAGATCGACGTGGTCTGGTGTCAGGATGACGACATGGCCGTGGGCGTTCTCGAAGCCATCGGCCAGGCCAAGCGCACCGATATCCAGTACATCGTTGCCGGTGCCGGCTCGAAGGACATGATCAAGAAGGTCATGGACGGCGACAAGATGGTTCCGGTCGACGTGCTCTATCCGCCGGCGATGGTCGCAACCGCAATGCAGCTGACCGCTGCCAAGTTCTACGACCAGGTCCCGGTCAGCGGCGAATACATCCTCGACGCCACGCTGGTGACCAAGGACAATGCCGAGCAGTTCTACTTCCCGGATTCTCCGTTCTGATAAGCCAGGCGCGCCCATCGGTCGGGCGCGCCTTTTCCTTTCGCACTCATTTTTCAGGTCACAATCGCGCTTGGCCAACCCTGTGTCCGGCGCCTCTTCAGCGTGACATCGATCCGGTCACGGCAGCTTAGACGAGGAAAAATCATGAAAACGATTAAGGGCCCCGGTCTGTTTCTTGCGCAGTTTGCCGGGGATGCGGCGCCGTTCAACTCGTTTGCGGCGATCACCAAGTGGGCTGCCGAT
>NZ_LMFK01000011.1:0-193791 GCF_001426785.1 Ensifer sp. Root142
AATCAATGCCATCCGACATCGAGAAGACTGGTGTTAGTCTCTTGATAAAACGTGACCGCCAAAGTCTCTTTCACAAAGAACCAGTTAAGGTTCCTCACGAGCTCCGCCGCCCACGTTTCTCTTTCTCTATATTCAACTGTCAAAGAACAGACGGTCAAACCGTCAAAACTTCCCGCCGAAACTCGCGTCCCGACCAATCAGCATCCGCCAATCAAGGAAACCTTAAAACGAAGGACATCGTCGCCAGCAGCGCCGCCGCCCTCGTTCAGTGATCGGGCTTATAGACCCCACCCCTCACATACGTCAACACTCAATCGCAAAAAATCGACAAGATCGAACAACACATTGAAAATACAAACGAATTGGAAGCGAGAGTTATCAACAGGGCGAGATGGGCGGTATCGCCTGGGCGAAAATACCGGATTTCCGGGATTCCTGCGGCAACCGGAGCGAAATCGTCACCCGCTGATGCAAAGCCAGGGGCATGCAGCGGGCAGATCGGTGGCCGCCGAGGCTCAAACACGACGCGAAATGCGGTTGCGTCTGCAATCGAGGACGATACTGTTCGAGAGCGGCGATCCCGGTCCGCCGCCCCAGGCAATCGCCGGGCCAACGCTCCACGAACGATACACATTGCGACACTCGCTGAAAGGGTTCGAAAGATGATGAAAGGTTCCGACGTTCTGATTGCTGCATTGGAGAACGAAGGGGTCGACTGCATCTTCGGCGTGCCCGGAGAGGAAAACCTGCATGTGGTGGAGTCGCTGCGTAAATCCCGCATCAAGCTGGTTTTGACCCGGCACGAACAGGCCGCAGCCTTCATGGCCGCGACGCATGGGCGCCTGACCGGCAAGCCGGGTGTCTGCATGGCGACGCTCGGCCCCGGCGCCCTCAATTTTTCGACCGGCGCCGCCTATGCCAATCTCGGCGCCATGCCGATGATCCTGATCACGGGGCAGAAGCCGATCAAGACGGCCCGCCAGGCCCGCTTCCAGATCGTCGATGTCGTTGCCTCGATGCGGCCCTTGACCAAGATGACGCGACAGATCGTCAGCGTCGGCAGCATTCCGGCTGCCGTTCGCGACGCTTTTCGCGTGGCCATGGAAGAGCGACCCGGTGCGGTGCACCTTGAATTGCCGGAGGATGTCGCCGGCGAAACCATCGGTGAGGCGCCGATCATTCCGGTTCACCCGCTCGACCGGCCGGTGGCGCCGTCTGCTGCCATCGACCGGGCGGTTGAGATCATCCTTGCGGCCAAGCGGCCGCTGATCATGATCGGCGCGGCCAGCAGCCGCCCGCGGCTCGTGGATGCGCTCTCCGCCTTTGTCCGCCGGATGCGCATCCCCTTCTTCAACACCCAGATGGGCAAGGGCGCGGTCAACGGCGGCTCCAACCTCTATGTCGGCACGGCCGCTCTTTCCGAGCGCGACTATGTGCATGATGCCATCGATCAGGCGGACCTGATCATTTCCGTCGGTCACGACACAGTGGAAAAGCCACCCTTCCTGATGCGCAGCGAAGGCGGGCCGAAGGTTCTGCACATCGGCTACAGCTCGGCCAATGTCGAGCAGGTCTATCATCCCGACGCAGAAGTGATCGGCGACATCGGCACGACGGTGACCGCGATCGCCGATCGGCTCGGTGGCAAGCTCGATCCGGAACCGCTGCTGCTCAGCCTGCGCCAGACCATTCTCGACAAGCTCAACGAAGGCGCAGACGAAGACCGGTTCCCGGTGACGCCGCAACGTATCGTCCATGACGTGCGCAAGGTGATGCCGGAAGACGGTGTCGTCTGCCTCGACAACGGCATGTACAAGATCTGGTTTGCCCGGCACTACCGCACCCATGTCGCCAACACGCTGTTGCTCGACAATGCGCTCGCCACCATGGGCGCCGGCCTGCCTTCTGCAATGATGGCGGCGATGCTCTATCCCGAGCGCCGCGTCATGGCGGTGTGCGGCGACGGCGGCTTCATGATGAACTCCCAGGAGATGGAGACCGCCGTTCGCCTCGGCCTCAATCTGGTGGTCGTCATCCTCAACGACAGTGCCTATGGCATGATCCGCTGGAAGCAGGCCGTTGACGATTTCCCGGATTTCGGCCTGACATTCGGCAATCCGGACTTCGTGCGCTACGCGGAAGCCTATGGTGCGACGGGCTCGCGGGTCTCGAGCGCGGACATGCTGGTGCCGACGCTCGAGGCTGCCTTTACCGGCGGCGGCGTGCATCTCGTCGATGTGCCGATCGACTATTCCGAAAACATGCGCGTGCTGGTCGATGAGCTGCGCACCCGCTCTTAAGACCTGCTTTCTCCAGGCGAGTAACATAGGCCCGCCAGCCGTTGCCTTAATCGGGCGACCGGCCTGACGGGCCCGTATCCAAAGGACACCCCGGCCTTCGTCTCACCATGGATCCTAATGTTGCCAATCAAGGCGGCCCCATGGCCGTGATTGGCAACAAGCCTTGCGCTGCCATCTTTTGGACTTATATTGCACTGCACTCGGCGCCTGTTTTTGGCCGAGTTTTTCTTGGCTGCATGCCGCCTTCACGCGAAAAGCCTCGCTCTTCGCGCACAACCGAAGGACCACTTCATGACTGTTTCGATAAACAATCTTGATGCCTCCACCACGGGCGCTTTGGCCCATGTCGATATCGGCGATACCGTCAGACGTTCCCGTCAAGCGATCGGCTACAGCGTTGACGAACTTGCGCTCACCTGCGGGCTGACCGACATCGAAATCACCAACATCGAGCTTGGTGTCGACACCGATCCGGCCAAGCTCCGTCGGATCGCCGCCGCACTTCAGTTGCCCCTAACCACCTTCCTGCTCAGCTAGGCCCAATGGGCGTCGCGTCCACACGAGACGCGACACCCACCCGGCGTTCTTGGAGCGATGCCAATCAACCTGTAAAACCCTGCGATAGAATCTCCTTCAGTAGCGCAAGCGGCGTGGGGCGACTTGGCACGCGCTGATGCAGGAAAACAATCCTGCGCTCGTACGAGGCGGCATCGGGTACCTCGACCAGGCAAAATCCGTCCCGTCCCAGGCCCTGCCAGGCCGGAACGACGGAGTTTCCCATCCCGTTGGCCACGAGCATGGCTATGGTTTCGAGCGCGTCCATGTCGCAACGAATGTCCGGATCAAGCCCGGCATCGGCGAGATATTGTGACGACAGCCGCCCGCCCCAGGATCCCGGATCGTAGCGGATGAACGGCGCCTGCCGGATTTGCTCAGCGATATCGTCAGGTTCCGTCGCATCCCTGCTGATGAACACAAGCGGTTCGCGGCGAATGACATATGCCGCCAATCCCTTTGGCAGCAAGAATGGCGGTTCAACCAGAACCGCGGCATCGAGCTCGCCTGCAAGCAACTGTTCGTAGAGCTGCAACGACGAACCGGGGCGCAGTATCAGCTTCAGGCTCGGCGCCCGACGGGAGAGTTCGTCCAGAACCTCAGGGAAGATGCCTGTCAGCGCCGTCGAGATCGCCCCGATTTTCAACTCGGCGGCAAGACCGCCGCCTGCAACGTCGTATCTGAGGTTTTCGACTTCCCGGATTAAGAGACGCGCCCGCGGCAACAGCGAAAGACAGGCCTCCGTCGGCTGGGCCGAATGGGCGCCGCGGGCAAGCAAAATGCACCCAAGAGCCCGTTCGAGCGATTGAATGCGCTGGCTGACGGCGGCCGGCGTCAACTTTTCCCGGCGTGCAGCGGCTGCGATGGACCCCGTTTCCACCGTGGCGACTAGGCTTTGCAGGAAGCGAATATCCACCATGAATCCTTATTCTCAGAGAAAGAATTACATAGTTTTTCTTAGCCTCTCAAGACGCTATCCCTGTGTCAACCGGAGACACAGGAGTTCCAGATGAAGTCGCTTTTCCATCTCGCCTTTCACGTCACCGATCTCGATGAGGCCCGCAGGTTCTACGGCGACGTGCTTGGTTGCGAGGAAGGGCGCAGCACGGATACCTGGGTCGATTTCGATTTCTTTGGCCATCAACTGTCGCTGCATCTGGGCAAGCCCTTCGAAGTCACGCGGACCGGCAAGGTCGGCAACTACCTCGTACTGATGCCGCATATGGGCGTGGTGCTGCGCTTGGCGGATTGGTTCGTGCTGGCCGAGCGCCTGGAACAAAAGGGCGTGCGCTTCGACATTCCGCCGGTCGTGCGTTTCGAAGGCGAGCCCGGCGAGCAGCGGACGATGTTCTTCCTCGATCCGAGCGGCAATCCCATCGAGGTCAAGGGGTTTGCCGATTTCGACAGCCTGTTTGCACGCTGACACCGGAGGCGGATGTGAAGAAGCCTATCGCCTTGGTGACGCGCATCGACCGCGCCGACGAACAGGCCTGGGTGGCCATCCTGGCCAGGCTGTTGCCGGAGAACGAAATCGTGCACTTCCACGAGATGGACGATGCGCAGCGCGACGCCGCCGAAATCGCCATCGTTGCCAATCCCGATCCTGGGCACGTGGCGGCCCTACCCAATCTCAAGTGGATACACAGTCTTTGGGCAGGGGTAGAGCGACTGGTCGCCGAGCTCGGCCAGGCAGCGCCCCCGATCGTCAGGCTTGAAGACCCCGAGCTGGCTCGGGTCATGGCGGAAGCGATCCTTGCCTGGACCTATTATCTTCACCGCGACATGCCCGCCTACCGCAGGCAGCAGGCGGCGGCAATCTGGCGGCAGCATCCGTACCGCCGGCCAGGCGATCTCACGGTCGGGATCCTGGGCATGGGGCTTCTCGGAAAAGCAGCGGCAGGAAAACTGACGGCAGCCGGCTTCCGGGTTACGGGCTGGGCACGGTCGCCGCAGCAGATAGACGGCGTCGATATGGTCAGCGCCGAGAGCGGCCTCGATCGGCTCTTGCGGACAAGCGACATAGTCGCCAGCCTGTTACCGCTGACATCAGAGACCCACGGCCTGCTCGATGCCCGTCGCCTCTCATCCATGAAAACCGGCGCGCGCCTCATCAATTTTTCCCGCGGGCCGATCATCGTCGACGTCGACCTGATCGCGGCGTTGGACGCTGGGCATATCGCGCATGCGGTGCTCGATGTTTTCGACGCCGAGCCTTTGCCACCCACGTCGCCCTATTGGCGGCATGACAGCGTGACGGTATTGCCGCACATTTCCGCGCCGACCGACAGGAACACGGCCGCCGTGATCGTCGCTGATAATATCAATCGGTATTATGCGACCGGCGCACTGCCCGCAGCCATCGATATCAAGCGCGGGTACTAGCCGCGTCTTAGTGCCTCGAGCCCCGCGTTCAGCGCCACATCGTCACCATGCTCGAGGCCGAAGAGGACGTCCAGCAGCGGGAAGGTGCTGCGATAGAAGCGGATCTGGTCCTGCATCGCATCTATCCCGGGATAGTATGGGTGCATGAGCGCGAGGAAATCGTCGCCCAGGCCGGCGGAAAGGCTGGCGAGGTCATGAGCAGGGTCGCCGATCGAGCATCCCGCAAAGTCGATAACGCCCGAGACCTGGCCGTCGTCGACGAGAATGTTTCCCGTGCCAATGTCACCATGAATGATCGCCGTGGCGAGTTGTTCGCTGTCAGCCGAAAGAAACCGTTCGAAATTACCTCGAATTGCGATGGCAATGTCGGCCGGCACGAGCGGCAGAACCTTTTCGACAACATCAGAAAAAAGGTCGCGCCATTCCGTCAGGGGATCATGCGCTTCGTTCCGCACGCCGAGAGTATCGAGCGGCAGCGCATGCAGAGCCCGGAGGAAGCCGGCGAGTGCCGACGCCAGCTGTTGTCGCCGGGTGTCGCTCATGCCGGCGAGATCCAGCAAAGGCGTGCCGGGCAATTTCGTGTGCGTCGCGACAATGCCCGAGGCAAGGGTCACAACGCTTGCGGCCGGAACGGGCAGCGGCAGCCGCCCGGCAAGAGCCGCAAGGACCTTCGTTTCCCGCAGGAGATCACGACACGCGCCGTCATGCCGTGGAACCCGAATGATCAATTGCCCGGTGTCGAGCACATGATTGTTCTGCCCGGTGTCGATGACTTCCGCCGACAGGATTTCCAGCCGCCCGAGGACCGATACTATTTCATCTATGCTCGGACGCATCGTCCGCCCTCTCCAAGCAACAGCGTCCTCAAAGGTTCTGCCAAACGCCACCATTCCGCCCTCGTCAGCGAACTGCAATGCGGCGGCTGTGGCCACGCGTTTTCAGGGACATACTGCATAACTTCGTGGAGTGCCAACGGGTCGGTCGGGTGTCGTGCGCCAATACTTGTCTTCTATAATCAAGTTTATCACGCGGCAAGCGTGTTCCTGCGAAAACACATCCCATCCGACGCATAGGCGTGTCACAGTGCCAAGCCGGGGGGGGGGTGTGCGCCCGATGCCCTAGCCGTTTCGGAAGCTGGCGCCGACGAAGCTCAGCGCTTCGGGCAAACCGCTGCGCCAATAGGCCCAGTCATGGCCGCCCTCCCGTGCGATGAAGCGGTGCTCCACGCCAAGCTTTTGAAGCTTCAAATGGAGCTCGGAGTTGCCAGCGAAGAAATCGTCACTCGAACCGCAATCCATATAGAGCGCTGTCTTGCCGATTTGCTCGGCAGGGATCGTCTCGACCAGATCGAGCACGCTGTTGTCGTGATAGGCGGCATTCAAACGGCCCTTGCCGGCAAGCCCCAGCCCCCAGGCTTTGCCATAGCGACGATCGTATCCCGACTGGTCCATCTCGACGACCTGACCGTCTGTTCGAAAGGCCGCGCTCAGCGCCGCAGCGGCGGAGAACATCTCAGGCCGTTTGAATGAGAAGGCGATGGCCGCATAGCCGCCCATGGAAAGGCCGAGAATCCCGCGCCCTTCCTTCTCCGGCACCGTCCGGTAGGTGTGGTCGATGTAGGTTACGAACTCCTGAAGGAACATGTCCTGCCAGCGGTAACCGCCGTCAGCGTCGTTCATGTAGTAGGTGTTGAATCTGTTCTCCTTGTCCCGGCGCCCTTCCGGCGTGACTGCGATGAAGGCCGGCACCTCCCCGCTTTCGATCATCCGGTCGAACACCCGGTCGGCTCCGCCGAAACGATACCAGTCGGTATTTTTGCCTTTGCCCCCGCCATGCATGAGATAGATGACGGGGTAGGAGCGGTTCCCGGCCTCGTATTTCGGCGGGAGATAGACGGTATATTCGACATCCTTGCCGAGAATCCTGCTGGGCATCTTTTGCCCTTCGAGCACCGTGCCCGCGTTCGCCGCCCAGGAATTGGCCAAGGAAACGAGCGCGAGAAAGCCGGCAAGAACGGTCGTTTTGAACATCGAGTTCCTCCTGTCTGCAGGCTTGGCAAATAGGCGGAAGGAAGTCGTTGTCAAACAAAGCCCCTCACCCGAAAGCGAGGGACATTGACCGCAAGCCATGAAAGCGGCGGTGCGAGCCGCGCTATCTTGCGTCGTGAAAGATGATGCCGACAGTGTGGCGCAGGCCTGACCTGACACGGCTGACGCCATGGCGCAGGTTGACGCGATAATTGCCCTTCGTGCCTTGAACCGGCCGGTTGTGAACGGCAAAAGCCACGGCATCACCTTGGCGGAGGGGAACGACCTCGACCCGGCTTTGCATGCGCGGACGCTGCTCCGTCAGCACGAATTCACCGCCCGTGAAATCCTTTCCCGGTTCGGAAAGAAGGATCGCGACCTGTATCGGAAAGGCAAGATCACCATAGAGGTCCTGGTGCAGGCAATTGAAATCGCCGGGCACATATTGCAGCAGCAGCGGTGTTGGCCGTGTCTGGCCCGCATCGTGGCACTGCCTCAGGAATTCCCGGTGCTCCGCCGGATATCTCGTCTCGATCCCCATGCGACCGTTCCATTGGTTGGCAACGTCGGCGAGGCGCGGATAGAGCGCAGTGCGAAGACCGCCAAGCAGATCCGGCAACGGATACTTGAAGTAGCGATATTCCCCCTTGCCGAAACCGTGCCTGGCCATGTGGATATGGCTGCGGAAATGCTGCTCGTCCTTGTAGAGCGCCGAAATCCGTCGGCAGTCGTCCGCCGACAGAAGCTTTTCCATGACCGCGCAGCCATAGCCGTTCAACGCGTCCGAAATCGCCTGCCAATCGTAAGCTGCGACATGCGTCTCCACAGCCTGTTCGGTCCGATCTGCAATAGCCATTGAAATGCGCGGATTCATAGCATCGCCTCCTTGGCGATCAGCGTGCGCTTGCGCTCTATGCCCCAACGGTAGCCGGCGAGTTCACCGCTGCTGCGCACGACACGGTGGCATGGAATGGCCAAAGCGATGACATTGGCGGCGCAGGCGTTGGCAACGGCGCGCGCGGATGTCGGTGCGCCAACGCGGACCGCCAGCTCGGCGTAAGTGATCGTCGTCCCCGCCGGGATCGCGCGAAGCGCCTGCCAGACACGGCGCTGGAGTGTTGTCCCGCGAAGGGCAAGCGGGAGATCCATTCCCTCGCCAGGGTTATCGATGAAGCGAAGGACCTTCGCCAGCTCGGTGCGAAGTCCGGCTTCGTTCCGGTTCAATGCACGGCCAGGAAAACGATCCGCAAGATCTCGCTCCAGTTGCTCCGCGTCAGCACCGATCAGGATCGCACAAACACCGCCGACGCTGCGCGCGATCAGAACACAGCCCAACTCTGCTTGTGCAACGCCATACTCCACGGTTGTGCGGTTAGCGACGTCGACGGCTTGCCGCGGTCGCGGGGTGTGCGTCCGGTTGTCGATGAGGTTCATGAGACTAACTCCTTGTTCCGTTCCGTTCTCTTCACCGACCCTAGAGATGCGTCGCCTTGGCCGAACTCCGCTCCTTGCTTTCAAATCGAAAAGACTTGTCTCCTGCAGCGCCGCCCGCATCACATCGATGGTCCCTTAACGTGCACGCCGGAAGGTCAGGTTGATGCGCATGCGGCCAAGGGTCTCGTGTTCGCCGTCCTTCAACTCTGTGACCCCGTGATAGAATAGGCGCGACCGCCCACCCCAGATGACGACATCGCCATGACGCAGCGCGTATTTGCGGATCGGGTCGGTGCGGTTTGGTCCGCCAAACTGGAATGTGGCGGGGAGCCCGAGCGAAACCGAAACGATGGGGTGCGAGAAATCGCGCTCGTCCTTGTCCTGATGAAGCGAAAGCCGTGCGCCCGGTTCGTACCGGTTGATCAGGCAGGCATCGGGTCTGAAATCCGGATAGCCTGCTTCGGTCGCCGCCGCGATGGCAAGGTCGAGGAAGGACGATGGCAGCGGCGGCCACGGCTTGCCGCTCTCCGGGTCTAGCCGGTCGTAGCGGTACCCGCTCCGGTCCGTGACCCATCCGGCCGCCCCGCAATTGGTCATCGCAACCGACATCGTGTAGCCGCCCGGTGTCACCATGTGCCGGAACGGTGCCTCAGCAATGACCGATCGCAGTCCCGGCAGGATTTGCCCCTCAAGCGACAGCGCAAAGCCGCGAAGCAGCGTCGCGCCTTCGGCCATGCTCTCGCGTGACGGTTCGACGGCAAGCTTGGCGAATAGGTCAGTCATGGCGTCTTTCCGGAGAGAAAATTGGTGATGTCGGGATGAAGGACAGGGCGGTAACCGGCCCGAAGAACCCTGACGGTCGAAGGCGGCGTCAGAATTCCCTCAGCGATGATGCCCATTTCCGGGCTCAGGTAACCCGCCTCGGTCCAGCGGAAACAGCGCCCGGATGCGAGCGTGAAGGCAAAGCCGGATGCCACCACCATCGTCCCGTCTGGTAGATCCCTGACTGGCGACGGCAACGGATGGATGCGCTTCTGTCCGCGTAGAACTCGTTCGCTATGGAGCACCGCATCGAGTTCGCCCGCCGAAGGCGACGCCATCAAGCCGCCAGTCCAGGCGACTCTGAAGACTAGAGCGGCCTCCCGTCTGCAGAAGAAGCACGGGCGGTGCCCCGCCGCCAGCGCCACGGCCTCGTCGAGGAAGAAAAGCTCGGTCCAGCTTCGGCCGGCCATGACGTCGCGCCGGCGATCCCCGTATTCGCAGGTGCAGATCAGCCACGCCTTGGACGTCCACCGCCGCCGCAATAGGGTTTTAGTCTCGGGGTCGTGGATGATGCCGCGGTTGCCGGTGAACAGGCCGCGCTGCGCGATAGCGATAATGTCGCCGAATGGCGTCACGCGATTCTGGAGGGGCTGGCGAACGCTATTCATACAGGCGGATCTCCCCGGGCCGCATTACGTCGGAAATGATACCATCGAACGGGCGGGCGATATGCAGCCCGACGCACCGCTTCGTCGCCGCGAAGATAACCATTTGGGCGCGACACCGCGCGGCGGCACCCATTAAGCGGCTCCACGGGCCGCCTCGCGGTCGAGCAAGGCGCGCTTGCGTTCGACGCCCCAGGCATAACCCGACAGCGCTCCATCATTCCGCACCACCCGATGGCACGGGATGACAACGGCGAGGCTATTCGCCGCGCATGCGCCAGCGACGGCACGAACCGCCTTCGGCTGCCCGATGCGACGGGCAATTTCCGCGTAGGACACCGTCCTGCCGACCGGAATTTCCTGCAGGGCCTGCCAGACCCGCTGCTGGAATGCTGTCCCGCGAACATCGAACGGTAGGTCGAGGCCGATGCCCGGGGCTTCGACGAAGCCGACCACCTGTGCGACAAGCGCCTCGTAGTCGGCATCGGCGCCAATCAGCTCCGCCTTCGGAAAACGGTCCTGAAGGTCGCGCACAAGCGCCTCCGGATCGTCTCCGAGCAGGATGGACGCGACACCTTTCCGGCTTGATGCGACGAGGATCGCGCCGAGCGACGTCTGGCCGACGGCAAATCGGATTTCCTCATCCGCGCCGCCTGCGCGGTAGCGTGCCGGCGTCATGCCGAGAATATCAGTCGAGTTCTCGTAGAAACGACCGCTCGAGTTGAAGCCCGCTTCATAGATCGCCTCCGTTACGCTGTTGCCCGCTTCCAGCCCACGACGAACCTTGGCAGCTCGATGAGCAGCCGCATAGTCCTTTGGCGTCAAGCCGATCGCTGCCTTGAACAGCCGATGGAAATAGCTCTGGCTCTTGCCGACGGCAGCGGCCAGATCGCCCAAGGCCAGCTCTTCATCGCTGTCTTCGATCAGCCGGCAAGCCCTAACGACGATGGCAGCGTTTGCCTCATCGCTGGATGGGCCGTCCGGGTTGCACCGCCGACACGGGCGAAAGCCCGTCGCCTTCGCGCCTTCAAGCGTGTCGTGCAGTTGGACATTCTTGGGATTGGCGATGCGTGAAGGGCATGAGGGGCGGCAATAGACGCCGGTGGTCGTGACCGAATACCAGAAATGCCCGTCGGAAGCCTTGTCGCGGCTGACGATGGCGACCCAGCGCGGGTCGCGCGCGACTGGGACCCTGGTCGCGGCAGCTGCGGTTGGGAATGTCGTCGCCATATTCATCGTCGGACGCTCCTCATGCCGGTCGCGCCTGGGAGGTATCCGGGTCGCGGCCTTCAAGCTCAAGATTGACCACCACTCGGGCGATCTGCTGCTCCAAGAAGCTTCGCCAAAAAGGCTGGGCCACGCCACCCGTTTCCTGTGCGTGGCGTGGCACCCGATCGATCAGGCCGCTTTCATCAATCCGAGTTGCGTCAGGGCCGCAACCCCGTCGTCGAGACCGATCTCCTCGACGATCTTGCCGTTGATGACCTTCAGAACCGTCGTCCCCGTGAAGCGCATCTTGCGGCCACTTCCTGCCGGCAGACTGCCGGCCAGGAAGTCGTCGAAGGCAGCGCCGGTATGGGTGCCGCCGCCTTCCCATTGGCCGACGACATAGTCGCCTTCGGCGATGAGGTCGGCCGTGCCCCAGAAGTTCAGATCCGGGAACGCGGCACGGAAATCGGTCATGAAGGCTTTGATATCATCATGGCCGCGGCGCGGTTCATGCAGGGAATATTTCAACAGCATGTCTGCAGACGCGATCTCGTTGACGATGGAAAGATCTACGTCGCGACCCCAAAACTCTGTGAACCATCTGCTGACCACCGCCTTGTTGTCTTCTTCCTTGCTCATTGGCTTTCTCCTCGAATTGACACGGGCTCGACCGTCGATAACGCCGGTTGCCTGCGCATAAAGGTAGCCTGAGCTACGGCGCCCAAAACTCCGGTTCTTACCCTCCAATCGAAACCAGTTCGCAATTCCGAGCGCCGGCTCAGCCCCGCGCGATCAGACGAACGCTGTGGTCGTCCCGAAGCGCAATCAATTGCGAAGACGGCGGCAGGCTGTAGACGTCATGCTTTCCGAATTCTCTGGGGTAGTAGTCATAGCCCGGCGGCGGTTCCGGTGTTTCACGAGGATCCACCGGGCTTTGGCCCGTCAGCTCGGTGACCGGATCGAGGATCGCCCCGATCAGGCGGCGGGTATAGGGATGCTGTGGTTCGCTGAAGACCCGGTCCCAGCTGCCGGTCTCGACGATCTGGCCGAAATACATCACCGCCACGCGGTCGCTCATATGTTCGACCACGCTCAGGTCATGGCTGATCATGATGTAGGACAGATCCAGCCGCTCCTTGAGTTCCAGCAGCAGGTTGATGATCTGGGCGCGGATCGAGACGTCGAGCGCCGACACCGGCTCGTCCAGCACCACGACCTTAGGGTTGAGGATCAAAGCGCGGGCAATGCCGATGCGCTGGCGCTGGCCGCCGGAAAATTCGTGCGGGAAACGCCCCGCCCGCTCCGGTTTCAATCCGACCAACTGCATCATCTCTTCGATGCGTCGCGCGATCTCCTTGCGGTCGGAAATCCCGTGCAATCTCAGCGGTGCCGCCAGCGACGTGTAGATCGTCTGACGGGGGTTGAGCGACGCGTACGGGTCCTGAAACACCATCTGCGCCATGCCGGCACGCTCGAGCCGGGAGGGCCGCGCCTTGCCGGTGATCGATCGCCCTTCGAAATAGATCTCGCCCGCGGTCGGCTCCTGAAGTCCGAGGATCGAAAGCGCAAGCGTCGACTTTCCGCAACCGGATTCGCCGACGATCGACAGGCATTCGCCCCGGTTCAGCGTCAGGCTCAGGTCGTTGACCGCGCGCAGAGTGCGCTTCGAGCGGCCGAAGACGCCGTTGCGCACCGGGAAATGCACGCTCAGGCCGTCGACTCTGACCAGTGGTTCGTTGTTATCACTCATGGTTGAAACACTTCACGAAGCCATCATGGCTGAGGCCGGTTGGCGGTGGAATTTCGGCGCTGCAGATGGACGTCGCCCTGTGGCAACGCGGCTGAAAGCGACAGCCCGGCGGAAAACTGGCGATGGAGGGAACCGTGCCTTCGATCTCCTGAAGGCGCTTGCGCCCTTCCAGCCGGCGCGAGCCCAGATGCGGCAGCGATCGCAACAGGCCGTCGGTATAAGGATGGGCCGGATGGAGGAACAGGTCGGCGACCGGCCTCCCCTCGACCAGGCGCCCGGCATACATGATGCCGACCCGGTTGCACATATTGGCAATCACGCCGAGATCGTGGCTGATCATCAGCACTGATGTGCCGCGTGCAGCGCAAAGCTCCTTCACGAGTTTGAGGATCTCCGCCTGCACCGTCACGTCGAGCGCCGTCGTCGGCTCGTCGGCGATCAGCAGATCCGGATTGCAGGCAAGCGCAATGGCGATCATCACCCGCTGCCGCATGCCGCCGGACATCTGGTGCGGATAGTTCTTCACCCGCTCCTCCGGCGCCGGGACCTGTACGTTGCCGAGTGCCTCGATCGCCAGTCTTTCGGCTTCCTTCCAGGTGGCACCCTTGTGCAGGACAAACATCTCGGCAATCTGCCGGCCGACCGGAGACAACGGGTTGAGCGCGGTCATCGGTTCCTGGAAGATCATGGCGATGCGCTCGCCCCGAAGCCGCCGCAACTCGCGTTTCGAAAGCTCCCTCAGGTCCCGACCGTTGAACTTCAGCGAACCGCCCGTGACGGCGAGCGGCGCACGCAACAGGCCGATGATCGAAAGCGCAGTGATGCTCTTGCCGCAGCCCGATTCGCCCACGAGGCCATAGGCCTCGCCGCGCCCGATCGAGAACGACACGTTGTCGACGACGTTGTGGCTGACCCGGCCCGATACGATATCGAGGCGCAGATCCCTGACGTTCAGCAAGTTCTCGGTCATAGCTGCCGCGCCCTCATATGCGGGTCCAGCCAATCGCGTAGACCGTCGCCGAAAAGATTGAGACCGAGAACCGTCACGAAGATCGCCAGCCCCGGAAAGATCGCCGCCCAGGGCGCAATGACGATGAGTTCGCGTGCATCCGTCAGCATGTTGCCCCAGCTCGGGAACGGCGGCTTGATGCCCAGTCCGAGATAGGAGAGTGCTGCCTCGGCAAGGATCGCATCGCCCATGCCCAGCGTTCCGATCACCAGGATCGGGCCGATCATGTTGGGCAGGATCTGCGTGATCATGATGCGGATGTCGCCGTAACCGAGCGTCTTTGCCGCCTGGACATAGCCCTGCTTCTTCAAGGACAGCGCCGAGCTTCGCGCGATGCGACAGGTCCATGACCAGTTGGTCAAGCCTAGCGCGATCAGCAGGCTGGAAAGGCCGGGCCCAAGGATCGCCATGATGGCGAGCGCGAAGATCAGGCTCGGGATCGCCAGCATCAGGTTGGTGAGCCCGGTGACAAGATCGTCCCACCAGCCGCCGAAATAGCCGGCCGAAATGCCGAGCGCCAGGCCAATCAGCGTGTTGATGACCTGCGAGCCGATACCGACGGCAAGCGAGATGCGGGCGCCGTAGAGGATGCGGCTGAGAACGTCACGCCCTTGCGCGTCGGTGCCGAACCAGAACTGTGCGTCCGGCGGCAGCTCCGCATTCATCAGGTCCGCGTCGAGCACTGGATCGGTCGGCGCCAGCCAGGGCGCAAGCAGCGCCGCTGAGATGATGACGAGACAGAGGACGCCACCGATGAGGAGATTGAGCCGTATTCTCATGGATCTATCCGTGGCTGATGCGCGGATCGATGACCGCGTAAAGAATATCGACGATGGTGTTGATGAGCAGGAACCACAGGACGATGACGAGGATCGCACCCTGAACCACCGGGATGTCGCGCAGGCTGACGCTGTCGATCAGCAGAGATCCCAGCCCCGGCCAGGAGAACAGTTTTTCGACCACCACCGCCTGACCCATCATCGAACCGAACTGCAGGCCGATGGTGGTGATGATCAGCACAAGCACGTTGCGAACGACATGCCAGGTGACGAGGCGAAAGCCGTTCATGCCTTTGGCTCGGGCGGTGCGGATGAAATCGGCGTTCATCACGTCAAGGACGGCGGCGCGCGTCGTGCGCGCCAGGAGTGCCATCGGCGCCACGCCGAGCGTCAAGGCCGGCAGGATCAGGTTCATCGGCCCGCCGTCGCCGTAGCCGAAGCTCGGCAACCAGCCGAGCGTCAGCGCGAACAGATACATGCCGAGCAGCCACGACGAACTGAAGCATTCATTTCCTCCCTCGCGGCGCCCATCAACGGATGCGCGGGCGATAGTCCTCCGGCACATGCCACCGAGCGATAGGCCACTCGGGCCAGATCATTCCGGCGGGTTGCCGCATCGTAAGCGCTGACTTACGTTATCGACAGCATAGGTGCCAGATACCAGTGGAAAGGTCCCCGATACCGCGACGACGATATCGGGGCGCCTCCATCAACGTCCGGCTGGGACGGTTTCGTCCACCCAGAGCTTTTCATAGGACTGGATCGCCAGCTCGGCGGAGTTTGGCTGCAGCCCATGCAGCCAGGGCTGGTAGGCCATCACAGCCTTGTTGTAGTTGAAGAACCAGACCGGCGCTTCTTCCTGAACGAGGTTGTTGGCCTTGCGTAGCAGCTCGTTCTTTTCCTCGTCGGTCTTGGCGACCTTGGCGGCCTCGAACAGCTTGTCGAAGTCCGCGTTTGCGAACTTCTGGTAGTTGCACGCAGCCTGCGACGTCTTGGAATAGAAGCACTGCATCGCCGTCAGGGCGTCCGGGCCGCTCTCCGACGACCACATGAAGGACTGGAAATCGCCTGATGGCACGACTTCGGAAAGCACCGAAGCCTCGACCGGTTTTGCCTTCACCCGGATACCGACTTTTTCCAGCATCGGGATGATCGCCTCGACGATCGTCAGGCCCCAGCTTTCGTTCTGCGTCGCTGTCAGCTCGACGTCGAAGCCATCGGCATAACCGGCCTCAGCCAGCAGTGCCTTCGCCTTCTCCGGGTCGTAGGCGTAGGGTTGCGCGTCCTTGTCATAGGCCGGCGACGATGTCGGCAGCCAGCCGCTCGCGCGGTAGGCCTTGTCCTTCGCCAGCCGTTTGATGATCAGGTCGGCATTGATGGCATAGTTGAACGCCTGGCGAACACGCTTGTCCTTGAACGGTTCGAAATCGAGGTTGAAGCCGACATAGCGCGTATAGACTTCAGCGACTTCGAGAAGGCCCTTGGACAGTTCCGGATCGGCCTGATAGGCGACGTATTGCGACGGCCCGAGCACGGAGACGTCGACCTCCTTGTTGCGGAAGGCGACGTCACGCGCCGAGGCATCCCCCATGATCAGGATATTGATCTTGTCGGCGTAGGGCTTGTCTTTTTCGTAGTACTTTTCCCACTTTTCGACCGTCAGGCGCGAGCCGGGCACATATTCGGCAAACTTGTAGGGCCCGAGGCCGATCGGGTGGCTCTGGAAGCCTTCCTTGTCGGCTTCCCCAGCCGGGTAGATCGCCGTGTTGTTGCGCATGAACAGGAACGCCGGATCGACCGGGTCTGTCAGGGTCACTTCCAGCGTGAAATCGTCGACCTTCTTCAGGCCCGAAATCGCCTCTGCCTTGCCGGCCATGTAGTCGGCGCCGCCCTTGATGTTGGCGATGTAGCGCGAAGGTGGATAGGCCTTGGCCGGATCGGCCATGCGGGTGAAGCTCGAGATGATGTCGTCGGCCGTCATCTGCTTGCCGTTGTGGAAATAGGCGTCCTGCCGCAGCTTGTAGGTATAGACCAGCTTGTCGGCGGAGACGTCGACGTCGGTCGCAAGCGCCAGCACCGGAACGTTCTTGTCCGCGTCCCAATCATAAAGGGTGCGATGGATCGCCTTGGCGTAGAACTCGTCCTGCGTCTGCGGCGACGCCTGGATGTCGAGCGTCGAGAAGCTGTCCCCATAGGGCGCCACGAAGTTGACCGTTCCGCCGGCCCGCGGCGTGTCGGCCGCCTGCACCGAAGCCACCCCTGCCAGCAACGCTGCGGTCAATGTCGAAAGTAATGCTATTTTCTTCATCATTCCCATATCCTCCCCACTTGTTGTTCTGCGTATGGATGAACAAAACCGCGATCTCATCCGACCTCCCGGATCGGTTGAGATGCATTGAGCCGCTCTTGCGGCTCCCTCTCGCCCTTCGTCAGGCGTTCTGTCGCTCGAAGACCACCTCGCCGCCCCGGATTGCCAGGGTGCAGCGCGTGTCGTTGAGGATGTCTTCGGGGCTCGCCGTCAGCATGTTCCTGGAGAACACCGCGATATCGGCAAGCTGTCCCGGGATCAGTCGTCCCTTGACGGTTTCGAGCTTCTGCGAGAACGCGCCGTATTCGGTATAGACCTGCAAAGCCTCCTCGATGGAGACCCGCTCGCGAGCGTCCATCACCGTGCCCTTGGCGGTCTTGCGCGTCAGCATGCTGTAGATATTGGGGAACGGGTTGGGATGACAGACCGGCGCATCGCTGCCGGTCGCAGGCTTCAGCCCCAGGTCCTTCCAGGTCTTCAATGGATAGCTCGACAGCGCCCGCTCCTCGCCGAGCACCGAGACGTAAGCGTCGCCGAAATCGTAGATGAACACCTGTTGCGGACACGGATATATCCCAGCCTTCACCATGCGCTGGTGCTGCGCGTCGCTGGAGAAGCCACAATGCTCGATCCGGTGACGGCGATCCGCATCCGGGATCGCCTCAAGTGCCTTCTCGTAGGCGGTGATCAACTGACCGATCGCAGCATCGCCGATCGCATGGCAGGCCAGTTGATATCCCTTGGTATGCGCGTCGAGTACGAGCGCCTCAAGTTCCACATCCGAAAGGATCTGGACGCCGGTATTGTTGTCATCGCCGAGATAGGGGCTGCTCATCCAGGCGGTGCGGCCACCGGCCGAGCCATCGAGGAAGATCTTGACGGCACCGACTTTCAGCATGTCGTCGCCGACACCCGAAACGAGACCGGCCTCGTAACTCTGCGGCACGATCGAAACGTTGGGATCGCCGAGAAGAACGAGCCAGGTGCGCACTGGCAGCCTGTTGTTCAGCTTCGCCAGATTATAGGCCCTGATCTCGTCGAAGCCTGCGACCTGACCGACGGCCGCGTCCATGATGCTGGTAATGCCGTAGGATAGAAGCAGATTTCCGGCGCTTTCGATCGCATCGATCATGTCGTCGGTCGAGGCTTTCGGGATCGCCGCACGAACCAGCCCTTGCGCATTTTCCGCGACCAGGCCCGTCAGGACGCCTGCGACCTGTTCGATCAGGCCGCCTTCCGGCACGGTAGTCTTCTCGTCGACGCCGGCAAGGCGGAATGCTTCCGAATTGAAGATCGACACATGCCCGCAGGCGCGCACCACCATGACGGGATGGTGCGGCGCAACCGCATCGAGTTCCGCGCGAAGCGGATGGCGACCGGTGTCGAGCTTGGTCTGGTCATAACCCCGCGCCCGGATCCAGGTACCGGCCGGCGTGCTTTCGGCCTGATGTTTGATCGCGCCGAGCAGGCTTTCGAGAGTGGGGGCAGCCTGCGGCGTCGCGTCGACCCAATTCAACGTCAGGCCGACGGAGATCAGGTGCAGATGCGCATCGTTGAGACCGGGGGTCGCGAATTGCCCTTGAAGGTCGAGTAGCTGCGTGCCAGCGCCGCGATAGGTTTCCATTTCCTGCCTGGTGCCCGTCGCCAGGACCTTGCCCTGCCAGATTGCCAGGGCATCGACGACGCCCTCGGCCATACCGCACCAGATCACACCATTGTGCACGATCATGTCGGCGTGAAAACTCTGTCCCGCTGGCATCTAAGGCTCCTCCCCTCCGCCGTCACTGCAACGTAGAGTCAGGTTTGATGACAAACCGGCTCTCGGCACGACCCATGTCTCCCGCCCGCATCGGTTGCGTGCCGAAGCTGGATCGTTATCCATTCCGGTGCGGCGTTCCGATGGGCCACAAGTCGTGCAGTCGGGGATGCTAGAGAAAAGGAAAGCGGCCCGCCAATGCATAGAATTTCAGGCGCTATGAAATAATTGCATAACAGCCCTGGGTAGATCCGTTGAACGTCCTCAAGCCTGAAGGACCTTCGCCCCTCGGCCGCACCGGCGAAACACTTCGCTGTGGAGACCTTGAGAACGGTTCGTTGCGCGCGAACGTCGATGCTGAGACGGGAAAGTGTCCAGCGTGTCGTTTTGCATGCCAAGGCGGCATCACGCCTTTGCCGAACGACAGCGGCGCGCGTCAAAGATGACGCGCGCCGCTGTAATGTGCTTCAGTCGTGGTTACGAGCGCTTTTGCAGCGTCGCATAGACTACGTTGCGGTTCTCCCCGAACGTCACGTGCGACTCGAAGTTGGTGCCGTCGACGCTTTCGTTGACGATGCGCCACATGTCCGATTGCGAGCGCAACAGCAGCGCCCAGTTCATGAACGTCTCCATATAGCCGTCGACGCCGATGTCGGTCGCGAAATTGGCGAAGAGGAAGACGCCGTTGGGTTTCAGCATCTGCAGGCATCGGCGGGTGAGCTTCACTGCCACGTTGTGAGGCAGGTAGTCATAAAGCCCCGCCGCATAGACGAAGTCGAACTTGCCGAGCTTGTGAGCCCGGGTGAGAATGCCACGGACGGAACCGTCGATCGCTTCAACGCTGGTTCCTCGAAAATCCCTGGTGATCGATCCGACACTGAGCGGGTCCTGGTCGAGCGCGACCCAGCGCTTTATCCGCCCTTCCTGCAGCGCAACCGACCGGTTTGCCTCGCGCAGATGCCCGGCGGCAATCGTCAGGATCTCTGCCTCCCCGTCGCGTGTCGCCGCGATCTCATCGACATGTTGGGTCAGCAGGTCCCGCCGTTCGCGCACAGCAACCGACGACGAAGCGTCCTTGGTATAGTCGTAAAGCGCCTTGCCCACCGGCGACGCCTTGGCGATCTCGCCGGCAACGCTTGGATGGCCGTAGATGAAGTCGAGCAGTTGGGCGTCGCCGGAATAACCCCGCGGCTTTTCGCTGGACCAGCGGGTAAAAGGGTCCTGCAGGAAAAACTCCGACACCGGATGCTTTTGTGCGATCGGGATCAGTTCCTGCCATACGCTCGGATGAAACTTCGCGCGCGTCTCGTGAAGTGCGGCCGCCAAGCGATGTATTATCTTCCGGGGGTCCAGTTCCTGGGCAAATTGCTGCTGTGCAATTTGGAGAATCAGGGCGAGTTCGGCTTTTCCTGTTGCAAACTGCTCATCATAAAACTCACTTCTTGACGAAGTGAACTCGGTTGCGATTGATTGGGGAGTAATAAGACTTTCGCCATCGAATACGATTTGAAGCTGGCTCACGCAAAACCCATCCGTTAATGCTTTGTTAACAATGTGGGCAAGAATGCGCGAACTGCGTCTCGAATTGCAAGTTTTTGTAGAGTATATGGTAAATACTGGCGGACAGTACCCATTTGGATACACCCCTGCACCGGCCGTCAGTCTCGGCTAATTTATCAAAATTTAATGGGCGTCTTCTACTATGTCGTTGAGGCCGCTTGTGCTTGTTGTGGTATCCAGTGAATGGCAAGCGTGGAGCGTCTGAAGCAACGTCCAGAGATGGAAAGACGAGACCAGATTTCCGTTGAGCGCGACGCAATTCCCCGGACCGGTGCATGAAGCAAACCTTGGCCGACGTCGTTGAGATAGATCTGCACAAGCAGCCACTCAGGCCGCTGCCGGCGGAGCTGCGCTTGCTCTATCGCCAGGAAGGTGAAACGACCCGCAGGGAAGCGACGAGAAAAGGGCTCTGGATCGCCGTCGCGGTCTATCTGCTGTTTTCGATTACCGACCTGCTGCTGATCTCGGATGTCGCCCGCTACACGATTGCCTCGCGCTTTGTCGTCGGCGCAGTTGCGCTTGCCGTTCTGGAAATCCAGGTCCACTTCAACGTCAAGACGGACTGGCTGGACAGGACCTGTTCGGGCGCGCTTGTTTTCGGTTATCTCGGCTGGCTCATTCCGGCAATGATGACCGCATACACGCAGGACATGTCCTACTACATGATCTTCGGTGCGATCTTCATGATGGGCGCCAACCTGTTCTTCATCTTCCAGTTCCGCCTTTCGGTGATCTCATCGAGCATCATCCTTGGCGCATTTTTCCTCGATCTCCTCTATTTCTCGCCGCAGAACCCGTCCTACCAGCTGGCGTTCGGCACGTTCTACGTATCCTGTTTCGTGTTCACCTCCTACGTAAACTGGAAGCTCAACCGCGAACGCTACAAGGTCTTCCTCAATGCGTTCGAGGCGAGGGTCCAGCAGCGGGAGGCGACCGAGCGCGGCAAGGCGCTGCTCAGGCTCTCCAACACCGATTCCCTAACCGGTCTCGACAATCGTCGGGCGGTAGACCAGAAGCTGCGGGAATACTGGAGCGACTGGCAGAAGTTCGGCGACCGTTTCGCCGCGATCCTGATCGACGTCGACTTCTTCAAGAAATACAACGACTGCTATGGCCACCAGGAAGGTGACCGCTGCCTCATTCTCGTGGCCAACACGTTGAGGGAATCGATCGAGCAGTTCGACGCGTCCATCGGCCGATACGGCGGCGAGGAGTTCATCATTCTTGCGCGCATGGACACGCGCGAAGAGGCCGCCGATCTGGCCGACGCCATCTGCCGCACAGTGCAAGACCTTGCGCTGGTGCACGGGCAACGACGGGATGGCACGTCCATCGTCACGGTCAGCGTCGGTGCCGCGTTCACCAGGCATCAGACGGGCTCGAAGCTCGAACGGATCATCCACGAGGCGGACCGGGCGCTTTACGCAGCAAAGGCAAGCGGACGCAACTGCGCCAAGCTGTTTGATCCGAACGACCCGCAAACCAGCGACGAGAGCGAGAACATCGCGGCGCTGTTGAAGATAGCGACCGACCAGGATCTCGTCTCCCTCGTCTATCAGCCGATCAAGAATGTTGCGACAGGCCGCGTCGAGGCCGTCGAAGCGCTGATGCGGCTGAGAATGCTCGATGGGACCGCAGTTCCGCCCAGCCTTTTCATTCCCGTTGCCGAGCGTACCGGCGCCATCATCGACCTCGGACGCTGGGCGATCCGCACGGTCTGCCGCGAGCTTCTCGCCAACGATCATGTGCCTGTCGTCAGCGTCAATGTCTCGCCGATCCAGCTGAAGACGCCGGGCTTCGCCACATCGGTTGCCGCCATCCTTGGTGAAACGGGAGTGGCCGGCGGCCGGCTCGCTTTCGAAATTACCGAGGGCCTCGAGATGGAGATGCACTCGGACGTGCTGCGCTGCATCAGCGACCTCGAAACGCTGGGCATCCGGATCTGGCTCGATGATTTCGGCACCGGCTTTGCCGGCCTTTCCTGGCTCCGGCTGATCGATTTCGATACGGTCAAGATCGACCGCTCGTTCCTTCATGACTGCGGCACGCCAAGGGGCAAGGCGATGCTGAAGGATATCATCGGCCTGGTCCGGAACCGTGGCCACAAGATCCTGGTGGAAGGTGTCGAAACCGAGGAGCAAATGGCGCTGGTGCGAGAGTTCCGCATCGACCATGTTCAGGGTTTCCATGTCGGCCGCCCGGCTTCCGCCGCGAGCTATCGCACGGCGGCGGATACCGGATCGCGCCCGGCGAGCCTCGTCAGACCGGGATAAAGCATGTCGCCCGAAAGTGCGCAGCGGTTTCGGGACAACGACACGCAAAAGAACAAGAACGTAAAGTGCAGAAAGCGAACCCTAAGGATCGCGACGCGCTCGGCTGACCAAAAACCGTTTGCCTCCTCGTCGAAGCCGCAGGCACCACGCTCAAAACAGCGATTGCTGAGCAGGCTCCGGCGGACCGAGGCGCACGCCTTCGAGCTCCAGCATGCGGATCTTCGATGTCGAGCCGCCCGGAGCCGAGAAACCGCCAACCTTGCCGCCGGCGGCCAGCACCCGGTGGCAGGGAATGATCAGTGCCACCGGGTTCTTTGCCATCGCCTGGCCGACATCGCGCGCGGCTTCAGGGCCGACGCCGAGTTCCTTTGCCAGGGCACCATAGGTGGTGGTCTGTCCCCAGCCGAGCCTGCGCGCGGCAGCATAAATCTGCTTGAAGAATGGGTCCTGCCCTTCGAGGTCGAGCTGGATATCGGAGAAATCGACCTGTTCACCGTTGAAATAGCGTCGAACCGCGGCAACCGCTTCGGCAACTTCCGGCGTCGGCGTGCCCGGTTCGCCGGCAGCAGGCCGGCGCAGAAGCAAGCGCTCGGTATCCTCAGCCTTCTTGGTCGGCAGTTGGAAACGGGTGATGCCGACGCCGTTCCAGGCGATGCCGCAGAAGCCGGCAGCGGTTTCGAAGATAAGATAGTTGTGAACTGTCTGCGCCATCTCACCGTCCTCGCATTTTCATACTCGATGAAAATCGTGCGGAAGGCGTTCGAATTCAACCCGTTTCCTGCGCGCAGCCGTGGTCGCCAACAGATTGCGCGCCATGCCGGCGCCGGATAATCCTCCCGCAGATGGCCAAGGGCAGCAGCGCTATTTGGCTTCTATCATCTTCGCCCAGCTTGCAGCGCGCTCAGCGGACTCGATCAGCACCGCTTTCGGCGCTTTATACCATTCGTTCTCCGGCAGACCGCGCCGGTTGCGCACGAAGGCGATCGCCGCATCCAGCGTCGGAAACTCGGTCGGCAAGGTCAGGTGCAAAAACAGCGACACGACAATGACCGAACGCGAGCGTCCGCCGCGGCAGTTGATGAGAATGTTGCCCATCTCCCGGCGCGGATAGGACGGCTTTTCCGGCAGCACCTGCTCCAGTGCCGCACGCAGGATATAGTGAGCGGCCAGCATCTGCGTGTCGGGATTACCGCCACCATCGATCAATCCGATCTTGTAATAACGGATCTCGCCCGGGCCATAGACGCTGCCCTCGTGATCGGACACCAGCTGCGCCTGCCGGACGAAATTGAAATCGAGATTGACGGCGCAGTTGACGACGGTGGTGATGCCGTTCTGTCGGAGCAGATTGAGATCGCTCGTGCCCTCCTTGCCGGCGATGTAGATATCGACGCCATAAAGCGGGTGCTGTTGGTAGACGAGGCTGAGCTTGGCAAGTTCGGCAGACGGTTGCGCCTTCGTCTCGGGTTCCTGACTGATGTTCAACATGCTGTCTCCGCTGTCTTTTCAGATTGCCGCTGAGGCAATGCGATTGGCCGATATCGCCCGCGCGACGCGCTGCAACGTCGGATAGTTTCCGCCGGCGCCGGTGGCGATGTAGCCGGGGCACATGAAATCGGGCGCATCTGCAGGCACCTTGCCCAGGGTCAGCGGCTCGTATCGACCGCCGGCATTCTTGAGGATCAGCGTCGCAGCCGCCACATCCCAGGAATTGACGCCGAAGCCGGTCGCCGCATCCGCCCAGCCCGCCGCCACATGGGCGATGCTGAGAGCGGCACTTCCCGGCCGCCGAAGGGTCGAAAACGTCTCGACGAATTCCCCGAGATTGGCGAGTGCCATTTCCCGGCCGTCGAGGCGAAAGTCACGGGAGACGGGATAGCCGGTGATCAGCGTTGCCCGGTTCTCTTCCTCGACCGCTTGCGAGGAGATACTTGCTCCATTGAGATAGGCTTGTTCGAGATCGGCAGAAAACATCAGGTCAGCGACCGGGTCATAAACGACGCCGGCCACGACGTCACCCCTTTCGACGGCGGCGATAGACACGCACCAGAAGGCCAGTCCGCGCGCGAAATTCGAGGTCCCGTCGATCGGATCGACATACCACTGGATGTCGCCATCGCCCACCTGTCCGCCCTCTTCGCCGAGCATGGACGAATTGGGCTCGTGCGCAAAAATGAAATCGCGAATGGTGACTTCGGCGCGCTTGTCATGGATGGTCACGACATCATGCAGGTCGCGCTTGTAGTCGACGACCATGTCCGACCGGAACGCGCTCAGCAGCGGTTCGCGCACGGCATTGGCCGCTCCACGGGCAATCTCGACGAGGCGCTTCGACCGCTCCAGTCGTTGTTCGGGGTCAGCCGCCGGTGAGGTCGCTGCGGGAAGGCGCTTTTCCATGTCGTGCGTATCCATTCTTATCGAGAAAGTGCCGGCGCGCCACCCGGTGGCGCACCGGCTTTTGTTCACTTGGTGTAGTTCACACGCCAGAAATCCTGCCACTCCTCGCGTCGGTCAAAGTCCTCAAGACCGGTCGAGGAATTGTAGCCGAACAGGCGGTCGGCGACCGTCATCAGGCCGGACGGCTCGTCGGCCGGCATCTTGATGTCGATGTTGGTCGGCAGCTTGCCGTCCTTCATCTGCGGCGCGATGCCTTCTTCCGTCAGGATGTAGTGGATGAACAGCTTTGCCGCGTTCGGGCTCTGCGTCTTCGTCGCAATCAGGCCAAGCTTGACGTAGCTCCAGCCGACCCAGGGATTGAGATCCTTGCAGATGCCGAGCTTGTACCCCTTGCCCTCGTTGTCGCGGAATTTTGCCGACGAGAGCAGGCCGAAGAAGGGCTCCTTCTGGCCGGCAGCACCAACGGCTTCGGCCACTGGATCATCGCCATCGGTGACGAGCGGCGCGTTCTGCGCCAGTGCCTTGATCCAGGCGGCCGACGCGCTCTTCTCCTCGGTCGCAAGGTCCTTGCCGAAATGGCTCTTGTAGGCACCGGCAACCTTGTCGTCGGCGTGTTTCTCCATCTGGTTGAACCAGTCGGTATAGGTGCCCTTGGTCAGCGGATCGACGAGAGCAACCTTGCCTTTCCACTTCGGTTCCGTCAGCTCCCAGATATTGGCGACCGGGCATTTGTCGTAGGCTTCGGTGTTATAGGCCCAGACGTTGGCGTTGGTCGAAATCGCCAGCGGATTCTGGAACTCCGCCGGGATTTTCGCGATCATGTCGGCCGGCAGGTAGCTTTCGACGAACTCCTGCGGCAACAACTGCGCGAGTGCTGCCGGCGCGTCAGTGATCAAGGCGACATCGCCCTGAACGTTGCCCGCCTGGCTCTCGCGGATGATCATTTCCAACTGGCTGTTCGCCGACACTTTGACGCCCGTCGCCTTGATACCGTATTTGGCCGTAAAGCCTTCGGCCATCTCGACGATCTTGCCGGTGCTGTCATAGACGTTGATCGGCTTTTCCGTCTTGGCCGCGGCAATCAGCGCGTCGAGATCGAGGCCGTCGGCGGCATGGGCTTGCGCCGAAAGCAGGCCGGCCGCAACTGCGACCGCTGCCATCGTCATGTCACGCACTCTCTTTTTTTCCGTTTTCATCGCTTCCCCTCCCAAGGAAACAGCACTCGGTGATCGGCACCGCCCGTCGCGTCATTTTCGGTGGTTTATTCTCCAAAGGTCCTGCCAGGCCTCGCGCTTGTCGAGGTCGTCGCCGGCGGTCGCGGCATCGAAGGCCATCAATTGATCGAGATACTTCGCGACGCCCGAGGGTTCATCGGCCGGCAGGCCGATCGTCGAATTGCCGGAGATCTTTCCGTCTTCGGTCTGGGGTGCAATGCCCTCTGCCGTCATCAGGTAACGGACAAACAGCTTGGCGGCATTCGGGCTCTTGGTCTGGCCCGCGATCAGGCCGAAGCCCGGATAGAGAAATCCGGAAAACGGCTCGACGCCGGCGCAGATACCGAGTTTAAGGCCCTTCGTGAGGTTGTCGCGATACTTGGCCGTCGAGGTGATGACGAAGAACGGCTCGGCTTGTCCCGGGGCGCCGGCGGCGTTGGCGACCGTTGTCGAATCCGCCAGAAGCGGCCCGTTTTCTGCAAAGGCCTTGACCCAGGCAGCTGCGGCACTTTGGCCGTTCGTCTCCAGCTTCTTGCCGTAAAGGCTTTCATAGGCCCGCGCGACATCGGCGTCGCGATGCGTCTCGATCTGATTGAACCAGTCGGCATATAGCGGCTTGTCGAAGAGATCGAGCATCGCCAGCTTGCCGCGCCACTGCGGCTCGGTCAGCTGCCAGATGTTGGTCACGGGGCACTTGTCGTATTTCTCGGTGTTGTAGGTAAAGACGTGAGGGTCCGAGACAACAACAAGAGGATTGCGCTGCGCTTGCGGAATATCCTTGGCGAGATCCGGAGGCGTCCAGCTGGTGGCGATACCTTCCGGCAACAGCTGTCCGATTGCCGATGCCACGTCAGTCGCGACGCTCACGTCGCCGAGGATATTGCCGGCCTGGTGCTCGCGGATCATCAGCTCCACCTGCGTGGCTTCGTTGACCTTCTTGCCCGTCGCCTGCACGCCGTATTTTTCCGAGAACTCCTTGGCCGTATCGACGATCTTACCGGTGACGGCATAGACGGTGATCGGCGGCTCCTTCTTTGCCGCCTCGATCAGGGCGCCGAGGTTGAAGGCTTCTTCAGCCTTCGCCGGCCCACAGGTCAGTGTCATGGCAGCAAGGCTACCTGCGACCGCCCAGGCTAATGGGCGGTCGCGCAACGCGCTGCGTTTCATTTCCATCATGTCGTCACTCTCCCGGCTGAGCCATCACTTCTGGTAGTTCACCCGCCAGAAATCCTGCCAGGTTTCGCGCGCATCCCAGTCGTCGAGGCTCGTGTCCATCTGGTAGGGCAGAACCTGGTCGAGAACCTTGCCGATGCCCGAGGGTTCGTCAGCCGGAAGTGCCACATCGGTATTGGTCGACATCTTACCATCGACCGCCTGCGGCGCGATGCCTTCCTCCGTCATGACGTAGTGGATGAAGAGCTTGGCGGCGTTCGGGCTGTTGGTGCCCTTGGTGATCAGGCCGACGCCCGGATACATCCACCCGAGCCATGGCTTCAGATCCGTGCAGAGCCCGAGCTTCATGCCCTTCTCCGCATTGTCGCGGAACTTTGCCGAACTCATCAGGCCCATGAACGGCTGCGACTGGCCCGGCGCTCCGACGGCATCGGCTGCCGCGGCGTCGGCATCGGTCAGCAGCGGCGCGTTGGCGGCAAGCGCCTTCACCCAGGCCGCCGTCGCGCTGCCATCGTCGAGTTCCAGGTCCTTGCCGTAGAGCTCCTTGTAGGCGGCGGCGACCTTGTCGTCGCCGTGCTTTGCCATCTGGTTGAACCAGTCGACATAGGACGCCTTGCCGAGCGGGTCCTGCATGGCGACCTTGCCCTTCCACTCCGCGCCGGTCAGCTGCCAGATGTTGGTCACCGGGCACTTGTCGTAGAGTTCGGTGTTGTAGGCCCAGACGTTGGCGCTGGTGACCACCGTCAGGGGATTCTGGTACTGCTCCGGAATCTTCGACGCCATGTCCGGCGGCAGCCAGCTCTCGGCAAAACCCTGCGGGATCAGCTGAGCCATCGCGGCCGGCGCATCGCTGATGATCGAAACGTCGCCCTGGATATTGTTGGCGCGTGCCTCGCGGATGATCATCTCGAGCTGCGCCGACGCCTTGACCTTCGATCCTTCGGCGGCGACGCCGTATTTGGCCGAGAACGCCTTGGCCATCTCGACGATCTTGCCGGTGCTGTCATAGACGGTGATCGGCGCTTCCTTCTTGGCGGCCTCGACCAGTGCGTTCAGGTCGAAGGCGTCCTCAGCCATCGCCTGCCCCGCCAAGAGGCCGGCAAAGGCCGTCGTCCATAGCAGGCAACGGCTTTTGGTGTCTGCCGTTCCATTCTTCCGAAAATGCATCGACTGCTCCTCCTCAGTAAGCGGTGTTCGTCTTTCGGTTGATACGATCAGTAATTTCGTCAGTTCAGCTTCGTGCTGCGCAGCAGCTTGTCGGCCTCGGCAATGCGTTGGCCGTCCTTGTCGAAGACGTGCAGCGCCTCCGGCGGCGCGAAGAAGCGGACCTTTTCTCCAAGCTCCAGCCGCGGCAGCGCATGCGTCGTCAGGAACAGCGTGTGGCTGTCGCTCTTCAGCTCCAGGATCCAGCTGCCGCCCGTCGGCAGAATGCCGGTGACGACCATCTTGCCGCTGAAGCTTCCCTGCGGAACGTCTTCCTTCCTCGTGGCGTAGCTGAGCGCTTCGGGACGGATGCCGATGGAACCGATGCCGCGCAGGCCGGGATAGCGGGCAGAGAGGTAGGCTTCCGCCTCCTTGGCAACATCCGACGTGTCTTTCTTTTCGAAGGACAGGATGTTGATCGGCGGGCTGCCGACGAACTCGGCGACGAAGCGGTTGGCCGGGCGGTCATAGATGTCGTTCGGCGTGCCCATCTGCTGCAGCGTGCCTTCGTTCATGACGGCGATCGTCGTTGCCAGCGTCATCGCTTCCCACTGGTCGTGGGTGACGAAGACGATCGTCGTCTTGAATTCCTTGTGCAGGCGCTTGAGTTCGGCGCGCATTTCAAGCCGCAGCCGCGCATCGAGGTTCGACAGCGGCTCATCGAGCAGCAGCACGCCCGGATTGACGGCAAGCATGCGGGCAAGTGCCACGCGCTGCTGCTGGCCACCCGAAAGCTGCGACGGATAGCGGTCGCGGTACTTGGCGATGTCGAGCGCCTGCATGACCTTTTCGACACGGGCCTCACGCTCGGCCTTCGGCAGCTTGCGCAGCCGCAGACCAAAGTCGGTGTTGCGCTCTATGGTCAGATGCGGCCAGAGCGCGTAGCTCTGAAACACCAGGCCCATTTCGCGCTTTTCCGGTGGCACGAAGACGCCGTCGAAGATCGAATCGACCACCCGGTCGCCGATGCGGATCTCGCCGCCCGACAGGTTTTCCAGCCCCGCGATCATCCGCAACGTCGTCGTCTTGCCGCAACCCGATGGGCCGAGCAGGCACATGAACTCGCCGTCGCGGATTTCCAGATCGAGGTTGGAGACGGCATTGGCGGAATTGACGCCATAATTCTTCTGGGCGCCGCGCAGATTGATAGTGGGCATCAGCTTCCGAGTCCTTCTGCAAGATTGGTCTTGGTCAGCTTCTGGGCTGCCAGAGTTCCGAGATAGGCGATGGCGGCGATGATCAGCACGACCGCGTTTGCCGCCTGGGTGTAGTGGTAGTCGACGAGCCGCAGCGAATAGGTCGTGAGAACGTCGGTGCTGGGCACGGCGAGGATGACGAACAGGCTGAGGCCCTTGATGCCGGAGATGAACGGCAGCAGCACACCGGTGACGAGCGAGCCCTTCTGGATCGGGATGACGATCGACATCATGCGGCGGAACCAGCCGGCGCCGGCGATCTGGGCCGCCTCTTCCGGATCCTTGCCGAGCTGGGTCATGGCCGAGATCCCGGCGCGCGAGGCGTAGGGCATCTGGTCGGCCATCAGCGCCAGCACCAGGATGGTGACGGTGCCGTAGAGTGCCGGCATCGGACCCCGGGGAACCGCAAAGAGCGAGAGATAGGCGGCGGCAAAGGCAATGCCCGGCACCAGATAGGGCAGGAACGTCACCTGGCGCAGATAGACAGACAGGGCTCTGACCGGCGTGCGGATGACGACATAACCGACGAGCAGGCCGAGAATGCCCGAGGCGATCGAGGCGAGGCCGACGATCATCAGCGTGTTCTTGGCGGCCGCCCAGAGATCGGGGCTCAGGAGCACGCCGGTCTGCAGCGCTACGGTATGAAGGTCTCGGCCGATCCAGTAGTCGAGCGTGAAGTTGTCGAGGGTGAACTGTGCCGGCAGCTTCATGACCGTCGACAGGAACAGGGTCAGGAGAGGCAGACCGACGCTCAGCATGAAGATCGTCGCGGCGAAACCCGTTGCCGGAAGCCTGAGCTTGCCGAGGCGGCTTTGCCGGTTCATCGAGCCCTTGGAGCCGATGGTGACGAAGCGGCGCGCTTCACGCACCAGCCGCGCGTCGATCATCAGGGTGATGATGCCAATCAGCATGATGGAGGCGGCGACGACACCGGCGACACCCGTCTGGCGCGAGGCGATGCTGCGGAAGAGCGAGGTGGAGAGCACCTCGAACTTGACGGGCAGGCCGAGCACATAGGGCACGCCGAATTCGCCGAGGCACTTTGCGAAGATCAAGATCATCGACGACATCAGCGCCGGGCGCATCAGCGGCAGGATGATCTGCATTGCCACCTGGTAGCGCTTGGCGCCGAGGATGCGGGCGGAATCCTCCAGCTGGGAATCGAAGCGCCTAAGCGCCGAGCCGAACAGCAGAATGACGAAAGGCGTATAGTGCAGGGCGAGAATGATGGTGATCGGAAAACGGCCATAGGCGACCCAGTCCGGCGGCGTCCAGCCGAGAGCCTCGAACCAGCCGGGCTGGCCGCCGACAGTGCGGTTCTTGAACAGCGTGGTCCAGGCGAGCGCGAACGTCCATGCAGGCAGCATGTAAGGCACGATCAGGGCGGTCGCGAACCAGCGCCTTCCGAACATGTCGGTGCGGCTGATCAGCCAGGCGAGAACGGTCCCGATCAATAGCGACAACAGGATCGCACCGACAGCAACCGACAGCGTATTGAACAGCGGCCGCCAGAAGAGATCGACGGAGACAGGCGAGGTGAACGTCCGGTCGAGATAATAGAGCGTCAGGTCGCCAAAATCCTTGCCGAGCCGTCGCTCGTGCCCGAATTGCACCTGCACCGCATCAAGCACGATGGAGATGATCGGCACGACGATCAGATAGGTAAAGAGCAGTGCCGTCAGAACCCCGATCAATGTCGTCGGCTCACGGGAGGCGACCTTCAACCGGTATCGCCAGACCTGCCAGGCCGAAGGCACAGCGGCCTCACCGCCCGCGGCCCGAGGCGCCTTCGCTGAATCACTTAGAAAAGCCATGCTCTTTCCCCTTGAGACCTCGCCTCGCAACACGATCCGGCTATGCGCCGGCGCCTTGCGGACGAGCAAACATGCGAACGGGGAGATCAGGGAAAGCCGCGCAGGCAGCCGCCCCTGCTCCATGTCGAGCAAGGCAACCCGCCGCGAGAACGCGATATCTCGTCATCGATCCAATCCTCCCTGTTCGCGACCGACCCCGATCAACGATCCTGTCCGGATCGGGCCCGACGGCATCCGGCCACTCCTCAGAAGCCGGCGCCATCATCACGAACATAGACGGAACAAAAATTCCATTTCGTCACCGCCTATGGAATGCATGATCCATTGAGAGGTCGCGCTTGTCAACAAAAAAATGCACACGTGCGCAACGATTTATCGCTTTGATTTTATTGCATATTTTTCTCAGATGGATCCGCTTTTTTCGAACACGTGGTCATTGCCTCGCGACTGGCCAGCGAAGACGCTCCGGCCGCATAGGGAATGGCGAACTAAAACAGCCGGATTTCCGGCGGGCGCGCAGCACTCAGGCGACATCACCTGCAGAGCCAAAGGATACTTTTTCGTTGGAATGAACCGGCATTTGTGGCCCAGATAGCCGCGAGCTGATTCTTTGGGGGAAACCATGGCACGAGGGTTCGTCACGGCCGAGGAGGTCGCAAAACGCGCGGGTGTTTCACGCTCGGCCGTCTCGCGCACGTTCACGCCGGGTGCCAGCGTCTCGCAGCCTGTCCGGCGCAAGGTACTGAAGGCGGCGCGCGAACTCGGCTATCGAGTAAATCGGCTGGCCCAGGGGCTGAACAACGACCGCTCGAACCTGATCGGCGTCGTGGGCACCAACCTCAGTGCGCCCTTCATTTCCAAGCAGCTCGATCTCTTGAGCATCGGCCTGCTCCGGCGCGGGCTCCAGTGCCTGCTGTTGAACGCCGCCGATGCGCGCAAGGATATCGCGCCGCTGATCGAGCTGCTGTTTGAATTCCGCGCCCAGGCGATCGTCGTGCTTTCGGGCGAGCCGCCGTCCTCGATCGTCGATGAGTGTATCGCCAATGGCGTCCGGCTGATCCTGGTCAATCAACGGCTCGATCGCACCGATACCAACATGGTGCTGAGTGACGATTCGCACGGGGCGGACCTAGCCGCACTCCGGTTGATCGCGGCCAAATGCAAGAAGGTTGCGGTCGTCTCCAGTGCCAGCCAGACGCCGGCACAGGTTCGGCGAGCGACTGCGTTTACGCAGCGGATGCAGACCGCCGGGATCGAGGTGGTCGCCTGGTCGGACGGGCCGACGAGCTACGAAAGCGGCTATCAGGCCGGTTGTGACCTCTTGCGCGACAAGCGGATTGACGGAGCATTTTGCGTCACTGATCTGCTGGCGCTGGGTTTCCTCGATGCCGCTCGCATCGAAATGCATCGCCGTGTGCCGCAGGATGTGTCTGTCGTTGGCTTCGACGATATTCCCCAGGCGAGCTGGAAGAGCTATGAGCTGACCACCATCGAGCAGTCTCTATCGACATTGACCGCGAACGTCCTGACGGCGCTCGAAACCGATGAGCCCGCGACCCGGCTGCAGGTGGTGCCCGTGTCGATGATCGAGCGCAAGACGGTGCGTTAGTCCCTCCTCCAGGCGCGCCTCTCGAAATCAGCCGGCCTGTCGGATGCGGCTTTCGATCAACAGGCCGCTGTCGTCGAGGATCGGATGCGCGACCGATGCGATATGGGCGTTGATGCGTTTGAGGTCGCGCAGCATATCGAGGTGCAGCGAACTGGTTTCGATGCTTTCCGCCCGCCCCTCGCGCAGGCGCTGCAGGTGCCGCTCGGCCGATTGGCGCTCAAGGCGACGGACGTCTTCCTTGACCTCCACCAGCCGCCGCGCCAAAGCCGCATCGCGGGTGGCAAACACCGTCTGCGCCATGCGCAGGTTGTCGAGCGTGATCGCAAACAGCCGTGTCAGCTCCTCGTGGCCATCCCTCGAAAAGGTCAGGCCCAACGCAATCTTCTTTGCGAGTTCGGCCAGCAGGCCCTTCTCGATGATATCGCCGATATGTTCGAGATTGATAGCGTAGTCGACGACATCCATTGCTCGCCGGCGGTTGTCTTCGCCGATATCCGCCTGACCAAGGCGCGAGACATAGACCTTGATCTGATGCTGCAGCCGATCGACCCGGCCTTCGAGCGTGCTGATGCCCGCGAGCTTCGCAGGATCCGCATGCTGCAGCGCATCGCTTGCCTGCGCCAGCATGCTTTCGATCAGATCTCCGACGCTTAGGACTTCGCGGCTGGCGCCGGCAAGGGCTGCCACCGGCATCGAAAGCTTGTCCTCGTCGAGATAGCTCGGCGCGTCCGGCGTCTGCTTCGGCTCCGGCAACAGCCGCGCGGTCATCCGGGCGAGCGGTCGCGACAGCGGCCATGCAAGCACCGCCAGCGCCAGATTGAAGACGAGATGCGCATCCACAGGCAGCTTGTCATGCGACAGCGGCAGGATATCGAGCAACTGTGCCGAATAGCCGGCAAGCGGCAGCGCCACCAAGCAGCCGATGGCGCGCACGATGAGATTACCGATCGTCACGCGTCTCGCGCTGATCGGCGCATGCAGCGTCGCCAGGACCGGCGGCACGGCGCCGCCGAGATTGGCACCGAGGACCAGGACGATGATCAGCCCGGTCGAAATGCCGCCCGTTGCCGCGAGCGACAGGATGAGGACGACGATGGCGAGGCTCGAGGATGCCAGGATCGCCAGCATGGCCGAGAAAATGAGTGCGACCGGCCAGGCATTGTCGAGCATCGCCAAAAAGGCCGAGAGCGCCGCAGATGCGCGCACCGGTTCCGTCGCAAGACCGATCAGATGCAGCGACAACAGCATGAGCCCGACGCCGACAAGGGCGGCGCCACCGCCTTTTCGTCCATTCGACGTTCCCCGTGAAAGGATGACGCCGACGAGGATCAGCAGCGGTGAGAGCCAGCCGATGCCAATCGACACGATCCACGCCGTCATCGCCGTTCCGACATTGGCGCCCAGAAGCACGATCTGCGCCATGCGCGGCGCAACGAGATTGCGTTCGGCGAAGGATGCGATCATCAGTGCCGTCGCAGTCGAGCTTTGCAGTGCGATCGTCGCAACCAGTCCGGCGAGGAAGGATCGCAAACCGTCGCGCGTGCCGGCGGCCAAGCCGGCCTTCAGCCGGGCGCCGAAGGCGCGCTGCACGCCATCCTTGACCTGCGAAAGCCCGAACAGCAGCAGCGCCACGGCGCCAACGAGATTGATGCTGACGATGGCCGATTCCATGGGTGCACTCCGGTCGGACGGTCCTTCGGTTCGTTACTGCTCGAAGCCCAGTTTCATTGTCTGCCGCGGCGCAGTTCCTCGCGGAACAACTGTTGGAATGCGGCGTATTTCTCAAAGCCCAGATCGCTGATCAGCCGCATGACCGTGGTGGTCGAAACGCCGGCCCGCTCAGCCACTTCCCGTGCGCTCGCAAAGGCGATGTCATAGGGATGGGATAGCGCGAACTTCGCGACTTCGAGCCGCCCGCCCTTGAGCCCGCGGGCACCGAGGCGAAACGCCTCCTTCAACTCCGGGACGCTTGCCGGCGGTTTCACCCCTCGACCGGGTAATACAAAAGACTGCTGGTCCATGGTCAAACAACCTCCTTCGCTTCTCGCTGCAAGGTGATCTCGATCTGCCGCGCACCCACTTCCGCTCGGTCGAGAAAGGCGGCAAACGCGCCCAGGAAGATCGACAGGAAACCGGCGACAGAGCGGTCCCACCCCTCATCCGGCTCTCGGCCGAAGCGCTCGGAAAGGGCGCGGTAAAGACGCAGCCGCTCTGGCGATATCGCAGGCAGCGCCAAGTGACCCGCCTGGCGCAGGCAGTACCAGTCGGCGATGACATCGATCATGCGGCAGGCAGCAACTTGTTCGGCCGAAAATCCGGACTTTTTTGCAAGCGCGTGCAAAGCTTGCACCACCACGTCGGCATCAAGAAGTTCCGCGCAGATACCTGAGAGCGTGGCGCCCGAGACGCGGCTCACCACATCCTGCGGCCACTCCTTGGGAAAATAGCGGTGGTGAACCAAGGCCAACTTATGAGCCCGCAGGAAAGCGCCGTAATCCTCGGCATTGAAGGCGGCTTCGTCCGTCTCCCCTAGCCGCTCCGTCTCGCGGCGATAGGCCTGCGCCAGACGCGGATCCACCGTCTTCGCCGACAGCTCGACGGTATCGACGACAATACCGCCGTTCACCGGCTGAATGATCTTGAAGGCTGGAGGATAGGCGACGAGCGAGGGCACTGCCACATTGGTCAACTGGCGCTCGCCGCGGGTGCGTCGCGTTACACCCTCGACATGAAGGTGGCCGCTGAAATGCACGGTCAGCCCGGCGCCCAGCAAGGCATCGGTGACAGCTTGGCGCGGCGTGCGGCGGGCGATGTTGGTTTCCCCGAAGAGCACACGCTCGGCACCGGTCGCGCCGTCGAATGGATCGAGCGCCGGGTAATGCGAGAAGGCGAGCACGGTCTTGCCCAGCGCCTCTGCCCGCGCGCAGACGTCTGTGATCCACGAGACGATGAAGGGTTTCAGGCGCAGCATGGCGTTCCAGCCGGCGGCGGTGCTGTCGACAAAGGCTGCTTCCTCGCCGCCTACGAACGTGCCATCCCGTGGCTCGAACACATTGGCGTCGATCATCAACAGCCAGATTCCCGGTTCCGGCTCGACCAGATAGGAGGCATCCATCAACGAATATCGGTTGCTTCCATCCGGCGAAACCACCTCGTAACGCCGATTTTCGATATCGTCGGACAGGCCGAACGGCGTCTCCCAATGGAGATATTCCGGCTTGCGGAAATAGCCGCAGGCAGCCATCGGGCCGAGGCCGGTGGGATATCCCTCGCAATACATGCGCGGAGTGACGATCGCGCCCGCCGCCGTCGACGCAGGATCGCTGGTCACCCAGACGCTGGCGCCATCCTGGTCGAGGAACTCCTTGGTGTGGTGGCGCCCCGTCGGACCGAAAATGTCGTGATTGCCGGGAAGGGCATAGAAGGCGGTGCCGTATGCGTTGGCGTGCCGGTCGAGGATCCGGCGCAGGCTTGCGGTCGTCTGCCGCTGACCGTCATCGGTGTAATCACCGAGCAGGACGACGTGCCGGATGCCCCGATCCCGCACCTCGTCCAATGCCACTGAAAGTGCCTTGGCGCTCTCGTTAAAAACACGGGTCGACTGCCGCGTTTCGGCCCAGCTGCGAACCATCATCCGCTGCCCGTCGATGCTCATGCCGGGGAAATCGAAATCGCCTTCGAGATCGTGGAAATGCGCGTCGGCGATGACGGCGATACTGGCTTGGCTGCGCTTCAACATCAGTCCCGCCCGGATGTCTTGCCGGCGATCATGTCGATCCATTCAGACGCCCGGCGTGCCGCCTCGTAAAGCATCGGCTTCGGTGTCTCGAACCACTCGTCGGGACGCAGTTCGCGGTATTCACGAATGTGGGCGACCGCGGCGTCAAGCGTCGGGAAAAGCTCCGGCTGCTGTTTGTGCAGGAACAGGGCCACGAGCGAGACGGATCGGCTGCGTCCGCCGCGGCAGTTGACCAGCACATTGCCGCCATCGGCGAAGGGATAGGTTTCGCGCTTCGGCATCGCCTGGCGCAGTGCTCCGTCCAGGATGTAGTAGGCGCCGAGCATCATCGTATCCGGACTGCCTTCGCCGTCGATCAGGCCGAGCTTGTAGTAGCGAATGTCGGCATAGCCGCTCGGCCGCAGATCGCCACCATCGTCAGCCTCCCTCTCGCGCACCCAGTTGATATCGAGATTGATCGCGCAGTTGACCACCACCGAAATGCCGTGGTGCTTCAGCAATTCGAGATCGCGTGCGCCGTCGCTGCCGCCGATATAGAGATCGGATTTGTGCGGACCGATCCCGCTTGCGATCAGACTGATCGCCGGGCGCGCATAAACAGGTGCATCCATGCCGTTTCCTTTCCAGATCGGGCGACGCCGAAAGGCATGCCACCCAGAATTCGCATTGTCGGCGCCCTTGGCAGAGCCGCTCAGGCGAGCTGCAGTTCGGCAACGACGTCGCCTGTCGAGGCGATCGGTATCCGCGATGCCCGGCTTATCCCACCGGCGATGCCTGGCGCGGATGCCAGAACCGGCCCGCCGCCGCGAAGGCTGCCGATCTCCATGAAGGGACAGACATCACCGCCGGCCTCGGCGACAAGCAGCAATCCCGCCACGCAGTCCCAGGAGTTCATGTGCAGTTCGATATAGGCATCCGAACGACCGTCAGCGACATAGGCAAGCGCCAGCGCGCCCGAGCCTGCCCTGCGGACATTGGTGCCGAGCGCCAGCAGATCGCGGATCGTTTCGAGATAAATCTCGTTCGACACGCGGCCGGACCAGCCCATTTCCACCGACGCCGTCTCAAACGCCGTGGTGGCGGCGACGGCGATCGGCTGACCGTTGCGGGTCGCGCCTGAACCGCGCCGGGCGAAGTAGAGCTCATCCAGTGCGGGATTGTAGATGGCGCCGATCTCCGCCCGACCATCCTCGATATAGGCGATCGAGATGCAGAAATGCGGGATGCTGCGGGCAAAATTGGCGGTGCCGTCGACCGGATCGACCACCCAGAGACGATTACTGATCGATCCGCCGCCCTCCTCGCCGAAGAAGGCGTCGTCAGGAAAGTGCTCGGCTATCGCCTTGCGGATATGCGCCTCGGAGGCGGCATCCGTCTCGGTCAGAAAGTCCTGCGGCCCCTTCATCGAGAAGGCGCGCGTCGCGCTGTCTTCAAAGCCACGGAGCACAAGCGCTCCCGCCGACAGGATAATGTCTCGGCAAAGGCTCGCCCGACCCTCAAGATCGTTCGAATAGAATGGTCTTTCCAGGTTCATTCGGGCACGACTCCTTTGCACACGCGAGCATCTTTGCACACGCGTTCAATGGTGACAAGCCTCATTCTGGACCAGCTCGTGCGACGAATGCCCTGCTCGCCGCCAACGAACGGTTTCGAACAATGCAGGCGGGATGCAGGCGATATCGGCGGCTGTCTTCGATCCTCTTGACCGTGCGGCGAATGCGAGCCGGAAGCGAGGCGCATCCGATGCGCGCCCTCGGCGCTTGTCCTCAAAGGTGAGTTTACAAAAGTATTATTATATGATTTTTTGAAACTGCTGCGAGGAGAGCAGCTTTCTTTGGGAGGAAATCATGAAATTCGCCAAAGCACTCGCGAGTGCAACGATCCTTGCTGCCTGCACGTTTGGCAGCGCATCTGCCGCAGATCTCGTTGTCGGTTTTTCGCAGATCGGCTCGGAGTCCGGCTGGCGCGCTGCAGAGACGACGCTGACGAAGCAGCAGGCTGAAGAGCGCGGCATCGACCTGAAATTCGCCGATGCCCAGCAGAAACAGGAAAACCAGATCAAGGCGCTACGCTCGTTCATCGCCCAGGGTGTCAACGCCATCCTGCTTGCCCCCGTCGTCGCCACCGGTTGGGACGAGGTTCTCGAGGAAGCCAAGGACGCGGAAATCCCCGTCATCCTGCTCGACCGAACCGTCGATGCGTCCGACGAGCTGTACATGACCGCCGTCACGTCTGACCTCGTGCATGAAGGCAATGTCGCCGGCAAATGGCTTGCCGACACGGTTGCCGGCAAGCCGTGCAACATCGTCGAACTCCAGGGCACGACAGGGTCTTCACCGGCGATCGATCGCAAGAAGGGCTTCGAGCAGGCGCTTTCCGGCCACGACAACCTGAAGATCGTCCGCAGCCAGACCGGCGACTTCACCCGCACCAAGGGCAAGGAAGTCATGGAAAGCTTCCTCAAGGCCGAAGACGGCGGCAAGAATATCTGCGCGCTCTACGCCCACAACGACGACATGGCGGTCGGCGCCATCCAGGCGATCAAGGAAGCCGGCCTGAAGCCGGGCAGCGACATCCTCGTCGTTTCGATCGATGCCGTGCCGGATATCTTCCAGGCGATGGCCGCGGGCGAAGCCAACGCCACCGTCGAACTGACCCCGAACATGGCAGGCCCCGCTTTCGACGCGCTCGCCGCGTTCCAGAAGGACGGAACAAAGCCGCCGAAGTGGATCCAGACGGAATCGAAGCTCTACACCCAGGCCGACGATCCGATGAAGATCTACGAAGCGAAGAAGGGTCTCGGTTACTGATCCCGCGACCGGCGTCGACGCGAACCGTCGGCGCCTGTTGTCACAAGCCAGACGATCGATACTGCGGAGTTGGACGACGGAACGGGCTCGCCCGCCTCGTTGTCGCCGCGGGCTCGATGTCCGGTCGGCATGCTTCGCTCGAGCACGAGGATCGAGGTGAAGCATGCTGATTTTCGGAACACTGAAGTAATGCGGCGTGCTCGACTGAGTGCGCCGCGTTCCAGTCAGGGAGGGATCATGCAGACCATCGGCGACAACCTGCTTTCGGCGACCCGGATCGACAAGGTCTTTCCCGGTGCGAGAGCCCTGGACAAGGTTGACTTTCATTTGCGCAGAGGCGAGGTCCATGCGCTTCTCGGCGAGAACGGCGCCGGCAAGTCGACGCTGGTCAAATGCCTCACCGGCGCGTACCGGCGCGACGGGGGCATGATCCTGCTCGACGGCGTCGAGATCGATCCGCGCGATACGTTCAATGCGCAGAAGCTCGGCATCGGCACCGTCTATCAGGAGGTCAACCTGCTGCCGAACCTGACGGTAGCGGAAAACCTTTTCCTCGGCCGACAGCCGCGCCGGTTGGGTTTCGTCGATGTCCGCGCCATGAACCGTCAGGCGCGCGCACTGCTTGAAAACTACGAGCTCGACCTCGACGTCACCCGCGCGCTCGACAGCTATTCCGTCGCCATACAGCAGGTCGTCGCGATCGCCCGCGCCGTCGATCTCTCCGGCAAGGTGCTGATCCTCGACGAGCCGACGGCAAGTCTCGACGCCCACGAAGTCGAGATGCTGTTTCGCATCATCCGGCGACTGAAGGCGCGTGGCCTCGGCATTGTCTTCATCACCCATTTCCTCGAACAGGTGTACGAAATCTCCGACCGCATCACTGTGCTTCGCAACGGCCAGCTGGTTGGCACCCGAGACACGGCGTCACTCGAGCGGCGCGACCTGATTTCGATGATGATCGGCCGCGAGCTTGCAGCGGAAATCCGCTCTGCGCGCGAAGGAGCGGATCTCACCGGATCGGTGCGCTATCGCTTCCGCAATTTTGGCCGCAAGGGCCACGTCTCCCCCTTCGACCTCGATTTGAGGGCGGGCGAAGTTGTCGGCATTGCCGGGCTTCTCGGCTCCGGCCGCACGGAGACGGCCGAGATCCTCTTTGGTGCCCATCGCGCCGACAGCGGCACGGCTGAAGTCGACGGCAAGACCGTCCAGCTATCGTCGCCGCGCCAGGCGATCGCGCGACGGTTCGGCTTCTGCCCCGAGGACCGCAAGACCGCGGGCATCGTCGGAGATCTCTCGGTGCGCGAAAACATCGTGCTCGCCCTTCAGGCGCGACGCGGCTGGACCCGTCCGATCTCCCGTACCGAGCAGAACCGCCTGGCGGACCACTATATCAGGGCGCTCGACATCCGCACGGCCGATCGCGAAAAGCCGATCCGACTGCTTTCCGGCGGCAACCAGCAGAAAGCCATTCTTGCCCGTTGGCTAGCAACGGAACCCGAATTCCTGATCCTCGACGAGCCGACGCGCGGCATCGACGTTGGCGCGCATGCCGAGATCGTCCGGCTCATCGAGGGTCTGCGCGAGAAAGGCATGTCGCTGATGGTCATATCGTCGGAGATCGAGGAACTCGTTGCCTACAGCACGCGCATCGTGGTGCTGCGCGACCGCCAGCACGTCGCCTCGCTCGAAGGCGATCGGATCACGGCGGACCAGATCATCGAGGCCATCGCATCGGCGAATGAACGGGGAGCGGCATGACAGCAATACTTAGGGGCTATGCGATCAGGCTCCTACCGCAGCTGATAGCGCTGGCGGTCATTCTCCTGATGGTATCCTTCGTGTTCCCGGGCTTCTTCCGCCTCGAAATCCAGAACGGCCGCCTCTATGGCAGTCTCATCGACATCCTCAACCGCGGCGCCCCTGTGGTTCTGCTCGCGATCGGCATGACCGTCGTTATCGCCACCAAGGGCATCGATCTTTCTGTCGGCGCCGTGATGGCGATCTGCGGGGCAGTCGCCGCCTCGTCGATCACGTCGGGCCACTCGCTGGCGATGACGCTTCTGATCACCCTTGGCACCGGCATTCTCTGCGGTCTCTGGAACGGTATCCTCGTCGCCATTCTCGATATCCAGCCCATCATCGCAACGCTGGTTCTGATGGTCGCCGGGCGCGGCATCGCTCAGCTCGTCACCGAAGGCGCGATCCTCACCTTCAACGATGAGGGGCTGATTTTTCTTGGCAGCGGCTCATTCGCTTGGCTGCCCCTGCCCGTGATCATCTGGCTGATCTTCGGCATCCTGGTAGCGCTGATCGTGCGAAAGACGGCGCTTGGCATGCTGATCGAGGCGATCGGCGTCAACCGCCAGGCAAGCACGCTATCCGGTGTGCTGACGCCGGTGCTGCTGATCGCTGCCTATATGCTATCAGGCCTTTGTGCCGCGATTGCCGGCATTATCGCCGCCGCCGACATCAAGGGCGCCGACGCCAACAATGCCGGGCTCTGGCTCGAACTCGACGCCATTCTTGCGGTCGTCATCGGCGGCACCTCGCTTCTCGGCGGCCGCTTCAGCATCGCCGCCTCCGTGCTCGGCGCCATCATCATCCAGTCGATCAACACCGGCATCCTGCTTTCCGGCTTTCCGCCGGAATTCAACCTGATCATCAAGGCGGCGATCATCGTCTTCATTCTCGTGCTGCAGTCGCCACCGGTTCGAAACGCCTTCACCTTTGTCGCGCTTCTGCGCGCCAGCAGAAAACCGACGGAGCGGCAAGCGCGATGAAACCCAAATACCTGCCGCTGACCGCAACCATCGTCATCTTCGTCTTGAGCTATGCGCTTTGCGTGGCGCAGTATCCCAACATCCTGTCGACGCGGGTCATCGGCAACCTGCTGACCGACAACGCCTTCCTCGGCATCGCCGCCGTCGGCATGACCTTCGTGATCCTGTCCGGCGGCATCGACCTTTCGATCGGCTCGGTGATCGCCTTCACCGGTGTGTTCCTGGCCGTCGTGCTGGAGAATAGCGGCGCCCATCCGCTCGCCGTCTTCGCCATGGTGCTGTTGATCACGACGTTCTTCGGAGCGGTAATGGGCGCCATCATCCACTATCTGGAGATGCCGGCCTTCATCGTCACGCTCGCCGGCATGTTTCTGGCCCGCGGCATGGCCTTCGTGCTGTCGATCGATTCCATCGCCATCAAGCATCCGTTCTACGGCACGTTGAAGGGTTTTTATTACAAGCTTCCCGGCGGCGGCAGGATCACGCTCATCGGTGGGCTGATGCTGCTCGTCTTTGGCATCGGCATCCTCATTGCCCACCGCACCCGCTTCGGCACCGACGTCTATGCCCTCGGCGGCGGCACCGCCACCGCCAAGCTGATGGGCGTACCGGTCGGACGCACCACCATCATGATCTACGCATTGTCAGGTTTGCTCGCGGGCCTTTCCGGCATCGTGTTCTCGCTTTACACCTCGGCCGGCTACTCGCTTGCGGCCGTCGGCGTCGAACTCGATGCGATCACTGCGGTGGTGATCGGCGGCACGCTTTTGACCGGCGGCTCCGGCTTTGTTGCCGGGACCTTCATCGGTATCCTCATCCAGGGCTTGATCCAGACCTACATCACCTTCGACGGCTCGCTTTCCAGCTGGTGGACGAAGATCCTGATCGGCCTGTTGCTGTTCGTCTTCATCCTCATGCAGAAGGGCATCGTATACGTGTCCCGCAACGAACAGCGGCACGTCTAGGAAGGGCATGGGTGCACCTCATGCTGCCAGGAACCTTCGCAAAGCAACCTGTGAAACGCTCAAGCCACGGCCATGTCGTGGACGAGCTCGGGCGCGCGGTGGTCGGCGGAGAGTTCTTAGCCGGCGATATTCTGCCTGGTGACGTCGAGCTGGCGGCACGCTTCAAGGTGTCGCGCACCGTGCTGCGCGAGGCAATGAAGACGCTCGCGGCCAAAGGTCTGGTGTTCCCGCGCGCGCGCATCGGGACGCGGGTCATGCCGCGGGCGCATTGGAACCTGTTCGACAGCGACGTGCTTTCCTGGCATTTCAGCGTTGGCGTCGACGAGGAGTTTTTGAATCACCTGAGCGAAATCAGGCTGGCGCTCGAACCCTTTGCGGCAGCGCTTGCGGCTGAGCGCGCCACCGACGCCGACATCGCCCAGATGATGCGGCTCGCCGTTGCCATGGGCAATGAAGACCACAGCGCCGAAACGCTGGCGCATGCCGACCTCGAATTCCACCTGCATCTCCTCGAAGCGTCCCTCAACCCGTTCATGCGCACGGTGGGCAGCCTGATCGAGGCGGCACTGATCGGCGTCTTCAAACTCACCAATCCTTCCGCCGACCGCAGCGAAATCGACCGCGTCGCCGTGACCCATATCCGCATCGTCGAGGAAATCCGCCGCGGTGATGCCAAAGGCGCCCGACATGCAATGGAAGACGTGATCCGGGCCGGCCAACAGCGGCTGATGTCGGACCTGACGATGCGACAAACCAGGCCGTCATAGCGCGCAGGAAATACCGAGTTCGGCGTCCCCGACCCCTGCTAATCGCCGCCCCCGTCATTTGCGAAACCTTTAAGATTCTGGCGCATAACGTCCCGCAGAATCCAGGAGTTGACGGTGGAAGCGCTACATACCCCGACGATCATGATCAGCTCCTTCGCGACGTTGGTGGTCTTTGCAGTCTTCTTCGCGCTCGCGTCACGCCAGGAGCGCAACAGCCTGGAACTGAGGCTGTGGTCCTGCGCATTTCTGGTCGCCGCACTTGGATTTACCCTGCTTGCCTTCCGAGGTCCGGGTCATTCCTTCGTCCCGGTGACGCTGGGCAACGCCCTGACGGTTCTGGGCTTGGCGCTCATCTGGCTCGGCCTGCGCGCCTTCGACAATCAACCGCTGAAGATCGCGTCCGCATTGGCCGGGCCGGTGTTGTGGTTGCTGGTCACCGGTTTTTCCGATTATGTCCAGAACAATGTCACCAGCAGGATCGTGCTGTTTTCCGCGCTGATCTTCGTCTATTCGGCGATGATCGCGGTCGAGATTTTCCGCTCCGACAATTTCCGCAGGCTTCCAAGCTCTTACATCGTCGCATTTCTCTTCGCCACGCATGGCCTGTTCTATCTCGTGCGCATCCCGCTGATCTTCGTCTGGCCGCTTTTCGGCAACACGGCGTCGGGCGCCGAACAGCCGATATGGTATCAGCTGCTGACCTTCGAACTCTTCATCCACAGTCTTGCGGGCGGGTTCTCGTTCTTCGCGCTGATCAAAGAAAGAACGCAGTACAGATACAAGCTGGCGTCGGAAACCGACGCCCTCACCGGTGTGCAGAACCGGCGCGCTTTCATGGCGAGCGTCGACGCCTATCTGGCGACAAGACCCGATGATGGAGCGTTGATGTACATGGACATCGACCACTTCAAGGCGATCAACGATCGCCATGGACACGCTGTCGGCGACAAGGTGCTCATCGAGTGCGCGGCGGTCATCTCGCAAGCCGTTGGCGGCAAGGGCTTCCTCTCGCGCATGGGCGGCGAAGAGTTTGCGGCCTGCTTCCCCGGGGTCGACCGATCGCAGGCCGCAGCCATCGCCGAGGACATCCGCAGTGCCTTCGAGCAGGCGCGGGTCAGGGCCGGAAACACGACGCTTTCGGCGACCGTCAGCGTCGGTGTTGCCTTTGTCGCAAGGCAACAGGAGGCAAGCGAGCTTCTGTCTTCCGCCGATCGAGCGCTCTATGCGGCAAAGGCGGCAGGGCGAAACGCGGTCTGGATCGCCGGCAAGGACAGCGCTCCCCAGTTCGCATCGGGGCTGGCGGCCCAACCGAACGAGAGAGCGCCTTCCCCGGGGAGGACCGAGAGAGGTCCGATGGCTAACTGCGCCTGAGCCGTCGCTATCGTCGTACCGGCAACTGAGGCGCAAGCAGCCGCCGGCAACACGCCTCGCCTCAAGCCTTCTGCATCAAGGCAATGGTGCGGTCGAGCGCGGTTGCAAACCCCTTGAGCGAGATCGAGAAACTGACCTCCTTCTCGGTGTCGCTGGCAAAGGCGACGAGCTTCAGCACCTTGCCGCCACGCAGCAGCTTGATCGTCTCCTCATTGAACGTCAGCGCGACGATGCATCCGACCGGCATGCAGGTTCGAAACCGCGAGGGTTTGCTACCCGTGGCATCATCGACCCCAAGAGAGACGCCCTTGTCCAGGTAGAGACCGAAAGGCAGCGCGAGCTGTCCCTGGAGGCCAGCGCCGTCGACCGGTTCAAGTTCCAGCGTCAGCACGCGCTGTCCGCTCTGGTGAACCTGGCGCTGCGAAAGAACACACCTGCGATTGCCGTCTGTCACCGCGCAGGCGACGCTCCAGTCGTCGTAGGTCTCGGCGAGCGAAGAGGGGGCCGTCGCGTCCTTCGGCGCCTCCTGCGCATAGAGCGGGTTGGTGGCGACGATCGTCGCCATCAACGTTGCGGTGATCCAGCGTAAAAGCCGCATCAGAAGCGCACATCAAGCTTGGCATCGACGGCATTCTGCGTCGTGCCTGAGCCGAACTGGCCGGTGTAGGTGATGCCGAGGCTCGCAGTGTCGGTCAGCGCGAAATCAATGCCGGCCTCGATGATCGCCGCATCCTCGGCGATCGGCGTACCGGCAACCGAGAAGGCACTGCCCGTGCCGAAAGCCATCGTCGAGAAAGGCGTTGTATCGCCAAAGGCGTGCTGCCAACCAAGCATGCCGCGCACCTTGGCATTGGTGGCCCCCAGACTGAGAGGGGCCGACGCACGAAGACCGAGCGTCGTGAAGGTCGTATCGGTCGTGTTGCTCCTGCTCGACAGAGCCGCCGCAGCACCACTCTCAGTGAAACCGTCGGTGTGAAGGCTGACATAGGCGAGGTTCGCGAAGGGCTCGAGCGCTACGCTCGGCAGGTCGATACGGTATCCGACTTCGCCGAACGCCTGGAATGTGCCGGCATCATAGTCGGCCTTCAACGCGTCCCGGAAACCTGGGAAGACGACCGCTCTCTCCGTCTCGATCGAATGCCAGGTATAGGCAAGGCCGGACCGCAACGCGACATCGCCCCAACGGCCGCCACCGTAGACGCCGAGATGGTAGTTGTCGCTGTCGCCGCTCGAAGCACGGCTGTCGACGTCGAAATTCGTCCGGCTGTAGCCGGCCATGATGCCAACCAACGCATTGTCCGAGACCGCCGCATCGAAGCCGGTGATGAAGCCACCCGTCGACTGATCGAGTTGGCCGGTATTGCCGTTGCCATCGGTGTTGGTCCAGGAGCCGAAAACCTGTCCCCAGCCGACCATTGGCGGCGGCGGGACGGCGACCGCGTCGATCGCGGCGACTGCACCGGTCGTGATCTTGTCCTCCGGCCCGTAGGCCAGAACCGGGACATTCGCAGCAGCAACGTCGCCGAAAGCGTCGCGAATGCGGTCGTTCGCCGCGTTGCGCAGCAAGCTGCTGTCATTGATCAGCGCTGTCTGTGCCGAAGCATGAACCTCGCCGGACAGGCGGTCGAAGGCACCACGCGCATTGGCGGCGTCGAGCCTCAGGAGAATGTTGTAGAGCGCAAGCGATGGCCCGCTCTGCGCAAGCGTGTTGAGGGCGAGCGCCGTGTTCCTCTGATTGCCGCTGATGGCCACGCGTTCGAACTTGGCCGACGTGCCCGGCGTGCCCGGGTTCGGGTTTCCAGGGTTGGGATTGCCAGGGTTCGGGTTGCCGGGATTGGGATTGCCCGGGTTCGGGTTGCCGGGATTTGGATTACCGGGGTTCGGGTTGCCAGGATTGGGATTACCAGGATTAGGTGTACCCGTATCCTTGATCGCGATCTTGAGATCGACCTGCTTGTCCTTCTGCTCCAGCGTGACATCGAGAAAGGCGGACTTCGAAATCGCCTGGGCAAACTGACCGTCGACACCGTTTTCCGCGGTCAGAATGGTATAGGTGTGGCCGTTCTGGTAGCTGGTATTGGCATCGAGCGCGGTCACCTCGACATTGACGCCATTGCCGATCGTCGCGACGCCATCGCCCCGCACGCCGTTCTGCAAGCCCTTGACGGCGATCCTGTCGGCGCGACCGTCGCCGGCGATGTCGGCCTCGTAGATCGAGCCGTCGCTCATTTCCAGTTGCCCCATGATCGTCAGCGTGCCGGTCGAATTGTTTCCCGGTGCAATGACCGCTCTCTTGTCGACCGCGGTGGTCCCAATAGTGCCGGATCCGCCAAGGCGGCCGAAAGCCGTCGAGGCCGGATTGCCAATGCGGTTCAGCGTTTCCCCCCAGACGACGACGGAATTGGTGTAGGTCTTTCCGTCAAGAAAAGTTGTCTGCACTCTTCCCGCTTCGCCATCGACGATCAGGGTTCCATCCTTCACGTCGAACCGGGTCGTGCTGTAGTCCAAGGGGCCCGTGTCCGCGTCGTTATCGATTGTGTCGAGGTTGCTCTTGAGAACCAGCTTACCGCCGGAGACGTTCACCTTGCCGTGGAACTTCGTCAGGTCGCCGCTCACGACCGTTTCGCCCGAGAAATTGTTGATCGACCCTTGGCCACCGATCGTGTTGGCAAATTCATAGCCGGTGTTCGTGTGGTTGAAATTGACGTGCCCCTTCCTTGGGCCGAAATCGATCTTCGAGGAGGGATCGACCGTGCCGGCCGCCTGCGCCTGCCGAGCGATCGGGCCGCCGACACGATCCATATCGACCTTGCCGCCGATCGAAAGACTGCCCATGCCTTCCCGGATCGCACCACCGACGCCAGAAAGGACGATACCACCGCCCGCTGACAGCTTTGCGCCGTTGGCGACCGAAAGGTTGACGTCTCCGGCCTCGCCAATCGTCAGCTTGTCATTGACCTTGAACTCGCTGCCAGCGCCGTCGACAGACACTTGAATGGTGTCGACGCTCTCATCCTCCCGGAGGGTCGCGGTGTTGGTCGAGACCACGGCGCCCTTCTCGATCGTGAAGCTGTCGCCGATCGTAAAGTCGCCGGCGTTGATCCAGCGCGAATTCTCGCCGCTCACCAGAACCGTGCCGTTCTCGAAAATGGCCTTGTTGGAGTTGATGACGCCACCGTCCTCGATCCTGACCGCGCCAGTGTTGAGCGTCAGTGCGCCGAAGGCGACGCCCAGAAAATCGGTGCTGAGCATGGATCCGGCACCGCGAACCACGAGCGTTCCGTCGCCTTCCTGCAAGGCACCGATGTAGGTCTCCTTCGCCGAGACTTTGCCGCCATTCTCGACGATCAGCGTGCCCTTGCCGCCGTAGATGCCGCCCTCGAAACCCCCGACGAAAAGCACGCGGTAGCCGCGCGGATCTGGATCGACGATATCCCAGGTCGAGCCGGGACCGGAAACGACGACCGTTCCGACCGAGCCCTTGCCGTCAGCGATGTAGCCGCCCTTGCTTTCGACGGAGGCGCCGTCCTTGATCGTCAGAGTAGCGCCACTGGGACCGCCGCGGATCACGAGATTGCCGTTGATCGTCTGGTCGGTGGTCCAGGTCGTGTCGTTTGGAACGAGCAATCCGGCCGCTTTCGCCGGCGACGGGACGAACGGCACGGCCGCCAGCATGATCGAGACAAGACCGGCGCGTCCAAGCGCAGTCGAGCTCAGAAGGTTGATCCTCAAAACGTCCGCCTTCACACAGGTATTCAATGTCTGCCCCTTTTCATTTGCGTTCGTCAGCGCACAACCCCCAGGCGAATACGAGCCAGGGGGCGGCGGGTCATCGGGCGCTATAGCAAGCCGGGGAAAGGGGAGAATTCTGCTTTCTGCAAACGGCAAATTGCAGCGCCCAAAGGTTGGGGCTTTCTGCGAACGGCTCGATTTCGCCGACGAACGGCAATCGACAACCATCTCGGCTTGAGGGATAAACCCACATGGCACGAGGAGATGACACGGCTTCGCCGGAAGAGACTCAGTATACCGCAGGTGTTCGCCGTGCGACCCTTTCCTACGGCTTCCTCTATCAATTCATGCAGGGCGTCATCACCAGCGTACTATGGGCAGTCCTCGGATATGACCCAATAGAAGTTGCGCCGATCACCTTGATCCTGGTGTTGAACGGCACGCTGATGTCCTATGCGATGGCAGCCACGCTCTTCAGGTGCAGGGAGCGTTCCATTCTCTTCAAGCTCCTGGTCGGCTCCGCCTTGTCGCTCGTCGCGGCAGTGATCAACGCCGGCGTCGACCTCGCTTGCCACTTTCTTATCGCGCATGGCGATCCGGCCGACGTCAACTGGACCAACGTCGCCTATACCGTCATCTATTGCGTGGCGCTGTTCCACGGATGGGCCTTCTTCTACATTGCGCTTCTCTCCAATTTTGAGTTGCGCGAACGCGAACGGCGCCTGGCCTTGACGCGAGAAGAAGCGTTAACGGCGCAGATGCGGGCGCTGCGCTACCAGGTCAACCCGCACTTCCTGTTCAACACCTTGAATTCGATCGCCGGGCTGATCGAGGAAGGTGCTTCGACGGCGGCGGGCCGCATGGTGCTTTCGCTCTCCTCCTTCCTGCGCACGACGCTCGAACTCGACCCAATGCAGGACGTCTGTCTCGCCGACGAGCTGGCGCTGCAGATCGGCTATCTCAACATCGAGGGCGAGCGCTTCTCGGACCGCATGCGACTGAAGCTCGACATCGCACCCGGCCTGGAGCAGGCGCTCGTGCCGAGCCTCATTCTCCAGCCGCTGATCGAGAATGCGGTGAAACACGGCGTCGGCAGTTCGGCCGGCGCGGTCGAAATCCTGATCAGCGCGGCACGTCACGGTGAAACCCTCGAGCTTTCCGTCGAAAACGACCTGACGATCGAACCGCAATGCGCGACCAAAAAGCCTCCGGGAACGGGTACAGGCCTCAAGAATGTCGCCGACCGCATCAGGGCCCGATTTCCGGAGATGGGGGCCTTCATTTCCGGTCTTGTCGCACCGCACCGCTTTCGGGCGGCGATCACCATGCCCTTGAGGCTGGCATGACGCTAAGGCCTCCGCGGAGCGGCAGGCCGGCAAAAGCAACGGGGTTTGCATTCCGCAAGCGGCAAATAGCAGCGCCCGAAAGGTCGGGACTTTCTGCAAACGGCTTGATTTCGCCGACGAACGGCAATCGACATTGGCGGCCGGTTGAACGATAAAAATGGCATGAAACCCAAGGACGAAACAAAATCGCCGGACGAAAGCGCCTATATCGGCAGCGTTCGGCGCACGACGCTCTGGCTCGGTTTTCTCTATTGGTTCGTGGAATTTCTCATCAGCAGTATCCTGTGGGGCATACTCGGAACCGATCCGATCGTGTCTGCCCCCGGCAAATTGCTGCTGATGTCCTGTGGCATGGTTCTTTCCTACGGTATCGCGGCGGCGATGTTTCGGGTCAGGCACCGGCATATAGCCACCAAGATCGTCGTTGGATTCTCCACCTCTCTCATTGCCGCCTTTGCCAATACCGGCATCGACTTCCTGCTCTATGTTTTATTCGTGCGTCCCGACCCGATCACGGTCGACTGGACGAATACCGGTTACACGCTCGTCTACAGCATGGCGACGTTCGTGGGGTGGTCGTTCTTCTTCGTCGCGCTGCTCTACAGCTTCGAGCTGCGTGAGCGCGAACGGCGCCTGGCGATCTCGCGGGAGGAAGCACTGGCCGCGCAAATGCGTGCGCTCCGATACCAGGTCAATCCGCACTTTCTGTTCAATACGCTGAACTCCATCACCGGCCTGATCGAGGAAGGGCAGACCATTGCAGCGACCCGCATGGTGATGTCGCTTTCGAACTTTCTGCGCACGACGTTGGAGCTCGACCCGCTGCACGACGTGCGGCTTGCGGATGAACTCGCCCTGCAAACCGGATATCTGCATATCGAAGGCGAGCGTTACTCCGACCGGATGAAGCTGCGGATGGACATCGCCAATGGCCTGGAAGAGGCTCTGGTGCCAAGTCTGATCCTGCAGCCCTTGATCGAGAACGCCGTGAAACACGGCGTCGGCCGCTCTCCTGATCAGGTTGAGATCGTCATCAGCGCGGCCAAGGTCGGCCATGCGCTCGAGATCGCCGTCGAAAACGATATCGCGCCGGAGACCGGGGGCGGGCGACGCCAGTCTTCCGGCACCGGGATCGGTCTCAAGAATGTCGCCGATCGGGTGCAGGCGCGCTTTCCAGGCGTCGGCGCCTGTGTATCCGGCCTTGTAACGCCCAAGCGTTTCAGAGCAGCAATCACAATGCCCCTGAGGCTCGCATGAACGAAATCCAGATAGAGCCCCTGTCGATCCTCGTCATCGATGACGAGCCCCTGGCGCGTCGCCGGCTTATACGCCTGCTCGGGGCCATGCCCGGGATCAAGATCGTCGGGACGGCCGGCAATGTGCAGCAGGCCTGCGTTCTCGTCGCCGAACTTTTGCCGGACGTGATCCTGCTCGACATCCAGATGCCCGGCGGCACCGGCTTCGACATTTTGGAACGGTTGGGCAACAACGCACCTGCCGTCGTTTTCGTGACCGCCTTCGATCACTATGCCCTTCGCGCCTTCGAGGCCGCCGCGGTCGACTATGTCACCAAACCGATCGAGCCCAATCGTCTACGAACTGCGATTGATCGGGCCCGCATGGCGATTGCGGCACGAACAAGCGCCGAACGCGTGCTGGAACTCAACGAAACCGTGCGGGCGCTCCGGCAGGCGCTTCGCAAGCAGGAGGCGCAGGTCGCCGATATCTGGGTGAAGGCAAGAGGCGAGTTCATTCGCATCGCGCTCGATCGCGTGGTGCGGTTCCAGGCGGAGCGCGACTACGTCCGCATCCACACCGAGAACAAATCCTACCTGCACCACGAGAGCCTGGCTTCACTCGCAGGCCGGCTGGACCCGGCTGAGTTTCTCCGGCTCCACCGAAGCTCGATCGTTCGGCGCCATTGCATCGTCGGCTTGCGGCAGGCGCCCTTCGCCGCCTTGATCGCGCTTCTGTCGGACGGAAGCGAAATCCGCGTCGGGCGAACCTACGTAAAGCAGGTGCGTCCCCTCTCCACAGAGCGCTAGATCACTTCACTGTTTCATCGAAACAGTGAAATGATCTAGCTCGTTGAAATAGCGCAATTCCGGACGGAAAACCGTTTCACACTTTTCGTGGAATTGCTCTAGGACGCCGGCCGGCCGCAGCATCCAACGGCGCACTGTCGCCGATGGCAAAGGTCAGGCTACCATCCCCAACCTGCTAGTCTTCGGTAAAAATCGGGTCCTGCGTGAACATCCCGCCCTGATAGACGGCAAGCGGCGACGAGGTCTCCGGCCGGCCGGGAGAGAGTTCGAGTTCGGCGCGGAAGTGCTCGGCATTGTCGCGAGGTCGCCAGCCGAGATAGGCGGCGTGCGAATTGTCCCACCAGCGGCTGTCATTGTCCGAGATGCCCCAGAGGATGGGGCATCCGAGCATCGGCGCGCGGAACACGCAAGCGATCAGCGCGGCAAAATCGTCATAGGACATCCAGGTCGACAGCATGCGGTGGTTGGTCGGCTTTTCCATGCAGCTGCCGATCCGAACAAGCGCCGTCTCCTGGCCGAATTTCTCAAAATACATCCGGGCCAGCGCCTCGCCGAAACATTTCGACACGCCATAGAGGCCATCAGGGCGCATCGGCGCATCCGCCTCCACGTGCTCGTCCTGCCGGTAGAAGCCGACTGTGTGGTTGGAGCTGGCAAAAAGAATGCGCGGCTGACCGTGCGCCCGTGCGGCCTCGTAGAGATTGTAGAGACCCAGCAGGTTTGCATTGAGGATCTTGGAGAACTTGTCCTCGACCGAGATGCCACCGAGATGAAGAATGGCGTCGCAGCCCTCGACCAGCCGATGCACGGCGGCCGCGTCGCCGAGATCGCAGGGCATGATCTCCTCATGCGGTGCCGCCGTGCCTAGATCGGCAATATCCGAGAGACGCACGATCTCGGCCAGATGAGCCACGCGCGCCCGCATGGCGCGACCCAGTGCCCCCGCCGCACCCGTGATCAACAGTCGCTTCAAGTCCCGTCCTCCGTAACCGGCGCCCTGCAGCCGGTATCCATGCATTGCATTTAAACTCAACTCATCATACAGGTTGATGTTGTCACGTCAATAAATCGGACATGTGATGCCACAAGCCGATTGATGTGGCACACAGGCTGGACAAAACGTACCTACAGGCGGACAAACGACCACGAGAAGGAGACGAGATGAGCGTTCAAACGAAGCTGGAGCCGGGCACCGGAACAGGCACGTTGACGTCGAGGCTCGGCGACACGTTGCGGCGGGCGATCACTGCGGGTCAGTTTCCGCCGGGCAGCAAGTTGCCGAGCGAGGCGCAGCTCTCCGAGGCTCATGGCGTCAGCCGCACGGTCGTGCGCGAGGCGATCGCCGCGCTTCGGGCAGACCGGCTGGTCGAGGCGCGTCAGGGCGCGGGTGTCTTCGTTCTCGATCCCCCACCCGCCGCCGGACCCATACCGCTTTCCCTGCATCATATCGACCCGGCGCGCGTATCCTCCATGATCGAACTGCTGGAGTTGCGAACCGCCGTGGAGGTAGAAGCCGCAGGGCTTGCAGCGCTTCGCCGGTCGCCCGCTCAGGAAGAGGTGATCATCGAAAGACACGATGCGGTACGCGCCTGCCTCAACGCCGGCATCTCCAGCGTCGAAGCCGACTTCGCCCTGCATCTCGCCATAGCCGAGGCCACCAACAATCCGCGCTTCCGCGAGTTCCTGGCGATGATCGGCAGAAACGTCATCCCGCGCGGTGCACTGCGCAACGACGACAGCGAACAGGACCAATCAGCCTATATCGCCATGCTCGACAACGAACACAACGACATCGTTGTCGCCATATCCAACGGCGACGAAGAGGGCGCGCGCGAGGCGATGCGACGCCATCTGCGCGGCAGCCAGGCCCGCTACCGGACACTGCTTCGCGAACAGCGCTCACCTGTACGATAACTCATTGACACAATCTCATCATACATGTACGACAACTTTGCCGGAGGAGGCAGGCAGAGGAAATCGAGTATGACGCCGCAAGAGATCAAGGCCGCGCTCGGCGCCGGTCTGTTGTCGTTTCCCGTGACGCATTTTGATGCCGAGCGAAAGTTCCATCCCGAGAGCTACCGTCGCCATGTCGAATGGCTGTCCGGCTTCGATGCCCCAGTGCTGTTTGCCGCCGGCGGGACCGGCGAGTTCTTTTCGCTTTCGCCTAAGGAAATACCGGGCATCGTCGCCGCCGCTAAAGAAGCTGCCGGCAAAACCGCCATTGTTTCGGGATGCGGCTTCGGCACCGAGATCGGCGTCGAGCTGGCGCGCGCCGTCGAAAAATCCGGCGCTGATGGCATCCTGCTTCTGCCGCATTACTTGATCGACGCACCGCAGGAGGGGCTCTTCGTTCATGTGAGAGAGATCTGCCAGTCCGTCGGCATCGGCGTCATGGTCTATAACCGCGACAACTCGGTGCTGACAGTCGATACGCTGAAGCGTCTGTGCGACGAATGCCCCAACCTCATCGGCTTCAAGGATGGGACGGGCGATATCGGCCTCATCCGCCAGATCACCGCGACGATGGGCGACCGGCTCACCTATCTCGGCGGCATGCCAACGGCCGAACTCTTCGCCGAAGCCTATCTCGGAGCGGGTTTCACCACCTACTCGTCCGCCGTCTTCAATTTCGTGCCGGGGCTCGCCGTCGAGTTCTACAAGGCGTTGCGCGCTGGCAATCGGGCACGCTGCGAAGAGATCCTGCGTGATTTCTTCTACCCCTTCATGGCCATCCGCAACCGCCGCAAGGGCTATGCCGTCGCCGCGATCAAGGCCGGCGTCCGGCTGCAGGGTTTTGATGCGGGCCGCGTGCGGCCGCCGCTCGACGACCTGACGGCGCAGGAAGAAGACATGCTCGCAACGCTTATTGCGCCCTGGAAACGCTAGGATGAAAATCACAGCCGTCCGCACGCATCTGCTGGAACACCGCCTTGCGGTGCCGTTCGAGAGCGCGTCGATGCGCTTCGACCGGCGGGCCCATGTGCTGGTGGAGATCGTCTGCGACGACGGCACCACCGGCTGGGGCGAATGCCTTGGCCCAGCAAGACCCAACGCCGCCGTGGTCGCCGCCTATACCCCTTGGCTTACGGGCGCCGATCCACTTGAAACCGAAAAGATCTGGGCGCGGCTCTACAACGCGCTGCGCGACCAGGGCCAGCGCGGCCTGGCGCTGACCGCGCTGTCAGGCATCGACATCGCGCTTTGGGACATCAAGGGCAAACATTTCGGCGTGCCGGTTTCCACACTTCTCGGAGGCCGCTTCCGCGAAACGGTCAAGGCCTATGCGACGGGAAGCTTCAAGCGCGACGGCATCGACCGGGTCGAGGACAACGCCGCCGAAGTCGCCCGCTATCGCGCTGAGGGCTTTCATGCCAGCAAGATCAAGATCGGGTTTGGCGTGCGCGAGGATCTTGCTGTCGTCCGTGCCGTGCGCGAAGCGGTCGGCACAGACATGCGGCTGATGGTCGATGCCAATCATGGCTACGACGTGCTTGAGGCGCTCGCGTTTGGCCGCAAGGCTGCCGAGCTGGACATCGACTGGTTCGAGGAGCCGGTGGTGCCGGAACAGCTCGGCGCCTATCGTGAAGTGCGTGCCGGCCAACCGATACCGGTCGCCGGCGGAGAAACCTGGCATAGCCGCTGGGGGATGCGCGAGCCGGTCGAAACCCGCGCCGTCGACATTCTCCAGCCCGATCTTGCCGGCGTCGGTGGGTTCACCGAGGCGCGACGCGTCGCCGATATGGCAGCGCTCCATGGCGTCCGCATCGTCCCGCATGTCTGGGGGACGGCGGTTCATATCGCTGCCGCCCTCCAGTTCATGGCGGCGATGGTGCCCAATCCGGTGCGCGTCAATCCGATCGAGCCGATCCTCGAATTCGATCGCACCGAAAATCCGTTCCGGCAGGCGGTGATCAAAACGCCGATCGAGCATGACCAGGGGGTTGTCAAAATCCCCGGTGGTCCGGGACTTGGCATCGAAATCGACCGCGATGCGCTTGCCGAGTTCCGGATGAGGGATGATTGAGATGCTGGTCAGAACGCTCTCCGGTCGCCCGCCAAAAATCGCGCTGCCAAGAGGCACAGTCGATACCCAGATGCATATGTATCTGCCCGGCTTTCCCGCCCTTGCTGGCGGGCCCGCACTTCCCGCCGGTGCCCTGCCCGATGCGGGCCAATACAGAAAGCTCATGCGGTGGCTCGGCATAGACAGGGTCATCATCACGCAGGGCAATGCCCATCAGCGCGACAATACAAATCTGATTGCCTGCCTGAAAGCCATGGGACCCTTGGCCCGCGGCGTCGCCGCCTTCGGCGCGGAGACCTCGGAGCGCGAGCTCGACGCGCTATCTACGGCAGGGGTCATCGGCGCAAGGATCATGGATCTGCCCGGCGGCGCCGTCGGCCTTGACGAACTCGAAGCTGTGGATGACCGGGCGGCAGCCCGCGGCTGGATGGTCGCCATCCAGTTCGACGGCAGCAACATCCTTCAGCACGAACCAAGACTGCAGAAACTGAAATCCCGTTGGGTTTTCGACCATCACGGCAAGTTCTTCTCCGGCGCGGCACCGGATGGACCCGAAGTCGCCGCGGTCAAGCGGCTGATCGATGGCGGCAACTGCTGGTTCAAGTTTGCCGGTGTCTACGAATCCTCAAAGACCGGCGGTCCCGATTTTGCCGACGTCGCCGCACTGTCGCGCGCGGTTGTCGCGCATGCGCCCGAACGCGTGGTCTGGGGCAGCAACTGGCCACACAACCTTGCAAAGACCAGTGCCGACTATCCCGACGATGCCGAACTGACCGACACAGTTCTGGGCTGGCTGCCGGACGCCGGCGCCCGTCATCGCGTGCTCGTCGAAAATCCTGAACGGCTCTTTGGCTTGAAGCCATTCACGGACAGAGGTGCCTGAAGCCACCCGCATTCGTCCGAAGCGAGGAGGCTTCGGCGCTACAAGAAGGAGGAGGACAAAATGAACATCGCAAAAACGCTTTGCCTGGCCCTGGGCGTTGCCCTCAGCGCCGGCACCCTGCAGGCGCAGGAAATCACGCTGCGCTCGGCCGACATCCACCCGGACGGTTATCCGACCGTCGAGGCTGTGAAATACATGGGCGAACTGGTCGCCAAGCGCACCAATGGCCGCATCAAGATCGACGTCACCAACAATGCAGCGCTTGGTAGCGAAAAGGACACGATCGAGCAGACGCGCTTCGGCGTCATCGACATGAACCGCGTCAATGCAGCACCCTTCAACAACCTGGTGCCGCAGACCGTCGTGCTCGGGCTTCCCTTCCTGTTCCGCTCGACCGAGCACATGCACAAGACCGTCGACGGGCCGATCGGCGACGAAGTGCTTGCCGCCTTCGAACCGCACGGCCTGATCGGACTTGCCTTCTACGATTCCGGCGCGCGCTCGTTCTATTCCACCAAGAAGCCGATCGAGAAGCTGGCCGATCTCAAGGGCATGAAGGTTCGCGTCCAGCAGTCGGACCTGTGGATTGCAATGATGGAAGCGTTCGGCGCGAACGCCACGCCGATGCCCTTCGGCGAGGTCTATTCGTCGCTTGAGACCGGTGTCGTCGATGCGGCGGAAAACAACTGGCCGTCCTACGAATCCTCCAGGCATTTCGAGGTTGCCAAGAACTACACTCTGACCGAACATTCCCTCAATCCGGAAATCCTGGTGATCTCGAAGATGAGCTGGGACAAGCTTTCGCCCGACGACCAGAAGGTCCTGAAGGAATCGGCGAAGGAATCGGTGGTGAAGATGCGTGAGCTCTGGACGGCGCGGGAAAAGGCGTCGGAGGAAAAGGTTCGTGCAGCCGGCGCCAACGTCATCACCGTCGACAAGGCCGAATTCTCCGCGGCGATGAAGCCGGTCTACGATCGCTTCGTCACCGACCCACAGATGAAGGACCTGCTCGAGCGGATCCGCGCCATCAACTAGAGCAAGCTGCGTAAAAGTGTGCAGCGGTTTTGCGATGCCGAGATGCGAAAAATCAAGAGCTTAGCGAATCCTGGAGATCGCGACGCGCTTTAGCGGCATCCGATACGCCTGAGTGTCCGGCCCGATCGGTTGGACACTCCACTCGCCGGCAGCCAACGGAGGATAAAGGCAATGTGGCGTTTCTTGCAGGCTGTCAGGCCTGTGCTAGCCCGGCTCAGCCGGCTCTCGCTTTACATCTCAGGCCTCGGCCTCGTCACCATGACGGCAATCGTCGGCTGGCAGGTCTTCGCCCGCTATGTCCTCAACGACACGCCCAGCTGGTCGGAACCCCTGTCGCTGCATCTGATGTCCTGGTTCATCCTGCTCGGCGCGGCCGTCGGCGTGCGCGAGAGCGTGCATCTCGGGCTCGATTTCGTGCGCCATTCGGCATCGCCTGCGACGCAGCGCCTGATGGATATCGTCAGCCTTTCGCTGATCGTGCTCTTTGGCCTGGCCATGAGCTTCTATTCGACCCTGCTTGCCGCCGGCACCTGGGCGGCGACCATCCCCGTGCTCGGCTGGCCGGGCGGCGTCGATTTCTTCCCGATGATCGCAGGCGGCCTGCTGATCGCACTGTTTGCGGCGGAGCGTCTTGCCGACGTTGTGCTGGGCGAAGCGCCCGTCGCCGATGTCGTCATTCAGGAGGCAGCATAGTGGCCTACAGCATTCTCTTCGGCACCTTCACGCTCCTGATGATGATCGGCATGCCGATCGCCTTCTGCCTTGGCATCGCGTCGCTTGCCACCGTCATCTACATGGGGCTGCCGCCGATCGTCGTCTTCCAGCAGATGAACTCCGGCATGAACGTCTTTGCGATGATGGCGATCCCGTTCTTCATCTTCGCCGGCGACCTGATGGTGCGCGGCGGCATCGCCGACCGCCTGATCCGCTTTGCCGCCGGCATCGTCGGGCATCTGCGCGGCGGTCTAGGCCAGGTCAATATCGTCGCCTCGACGCTGTTCGGAGGCATTTCCGGCTCCGCCGTTGCCGACGCATCCGCCGTCGGCGGGTTGATGATCCCGCAGATGGCGGCGCGCGGTTACGACCGCAGCTACGCCGTCAACGTCACGGTCAATGCGGCGATCATCGCATTGATGATCCCGCCCTCCCACAACATGATCCTCTATTCGATCGCAGCGGGCGGCAACGTCTCGGTCGCCGATCTCTTTACCGCCGGTATCCTGCCCGGTCTGCTTCTGGCTGCAGCCCTGATGGTCACAGCCTATGTGGTGGCGCGGAAGAAAGGATATCCGTCGGAACCCTTCCCTGGCCTGCGCCGCCTCGGCTTCTACTTTCTGGCTTCGCTTCCAGGGCTGCTCCTGATCGGCATCATCTTCGGCGGCGTGCGCTCCGGCATCTTCACGGCAACGGAAAGCTCTTGCATCGCCGTGTTCTATGCGTTGCTCGTTGCGATCCTCGTCTACCGCGAACTCGATTGGAGCGGCTTCGTCGAGGCGGTGCTGCAGGCGGTGCGCACCACCGCGATGGTGCTGCTGGTGATCGGCACCGCCGCCTCCTTCGGCTGGCTGATGGCGTTCCTGCAGGTCCAGCAGGGAATGGTCGCGGCGATCAGCGCGATCTCCGACAACCCTGTTATCGTGCTTTTGCTCATCAACATCATTCTGCTGCTGCTTGGCACGTTCATGGACATGGCGCCGCTGGTGATCATCAGCACACCGGTGCTTCTTCCTGTCGTCAAGGCGTTCGGGATAGACCCGGTGCATTTCGGCGTGGTGATGATCCTCAACGCCGGCATCGGCCTCAACACGCCGCCGGTCGGCACCGTGCTCTTTGTTGGCTGCGCCGTCGGCGGCATTTCGATCCGCGAGGCGATGCGCACCATCTGGCCGTTCTTCGGCGCAAGCATCGCCGTGTTGATGCTCGTCACCTACATCCCCGGCCTGTCCCTCTGGCTGCCAAGCCTGTTCCGATAGCGCAGGCGCTCTCAAGCCACGGCGATCAATGCGTCGGCGGCTAGAGCAATTCCAGGAAAAGTGTGAAACGGTTTTCCGTCCGGAATTGCGTTATTTCAACGAGTTAGATCATTTCACTGTTTCGGTGAAACAGTGAAATGATCTAGACAAGCGTGTGGATCAGCCGGAACCGTCCAGCTCCGACTGATCCACAATTCGACCGCATTGCCTCGGCATCGCTCCATCGGCACTGGCAAGGAGGCGAATCGCGTGGCTCGGCTGTCGGACGAAAAACGGTTCACCTCGCGCGAAGCGCGCATCGATGCGGCCGCCCACCGGTTGCTCGACCGGCTTCCTGACCGCGGCTTGCTTGGCGGCCTGACGGAGCTGCTGGTCTTCGGCATCAAGCAGGCTTTCGCATGCCTCTTCGGCGGCGCCATGCTGACGCTCATGATTGCAACCAAGCTGTTCTGGCCGGACGCAATCGGCTTTGCCCGCTATGATTTCCTTTTCCTCGCCGCACTCGGCATTCAGCTTCTGATGCTGGCCTTTAAGCTCGAGACCATTGCCGAAGCCAAGGTTATCCTGATCTTCCATATCGTCGGTACGCTCATGGAGATTTTCAAGACGTCCGTCGGTTCCTGGATCTATCCGGAGCCCAGCTTCTTTCGCATCGGCGGCGTGCCGCTCTTTTCAGGTTTCATGTACGCCGCTGTCGGCTCCTACCTGGCGCGCGTGACCCGCATTCTCGACCTGCATTACACCCATTATCCACCCCGCTCTGCGACGGTGCTCGTGGCTCTCGCCATCTATGCCAATTTCTTCACGCACCACTTCGTCATCGATGTGCGTTATCTGCTGTTTGCAATCATCGCGATCCTGTTCTGGCGCACGACTGTGCACTACCGTGTCTTCCGGTTCCGCCACCGCATGCCGCTGCTCATTGGTTTTCTGCTCATCGCTCTGTTCATCTGGCTTGCCGAAAATATCGGAACCTGGTCGCGCGCCTGGATCTATCCCGCGCAGCACGCCGGTTGGACGCCGGTATCGCTGCAGAAGCTGGGCGCCTGGTATCTGCTGATGATCCTGTCCTTCGTTGTGGTCACGCTCGTCCACCGACCGCGATCGCTACAGGCAATGCATCAGTCTCGGCCGGCCCATGACCCGCAAGCGGTGACCGCTGAAGGGGGCGTCGTCATCCGCGAGGCGCCGCAGACCAACTCGTGATATCAGCGTAAGATCCGCAAGGAAGATGCGGCCCGTCATCATTTCAGCACTGCTCTCAGCCGGGGTGCGGCGAAATCGACGAAGGCCCTGAGTTTCATCGGCACGTGCCCCTGCGGCAGATAGACCAGTCGAACCGGTAGCGCCGGATGTTCGAAAGGCTCCAGCAACGGCACGAGCAGGCCATCGGCGACGGCGCGTGCCGCCTGATAGGACAGAACGCGCGTCAGGCCGAGGCCGGCAACCGCTGCGTCGACGGCAGCCTCCGCGGTGTTGACCACGAGGCGTGAGCGGATCGGTGTGGCCATCTCGCCCCTCTCATCGGCAAAGCTCCAGCTGCGGTTCGACATCAAGCCTTCGAACGTGATGCAATCATGGTCGGCAAGTTCGTGCGGATGGCCAGGCTGGCCATGTCTGGCGACATAGCTCGGGCTCCCATAGACGACACGCCGTATCGTGCCGAGCTTAGTGGCGATCAGGTTGCTGTCCGGCAGGTTGCCGATCCTGAGCGCAACATCGATGTGATCGTCGATGAGGTTGACGAGCCGGTCGCCGAGCGACAGGCGCATGTTGACCTCAGGGTTGGCTTTCAGAAAATCGACGACGACCGGCAACACGTGCAGCCGTCCGAAAACGATCGGCGCCGTCATCGTCAGATCGCCCTTGACCGTCGAGTATTCGCCGGCCGCTACCCGCTCCGCCTCGTCGACCCGAGCAAGAATTTCCCGCGCCGCTTCGATATAGGATCGCCCTGCCTCGGTCAGCTGGATCCTGCGGTTCGTCCTGGTCAGCAATTGCGCCCCGAGGTGGGCTTCAAGCTCCGAAACCTTGCGACTGACCGTCGCCAGCGGCATGCGCAACTGCCGCGACGCGGCAGACAGGCTCCCGCCCTCGATAACACCGAGAAGCACGGTCATTGCATCCAGTCGATCCATCTGCCTTCCAATAATCGAGAGCCCATCTATCACAAAGGCACTCTACAGCCAAAATCTGGAAGGGCATAGATTGCTGAAGAAGGCAGTTCATTCCGAACTGCCCGGAAGCGCCGAACGAGCTGCAATGATCCGGCTTTCGCAATCGCCAGACGCTGCCGCGTGACCGCATCATGCATCCGCCGACGCTCCAGATCGACGGACGCCGCTACCAAAGGGAACATGACCATGAAACTCTACCGCCACCCGCTTTCGGGCCACTCGCATCGCGCTCAGCTCTTTCTGGCTCTGCTTGGCGCGCCGCACGAACTCGTCGATGTCGACCTGATGGCAAGGGCGCACAAGGCGCCGGATTTCCTCAAGCTCAACGCCTTCGGTCAGGTCCCTGTGCTCGACGACGACGGCACCATCGTGACGGATTCCAACGCCATCCTCGTTTATCTCGCCAAGAAGCTAGGTCGCACCGACTGGCTGCCGGAAGACGCCGTCGGTGCGGCGAAAGTGCAAAAATGGCTTTCGGTCGCCGCCGGCGAGATCGCCTACGGACCGGCCGCCGCACGGCTCGTCACAGTCTTCGGCGCAAACCTTCGCCCCGAAGAGGTGATCTCCCGAGCGCATCGCATCCTGGAACTGCTCGACGCAGAACTCACTGAGCGTGATTTCCTTTTGGGCAGCCGGCCGACCATCACCGACGTCGCGCTTTACAGCTATGTCTCCAGCGCGCCCGAAGGAAATGTCGACCTCGGCAACTATGCCAACGTGCGCAACTGGCTGGGGCGGATCGAAGCCCTGCCCGGTTTCGTCGGCTTCCAGAAAACCGCAGCGGGCCTTGCCGCATGATTGTCCTGCCAGGGCGGACTGCTCCGCCCTGGCCTTTCTCATCAGAAAGGAAGCCACCGATGCCGGAGAAGATCGAGCCGACCCACGCCGCGTCCCCCTGGCATGAAGGCGAACTTGCCATTCAACGCAGCCTCGGCGTTGTCGACCGCATGGACGCGCCGGGCCGCAATTTCGTTCGTTCCTTCATGCCCGAGCAGCACCAGCAGTTTTTTCCGATGTTGCCCTTCATCGTGCTTGGAGCCGTCGATCCCGCCGGCGATGTCTGGGCAAGTCTGCGGGCGGGTGAACCGGGCTTCATGCAGGCGCCGGACGCACATGCCCTCAATGTCCAGCTGCCACGCGACCGAAACGACCCGGCCGACGGGGGCATGGAGGATGGCGCCGCCATTGCCATGCTCGGCATCCAGCTGGAAACGCGGCGCCGGAATCGGTTGAACGGCACCATCCGACGGACAGCGGACGATCGCTTTGTTGTCGCTGTCGGCCAGAGCTTCGGCAACTGTCCGCAATATATCCAGCTGCGGGATTTTTCATTCACGCGGGAACCGAACGCTCCACCAAAGGCGCCCCCCGTTCACCTCGACGGTCTCGATGCGCGCGCGAAAGAAATCATCACCAACGCCGATGCGTTCTTCGTCGCCTCCTATGTCGACCGCGACAATGGCTTGCGCCAGGTGGACGTCTCGCATCGCGGCGGCAAGACCGGCTTTGTCCGCGTCGGCGAGGATGACGTGCTGACGATCCCCGATTTCGCCGGCAACAAGTTCTTCAACACGCTGGGCAATTTCATGCTCAACCCCAGGGCGGGCCTGCTCTTCGTCGATTTTGCGACCGGTGACATGCTGCAGATGACAGGTGAAGCTGAGGTGATCCTCACCTCGCCCGAAATCGACGCATTCCAGGGCGCCGAACGCCTTTGGCGTTTTCGACCGCGGCAAGTGGTCTATCGGCCTGATGGTTCGCCGCTTCGCTGGTCTTTCGAACAAGCAGGCTGGTCGCCCAATTCGCTGATGACAGGCGATTGGCAGCAGACGAAAGATCGCCTGCACGCCACTGCCCGCGCCGGAGAATGGCGGCCATTTCGGATCGTGCGGACAGAGGATGAGAGTGCGACCATCCGCTCGCTTTACCTGGAACCGGCCGATGACGCGGGTCTAGCACCGTTCCGGGCCGGTCAGCATCTGTCGATCCGGCTCAAGACGGAAGGCAAGTCGATCGTCCGAAGCTACACGCTTTCGGCCGCCCCCTCAGACGCTGCCTACCGCATCAGCGTCAAGCGCGACGGCACCGTCTCCTCCCTCCTCCATGGCCTCGGCCCCGGCGATGTCATCGAGACGCGCGCACCGGCTGGCAGTTTCGTGATCGACCCGACCGAACGCCGGCCGGCCGTGCTGCTTGCCGCCGGTGTCGGCATCACCCCGATGATCGCGATGTTGCGCCACATCCTCTACGACGGGCTACGCAACCGGCGTATCCGCCCGACATGGCTGTTCCAATCCGCCCGCAGTCTCGATGAACGCGCCTTCAACCAGGAGATCGCCTCCCTCGTCGATGCCGGCCAAGGCAAAATCCGCCTGACGCGCGTGTTCAGCCAAACGGATGGCGCACGCAAGGGCGAGGATTACGACACAGCCGGGCGCATCGACATCCCGTTGCTGCAATCCACCCTGCCCTTCGACGACTACGACTTCTATCTCTGCGGCCCGCGGGCTTTCATGCAATCGCTCTATGACGGACTGCGTGCGTTGAACGTCGCCGACGCCCGCATCCATGCGGAGACATTCGGCCTGTCGTCGCTGACCCGCAACCTCGACGCAGGATTGCCGACGGTGTCGAAGCCGCCTGCCAACACGTCGGTCCGCGTGATTTTTACCGACTCCGGCAAGGAAGCCCGTTGGCAACCGGGCGAAGGTACCCTGCTCGAGCTGGCCGAAGCCCGCGGCCTTTCGCCCGAATATGGTTGCCGCAACGGCAGTTGCGGCAGTTGCAGCACGCGGGTTCCGGAAGGCGAGGTCGCCTATCCCCAGCAACCGTCCTTCGAGGTCGGCCAAGGCGAGGCATTGATCTGCTGCGCCGTTCCGGCGGAAAATGACGGGCAGGCGCTCCAGTTGGCCGTCTAGACCCGCGGCACCGGGGCGCCCGACGACGGGTCAGGACCGTAGCGGCGGGCCATTCGGAGAATCGTGCAAGAATGCCGGAGTGCTGTTCTACCGCTCCATCGACCGGAGAGCGCATGGTGACTTTCAGAACCGGGGACGCCCCGGCCCATCGCGAAAGGAACCAAGCATGTCCGAGCTTCAAGGAAAAGTCGTCGCCATCACCGGCGCCAGCAGCGGCATTGGCGAGGCGGCCGCCCGATATCTGGCCGCCGCCGGTGCCCGCGTCATTCTTGGCGCCCGCCGCACCGATCGTCTGGAAACCCTTGCCGGCGAAATCCGCGCCGCCGGCGGCACCGCCAGCTTCAAGGCGCTGGATGTCACCGACCTTGCCAATATGCAGGCCTTCGTAGCCCATGCCGTTTCCGAGTTCGGACGGCTTGACGTCATCGTCAACAATGCCGGCGTCATGCCGCTGTCGCCACTTTCGGCCCTCAAGGTCGACGAGTGGAACCGGATGATCGATGTCAACATCCGCGGCGTGCTGAATGGCATCGCCGCCAGCCTGCCCGTGATGACCGAGCAGGGCAACGGCCAGATCGTCAACCTGTCGTCGATCGGCGGTCACGCCGTCTCGCCGACCGCCGCCGTCTATTGCGCCACGAAGTTCGCCGTCCGGGCGATTTCCGATGGCCTTCGCCAGGAAACCGATCGCATCCGCGTCAGCGTGGTCTCGCCCGGCGTCACCGAATCGGAACTGGCCGACAGCATCTCTGACGAGACTGCCCGCGGCGCAATGCGCGACTTCCGGCGCATCGCCATCCCGGCCACCGCAATTGCCCGGGCAATCGCCTATGCCATCGAACAGCCCTCAGATGTCGATGTCAGCGAAATCATCGTGCGCCCGACGGCAAGCCCGCACTAATCAGGTACAAGTGGAGCGCCCGCAGATGAACCGCACTTCTCGAACATCGGTGGCATTGGGCCTTGTCCTTTCCGCCCTGTCGCCAGATCCGCCATCCGCACAGGAGAAAACCATGCAACAGGCGCCGCATCCCTATGTCGGCATGTGGGTTACCGAAGACGGCCGCATCCGTCACCACCTGCTGCCTGACGGCCGCTATGACGAAGCGCGCGGCAAACGGCAGAGCGCCTATCAGGGCCGTTACTGGGTGACCGGCAATCATATCGACTATGTCGACGATACCGGTTTTACCGCCGACGGCGATTTCATCGACGGTGTGCTCTATCATGCCGGCATGATCCTGCGCCGGGAAGATTAGGCCAAAGAGAGCGGCGGCTGGCGGCATCCGCCGCTGCCGCACCAATTATCCCGTTGAACTTGCGCCCGGAAAAGGTCAGCCTCTGCCGGACGCCAATCCCGCACAAAGGAAAACGTCCTTGGGCGATCTCGACGAATTCCAGTACCTGATGGAGCGCAACAGCGGCATCGACGGCGTGCTGTCGACGGCGATACCGCGCCTCATCCTGATCCGATCGTCGAGCCCGACCGAGCCGATCCATACGTTGCATGAACCCGCCGTCTGCTTCATCGCGCAAGGATCCAAGCAGGTGATGCTGGGCGAGACGGTCCACACCTACGATCCAAACCGGTATCTCACCGTTTCCGTCGACCTGCCGGTCATCGGCCAGGTCATCGACGCGTCACCGGAAAAACCCTATCTCTGCTTGCGCCTCGACCTCGACCCGACGATGCTGAGTGCATTGGTGCTCGAGGCTGGCCACTCGCCGATCGATGGCGGCGTGCCCGGACCCGGGCTGTTCCTCAGCGACACCACCGCCGAGCTGCTCGACGCGATCGTCCGGCTGCTGCGGCTGCTCGACCGGCCGGAGGAAATCGCCGTGCTGGCGCCGCTGGCGGAACGCGAGATCCTCTACCGTCTGCTGATGGGTGAGCAGGGTCACCGACTGCGCCAGATCGCCCGCTCCGAGAGCAAGCTGACCCAGGTCAACCGCGCGATCGACCTCATCAAACGCGACTTCCGCAAGCCGCTGCGCATCGAAGATCTGGCAGCAAAAGCCAATATGAGCCTCTCGTCCTTTCATCAGCATTTCAAGGCGGTGACGGCGATGAGCCCGCTGCAATATCAAAAGCAGCTCCGGCTGCAGGAGGCTCGACGATTGATCCTCAGCCAGGCGATCGACGCGGCCACGGCCGGGCATCATGTGGGCTACGACAGTCCTTCGCAGTTTTCGCGCGAATACGCCCGACTTTTCGGTGCGCCGCCGCTACGCGACATCGCGCGGCTGCGGGCTGCACCTTCCTATCTGCTTGAGGCCTGAATCGCTTCAGGTGCTGGAACCGCGCCGGCACTTTGGCTATTGATAACGCAGACTGCGCCAAGCCACCGGCAGCTCCAAGCGGGACCCGTTATGAACGACCAACAGATCCGCGACATCATCCTCTGGCTGTCGGAAGAGGGCCTCAAGGGCCTGCAAGAACCCGAGATGCTTGCCGGCTTCTGCGAGCGCTGCATTGCCGCGGGCATGGACATTGCCCGTGGCCAGGGGCTGATCGACACGTTGCATCCGGAATTCGAGGGCCGCGCCTTCCAGTGGAACCGCGAAAGCGACGTGGCGCCGGAGGTCGTGCAATATTCCTCGACCACCGGCGGAGAAGCGCAGGCGAATTGGCATCGCTCGATCTTCTACCACATGCTGACGGCGTGCGAGCCGGAGCGGCGCGTGCGCCTCGCCGACGAGCGCTCGGTGCAATATCATGTGCTCGACCGCCTGAAGGCGGAAGGCCACACCGATTGCATCAACATGATCCATCACTTCACCGACCAGGGCCGCGTCGGCGAGATGGATTGCTTCTATTCCTACTGGACCACACGCCGGCAAAACGGCTTTGCCGAAGAAGAAATCGCCGCCCTTCGCATTCTCCTGCCGACCCTTGCGCTGGCGGTAAAGACCACGTCCTGCGTCCGGATCATCAGCACACTCGCCGATGTCTATCTCGGCGCCGATGCCGGCCGGCGCGTGGTCGAAGGCAGCATCGTGCGCGGCGAGGCCGAGCGCATCGAAACCGTCATGTGGTTTTCGGACCTGCGCAACTACACCCGGATCTCCGACACAGCCGCCCCGGAAGACATCATCCCCTTCCTCAACGACTATGCGGGCATGGTCATCTCAGCCATCCACGATCACGGCGGCAGCGTGCTCAAGCTGATCGGCGACGGCGTGCTTGCCATCTTCAATGCCGACGAGCCAACGACTGCCTGCGCCAACGCGACCGCCGCCGAGCGGCAATTGCGGCGCATGCTGGTGGCGCTGAATGCGCGCCGGCAAGAGGAGGGAAAGCCGACAACCGACGTCTATCTCGGCCTGCACATCGGCGAGGTCTTCTACGGCAATATCGGCAGCCAGAACCGTCTCGACTTCACCGTCGTCGGCCCCGCGGTCAACGAAGTCAGCCGTATCGCCTCGATGTGCCGCTCGGTCGAACGACAGGTGATCATGTCGGCGGATTTCGTCGAGGCCTGTCCGCCTGAGCTTCAGGCAGACGCTGTTTCGCTCGGACGTTTTGCCCTGCGGGGCATTGCCCGGGCAAAGGAACTGTTCACCTGGGATCCGGAACTGCCGACGGATTGATGCACATTATCGATCGCAACCCTCGGCGAACACGCCAGCCAGCCAGTCGATGAAGACGCGCACGCGCGGCGAAAGCTGGCGGTTGCGCGGATAGAGCAGGAAAACCGGCGTCGGCGTGGGACGGCAGTTTTCAAGCACCTCGACCAGCGTACCCTCGTGGAGATCTCGCTCGACATGGTAACGCGGCACCTGAATGAGCCCCAGCCCCAGCCTTGCGGCAGCAACGAAGCTTTCGGCCGCATTGACCGCGACCGTCACCGGCAGTGCGACATGTTCGACCTTGCCCCCAACCTGGAATTCGAGCGGTATCGGAGCGCCTGAAGTCGACGAACGAAAGCCGACCATGCGATGCCCATCCAGGCTATCGAACCTTTCGGGCCTGCCGTGGCGGGCGATATAGTCGGGTGACGCGCAGGTGATCTCATCGAGCATCGTCATGCGCCGCCCGATCATATCACTGTCCTGCGGCTCGCCGACCCGCAGCACACAATCGATGCCTTCCCGAATGAGATCGACCAGACGGTCGCCCTCGCTCATGTAGAGCTCGATCTCAGGATAGGTCGCGAGAAAGGCGGGCAGGCTCGGCAGCACGAAGTGGCGTGCCAGCGTTCCATGCACGTCGATGCGAAGCAGGCCTTTGGGCCTGGCGCCGGCAAAGGCGCCTTCTGCATCTTCGATATCGTCGAGAATGGAGATGCAGCGCTGGTGATAGGCAGCACCGTCCAATGTCGGACTGACATGGCGCGTCGTGCGCTGCAGCAGGCGAACACCCAGTCGTGCTTCCAACTGCTTGACCGCATCGGTCACCGTCGAGCGCGGCAGGCCAAGATCATCAGCGGCTTGCGTGAAACTGCGCCTTTCAACGACGCGCGAGAACACGCGCATGGCATCGAACCTGTCCATTTGTTCGTAATCTCCGGATTATGTTGCCGGATTATGCATGATTATCCGAGTCACGAAAGACGTCATCTTCTCCTCACCAACAAGCCAAGCGCTTCACAACGAAGGAGAAACATCATGCAGGAACACACCAACAGGGTCGCCATCGTTACCGGCGCCTCGCGCGGCATCGGTGCGGCGATTGCCGAACGCCTGGCCGCCGACGGTCTCACGGTCGTCATCAACTATGCCGGTGACGCCGCTTCCGCCGAGAAGCTGGCACGAAAGATTGAGGAGAAGGGTGGCCGCGCCCTAACCGCCAGGGCCGATGTTGCCGATCCGGAAGCGGTGAAGCGCCTGTTCGACGCAACCGAGGCTGCGTTCGGCGGCATCGACATACTGATCAACAACGCTGGCGTCCTGAAGACCGCCGCTCTTGCCGAAACCAGCGACGAGGAATTCGACCGTCACTTCGCCATCAACACCAAGGGCACCTTCAACACCCTGCGCGAAGCCTCAAAACGCATGCGCAGCGGTGGCCGCATCGTCAACTTCTCCTCGACGACCCTCGCCCTCAACCTGCCGGGCTATGCGGTCTACAACGCCACCAAGGCCGCAGTTGAAGCGCTAACACACGTTTTTGCCAAGGAGCTTCGCGGCCGCGACATCACCGTCAACGCCGTGGCGCCAGGTCCGATTGCGACCGATCTGTTTCTGTCGGGCAAGAGCGAAGAGCTTGTCGCCCAGTTTGCCAAGATGCCGCCGCTTGAGCGGCTCGGTCAGCCGGACGACATCGCCAGTGTCGTCGCCTTCCTTGTCGGTCCCGATGCCGGCTGGGTCAACGGTCAGATCCTGCGCGCTAACGGCGGCGTTGCCTGACATCCGCGCCCATCCCCTCCCGTACCCCTTTTCGAACGAAGGAGCAGAACCATGTCTTCCGTCATTCTTGTTACCGGGGCCGGCTCCGGCATCGGCAGGCTTTCCGCCGAAGCACTTGCCCGCGCCGGACATACCGTCTACGCCTCGATGCGCGGCATCGACGGCCGTAACAGCGACCGCGCCTTGGAGATGCGCGCCGCCGCCGAGCGCGGCGGATACGATCTGCGCCCGCTCGAACTCGATGTGTTGTCACAGCCCTCCGCGGACGCCGCCGTTGCGACGATCATCGCCGAACAGGGCGGCATCGACGTCGTCATGCACAATGTCGGTCACCTCGTCATCGGCCCGACCGAGGCGTTCACGCCGGAGGAACTGGCCAAGGTCTTCGATACCAACCTCTTCGGCGTGCAGCGGGTCAACCGCGCCGTGCTGCCGGAAATGCGCAAGCGTGAACACGGGCTTGTCCTGTGGATCAGCAGCACCACCACCAAAGGCGGTTTCCCGCCCTTCCTCGGACCCTATGCAGCTGCCAAGGCGGCGATGGATTCCCTTGCCGTTACCATGTCCTACGAACTGACGCGTTTCGGCATCGAGACCTCGATCGTCGTGCCCGGCGCCTTTACCCGCGGGACCAATCATTTCCCGACCGCCGGGCGCCCAGCGGACGAGGAAACGGTCGCGGCCTACGCCCGCTATGACGGTCTCCTGGACCAGGTCGGCGAGCGCCTGAGCGAGTTGACGCCGGATGATGCCGATCCACGGGCCGTTGCCGACGAAGTCGTACGCATCGTCGGCCTGCCGGAGGGATCGCGCCCCGCGCGATCGGTCATCGATTTCGTCGGAGACGGTGCTGCGGAAGTGATCGAGGTCGCCGAACGCATGCGCATCGACTTCGCCCGGCGCATCGGCATCGCCGACCTGCTGTCGATCGAAAAGACCCAAGCCTGACCCCGTCCGTCAGACAACCGCCCATTCAACCCATTTCGAGGATATTTCATGACCGCGCAAACAGAACCAACCGGCCGAGCGCCCTCCGCCTGGAAATTCAATCTGCTGACGCTCGTGGCGGCAACCACGGCCGCCGTCGCTGCCACGACTTCGGCAAGCGTCGGCTGGCCCGTCTGGGCGATGTTCATGGGGTGGGTCGCGTTCTTTACCCGCGGTCACACGGCACGTGAGGCATTGACCAGCTACATCTGCCTTGCCGTCGGCATCGCCATCGGCATGGCTGCGGCCCTCGCGCTCCGGGCTTTGATGCCTGCAATGGGGGCGCTGGCCTTCGGGCCGGTCGTCTTTGTCGTCGCGATGATTGTGGTGTCCTTACGGGCAACCGCCCCAGTCAACAACGTGCCTGCCTATTTTCTTGGCCTGATCACATTCTTCGCGGCGCATCTGGAGCCCGGATGGCTCGCGTTTTGCGAACTGGCTGGTGTCGCCGGCCTCGGCTGCGCGGCCGCATGGGCGGCGCATCGTCTGCAGGGGGCCATCGGGCGCTGACCACCACGGCTCCGGCGCAAGCGCCGGGGCTTTCCCTTGCTGGCCGAGCGATCAATACGAAAGGTCGAACCGTCCGTTCGAATTACTGGCTTACTGCACCGGCGGAAAGCCGGGACTGGTGGCGCTGCCAGAGTTCGGCCTGTACCTCGGCCTGAAATGCCATGACCTGCTCACGCATTTCCGCATCGGAGCAGCCGAGCGCAAGCAACTCGTCGGCAAGTGCCCGGCATTCCCGCCGCCAATATTGCACGGCGTCGTCACCATGGAGGTCTTCGAGTTCGGCAGCACAGATGCGAATGGTGCTCAGTCTTCTTGCCATCGGAAACGGGACGACATCACGTCCGCCAAACACCGCCGCTTCATCTGATCTATCGCCTGCCATTGCTTCATTCGCTCCCCTGCTGATTCCCTCTTCTACGGAGCTTATGGTTAACGTTTTCTTCCCTTTCCCACGTTCCGTCTCATCCGGGGATTACATGCCCGGGTTGGTGCGCTTTGTGACAGCATCAATTCGCTTTTTCGGTCGCATATCTGTTGGCTTCCGGGTAGAAACATGAGATTTGAACTCAGATTTTACGGCCGTTCCCAAGCGGCTGCCCATGTGAGTGCGGTTGTCATGTTGAAGCGCTTCTTCGCGTTCTACCGGCCCTATCGCGGCCTCTTCATTCTCGACTTCACCTGCGCGGTGTTGTCCGGCCTGCTGGAGCTCGGCTTTCCGGTCGCGGTCAAGCTGTTCGTCGACCAGCTGCTGCCGAGCCAGGAATGGACACTGATCCTGCTCGCCTCCGTCGGTCTTCTCGTCGTCTATCTCGTCAATACCGGCTTGATGGCGACGGTCACCTATTGGGGACACATGCTCGGCATCAACATCGAAACCGATATGCGCCGCATGGCTTTCGATCATCTGCAGAAGCTTTCCTTCAGTTTCTTCGACAACCAGAAGACCGGGCATCTCGTCGGGCGCCTGACGAAGGACCTCGAAGAGATCGGCGAAGTCGCTCATCACGGCCCCGAAGACCTTTTCATCGCGATCATGACCTTCATCGGCGCGTTGCTTTTGATGATGACGGTGCATTGGCAATTGGCGCTGATCACGGCGGCGGTCGTGCCGATCACCGCCTGGGTCACCAGCCGCTACGGCGGCCGGATGGCCAGCAACTTCCGCAACCTTTATGGCCGCGTCGGCGACTTCAACGCCCGCATCGAGGAAAATGTCGGCGGCATCCGCGTGGTCCAGGCCTTCGCCAACGAAGAGCACGAGCGCAACCTGTTCGAGACCGACAATCAGAACTACCGCCAAACGAAGCTCGAGGCCTACCGCATCATGGCCGCTAGCACCTCGCTCAGCTACATGAGCATGCGGCTGACGCAGTTGATCGTAATGATTACCGGCAGCTACTTCGTGCTGACCGGACAATTGAGCAATGGCGGCTTTATCGGCTTCCTGCTTTTGGTCGGCGTCTTCTTCCGCCCGGTTGAGAAGATCAACTCGGTCATCGAGACCTATCCCAAGGGCATCGCCGGCTTCAAACGCTTCATCGAGCTGATGGAGACCGAGCCTGACATCGAGGATCGTCCGGGCGCCGTCGACGTGTCCGGCCTGCGCGGCGACATCACCTATCGCAACGTCTCATTCGGCTACAGCCCCGACAAGCCGACCATCGCCAACATCGACCTGACGATCAAAGCCGGAGAAACCGTGGCCTTTGTCGGCCCCTCGGGCGCCGGCAAGACGACGATCTGCTCGCTGCTGCCGCGGTTCTACGAGGTCGCCGAAGGCAGCATCACCGTCGACGGCGTCGACATTCGTGACATCAAGCTCGCCTCTCTTCGCGGACAGATCGGCATCGTGCAGCAGGATGTTTTCCTGTTCGCCGGCACGATCCGCGACAACATCGCCTATGGACGTCTGGGCGCGAGCGAAGCCGATATCCTCGATGCCGCTCGCCGGGCCAAACTCGACGGCATGATCGCGGCTCTGCCCGACGGCATGGACACGGTCATCGGGGAGCGCGGCGTCAAGCTATCCGGCGGTCAGAAGCAGCGCCTGGCAATCGCCCGGATGTTCCTGAAGAACCCGTCAATCCTGATCCTCGACGAAGCCACATCGGCGCTCGACACGGAAACCGAAAAGGCGATCCAGCAATCGCTTGCCGAACTTTCCAAAGGTCGAACCACACTGGTCATCGCCCACCGCCTGGCGACGATCCGCGATGCCGACCGCATCATCGTCGTCGACACGAACGGCATCAGCGAACAAGGACCACACGACACGCTGCTCGCCGCCAAGGGCACCTATAGCCGGCTTTATCACGCCCAGGCCGGATTGCGTTGAGGCCGGCGTAGCGCGGTTGCACTTGCGTTGACGGAGCGGTAGGTACGAAGCCGATCCGCCCGTCCGGGCGGCAGGTTTCCTTCCCGACCGACTGGCCCCATCGACTGGGCCTACCGACTGGCCCCACCGACTGGCATTGCGCACCATGAACACCCTGGATCTTCCCGCCCTCGAACGAGCCGTGCTCGCCTTGCCGCAGCAATACAGGGGGCCCGGCGGCGTCGTCGGTGTCGTCAGGGACGGCGAGGTCATCCTCAAGCACGTCTGGGGCTATGCCGATCTTACGGCGCGCAAGCCGATGACGGCAGGCACGCTGCTGCCGATCTGCTCGATCAGCAAACAGTTCACCTGCGCGGTGTTGCTCGACACGGTGGGCGATCCCGCCAAGCTCAATGGCGCACTCGATGCCTACCTGCCGCTGATCGAAGGCAAACGTCCGAGCGTGGCGCATCTCTGCCACAACCAGTCTGGCCTGCGCGACTACTGGGCCCTGACGGTGCTGCAGGGCGCCATGGCCGACGGCGTCTTCCGCCGTGAGCACGCCCGGCCGCTGCTGTCGCGCGCCCGCTCGACGCATTTCGAGCCCGGCACGCGCTATTCCTATTCGAACGGCAACTACCGTATCCTGGCCGACCTCATCGAAGATTTTTCGGGTCGATCGTTGTCCGAGCTCTACGACCGCAGCACTTTCGGTCCGGCCGGCATGACCACGGCCGCCCTCACCCCCGATACCAGTATCTCGCCGAACGGCGTGATCGGCTACGAGGGCAATGAGACCACAGGCTATTTCGAGGCGACCAACCGGATCTACTGGGCGGGGGATGCCGGTATTTCGGCGACGCTTGACGACATGCTCGCCTGGGAGCGCTTCATCGATCGTACGCGTGACGACGAAGCCGGCCTCTACCGCAGACTTTCCGCGCCGCAGACCTATGCGGACGGGCGGGCAGCAACTTACGGCTTCGGCCTTGCCCACGAACGGATCGGCGACGTCGCGATCACCGGCCATGGCGGCGCCTTGCGCGGCTTCCGCAGCCGTCGCCTTCATGCGGCCAGTGAGCGCCTCTCGATCGTCGTGATGTTCAACCACGAGGCCGACGCCCATGCCGCGGCGACGGCACTGATGAAGGTCGCGCTCGGTCACCGCGATGCCAAGGCGGCAGCCGGCGACTGGAATAGCGAACAGTTCGGCACCTATCTCGAACCGGAGACCGGCCTGGCGCTGTCGACGCGGCCGTTGGGATCGGGGTGGCTTGAACTGCGCTTCGCGACGGCAGGAGAATCGCTGCAGATCGCAGCGGACGCTATCGCCCGCTCCGGATCGGTTTCGTTGACGCCGAACGGCACCGGCCTGCACATGGAGCGTGAGCGCGAGAACCTGCAGACGACGGCCGAGAGGGTTGCCGGCAAGGCAAAGCCTGACATAGCCGGTCGTTACCACTCCGCAGAACTCGACGCCGATATCGAAATCGTTTCCACCAACGGCATCTTCTTTGCCGGTTTTAATGGCATGCTCGGCAAGGGTGCGATGCATGCGCTGCGGCCGTTTGCCGATGATGTCTGGCTGCTCAGCTGCAAGCGCTCGATGGACGCGCCGGCGCCCGGCGACTGGACCGTACGGATCCACCGCAACGGACAGGGCGCCGTTTCCGGCCTGACGATCGGATGCTGGCTTGCCCGGCAGATCGACTATATCAAGGTCGACTGAACGACGGTTCCGAGGCTTCGCGACAGGCGCCGGCAGCCAGAGATAGATGGAGACGACCCGAAGTGAGGCAGAAACGGCCGGCAGCAGGACGAGGCGAAGGCACTGGACGCATGACCGGCGACATCGGCAAGCGCGTAACCATCGCCCGTGCCCTTTCCAAGCTTGGCTACTGCTCGCGGACGCAGGCGGAAAAGCTGGTGCTTGAGGGCCGAGTCAGCATCGGCGGCCGCAAGACCACCGATCTAGCCCAATGGGTCGATATCGAAAAAGACCGCATCGCCGTCGACGGCAAGGCCGTTCTGGCGGAAGACAAGATCTACCTGATGCTCAACAAACCGCGTGGCCTGGTGACGACACGGCACGACCCGGAGGGGCGCCCGACCGTCTTTGATTGCCTGAGCGAGAGCGATGCACAGTTCCTCTCGCCGGTCGGTCGGCTGGACAAGGCGAGCGAGGGCCTGCTGCTCTTCACCAACGACACCGTGCTCGCCCAGCGCCTGCTCGACCCGGAAACCCATCTCGGCAAGGTCTATCATGTCCAGGTACCGGGCGAGATCGGCGACGCCAAGCTCCGGTCGATGGTCGACGGCGTCGACGAGGGCGGCGAGCATTTGCGCGCTGCGCGCGCCGGACAGTTAAGAGGCGGCGAGAAGAACAGCTGGATCGAGGTCGAGCTGCACGAAGGGCGCAATCGCCAGATCCGCCGCATGCTCGACGTCCTCGGCTTCGAGGTGCTGCGGCTCGTGCGCGTCTCGATCGGCGACATCGCGCTCGGAAAGCTTGCGAAAGGCGCGACGCGTCCGCTGACAACAGACGAAGTGCAGTATCTGAGGCAGCGTACGGGACAGCAATAGCCGCCGAACGGCCGTTCGCGGGCAGCGTCGCCACGACCGCGGTGATCCGCGGCGCCCGCAATGGGTGGAAATCCACCCACCAAGCGAGCCTCTTGTTTCCGAATCCACCCAAAACCAGACAACCGTCGGCAGAAATGCACGGCAACGCACGGCGAACCCGTTGTCTGTGCTAAGATTGCCTCTGCAAATGGGTCAACCAGAATCGGCATGGGAGGAGCCTTGCCGGCTGGTCGATATTTCATCCGGGAGGAAAAGATGAAAACCCTGAATGCGCTTCTTGGCGCCGTTGCCGCGCTGTCCCTGTTTGCCGCTTCCGCCAATGCGCAGACCTATCCCGAACGCTCGATCACCATGGTCGTTCCGTTCTCGGCCGGCGGCCCGACGGATACCGTCGCACGCCTCGTCGCCGAATCCATGTCGAAGGATCTCGGCCAGCAGATCATCGTCGAAAACGTCGGCGGCGCCGGCGGCACTTTGGGCGCCGGTCGCGTTGCCCAGGCCGATCCGGATGGCTACACGGTACTGCTCCACCATATCGGCATGGCAACCAGCGCCACGCTCTACCGCAAGCTCGCCTATGACACGCTGAACGCGTTCGAGTATGTCGGTCTCGTCACCGAAGTGCCGATGACGATCGTCGCGCGCAAGGATCTCGAGCCGACCGATCTCAAGGGCCTCGTCGAATACGCAAAGGCGAACAAGGACACGGTCACCGTTGCCAATGCCGGCATCGGCGCTGCCTCGCACCTCTGCGGCATGATGTTCATGAGCGCCATCGAAACGCCGCTGACCACCGTTCCCTACAAGGGCACCGGTCCGGCGATGACCGATCTGCTCGGCGGCCAGGTCGACATCATGTGCGACCAGACCACCAACACCACCAAGCAGATCCAGGGCGGCACGATCAAGGCCTATGCCGTCACTTCGCCTGAACGTCTCAAGGTCTTCCCGGACTTGCCGACGACAACGGAAGGCGGCCTTCCGGGGCTGCAGGTCGGCATCTGGCACGGTGTTTATACGCCGAAGGGCACGCCGGCCGAAGTCAACGAGCGGCTGTCGAAGTCGCTGCAGGTGGCTCTCAAGGATCCGAACGTCGTCGCCCGCTTCGGCGAACTCGGCACGGTACCGTCGAGCGAAGCCGATGCCACCCCGGCAGCGCTGAAGGCTAAGCTTGAAAGCGAAATCACACGCTGGAAGCCGGTCATCGAAGCCGCCGGCCAGTACGCCGACTAAATTGAGACGCTGCCCGCCACGATCCTTAAGCCCAAGCGGCCCGGATCGTGGCGGGTTTGTCGCCTGAGGCAGGGCATACGGCATCGCCGGAGGGTAATCGCGCCGGCCGTCGGCTTCGGTTACACTTCAAGGTGTCATCCGATCGTCAGTCGCAAGACGTCACTGGCAACTGGCAGTCCGAGCTTGAGTTCGACCCTTCCCGGTCGGCGCTCAGCCAAAAAAAACCAAATGGGGACACGATGAAATCAATCTCCTTCGACACCACCAATGCGCTCTGTGGCGGCCTCCTGACGGCCGTCGGGCTGTTCTTCGCCTGGCAGGCGTTCAACCTTGAGCTCGGCACCGCCTTCCGCATGGGCCCGGGCTATTTCCCGCTGGTGCTCGCCGTCATCCTGACGCTTCTCGGTATCGTGATCCTCGTTCAGTCGACCCGGGTCCAGGGAGAGCCGATCGGGGCTATCGCCGTGCGCGGCATGCTGTTCATCCTGCCGGCGCCGGTCTTCTTTGGCCTGACGGTTCGCGGGCTCGGCTTTGTGCCGTCGCTGTTTTTTACGGCACTGATTGCCTGCTTTGCCTCCGGTCGCATGAAACCGTTGACCGCCATCGCCCTGTCGCTGGCGCTGACGGCTTTTTCGGTCGCGGTCTTCAGCTACGGCCTCGGCTTGCCCTTCCAGCGCTTCGGCCCCTGGACCCAGTACTAGGAGAGGGATGATGGATCTATTCAGCAATCTTGCACTCGGATTCACCACGGCCGCCTCGCCGGAAAACCTGCTCTTCTGCCTGATCGGCGTTCTGCTCGGCACGCTGATCGGCGTGCTGCCCGGCATCGGGGCAACGGCGACCATCGCCATGCTGCTGCCGATCACCTTTCAGCTGGAGCCGGTCTCCTCGCTGATCATGCTCGCCGGCATCTATTACGGCGCACAATACGGCGGCTCGACCACGGCGATCCTCATCAACATGCCGGGAGAATCCTCGTCTGCCGTCACCGCGATCGACGGTTACCAGATGGCCCGCAAGGGCCGCGCCGGTGCCGCACTGGCAATCGCCGCGCTCGGCTCGTTCTTCGCCGGTACGGTCTCGACCTTCCTGGTAGCAGTCTTCGCCCCGCCCCTGACCGAGATCGCGCTGAAGTTCGGCGCGGCAGAATATTTCTCGCTGATGATCGTCGGCCTCGTGTCGTCGGTCGCGCTGGCACACGGATCAATCGTCAAGGCCTTGGCGATGGTGGCGCTCGGCCTCTTGCTCGGCCTCGTCGGCACCGACATCTACACCGGCACGCCACGCTTCACCCTGGGGATCCGGGAATATTCGGACGGCCTGAACTTCGTCGCCCTGGCGGTCGGCGTCTTCGGCATCGCCGAAATCCTGCGCAACCTCGAAAACGAGCGCACGCGCGAAGTGCTGATGGCCAAGGTCACGGACCTGATGCCGACGCGCGACGACTTCAAGCGTATGGTCGGCCCGGTTCTGCGCGGCACCGCGATCGGCTCGGCGCTGGGCATTCTGCCCGGCGGCGGCGCCATCCTCGCGGCCTTCGCCTCCTATACCGTCGAAAAGCGCGTCTCCGACCGACCGGAAGAATTCGGCCACGGCGCCATCGCCGGCGTCGCCGGCCCGGAAAGCGCCAACAACGCCGGTGCCCAGACCTCGTTCATCCCGTTGTTGACGCTCGGCATCCCGGCAAACCCGGTCATGGCGCTGATGATCGGCGCGATGATCATCCAGGGCATCGTACCCGGGCCCAACGTTGCAGCAGAACAGCCGGCGCTCTTCTGGGGCATCATCGCCTCGATGTGGATCGGCAACCTGATGCTGGTGGTGCTGAACCTACCGCTGATCGGGCTGTGGGTGCGGCTGTTGAAGATCCCGTACTATGTGCTCTTCCCGATCATCATGGCGTTCTGCTCGATCGGCGTCTACAGCGTCAACTCCAACGTCTACGACCTCTACGCCGTCGCCTTCTTCGGCCTCGTCGGCTACCTGCTCTTGAAGCTGCGCTGCGAACCGGCTCCGCTGCTGCTCGGTTTCGTGCTTGGTCCGTTGCTGGAAGAAAACCTGCGGCGGGCGATGATCCTGTCGCGCGGCGATCCGACCACCTTCGTCACGCGGCCGATCAGCGCGATCCTGCTGTTGATCGCAGCCATGGTGCTGGTGGTGGTGTTCCTACCGAGCGTCAAGGCCAAGCGCGAGGAGGTTTTCGTCGAGGAAGAATGATCGACGGGATGCGGCATTCTGCCCCTGCGCGGTTTGCCACATTGAGGTTTGTCAATAACGTCGCCTATCCCTGAGCCATCAGATTGGCACGGGGATAGGCAAACCGAATGAAGCCTCGCACGAGGATCAGAATGCAGCAGGTCACGCGCATGTTTTGCGCAATGGCCGTGCTGCTTCTCGGCTTCGCGCACCAGGCGCCCGCAGGGGCAACGGCGCTTTCCGCGACGGAGCGGGCACAGTTCGCGCTGCCCGACGGTTCCCTGCCCGACCTCTGCCTGCCCACAGCCGCCGACGACGACGGCAACGGCAAACAACTCTCCCACAGCCACTTCTGCGGCGCCTGTCGCATCTTCTGGGCTCACTTGCCCGCACCTGCCGATGCTGCGCGCACCATCGTGCGCAAGTCCGAGACGGTACTGCCGCCGGAACAGCCGATTGCATCCGCGAGGTCACAGCTCCCGCCCAATGCCAGCCCACGCGGGCCGCCAGCATCGAGCTCCCACGCCTGAGCCCCTGTCACGACCGATCGTGACCGAACGCTGATGTCTGATCTCCACGCGTCGCTCAGCGACGATGCCGACGAGATCGCAATACGGATCGCCACCATGCCCGATACGATCACTTTCGCGGAAACAACACTTCCGCCCCCGCCAACGGCGGCCTTTTCGACGACCAAGCTCTTCCCCAACCGGCAGCGACTGGTAGGAGAGCACGCCACTCTGCTCTTCCAGGGAGGGCGAAACCGCCATCTCTATCGCGTCGTCGACGGCTGTGTCGCGCTGTCGCAATTGCTCGACGACGGCCGTCGCCAGATCACCGACGTGCTCGGCCCGGGACGGCTCTTCGGCTTCACCCATGACGGCCGCAATATCGCCACTGCCGAAACGCTGACCTTCGCCCGGATAGAGACGCTCGCCGGCAGCCAGATCGAAGACAGCGACCACGGGCCAGGTGTCGCCGCCGAGCTCAAGGCGACGCTGCACCGGATGCAGGCACACGCAACCCTGCTTGGCCGCAAGACCGCAACCGAGAAGGTTGCAACCGCGCTCATCGATCTTGCCGACCAGTTCGCATGGCGCGGTCGCGCCGGAAGCGCCGCCCGGTTCAGCTTCAACCTCTATCTCTCGCGCGCCGACCTGGCTGACTGGCTGGGCCTGACGGTCGAGACCGTCAGCCGCTGTCTCAACCGTTTCAAGCGCGACGGCCTGATCGACTTCAGCCACCCGAAGACGGTGCGCATCCTCGAAGAACTGCACTTGCGGACGATGGCAGGGCTGGTGCGCAGAGACTGACACTCGCGCAAAACCAGCTATCCCAACAGATCACAGCGGGCTTCGCGCCCGCCCCGAAAGAAAGGCTTGAAAACAATGATTGCGAAAATGGTCTATCACGTGCCGGTGTTCGGCTGGATGCTCAAGGAAGCGGCGCACGGCTCCGGCACCGCCAAGGTGCTGTTCCTCATCAACTGTATGCTGATCTGGCTGCTGGCGATCATTGCCTTCGGTTATCCTGCCATCATCATTCCGGCGCTCGCCTTGGTGCCGACGGTCTTCGTACTCCTGATCCTGATCACCACAGGCTAGCGGGCGCCGATCGCATGAGAGCCTGTGGCTGTTGCGAGAAAGACACGCGACATGATCGTGGATTGCGACCAATTCGGCGCGCCGGGGGCGTGGAATTCGCTGCTCGACACGCACCTGGCGGGCGTGATCATCGAGACCGTACTTTCGGCTCATGCGCATGCATCCGCAACGGACGCCACGGCGAAGCGATAAATTGTCTCCCCCTTGGCGACAGCCGCGAGGGCGGCGATGCCTTCCTCCCTCAGCTTCGAGATCTTTTAGCGCGACTCTCACTAGCATATGAGTGGTCTTAAGCAATTCGGCCACTTCATCGATCTTCAGTCGCATTCTTGGTTTCAGCTTTCCTTTTAAAATCAGATCACGAAGTTCATTCGCGACGTACATCGTTTGTGTGGGTCGGTTAGATTTGGTCTCTATTCGAGGACCAAACCTCATCGGGTGTTAGCCGATTGCCGGTAGTGCCTACATCGCAAAGGCGCTGGCGCAACAAGACGGCAGGGGACCGGGATCTAGAGGCCAAGCGCGATACCGTCCTTGCGCGATTCCGATCCACCGGTCAGCGTGCCGTTCTCCCAGTCGATGCGGATCGCCTGCGCGCCGCCGATCGGGTCTTCCGCCGGAACGATCGCGAAACCGCGCCGTGTGAGTTCATCGGCGGTGGCAGCAGGCAGCGTGTGTTCGGCCTCGACGCGGGTACCGTCGGAACTGGGGATCAGCCGCGGCAGGTCGATTGCCTCCTGTAGGTCCATGCCATAGTCGAACACCTTGGAAATCAGATGCGCGTGGCCCATGGCCTGGTAGTAGCCGCCCATCACGCCGAAGGGCATTTCCACCCTGCCATCCCGGGTCACCATCCCCGGAATGATCGTATGGAGCGGACGCTTCAACGGCGCCGCGACATTCGGATGACCCGGATTCAGCGAAAAGCTCTGGCCGCGATTGTGCAGGACCACGCCAGAGCGCGGCGCGACGAGACCGGTGCCAAAACTGTCGAAGACCGAGTTGATGAAGCTGACTGCGTTGCGGTCCCGGTCGACCACGGAAATGTAGACCGTGTCGCGGTGAAGCGGCATGTCGAAGGCCGGCAGGTCGGTCAGAGCATGGTGCAGGTCGATCATACCAGCCAGCCGATCGGCGAGCGCATCCGACAACAGCTCTTCCACCGGCACGTCCGCCTTGTCCGGATCGGCGATCCAGGCGTCGCGCGCGGCATAGGCGAGCCGCGTCGCCTCGATTTCTATGTGCAGGCGGTCGGGCGATTGCGGGTCGCCCTTCGCCTCGAAGCGGCCCAGGATGTTGAGGATCAGCCGGCTTGACAATGCCGGTCAATTATTTTCTAATCTTTAGAAATTAATGGGGGACGTGTGATGGGGATCCATCATGGGCAGGTGCTTTCCATTCTTCGGGACGAGGGTCCTCAATCGCGCGCATCGCTCGCGCGACGTAGCAAGCTGTCGCCCACAACTCTCACTCACGTCACTGCCCAGCTCCTTCGCGATCGTGTGGTCGCCGAATGTGACGCTGTAGAATCCACAGGCGTGGGCCGGCCCGGACAGGCCATCGAGCTCATCCCTGACGCGTTCCATGTCGCCGGAATTCACCTTGGCGCAGGGCTCGTGCAAGTCGCGATCACAGATCTTAGGGCCCGCGCCAAAGCGACAGCTTCATTTGATTTTTCGCTTCGCGAAACGGAGCCGGACGACGTCGTGTCGCGCGCGGGTGAAACCCTGTCCAGGTTGAGGATCGAGATAGGCGAACCTCGCCTGCTGGGCATTGGTGTTGCCGTACCAGGTCCCGTGAATGCAGAGCAGCGCTCCATCCTTGCCTCAATCAACACCGGGTGGCGCAACCTGCCGTTGGCAAGTAAGTTTGAATCGAAAACAGGCCTTCCCGTGGTTCTCGAGCACAATGTCAGCTCCATGGCATTGGCCGAGGTTAGATATGGCATCGGGCGCGGCGTTCCGGCTGTATTGTACGTATACTTGCGGACCGGGCTGGGCGCCGGGCTGGTCGTTGACGGAATGCCGTTCCGGCCAGGCGGGCACGGCGCAGTCGAACTGGGCCACATCCAGATTTCGCGCGATGGTCCGCTCTGCAGTTGCGGCAACCACGGCTGCCTGGAAAGCTACGTCAATGAAAACGTGCTCATGCGCGCTGTCGGACTCGAGGGGCAGGCACCGGGCAATCTCCTGGAGCGTCTTGAGGCAACGGAAGCGTGGATGCCAACGCTCGACCGGCTGACCGACTCTCTGGCAATCGCCATTAATCTCCTGACGCCCGACCTGATCATTCTCGGCGGCCATCTGGGTGAAGCCCCGGACAGCCTGTTTGACCATTTGCTCAAAAATCTGCCGCCCAGAGTCATGCCGCATATGCGCGGCGTGCTGCGGATTGAACGCTCAGGCTTTGGCCCGCTTTCGGGAGCGATCGGCGGCGCGGCGGTAGCCTTGGATCATTTTTTCTATTCGGGAGTGAGGCAATGAACGCAGTTTCCGCAGGCGAACGCGCGCGGAGCAAGTCGCTCGCCGATTGGCCTCCTATTATCCTCAACTTTGTTGCGTTTGCATTCGGCGTCGCCGTCTGGTGGGCAATAACGGCGGTACAGCTAGTGGTGCTGCCGGGGCCGCTGGAAGTCTTCCAACGGGGCATCGAGCTGATCATGAGTGGTCAACTGCTGGTCGATATTGTCTCCAGCCTGCGTCGCGTCCTGACGGGATTTTGTCTCGGCGTCGCATTCGCGATCCCAGTCGGTTTTCTGATGGGATGGTACCGCGTGGCGCGCGCCCTAATCGAACCCTACATCCAATTCTTTCGAATGATACCGCCGCTGGCAGTCATTCCGCTGGCGATCGTCACGATGGGCATCGATGAGGCGCCAAAGGTGTTTGTCATCTTTTTAGCTTCCTTTCTCTCCTGCGTCATTGCCACCTATCAAGGCGTGATCAGCGTCGACCGCACGCTCATCAACGCCGCCCGCGTGCTGGGCGCGAAGGATCGCGTTATTTTCGCGCGGGTCATCATCCCCGCTTCTACTCCATTCATCTTGGTCGGCGTGCGCATCGGCCTCGGCTCCGCCTGGGCAACCGTTGTCGCTGCAGAGTTGATCGCGGCGCAGTCGGGGCTCGGGTTCCGGATGCAGCAAGCGCAGCTCTATTACGATCTGCCGACAATCTTCGTCAGCCTGATAAGCATCGGCATTCTCGGGCTTTTCATGGACCGTCTGGTTCAGGCAGCGGAGCGCCGACTCACGCAATGGCAGGAGCGCGTCTGATGACCCTTTCCCAGATCGCCGACCCGAAGATCTCGTTTCAGAACGTTAGCCGGCGCTTCGGCGAGGGCGGCGGCAGCTTACTCGCGCTGGATCGCCTGTCATTGGATATTGCTGATGGCGAATTTATTACCGTGGTTGGCCCCTCCGGCTGCGGCAAGTCGACAGCTATGAACATTGCGGCGGGCCTTACCGACGTGTCCGACGGCCGGGTGCTTGTCGATGGCAAGGGCGTTGACGGTCCGGGACCGGAACGCGGCGTCATCTTCCAGCAATATGCGCTGTTCCCCTGGCTGACTGTCCGCCAGAACGTCGAGTTCGGACTTCGAATAAAGGGCATGGCGGCTACTGAGCGCAGGCGCGTATCGGATCACTTCATCGGTCTGGTCGGATTGACCGACTTTGCCGACGCGCTGCCCAAGACCCTGTCGGGGGGCATGAAGCAGCGATGCGCCATCGCGCGCGCCTATGCGGTTAATCCCTCGATCCTGCTCATGGACGAACCCTTCGGCGCCCTGGATGCGCTGACCCGCGTGAATATGCAGGATCAGCTCTTGGATACCTGGACCCGGGAGCGGCGCACGGTGATCTTCATCACGCATGACGTCGACGAGGCTGTGTACCTCGCCAATCGCGTCGTCGTCATGGCTGCGCGTCCTGGCCGGCTCCATGACGTCATCCCTGTCGATCTGCCATACCCACGCACCGAAGAAATCCGTCTGTCACAGACGTTCGCGGACATCCGCAATCGGGTTTGGCATGCCGTCTACCATCAAAAACCCCAGATCGAACCAACCATTCAAGAGGAGGAACTCTGACATGGAACTGACCAGACGCCATTTCCTGACCACAGCGGCGGCCGGAGCGCTTGCCATCCCAGCGCTCTCGCTGACGACGCGCGGCGCATTCGCCCAGGCCACGCCCGTGCGCATCGGCTATATCGCCGATTATTTCGGCACGAGCCTGACGGCGATTGCGAGCGATCAGGACCTTTGGGCCAAGCATGGCCTCGAGCCGGAACTCAAGGTTTTTACGAACGGCCCCATCCAGATCCAGGCGCTTGGCGCCGGCAGCCTCGATTTCGGCTATGTCGGTCCGGGTGCCCTTTGGCTGCCCGCGACCGGCAAGGCCAAGCTTGTTGCAATGAACGCGCTCGGCCTGTCCGACCGCGTCATCGCTCAAGTCGGCTTCAACTCGATGGCAGACCTGAAGGGCAAGAAGATCGGCGTTCCCGAGGGCACGTCAGGCGACATGCTGTTGCGGCTGGCACTGGCCAAGGCCGGCATGCAGCTTTCCGATGTCGAAGTGATCAAGATGGATCCTCCGACAGTCGTGTCGGCCTTTGCCTCGAAGCAGATCGATGGCGCTGGCATCTGGTATCCGCTGGTTGGCATCATCAAGAAGACGGTTCCGGATCTCGTGGAAGTCGCCAAGAGCGCCGATTTCTATCCCGCCAACTCCTTCCCGTCAGCCTTCGTGGCGCGCAACGAAGTGGCTGACCAGGATCCCGAGTTGGTGAAGAAGTTCATCGCCGTCATGAAGGACGCCAATGACTATCGCGCCGCGGATGTACCCCGCTCAGTCGACATTACAGCCAAGTTCCTCAGTGTTCCTGCCGAACCTCTCGTGACGGAAAGCCAGAACGGTCAGTTCCTGACGTCGGCTGAGCTCGTCACCGCAACAAAGGATGGCACCGTGTTCAACTGGTTGAACGGCCTGAATGAACAATTCGTCGCTTTCGGCAAGCTGCAGAACCCGCTCGACCCAAAAGACTACTACTTGGCTGACCTCTACGCCGGCAACTAATTTCCCATTGCCTGACGCGACGCTGCGCGATGCGTCGGGCACCTTTTAGCGAGCCTCCAATGACCAAGAAGCCCAACATCCTCTTCATCATGTCGGACGACCATGCCGCCAGGGCGATTTCCGCGTATGGCTCGGGTCTGAACAGTACGCCCAATCTTGACCGCATAGCCAATGAAGGCATGCGTCTCGACAGATGCTACGTGACCAATTCGATCTGCACGCCAAGCCGAGCGGCAATTCTCACAGGCACGTACAATCATGTCAATCTGGTCACGACGCTCGACACGCATATCGACAACCGCCTGCCGAACGTCGCGAAACATCTTAGCGCCGGCGGCTACCAGACAGCGATCTTCGGAAAGTGGCATCTGGGAGAAGGCAAGGCCCATGAGCCGACCGGTTTTGACGAATGGTCCGTCCTGCCGGGTCAGGGAGAGTATTTTGATCCTGTTATGATCGACCGGACCGGGCCCCACGCAGAGCAAGGCTACGCCACGGATATCATCACCGACAAATGCCTGGACTTCTTGAGCAAGCGTAACGCAGACCGTCCGTTCTTCCTGATGTGCCACCACAAGGCGCCGCACCGCAGCTTCGAGCCACACCCACGCCATCGCCATCTCTATGCCGACGGCAAGCTGCCGGTCCCTGAAACGTTTGGAGACGACTATGCAAATCGCGCGGCGGCGGCCGCCGCTGCCAAGATGCGCATCCGCTCGGATCTGACCTACAAGGATCTGGGGCTCGTGCAGCCGGAAGGCGGCGAGGAAGTCGGTGAACTTCTTCTACCGGGCTGGTCTCAGCGCAAAGTCCCCGGGATCACCGAAGGCCAGGAACTGCCGCTGATCGACACAAACACTGGCGAGGCCTACGTTTTCACCGACGCGGATGAACTGGACCTGTTCAAATACCAGCGTTACATGATGCGCTATCTGCAGACGATCGCCGCTGTGGACGACAATGTCGGACGGCTTCTGGACTATCTCGACGGCGAGGGGCTGAGCGAGAATACCATCGTCATCTACACGTCCGACCAGGGGTTCTTCCTCGGCGAGCACGGATGGTTCGACAAGCGATTCATGTACGAGGAATCGTTGCAGATGCCGTTCCTGATCCGCTATCCGGCCGGAATCAAGCCGGGTACGACATCGAACGCGATCGCCACCAACGTCGATTTTGCACCGACATTCCTCGACTACGCGGGGCTGGCAACGCCAAGCTATATGCAGGGCGAAAGTATCCGCCCAACGCTGGAACAGACAGCTGCCCATGATCCGCAACGCGTCGCCTATCATCGCTACTGGATGCATAAGGACGAATTCCACAATGCATTTTCTCACTATGGGGTGCGCGACGGCCGCTACAAGTTGATCTATTGGTACAATGATCCGCTTAACCAGCTTGGAGCGCATGCTGGCGACGAGCCGCCCGAGTGGGAGCTTTTCGACTGCGAGGCGGACCCGTTCGAGCTGCATAACCGCGCCAACGACCCCGCTCTCGCTGATGTCTTTGCCGAGATGCTTGCCAAGCTTGATGCAAAGATGACCGAAATCGGAGACATTCCGGAACATGACAGTGCAGTAATTCGTGCCAACCTTCGAAAACTGACACCAGCGGCCTGAGCCATGAGCTGCCACGCCGGTAGGCGGCGCGGCTTGCAGGTTTCAATAGGCGATCGCCAATTCCGGATCGAAAGCCGTTTTCTCCCTTTTTCGGGCAGCTAACTTGCCTGGCCGACGGGTCTGCGCGAGCGCGCTGCATGCACTGAGCATCTTTTTCATTTGGGCCGCCACTGGATGCCCCTTGTTTTCGCAAGAGGCACATCCAACACCTTCAATGATTGCCGATGCAGCGGGGCCATCGCAGTATGAGCTGTGATCCGCCCTAGCCACATCCGCGGCTATCGTTGCGATGAGTCCTGCCAAGCCGCTGTTTTTCGTTTCATCTCGCAAGGGTTCCTCTGGGTGAATCGCAATGTTCCCTGCCGGGCCGTTGCTCAAGCCAGGGTGTATGCCGTCTTGACGGTTGTGTAGAATTCGGCGGCGTRGCGACCTTGCTCGCGCGAGCCATGGGAGGAGCCCTTGCGGCCACCGAAGGGCACGTGGAAATCGACGCCGGCGGTCGGCAGGTTGACCATCACCATGCCGGCCTCNACTCAGCTTTCTTCTTCATCTTATCCTTCCTTGAGCGGCCCGCGCCGTAACGCGGGCCTGCGACGGCGCCCATTAAGCCAGGGTGTATGCGGTCTTGACGGTTGTGTAGAATTCGGCGGCGTAGCGACCYTGCTCGCGCGAGCCATGGGAGGAGCCCTTGCGGCCACCGAAGGGCACGTGGAAATCGACGCCGGCGGTCGGCAGGTTGACCATCACCATGCCGGCCTCGGCATTGCGCTTGAAATGCGTCGCATGTTTCAGGCTGGTGGTGGCAATGCCCGACGACAGCCCGAACGGCGTGTCRTTGGCRACGGCAAGCGCCTCGTCATAATCCTTCACCCGGATCACCGAAGCGACCGGTCCGAAGATTTCTTCACGCGAGATGCGCATCTGGTTGGTTGCCTCGGTAAACAGCGCCGGCTGCAGGTAGAAGCCGGGCGTGTCRCGCTTCARAAGCTCGCCGCCGAAGGCGAGTTTGGCGCCTTCCCGTTTGCCGATGGCGATATAGTCGGTGTCCTGGTTGAGCTGGCTCTGGTCGACCACCGGGCCGATATGGGTGCCGGCCTTSAGCGCATCGTCGATGGTGAGCCCCTTCATGCGCTCGCCCATCGCCGCCACGAACCGGTCGTGAATGCCTTCGGTCACGATCACCCGCGACGASGCGGTGCAACGCTACCGAAGCGACCGGTCCGAAGATTTCTTCACGCGAGATGCGCATCTGGTTGGTTGCCTCGGTAAACAGCGCCGGCTGCAGGTAGAAGCCGGGCGTGTCACGCTTCAAAAGCTCGCCGCCGAAGGCGAGTTTCGCACCTTCCTGTTTGCCGATGGCGATGTAGTCGGTGTCCTGGTTGAGCTGGCTCTGGTCGACCACCGGGCCGATATGGGTGCCGGCCTTCAGCGCGTCGTCGATGGTGAGCCCCTTCATGCGCTCGCCCATCGCCGCCACGAACCGGTCGTGAATGCCTTCSGTCACGATCATATTATCCGGAGCTCATTCTCTGNGGCGAGTTTGGCGCCTTCCTGTTTGCCGATGGCGATGTAGTCGGTGTCCTGGTTGAGCTGGCTCTGGTCGACCACCGGGCCGATATGGGTGCCGGCCTTCAGCGCGTCGTCGATGGTGAGCCCCTTCATGCGCTCGCCCATCGCCGCCACGAACCGGTCGTGAATGCCTTCCGTCACGATCACCCGCGACGAGGCGGTGCAACGCTGGCCGGTGGAGAAGAAGGCGGAATTGACGGCGGCTTCGGCGGCAACGCCAAGATCGGCATCATCGAGCACCACGAACGGGTTCTTGCCGCCCATTTCCAGCTGGTACTTGCGATTGTGCTCGACCGAGGCGAGTGCCACGCGTTTGCCGGTGCCGGTCGAGCCGGTAAAGGTGATCGCGTGAATGTCGGGGCTGTCGAGCATCGTCTGGCCGACGACCGAACCCTTGCCCATCACCAGGTTCAACACGCCCTTCGGCAGGCCGGCACGATGGAGAATGTCGACAATCGACCATGCCGAGCCCGGCACGAGGTCGGCCGGCTTGAAGACGACGGTGTTGCCGTAGCAGAGCGCCGGCGCGATCTTCCAGGCGGGAATGGCGATCGGGAAATTCCATGGCGTGATGATGCCGACGACGCCGACCGGTTCGCGGGTGATCTCGACGCCGATGTTCGGACGCACCGAGGGGATGACTTCGCCGGCGAGCCTCAGCGCCTCACCGGCAAAGAAGTCGAAGATCTGGCCGGCGCGCACGGTCTCGCCGATGCCTTCCGCCAGCGTCTTGCCCTCCTCGCGCGACAACAGCCGTCCGAGCTCGTCCTTGCGCGCCAGGATCTCGTCGGCGGTCTTTCTGAGGATTGCATGGCGCTCGAGGATGCCGGAGCGTGACCAGGCCGGAAACGCAGCCTTGGCCGCGGCAATCGCCGCCTTCGCATCGTCGGCCGAGGCGCGGGCATATTCCCCGATCACGTCGTTGGTGTCGGACGGATTGGTGTTCTTCGCGCCATCTCCGCCTACCCATTCGCCACCAATTAGATTCTGGAACATCTGTATACCTTCCTGTTTGAAAGAGTCTTGTGGGCGCTTCATTCAGTCGCTTGGGCGAGTTCAAGGCGCATGGTCACGAGTTCTTCCGACGCTGTCGGGTGGACAGCAACGGTGCGATCGAAATCAGCCTTTGTCGCTCCCATCGTCAGCGCAACGCTTGCCATCTGAATGATTTCGCCGGCGTCGGCGCCAACGACGTGAACGCCCAAGACCTTGTCCGACAGACCGTCCACGACCAGTTTCATCAACGTTCGACTGCGCTTGGCGGCGAAACTTGCCTTCATTGGCGTGAATTCAGATCGGAATATCCTAACATTCTCATAGGTCTGGCGCGCCGCCTCCTCTGAAAGGCCAACTGTGCCAACTTCGGGCGTCGTGAACACCGCCGTTGGGATCGGGCCGGCTGCGCAGCAGACCTCAATGTTACCAAAGAGTTTGTCGGAAAGAGCATGTCCTGCCCGGATTGCAACAGGCGTTAGGTTCGCACGATTGACCACATCGCCGACCGCGAAGATCGACGGGATGCTCGTTCGATGCTCACGGTTAACGAGGATTGCGCCCGCAAAATCGAGTTTCACGCCGACTTCTTCGAGACCTAGGTGCGGTGTATTCGGCAAACGACCGGTGGCCGATACGACGGCATCCTCCTCCAAGACCTCGCTATTGGTTAAGACCACTCGGAAGCCGCCTGTTTCCATCTGTTCGATGCTACTTATCGTGGCTGCGGCAACGAGATCTATTCCACGATCCTTGAACTGGGTCTCGATGTGATCGGAGATATCCAGATCGAAACCGCGTAGGAGTCTTGGCGCTCTGTATGCGATGGTCGTCTTTGTACCGAGATGGGCGAAAATACTAGCGAACTCAACCGCGATGTATCCACCGCCCACAAAGAGAAGCCGCTCCGGTACCTTTTCGAAACTGAACACATCGTCTGACGTCAACAAATGCTCACAACCGGGAAAGTTGGCAAGGGCTGGACGGCTGCCAGTCGCAACGAGAATCTGCTTGGCTGTGATGCAACGATCCGCATTAACGAGACGGATAGTGTTGGGTGTTTCGACCAGTGCACGATCGTCAAAGATCTCGACGCCGCTCTTTTCAAGGGTTGAGCGGTATGCTCGTTCAAGACGAGCTATTTCCGCATCGCTCTTCGCACGGAAGGTTTTCCAGTCAAAGGTGGCAGCTTCGAAATTCCATCCAAACGCGCGTGAGGATTCGAACTCATCCTTGAACCGACCGGCATAGACCAACAGTTTCTTTGGAACGCATCCCCGAATGACGCAGGTGCCACCGAAGCGGCTCTGCTCCGCGATCGCAACGCGGGCCCCATGCTCGGCCGCGACCCTGGCGGCCCGAACCCCACCCGACCCGCCACCTATGACGAACAGGTCCAGATTTTCATTGAATGACATGACGCGCCTCAAAATAAGTGACTAGTGAAGCAACTGCTTGAGAAAGAGTTTGCTGCGCTCGTGCTGCGGGTTTCTGAAAAATTGGTCCGGTGCGTTTGTTTCGACGATCTGACCGGCATCCATGAATATGACCCTGTCGGCAACTTGCCGCGCGAACCCCATTTCATGGGTGACGCACATCATGGTCATTCCCTCGCCAGCGAGGCTGACCATCGTGTCGAGAACTTCCTTGACCATCTCAGGATCTAGCGCGGAGGTTGGCTCGTCGAAGAGCAGAATCTTCGGGTTCATGCAGAGTGCCCGAGCTATGGCGACGCGCTGCTGCTGGCCCCCAGATAGCTGTCCCGGGTACTTATGCGCCTGTTCCGGGATTTTCACTCGTTCAAGATAGTGCATCGCGACTTCTTCGGCATCGGACTTGCGCATCTTCCGGACCCAGATGGGTGCCAGCGTACAATTCTGCAGAATTGTCAGATGGGGGAACAAATTGAAGTGCTGGAATACCATCCCCACTTCCTTGCGAATTTCATCGATATTATTGACATCGTTCGTAAGCTCGAGACCATCAACGACAATAGCTCCGCGCTGATGTTCCTCCAGTCGATTGATACACCTGATCATGGTGGACTTGCCTGACCCGGATGGACCGCAGATGACGATCCTCTCACCGCGACGAACATCTAGATCAATGTCGCGAAGAACCTGGAACTGCCCATACCATTTTCCCACGCCCGATAGCCGGATGATCGGCTCGGATTCGACGCCACTTTTTCTGGGGCTTTCCCCTGCAGAAACCGCTTTACTCACTTTTTCCTCCCGTAAAACCAGCTATCCCTTGAAATCAGGGCTATGACGGCCTCTGCCCGAGCAGCCCACGATCGTGAAGCGATCGCATCAATGAAGTGAATCCGAACGACCATGGCTCACAGTCGCTGCTTGCTTTCATGCGGTTGGTCAAAGTGCCGAGATAGTTGGAGGTGATCGAAACGACGTCTCCGACGTGATGTGTGAAGCCCATGCCGGCGGTGCCGCGGTCTTTTGTCGGCGCAAACATCGTGCCCAGAAACAGAACAAGACCATCTGGGTACTGATGATTGGCGTTGATGGCTTGAGATACGAGGTCCAATGGTTCCCGACTGATCTCTGTCATCGAGCTTACGTCGGTCAGCCGAAATCCATCTGACCCCTCGATTGTAAGCGTCAGATCCATGGTTTGAATGTTTTCCATCGAAAAGTTGTCGTCAAAGAACCGGATGAATGGACCAATAGCGCATGAGGCATTGTTGTCCTTTGCTTTCGACAGCAACAGCGCCGAGCGACCCTCGAAGTCTCTGAGGTTGACATCGTTCCCTAGTGTCGCGCCGCATACCTTGCCTCGCGACGAGACGACGAGAACGACCTCCGGTTCGGGATTATTCCAGGTTGAGGCGCCATTAAATCCGGCCGACACGAACGTGCCGATGGAAGACAGACATGGCGCCTTCGTGAAAATCTCGGCATCGGAACCGAGACCGACCTCGAGATATTGGCTCCAGGCATTTCTCGAGAGGAGGAAGTCCTTCAACTTTTGTGCATCACTCGATCCAGGACGAACATTTCTGAGATTGGTCCCGATCAAGTCGAGGACTTCATCGCGGAATTGCGAGGCTTCGCTGGCTCGCCCCCTTGCCCTTTCCTCGATCACGCGCTCAAGCATGGAGCGAGCAAAGGTAACTCCTGCTGCTTTGATCACCTGGAGGTCGATAGGCGACAAAAGCCAGGGCGCGTCGTTTTTCCTGGACTGCTCATCCGTATTTCTCGCGATGGCGTCGAGGGACGCGACGTAATCACCGGCGGCACCACGAACCGCCGCTGCGGGATCGTTCTCCTCGCATAAAGCACTCATCAGGGGGAAGGTGCTCGAGACGTCGAACACACCATCCTCCCGGATGGCTACGATTGCGGGACCGATACCAGGACGCCAGATGCGGCCGACCAGCGCACCAGTATAGTGATCTATGGGTAGAAGCGACCGAATCGCAAGATCATTCATTTTCTTCAACTCACTCGATGAGAGCGACGGTTTGACCTCGTCGCCCAATTTTAAAGTGTTTAGAACTTCGGCATGGCTGGCAGCTCTTTCAGCGGGGCACCGAACCACCTCTGATTGATCTCGCTCAGGCGCCCGTCATCGACGATTCTGGCGATGAATTCGTTCGTCCATTCGAGAAACTGCGTATCGTCCTTGCGGAATGCGATGCCGTTGGCCTGCTCCTTCATGACGAATTTTGGCTGTATTTGAAGGTCTGGAAACTGTGTATTGATGGTGGCGAGCACGGTGTTGCTAGCCCCGATCACATCAACCTGACCGGAGATGATCGATTGTGTGGTTGTGGCATCGTCGTCGAAGCGCATGATCGTCGCTTCTTTCGGCGCGATCTCCATGACCGCAGTGTCTTGGGTGCTTGCCCGCGTCACTCCGACCCGTTTTTCTTTCAGATCATCGGGTTTGGAAACCTGAAGGTCTTTCGACCCCAGGATATAGATGGTCATGGCGCTGTAGGGATTGGAAAAGTTGACCTGCTTCGTCCGCTCCTTGATGATGCCGAATGTCGCCACGACCGCATCAATCTTTCTGGTCAGAAGAAATGGAATGCGGTTGGGACCGGTGACGGGAACGATCTGTAATTCGACACCAAGCTCCTTTGCCATGAGACGGGAGACATCCACGTCATAGCCCGCCGGTTCCTGATTGGCATCGGTGCCCCCGAACGGCGGATAGTCGGTCAAGACGCCAACGACGAGTTTTCCTCGCTGTTTCACCTCGTCAGTTGTGAGCGCGTGAGCAGTCGTTGCACCGAAGGTTGCGGCGAAGATCGAGGCTGCAACGGCGGCTTTTTGAACGATCCTTAGTTTTGTTGTGCTCGAAAACATTCTGGTTCCTCCCTTTGAATGTTTAGTGCGACGGTGGGCGCATGCGGCCCTCGAGATACTTGCTGAAAAGCGACAGCGGCCAGCAAACGACGAAGTAGCAAGCGCATACGAAGCTGAAGATCAGAAAGGGCTTGAAAGTGGCATTGTTGACGACTTGCGCCGCGCGGGTGATTTCTACAAAACCGACGAGCGCAGTGAGCGACGTGCCTTTGATAAGTTGAACGAGAAAGCCCACAGACGGCGGCACGGCCAGTCGGATTGCTTGGGGAATGACGACCAAAAAGGTGGCCACGAAGTAAGGCAATGCAAGGGCTTTCGCGGCTTCTCGTTGACCTTTGGGGACCTCATCTATACACCCGCGCCAAATGTCGCCCAGAAACGCACTGGCGTTCATTGACAGGGCGGTTGCAGCGGCAAGAAACGGATTAACGTCGTAACCGAAGACACCCGGCACAAAGAATGCCATGAAGATTTGCATGAGAAGCGGCGTGCCTTGCATGATCTTCAAGTAGGCGGTGGAGCCAACCCGAAGTGCTTTGACTTCGCTGGTCCGTCCAAGCGCGAGTAGCAGCCCACCAGCCATCCCGCAAACAAGCGAGACGACGGACAGAATTATGGTCCAGCGCATTGCGCTTGCGATGTATAGAAGTTCGCCGGAAGTTAGTTCTCTCATTTTACTGCACCACGCGAGCGCGCTTTGAACAGCATGGCATGCACCGCTGCGAACATTGACCAAAAGAACACCGACAGAACGAAGTACATCGCTGTAACCACGGAATAGACTTCGAAGCTCCGGAAAGTTCGCGATTGAATGTCGCCTGCGACTGCCGTGAGTTCGGTTGCCGCGATTGCTGAGCAAACGCTGGAGTTCAGCATCAGGAGGATCATCTGGCTCGTCAGTGCGGGATACACTGCCTGCAGGGCTGGCTTAAAAATTACGAGGCGGAAGATGTTAAATTGGCTGAGGCCAAGTGCTTTTCCAGCGTCGGTTTGCCCTTTCGGAATGCTCTCGATCCCTGCCCGGATGATCTCGATTGCGTATGCGGCGAAATTCACCACCATTGCGGTTATTGCCGCGGTATTCGGGGACATCTTGAGGCCGACAGCCGGTAGTCCGAAAAAAATGAGAAAGACTTGAACGAGAAACGGGGTGTTTCGGATGAGTTCAATGTAGCAGTCGATAAAGAACCTTACCCGGCTGCGGCCGAGCGTTTTTGCTGCCGCGCCTATCGACGCGACAACAACACCAAGTGCGATTGATACTCCCGAGAGCCAGAGCGTGTTGGCTGCTCCGGCCAACAGCGCAGGCCACGCCTCGATGACGTCGGCGAATTCAAATGAGTACAGCATGGCAAACGACCCTCCTCCTCTCGCTGAAGTCACCTCCTCACGGGAGGACGACCCCCTCCCGTTCGAAGACGGTGCGGACAGCCGGTCGTTGAGCGACGCGCTTTGCGTGAAGATCCCAATTCGGAAAGTCAGTTTCCATGTCGAAACCAAGCGTCGATGAGCGCCCGAAAAGCCAAAAGACTAGAAGGTAAAGGTCGGCGATAGAAAACGAAGGGCCGGCGGCCCAGGCCTTGCCAGCGAGTTTTTCATCAGTCGCCCGCCAAATATTTCGTGACGCCTGTCGGCCTTTTTCGATGACATTGGCTATCGCACTATCCGCATCAGCGTAGCGCTCGGGTCGTCGGACATGGGCGTAAGTCACGTGGACAGAGGAAGCGCACCACGCGAGCCATTCATCGCATCTCGCTTGCTCGAGAGGATCCTCTGGAAGCAGGACACCGGCAGGAACAAGCCCGGCGATGTAGCGCAAAATTGCTGGGTTCTCAGTAATGACGTCGGATCCGACACGAAGCGCCGGAACTCGTCCCTTCGGATTGATCTTTCTGAACTCAGGGCTGTTTTGGACTCCAGCTTCGAGCGAAACGAGCGTGGTTGAGTATTGAAGGCCCGTCTCTTCCAGGGCCATGTGGGGCGCGATCGAGCAAGCGCCGGGCGAGTAGAACAGTGTGATGGAGGTGTCTTTTTTGTCCATAATACTTCCTCCGCCGTGATGCGATCGCGGCAGTCATAAGATCTTCAGATTGTTCGATGGACCGAGCTTTTGGTTCGGCTTGCTACTGTGACAGGCAAATAATGAATTGGCGACGCAGGCCGCACAAGACGGCCTGTTTGAATGGCAGGCGTGAATTCAATTCACGCCAAGACCTGCTAAAGTCATTTCAGGAGGCAATTGCCGACAATAGGGAAGAAAAGCCATGGATAACGCAGCAGGCGAGATGCGGGTCTTCATTGCGGTCGTCGAAAATCACGGGTTTGCAGCAGCTGGAAAGCACCTGAATATGTCGCCGTCTTCAGTAAGCAAGTTGGTTTCGCGGATCGAGGGACGACTTCAGACGCGCTTGCTGTTGCGTTCTGCTCGGACGGCGAGCCTGACAGCCGAGGGAGAGGTCTACTATCGTAGCGCCTGCAGGATTCTTGCCGACATTCGACATACCGAAAGCATGCTGTCGCAGGGTCCTAATGTGACACCCCGGGGGCAGCTCAGAATCTCGGCTTCGGTTCCGTTTGCGCGTTGCGTTCTATTGCCTCTAATCCCGGAGTTCACCGAGCTTTATCCGGAAATCGAACTCGATTTCTCGCTCAATGACAGTTCTATTGACCTGATGCAGAATACGGCGGATATCGCTATTCGTGTTGGGGCAGTCAATGATTGCCCTTTGAAGGCTCGTAAGATCGGCGAGAGCAGGCGTACGCTTGTTGCCTCACCAGGCTATTTAGCTCGGTACGGAATACCGGACCACCCCGAGAATTTGGAACAGCATCGCTGCATCGGTTTCAATTTTCATCAGGGATTGAACGAATGGTTGTTCAAGGAACCCTCAAACGGTCGCGGTATCACCAAGAGGATAAGCTCAGCAATTGCAGCAAGCGATGGAGAAACAGTGCGCCAACTCGCCCTCCTTGGGATGGGCATCGCGCGATTGGCATCGTTCCATATTGGCGAGGATATTGAAGAAGGTCGCCTGGTGCCGCTGTTGCAGGAGTACCATTACGGACGCAACGAACCCATTAATGCACTGTTTGTGGATCAGACACATCTCGCAGCACGCGTGCGTGCGTTCGTAGATTTCTTTGCAGAGAAATTATCTCGGCAAAAAACGCCTAGTTATCTGCGCAAGAAATCGTTCCTGGAGGTCCATCCTCAGCCGCGAGCGATCCAACGAAATGCGGTTCTGTAGGTGCGCATTCAAAGTGCCCTCATTTTTCGACACGTTTCGAAGCGCTTCTCCCCTAATGTCGAATAGGCCCCACCACCGCTCTTGGAACCGGGCCGAGAACGCCATTGTGCCGGGATGCCGAGGGCACCGATGACCTGTTCGGCCCACCCATTTCGACGATATTGCCTCCGTCCATGAACACGACGCGATCGGCGGCTTCGCGAGCGAACGCTATTTCATGATTCACCACGATCATTGTTAGCCCTTGTTTGGCTCAACTAACGGTTCGGAGTACGCACGAATGCAATCGCGAGGGACCTTTTGCCGAGATTGTCCCGTCAAAAAAGCTGCCATGAAACGCGGTTTGAGGGACATCCCCCGCTCAGAGCAACTAGCCGGGCTGGATCGGTTAGCAAGTCCTGAAATCAATGGCGATCGGAGGCCGCGCTCTTAGGCAAAGATCAGTCCGGCAGACGCCAATAACCCGCCGACGATGGGAATGGCCTATAACTGAGATCAGCGCCCCCACAATGCTGACGAACGTGGCCGATGCACCGGTGAGTTCTGCGAGCCCTACTTCTTTCGCCCAAAGATCGAGATCTGACCGTTAATGCCAAGGGGTCATCCGCATTGGCGGGACCGGGGCCGTGGTGAACGCTTAGCAGGCAAAACCACGGCTCCCGCTTCGCGGTGAGAAAAGGGCCCAGTGTGTCAGGGCGCGCTGTGTCGTGACCGTTTAAATGTTGATACCGCCATCAACAGCCAATTCCGCGCCGGTAATGTGGCGGCCATCCTCACTAGCAAGGAACGCGACGCTCGCTGCAATGTCCTCTGGCGATCCAAAGTGCCCCAGGGCAATCCTTTGCCGCTGCCCCTCCGCGCTGTCACCGGCTGCAGGGTTCATATCGGTATCGGTCGGTCCTGGATGGACGATGTTCACGGTCGTACCATTGCTTCCGAGATCGCGCGCCAAGCCTTTCGTAAATCCTATCAGCGCTGACTTCGTCAGTGCATAAAGTGCGATGCCCGGAGCAGGAACTCGTGTGGCCAAGCAGCTTCCAATGTTTATGATCCGTCCGCCTGACCGCAGATGTGGAATGACAGCCCGACTGGCAAGAACAACTGCCCGAACGTTGATATTGAGGTTGCGTTCAATGTCTTCGACATTAGTCTTTTCAAGCGCCCCGACTTCAAAAATCCCAGCATTGTTAACCAGGATGTCCACCCCGCCGAACTCGTTCACGACAGACGACACTACTCGATCAATAGCTTGATCATCAGCATTGTCCGACGCGAACGCAAGCGCACGTCCTCCCGTCGAACGGATTTCCTCAATCACCTTGTTCGCAGCGTCCGCTGCGCGATGATAAGTAATCGCAACATCGGCGCCCTCGGCGGCAAGGCGCCGTGCAATGGCCGCGCCTATGCCACGGCTGCCACCTGTCACGAGTGCTCGTTTTCCTTCAAGTCTGCGCATCATTCCATCTCCTTTTTTAATGAGCATTAAAGAAGTCGTACGAAATGATTGCATCACGCGTCAAGGACAATTATTTAACGGTCGTTAAAGAGAGAGAGAGATGTTATGCGAACTGGACGACCCCGCGGATTTGATAAAGAAAGAGCTTTAGCTATCGCGATGGACATGTTTTGGCGAAAGGGATTTGCCGCGACATCGATGGCTGACCTCTGCTCAACACTCTCAATCGCGCCGCCGAGCCTTTACGCGGCTTTCGGCAGTAAGGAGCGCCTTTATGAAGAGTGCATTTCATATTACATGGCAAAGGTGGCGCCCCGTATCTGGGATCGGTTCCAAAAGGCTGCGACCGCTCGTGACGCCGTTCAAGCATTTCTCCGTGATTCCGCTGAGGTGCTGCCTGGGATAAATAAGCCGAGCGGGTGCATGGTAACGCTCTCAGATGTCCGTGGAGAGGGAAGCGAGCATCTTGGTCAGTTTGTTGAGGCGGCAAGGCGGCAGGGGCTCCTTCTCGTGGAACGAAAACTTGAAGAAGCTATTGCCACCGGCGAGTTGAAATCCGACGTAAGCCCTTCAGTAGTTGCGCGTTATTTTCTCAGCGTCCAGCAAGGAATGTCCATCCAGGCGCGCGATGGCGCGACCGTCGATGAACTGAGAGAGGTTGCAGACACCGCGATGAAGGCATGGCCGGCCCCATCGTAGGAAGTTAAGGTGTGAGAGCCACCATCGCTTGCGCCCTGAACTACAGCTCACTTCGAAGCAGTTGCATTGGCATCGCTGGCGCGATTCCACCGGTTCGACCAGCAAGTTTTTCAGAGCCAATGGAAATAGTGCAACCTTTGCAGCCGGGGAACAGTATATGGCCTCGCATCCTAGACTCTACCAGGACAGTGCCCGAGATCCAATCACCGCACCAAATCCGGCAACGATGAAGATGGCAAGGCCATACCAGACGGCAACGAAGACGGCGCCGTCGTTCTGGCACACGAAGGCATAGGCCGCTCCGCCGATTGTCCCTGCGAGCAAACCGGCTGACATCCCAGCCCTTGCCGGTTGCGTCGGTACGCCATACTTCAAAACCCGAAGAACGACAGCGAGCGTTGGCAGCGACAAAAGCACGATGGCACCAACACAGCTTGGAACGGAACTGCCGCTACGCCCGAGTATTGGAAAGCCCGAGCCGTCAATCACGGTGGCGGCCGCAAGCAGAATGACGCCAGGAACGAGCGCAAGTCCAACTTGACTGCCCGAGCCCGGATTTCCAGCCCGGCGCACCGCGACAAGACCTCCAGACGCAAGTAAAAGCATAGTTGCAAACTTGAACAGGAAAGGCGTGCCAACAAGAACTGTGCTGAGGTGTGGGCGGATGCCAAAAAGAGTAAGGGCAAATACGATCGAGAGCGCCAGCGACCCAAGCGCGGCCGGAATTAGAAGACGGTCCAACAAAGGACGGTAACGGTGCTTTCGCTCGGCCGCCTCCTGCGCCATACCCTTAATAAGAGCGGAAGTGTCCTCTACGGATCTCATGTCTTGCCTCTTTCTGCCCAATTCGGCACGCGATTAGCGAAGCCAGCGAGCCGCTGAAGAGCGCGATGCAGAGTAACGCGGACCGCACCTTCGCTGGTCTTTAGTCGTTGCGCCGTCTCGCGCACGGATTGTCCATCGATCGTTAGGGAATTAACAATGTCTCGCTGACCTTCGGAAAGGCTTTCCAGCGCGCGTTCCATATCCGGCATATGTCGGCCTGCAGCCAGCTCGGGCGCAGCAACGACCTCGGCGAGTTCGTCAAGCGTCACATTGCAGCGGTGGCGCGCCTCTCGGCTGCGTTTACGCACCGCATCGCCAATCTTGTATCGAACGATAGCGTGTAGCCAGGGAAGGAAGGGCCTACCGGCGTCCCAACGATCGCGCATCATATGCACGCCTAGAAGGACTTCCTGAACTATATCTTCCGCTTGGTCGGTGTTCATGCCGAAACGCGAAAGTTTACGGCACACGATCACGCGCAGCGTTCGCCCGATATCCTCGAGCAACCTCTCATACGCAGCCGCGTCTCCATGTATGGCGGCACGCATCGCACCCGCCCATATGTTCTCACGATTGGTCATAGACTACCTATTCGCTGCCGATCGCGTTTCATTACATAGCCGGGTGAAAAAAATGTCGACCTGTAACAAAAGCGTGATCATGTTGCGCTGCGCGGGGAACATCCGAATGAACCTTTTGAAGCATCGGGCTTCAGAACGAAACAATATGGATGACCGACGATGAACATCTTCAAGAAAACCGCCTTCGCTTTGACGGCACTCCTTGCCACAGTTTTTTCTGCTCACATTTCCTCCGCAGCAACAAACGCCCCGGTTAAGGCGCGCAACGTAGTTCTCGTTCACGGTGCCTATGCAGACGGCTCCAGTTGGTCGAAGGTCATTCCGCTGTTGCAGAAGGCCGGACTGAAAGTCACCTCGGTTCAAAACCCGCTCACGTCGTTTGCCGACGACGTTGCCGCTACGGAGCGAGTGCTTGCATTGCAAGAGGGCGCGACTGTGCTCGTAGGGCATTCCTATGCGGGGATGGTTATCAGCGAGACGGGCGTCGACCCCAAAGTCTCTGCGCTCGTCTATGTTGCCGCGCGTGCGCCGGACGCCAGCGAAGACTATCCTGCACTCACCAAAAAATTTCCGGCAGCCCCCGCAAGCAAGGGCCTGGTTCGCAAGGACGGCTTCGCGCAACTCAGCGAACAGGCGTTCGTCAAGGACTTTGCAGGTGATCTCAGCCGAAACGATGCGCTAGCGCTCTATGCCGTCCAAGGCCGGATTTCCGATACCTTGTTTGCATCCAAGACGTCGCGTGCTGCTTGGAAAGCCAAGCCAAGTTGGTATGCTGTTTCCACGAAGGATCGGACGACCAATCCTGATCTCCAACGCTTTCTTGCCAAGCGCATGAATGCGACGACCGTCGAGCTCAATTCCAGTCACGTCTCGCTTATTTCGCACCCGCGCGCCATTGCCAACCTGATCCTCGCCGCCGCAGGCTATCCGGCAGAGAAGTAACCAGAAAGCGTGCCGGGCATCAGGCATGCCCGGCCACATCCGATCCGATTAGTTTCAATCAAGATTTGCCCAGTGAAGGATATACTGTTTTCCCTTGGACGAGCGCATGTCAGTTGATTAACCTGGGGCATTCTGTGACCTAGATTAGTTAGCGCATCAACAAATTAATTTATACGCGCTAATTTTTTCCATGCGAAAAACATTTGGTATCCTATCGTCGTGATGCTTATATGCGAGCGGGAGCCAGCCCGCGTGAAAGTGTGGACCGCCTGTTGTCTGGCTGCTGAAAACTTTTATTTTTACATATGAGAAACGCGCAACGCAGCGCATCTGCTTTTTTGCAAGTCTTGGAAGCGAATATGAGTGAAAGCAAAGTCAGGACAATGGAGGAATTCGCCCTCGCGAGTGGCCTTTCCCGTCCGACAGTATCGAAATACTTCGACAATCCGGAGAGCGTGAAACCCTCGACCCGCACCCGCATCGAAAAAGCATTGAAGGACTACGACTACCGGCCCAACATTTTTGCCGTCAGCCTTAACCGTAAGAATCCGAAGAATATCGGCCTGATCGTTCCCCACATTTCCGACCCGTTCTATGCGGAGATCGTGCGTCAGATCGAAATGCGGTGCCTTGCGGAAGGCTACTGGACGATCGTGCTCTCCTCGCACGGGGAGCGGAAGCTGGAGGCGCGCGCCATGCGCACCCTCCTCTCGCTCAACATTGCCGGCGTGCTGATGGCGCCGCTCGGTTTTGAGACCGATGTGCGCCTGATCGAAAGCCTTTCCAACGCCATGCCGATGGTCTTTCTGGACAACGGCATCGGCGACAAGCCCTTCGTCGGAACGGACAATAAGCAGAGCATCGACATCATAACAGAGTATCTCTCCCGCACAGGGGAGCATCCCTGTTTTCTCGAGATGCCGTTGGTTAACCAGAACGCGATCGAGCGCCGGAACGCCTACATTGCCTCCATGGAGCGGTTGAGGCTGGAACCAATCACATTGCCCATGCCTGCCAAAAGCTGGACCTTCGAACAAGCCGGCTACGAGGAGGCCGGCCGTATCCTCGACAAGGGCGGGTTTCCGACCCGCACCGTGCTGTGCGCCAACGACCGGCTGGCCTTTGGCGTCATCGCGGCCGCCTTCGAGCGGCGCCGACGCGTCGGGCGTGACAGTGACAGCGATCTGCGCGTCGCCGGCCATGACGACCATCCGCTCAGCCGCTTCTCGTGCCCGCCGCTGACGACCGTGGCACAGGACTATCAGGGCATTGCGGCAACCGGTATCGACATGCTGTTTGCGCGCATCGGCGAGACTTCGCCTCGAGCAGGCGATCAGTCCAATGTTAAACGCCTGGAAGCGCGGCTCATCATGCGGCATTCAGCATAACTCTCGTTGGCCGCTTCTGCAGCTGCGAGTTGCGAAGAGACCTCTAGTTCTCAAGGCGCCGCGCCGGGTAGCATACTGCAACTGGGCGTAGTTCGCTGATCTCAAGCCGCATGGTGCCGCGCAATGCAGCATCGAGGTTGGAGAGTGGCCCATCGAATAGGAACGCCGACGGTTCGCGCACGATGGCGACGCGCTGACGCTGGCCGCCGGACAATTGGCCCGGACGGCGGTCGAAATAGTTCGACAGGTTGAGAACGCTGTCTGCTTCGGTCACCTTCTTGTCAATCGCAGCCGGATCCATCTTCGCCATTTTCAACGGAAATGGCGATATTGTTGCGCATCGACATATGCGGATGCAGCGCGTAGGGCGGGAACACCATGGCAAGTCCGCGCTTGGCTAGTGCCGCGCCCGTGCCAACGGCGCGCATCAGGTTGACCTCGTTGCAGGTCGCCTCGATGAGGACGGGACTGCCGTTTCCCGCTTCCCGCTGCCCGGCGCAGGGCTGCGCGAAGCACGACGGGGTGGGCGGAACATACAGACGCGATGCCGTAGGGCCGACCCTCGCGACGGGCCGCAGCAAGTCCGGTCAGAATAGTGCTCATGCCATTACCTCCCGGCCTGCGGCCGAATCGCCTTGCTGGAAACGCCTTCCATCGGTCCCTGCCTGGTGACAGTGCGCGCGCCGCTGCGTATTGCGGGAGATCGGGAGGTAACGGAACGACGGCAGAAAGGTCAATAATTTTTACACGCGTGAATATAATTCCGAATGTCTTTCATGGATGCAGATGCCAAATTCTTTCGAACAGTTTTCAGCATATATCCTTATTCTAACGTCAATATCTCAAATACGGCCATATTACGGATTGATAAGCGAACTTGCCGCTTGACAATGTGAGGTGTCTCGGCGGATACATTTCTTTACGCGTGTAGTTTTATGTATGAGCATCCGTAAAGGAGGGGCGGGCTGTGAGGACCTTTGTTCGCATTCTGTTATTGTCTGCTGCGTCGCCAAGCCGGAACTCCAGGCGATTGGCACCTTAGTCGGCCAACAACTTAGCGCGACGATCGCCGGCCAGCAGACGTTCGATGCGGTCTTCGAAGCGGCACAAACCCAAGTCGAGCGCGACATGACCCGCTCCGGCTACATCAATTAGGGGCTCCAGCCCGCGGCTTGCCGCGCGCTCCCCGACGTTAGCAAAGCTTTCGATCAACAGAATTTGCCACGCAGGCCTCGTTGTGGCGACCGGATGGAGAAACCGATATGAGACTTCAAGACAAAATCGCCCTGATCACTGGCGGCGCGCGCGGGATTGGCCTCGGCTTCGCGGAAGCCTACGCCGCTGAGGGCGCGAAGGTCATTATCGCTGACATTAACCTCGAGCGCGCCAGCGAAGCGGCCGCATCTATAGGCTCCGCAGCAACGGCCCTCAAGCTCGATGTCACGAACCTTGCCGACATCGAGGCCGTGATCAAGACGGTCGACGAAGACTTCGACGGCATCGACATCCTCGTCAACAATGCTGCGATCTTCGATATGGCGCCTATCCAGGCGATCACCGAAGACAGCTACGACCGCCTCTTCAACGTGAATCTCAAAGGGCCGCTCTTCACTATGAAGGCTGTCGCCAATGTGATGATCGCCCGTGGCCGCGGCGGCAAGATCATCAACATGGCCAGCCAGGCCGGCAGGCGCGGCGAAGCGCTGGTGACACTCTATTGCGCCTCCAAGGCCGCCATCATCTCCGCTACGCAGTCGGCAGCGCTGGCGCTCGTAAAGTACGGGATCAATGTCAATGCGATCGCGCCCGGCGTGGTCGATGGCGAGCACTGGGACATCGTCGACGCAAAGTTTGCCGAATGGGAAGGCCTGATGCCCGGCGAGAAGAAAGCCGCTGTCGCGAAATCCGTTCCGATCGGCCGCTTTGCCACCGCCGAAGACATCAAGGGCCTCGCCGTCTTCCTCGCGTCGAAGGACAGCGATTACATCCTCGCCCAGACATACAATGTCGACGGCGGCAACTGGATGAGCTGATCCATGGCGAGCAGCATGAAAGCGATCGGTCTTCGCGCCGGTTACCGCGTGGCCGTCGATCCGAACCTTCCGTGCATCGCTGATCCGCCTGCCAAGAGTTGCTGACGAACATCTGCCGCACCTCAAGTCTTACGGCGTCTCGCACAATGGCGTGTTTGCCGATTGAGCATCGTGTGCGCCGACCACCTGCACGGCATCGGCGACATGCCCTATGGTTGCACTCGCCAAACCACTCGCCTGCGTGGTGCGCGAGCTCGGCAGCGCCGGCCTGCGCAATGGCGCGGCCATGCCGCGCGACGCCCTTCGTCGTCGATGCGGGGCCAATCGGCTCGGTGCTCGCGCTTTCGTTGTAGGCTGAGGACGTGGAAAACGTCACGGTCGTCGATATCAACGAAAGCCGGTTCGCATTTGCCGGCGAACATGAGCTGAGCGGGATCGTCAGGCTCCGCCGAATTGTCGAAAGGGCGTTGCTCCTTTGATTTCATGGCCGATGCGACCGGCATTGTCAGTGTCGTCGAAGACCCGCATTTCCATCGCGCCCTTCGAGATCTTCCGTCCGCCAGCTGAAACCGGTCGGTTCGCATTCGCTGAACTGCAACATTCCTGATGCGCTGGATATCCTGAAGCGGGATGATAGCAAGATGGCCAAGTTCGTCTCGCGCCGGCCGACGCTCGAGGGGGTCCGGCCCCTTCTTGACGAAGAAGCCGACGGGACCCGACGACAATGAAGGTGCAGTTCGCGGCCGACTGTCTGTCAAACGCTCCAGCCGGCCACGAATTTCGGTATTTGTGCCAAATCTGGCCGTTTTGAGGATGACTCCAAGACGCGCAAGTGAGGGGGCATGACATCCTGTCAATGACCGGTATTGGAGCCACCTGGACGAAGTCCAATGACGGCAGCCCGCAGCTAAACGCGGTAAACGTGTTGATGCATTCCTACAACCTTCCGGGAAGGTGGACGTAATTGCTCTTTTAATTCAATTGGGTAAGTTGCCTGTGGTGGTCTTTTCTACCTGATCGCGCAAAACTAAATGAAATGGGCCGGTTCGCGATTGAGCTACACCTGCGCAAGCATTGCGAGAAGCCTCCCGGCGCTCGTCGACGCGTTTCCCGCGCCTCAATGATCAGAAGCATCGCGGATGCGCCGGCGTAGCCGGTCGCGCTAGCTCTAACGTGTCTTCATCAAAATGAAACGGCCCCGCCGATGGCCGCCACCGACGGGGCTAGTAATAGTCGAGTTTGGATGCGAGCTGCGGTTTGTCCCTACCGCGTGGTGTAGCCGCCGTCGATAACCAGGACCTCGCCTGTCACATAGCTTGATGCCGGCGAGCAGAGGAACAGGGCTGCGGCTGCAACTTCGTCCGGCTGTCCAACGCGCCCCATGGGAGTCATATCGCGCCAAATTGGAAACCAATCCGGATTCTCGATGCCACCACGCGACATATCGGTCTCAATGTAGCCGGGGGCCATGGCATTGACGCGAATGTTCTCGAGGGCGAGTTCGCTGGCAAGGCTCTTGGTCATCATATGAACGGCCGCTTTCGAGCTGTTATACGCGACCTGGTTCTGAGGAATGTTCGAAACGATCCCAGACATCGAACCAATGTTGAGAATGACGCCTGCTCCCTGGGCGCGCATCGGCGCGAGCGCGGCACGGCAGGAACGGAACACCGCGTCGACATTCAGGCTCATGATTTTGCGCCAGGTCTCGTCGTCGAAATCACCACTGTCCCCATGGATTGCGACGCCGGCGTTGTTGACAAGGATGTCTAACCTGCCCATGCGCTTGATGACCCGTCTCGTCAGCTCGTCCGCGGCACCCTCCTCGCGCATGTCGGCTTCGATAAACTCGAAATCCACGTTTGCATTGGTCAGGACCTCAGCAGCCTCCGAAGCCGATGTGCGTGCGCTGATGATGACGCGGGCTCCCGCCTCACCGAGGGCCTTGGCGATTGCCAGGCCAATACCACGGGTGCCACCAGTGACGACAGCCACCTTTCCGTCGAGCCTGAATTTCTCGAGTATCATGGGATAATCTCCTTTGACTTGATTTTTAGGAGCGCCGGGACGGACGCTTATTTCATGACGCCTTTCGGCGCGCGCCCGGTGCTCAGCGCGACGGCTGCGACCAGGATGAGTCCGAAGACGATCTGCTGAGCTAGGACGTCGATGCCGACGAAAGTCATCCCGGTGCGAACCACAGCGATCAACAGCGTTCCGACGAGTGTGCGCAGCACTCCTCCGCTACCGCCAGTCAATGACGTGCCGCCAAGCACAACGGCCGCGATGGCCGGCAGTAGGAACTCGTTTGCGATGATCGGAGAGCCGCTGGACAATCGTCCGGCCAACACGACCCCGCTCAGCGCCGCAAATAGACCTGAGACCATGAAGACTGCGATCTTGATGCCTTGGATGGGAATGCCTGCGACGCGGGCGCCAGCCTCGCCGCAGCCAACGGCTTTCATTGCTTTCCCAAAGGGGGTGGCCTGTTCCACGACGAGCGCGAGTGCAAGTACTGCCAGCGACACCCAAATTTCGTTGGGAACTCCAAACGACGTTCCGATTGCCCATGAGAGGGAACCCGCACGGGGCTGGGCATCGATTTGAATCGAACGCTGGCCGGAAAGATACAGTGCGGCGGTGGTGACTATCCCGCCTACGGCCAAAGTTGCGATAAAGCTTGGCAGGCGCAAGACCGCGTGGGCGAAGCCTGAAATGCAACCGAATAAAAGGCCGACCGATAAAGCCGCAGGTATGGCCATCATCCCATGGTCTGGGATGAGCAGGGCGAGAACGACCGAACTGAGTGCGGCGAGCGATTGAAGCGACAGGTCGATGCTGCCAATGTAGATGACGGCGGTCATACCGATTGCCATCAGGAAGAGTGTTGCCGAATCCGCAAACAGCCCGATAAGTGTCGCCGGTCTCAGGAAGGCCGTATCAAAGGTGCCGACCATTAAGATCAGAGCGACGAGCGCGATCCATGGGATAAGTCCGCCAAGCTTGCCAAGTTGCTTCATATTCACACCATATGCGGAATGAGGTCGAGGGGAGTTACAGGCGTCGGCCCGGTGTTATCGAACCGCGCTGTTTGCCTGCCGTCCTTGAGAACGATGATCGTATGCGCCAGCCCGATCGCCTCCTCGAGCGTGTCGGCTATCAACACGACGGCGGCGCCGGCGGCGCACATTTCCCTGATGAGGGCATACAAATCTTCCTTGGCGCCGACATCGAGGCCACGCGTGGGATGATCGAGCAGAAAGAGCCGCGCATCCGTGCGATACCACTTGGACAGAACGACCTTTTGCTGATTGCCCCCTGACAGATTGGCGCAAAGGGCCGATCCACCGGGGGTCTTGATGCGCAGCTTAGCGATGAGTTCGGTCGTCTTCCTGGAAATCGCCCGAAAATTAAACAGGCCGAAGCGCGTCAAGCGACCGCCTAAGGGCAGGCAGATGTTCTCCTGCACGGACATTTCTTCGATGATGCCCTCGATTTTTCGCTCGCGCGGCACGTAGCCCATCCCTGCCGCAACAGCTTTACCGGGCGATGTGTTTGTGAGATCTGCGCCGCGATAGACGACCTTACCGAGATGGACTCGCTCAAGGCCAAAGAAACTCCTGATCAGGGGTTCGGATCCAGCACCTTCCGTGCCAACCAATGCGAGTACTTCACCGTTGTGAACGTCGAAACTGATCTGGGAGAATTCAAGTGCCCTCGAGACCTTCTGCACGGAAAGCGCAACCGTCTGGGACGGAGGGCGACGTTCGTCCTGTTTGTAGTAAGAACCAGCAGCTCCTCGGCCGACCATGAGGTGGTGGATGCGATCTGGTGTCGCTTCGGTCTTAGGCATGCGCTCGACGACGGCGCCGTCCTTCAGGACGTAGATCGTGTCCGCGATGTCGATCACCTCATCGAGGCGATGGGAAATGAAGATGATGCCCGCGCGCTCCCTCAATTTGCGGATCACCCCGAAGAGGATATCGATCTCGGCTTGCTCAAGGACCGACGTCGGTTCATCCAGCAGGACGCATAGATTGCCGTCCACCGCTTCCTCAAGTGTCAGCACCTTTGCAAGCTCGACCATCTGCCGCTGCATGAACGTCAGCGCCGACGTCATAGTACGTGGATTGACATCGAGGCCGACCTTATCGAGTTGCCGTTTTGCGGCATCCCCCATAGCTTTCCAATCGATGCGGCCAACCCGCACGAACTGGGACTCGTTCCCGATGAAAATGTTTTCGGCGACCGATATGTTCGGAATCAGCGACTGTTCCTGAAACACCATACCAATGCCCTTGGAGGAAGCGTCGCGCGGCCCCCGCAGCGCCACAACGGCGCCATTGATTTCGATTGTCCCACTGTCAGGCTGGTAGATACCGTTCAGAATTTTCATGAGGGTGGATTTGCCGGCGCCATTTTCGCCGACGAGGCCGACCACTTCGCCCACATTGACCTGTATCGAGACGCCCTTGAGCGCCTGCACCCGACCGAAAGTCTTGGTGATTTCCTTGAGATCAAGCATGTTGGCGCTCCTACTTGACAATCGCCAGGTTGCGACCGGGCGAATTGAGCAGCACTGCGAGGATGATCGAGAGACCCAGGACACCCTGCTGGACGAAGGAAGGAAGGCCGAGAATGATCATTCCGTTGTTCAGAACAATGACGATGAGGACGCCGACAACCGTTTGGAGGACACCTCCCTTGCCACCGGTCAATGCCGTACCGCCGACGACAACCGCGCTGATTGCGGTAAAAAGCTGTCCACTTCCGATCAGGGCGCTCGATGCACCCAGCCTTGCGCACGTTAGAACCGCGCCTACCCCGAAGAAGACGCCCGCAATGGTGAATGCCAGAATTCGAACTCGACCGACGTTGATTCCGGACGCAGCCGCGAGATCCTCGCCGCCGCCAAGCGCCATGATGTGACGTCCGATGCGCGTGTGATCCTGGATGAACCAAGCAAAAGCTAACATCAATACGCCCACATAGACGGATAGAGGGAGGCCGAGGACACGGCTCAAGGCCAGCGCGCGAATATTTTGATCGAGAATGCCAACGCGCTCACCGCCCAGGAGCACTGTTGCGATACCGACGCCAACGAAACCCATACCGAGGCTCGCCATGAAAGTTGGCACCTTGAGGTGTACATGAACCAAGCCGATGATGCAGCCGAAGGCACCGGCGGCCAGAAGGGCGATCGGTATGGCCGCAAGGCCGAGACCCACACCGGTTCCGGTAGCGTTCGCCACGAAAGCCGCGAGAACAGCGGCCGAGAAGGCCATCGATCCTTCAACTGAAAGGTCGATAGACCCCATAAGGATGATGAAGGTAGCGCCGAGAGCGAGGACGAGAGGAGCGGATGCTGCCGCCGCAATGCGAGCAAGATTTCCAAATGATAGGAATCTTGGATCGAATATGGCGATTGCGAGGCAGAGTCCTATCAGGACGAGCAAAGGGGTGGCGTTGACCCAGCGCGAGTTTGTTCGTGTCATGTTGTCTTCCCGGATTTTCGTTCGAAAGGGGCCGCATCGAGTCCTGCGGCCCCTCGGTACTGATCAGCTGTACTTGATCTGACCGCTCACGCGCCGCCAAAGGTCATTCCAGTCAACCTCCGGCGTTGCTTCGACGTTCTTCTTCCAGTAGTCCTCGACATCGGCTTGGGTAATCAGCGCGCCTGTGCCGTAAAACTCGCGATGGTCCTTCGGCTGCTCGGAGGGCGTAAATGCGCCGGTGGCTGCATGATGCCCCAGGGACAGCGCGATGCCGCCGATCCAAAACGGATCCCAATCGACCGTCGCGGCCATTTCCTTGTTTTTCACAGCCTGCACGGCGTCCCTCGTCCCATCGACGCCGGTAACCTGGATCTGGCCAGCAAGCCCTTCAGCGCGAAGCGCCTCCAACGCGCCGATCGCCATCCCATCGTTCGCCGCCCAGATACCCTTGATGTCGCTGCCGAAACGCGTGAGCCAGGCTGCCACGATGTTGTTGGCCTTGGTCGAGTCCCAGTCGGCGTCCTGGAAATCTAGCAGCTGAACCTTTCCGCCAGAGGCCTCGATCATCTTCATCAGACCCGCTTTGCGTTCGATCGCGGACACGTTTGACGGTATGCCGCCAAGAGCAACGATTGCCCCCTCGCCGGCGAAGCTATCGAAAAGTGCCTTGGCGGTTTGCTCGCCAGCCGGCACGCCATTGAAGGACATGTGCGCAACGTAGTTGTCGCCAAAGTCCCAGGGGTGGAGATCGTTCGGCTTGTTCCACACCGTTACGATGTGTCCCTTGGCCGCTGCTACCGCTTCGACGATCGGGCGGGCATCGGGCGAGTCGTTGGGATCGACACCGAGGATTGCCTTGTCGCCGGCCTTTGCCAGGAATGCCTTGATGTCGGCGATTCCCTTCTCGCTGTTACCCTCGGTGACCAATGCGCTGTGGGGATCGCCGATGCTCTGGGCGAAGGACTCTGCACCCCTATTCCATGCCGTATGAAAGGCGTTCGACAGAGAGCGAATGGAACTCGCTAAGCTGTAGCCGGTGGCGGCGAATGCCGGACGTACGAGACCGGACGCGCCGATCGAGCCGATGCCCAACGCCGAGCCGATGAGAAACCGGCGACGGTCGATTACTGCCCTTTGCATGAAGTCGTTTATGCTCATTGCGGTTCCTCCTCTGAAAATCGCGCCTTCGACGGGCGCAGATATCCGTTGCCCGTACATCGCAGCACAGACTTCGGATGGCCAATTTGAGATTGGTAGTGCCCTTCCCTTTCCTCCGGGCAGGTTCTCCAACTAAAGCCAAAACAGCTAAAAGTCAATTGCTAAATGGATTTAGCAATCGGTTTAGCAAATATTTCTTTGCATGTGTTAAAAAACAGAGCGGAGGGTGCGTTGGAGAATTCCGCTTCTTTCGACGTGTGTCAGCGGAGTTTGGCGGGAACGACAATCAACGGCGTTTGCCCTTCCGGATAATCGTCGATAAGCGCGAAGCTGGCAGCAATCATGGCTTCAACATCCTGCCGTACCATGGTCACGTCGAAGGGCATTTGCGCAGCAAATGGATCCCAGTCGAAGGCAGCAATTCGCGTCGAGTTCCAGGTTTCCCTTGGGAGACTGGCAAGGAAGCTCGCAGCCCCTTCCAAGCCGGTTATGCCATTGACGAAAAGCCCAGTAGGCAGCCGCCCGATTTCGGAGTACCGATCCGCGAGTGCGCTCGCGGCAATGCGGGGGGCGTATCCCTCACATCGAAACGCATCCGCGCCGAGATTGACTCCATGTTTCGCGAGCGCTGCGTTAAAGCCCTCGATCCGCTCACGCGTCGAATTGTCATCCCGGACGCCGCCAAAGAAGAACCAGTCATCGATGGGAAGGCCAGATGAGCGGAATTTACCGATCAGCAACTCGGTAACTTCCATCGCGCTGCCGCGGTTGTCCGAGACAACGGAAGGTGCCTTGGGACCTGGTAGGTCGACATTGACACATCGAATCCCCGCGGCGGTACACATGTCATTTATGGGCGAAGGATCATGAACCCCAGCTATAAAGAGAAATTCGACCTGCTGGGCCAGCAAGGTCTCGGCCACACGTGCCTCAATGGACGGGTCGCGTTGCGTGCTGACAACGATCGGGCACAGGTCTCGTTCGCGGGCCTCCGCTTCGAAAGCCTCGGCCAGCCCTGCAAAGAACCGATTTCGATAGTGCGGGAGGACCATGCCTCCCAAGCCAGACCGAGATAGGCGTAAGGCTCGCGCTTTCTGGTTAACCGAATAGCCCAATTCGCCTGCACACCTTAGGATATGCGATGCCGTCTCCGGTTTAATACGATGCTTTTTCCACTGGCCGTTCAACACCATGCTGACCGCCGTTGGAGAGGCCGAACTCGCAGTCGCGATGTCGTAGATAGTGGGTTTTCGTCTGCCTGTTTTCATGGGGCGTCCAATAACTTTGCGCTAAAGCTCGGCGCATATTCATGGATCGTCGAGCCCGCAACCAGCAGGGCTGGATGCGGCGAACACATATCCCGACTCGATGCGTCGATGCCGCAAAGCCTGATCGATGAGGGCTTGTGGGAGGCTTCCGCTCGCATTGCTGCGTGTCCATCTGCAAGAGGGCGACGCCTACCACGGCCATGTCAACGCTCTGGGCATGTAGGCGGTGGAAATGGTCGGATCCTATGCGGTCGTCGACACTGGTGTAGAGCGCGCGCGGCCGCATTGCAAGTCGAAGCCCTATCGATCGAAGCCCCCCGCCGGCCGCCTCAGCTCTCGCCCCCCACGCTCGTCCGATCTGCACCCTCGCGCAATGAAGAGCCGTGACCGGCGCAAGTGCATCCGTTCAAGGAACCACCTCGTCCCGTTATTGACGAGGTTCGACTGGTGAGAAACCGACCTTCGTGCCCTTTCACACAAGCAACGTATCGCACGATACCGTGTTCGTCATTGGCGCACGCCTTTGTTGCGCGGCAATATCAGATTGTCGGCGCGCTGGGGAAATGTCGCCGGCCACAACACGCGTATGGAGGAGGATTGAGCATGCGCAACGTCACTATCGAGAACGTCACCGACGTTGTCCTCGAGTCGCTCGGCAAGCATAAACCATGCGCCGGCCGGCGGCGGGAGATCATCGCCGGCCTGATCCGTCACCTGCACGCATTCTGTCGCGAGGTGAACGTGACGCATGCAGAATTCATCGACGGCTGCAATTATCTCATGCGCGCTGGGCAGATGTGCGACGGCAAACGCCAGGAGTTCATCCTGTTGGGCGATATCCTCGGCGTCGAGGTACTGGTAGACATGCTGACCAATCCCGTCCGCGGCAATGAAAGCGCTTCGACCGTACTTGGCCCGTTCTACCGCGAGAACCCGCCGGTCCTTCCGAAAGGCGCCTCGACGGTACAGAAGCATTTCGACAACGAAGAGACGGTCCTCGTCGAAGGTTATGTTCGCGACACGGCTGGAAACCCGATCGCCGGCGTTACGCTCGACGTATGGGAGGACGCCCCGAACGGCCTATATGAGCAGCAGGATCCGGATCAGCCGGAATACAATCTTAGGGGCCGGTTCGAGACGGACGAGAACGGGCACTATGCCTTCCGCGCCATCCGGCCGCTACCTTACCCCATTCCGTATGACGGTACGGCCGGCGAACTGCTGAATTATATGGGACACCATCCCTGGCGGCCCGGGCACATTCATTTCATGCTCTTCAAAGAAGGGTACCGGACTCTCATCTCACAGATCTTTGACGGTGAAAGCGACTATCTGGAGAACGATTCCGTCTTTGCCGTGAAGGAAAGTCTCGTGGGACACTTCCAGAAGACCCCGAGCGGCGGCGACACGGATTTGATCCTTCATTTCGATTTCACCCTGCCCGCACTCGCGGCCTCCATGGCCGCCGAGTAATCGGGCTCCGCGCAGAGACGATCATGACCACTGCATCCTCCAAGGCCCCGACGACGTCTGTAAAGGAAATCCTAGGTCAAACCGCCTCCGGATTGACAATCGATATCGTTGAAAGCCACATCGTCGATTGCCCAACCACCAGGCGCCATAAGCTTTCCAACACGGAGATCGCCCAGCAGTCCTACGTCATTGTCAAGGTCGTGCTGCGCAACGGTTCCATAGGATACGGCGAGGCCTCCACCTTGGGGGGGCCTCGTTGGGCGGAAGAAAGCGTCGAATCCATCAAGTCGGTCATCGACATCTATCTGGCGCCGGCAGTCATCAGCACGGACGCATCGGCATTCGAGCGGAACGCTCTTCGCATGGCCGCGGCAGCCACACGCAACTATTCCGCCAAGGCTGCCATTGAAAGCGCTCTCTACGACGCGGTTGGCAAGTCCTTCGACCTGCCGGCCAGCGCATTGCTCGGAGGCGCAGTCCGTCAGTCGATAGAGGTTATTTGGGCGCTTGCGTCCGGCGATCCGGAACAAGAGATCGAAGAAGCGAACAGCAAACTCGAACAGCGGCTGCACCGCCAGTTCAAAATCAAACTCGGCTTCAAGTCTCCGGAGGATGATATACGGCGACTGCGCCGGATCGTCGATGCACTCCAAGGACGGGCCTCTATCATCGTCGATATCAACCAAGCCTGGAGCGAAGCGACGGCGCTCCGCTTCATTCCTGTGCTCGATGAAATGGGCGTCAGGCTCATAGAACAGCCCCTGCCCGCCAACCATGTGGCTGCCATGGCACGGGTCGCGGCACGCAGCCCGATCCCGATCATGGTGGACGAGGGCGCCTTCACGACCGCCGACATCGCGCGCGCCGGCATTAATGCCGAAGGCAGCGTCTATTCGCTCAAGCTCGTCAAGAGCGGGGGCCTGATGGAAATGAAACGCGCCGCCGGCGTTGCGTCGTCCTTCGGGATGGAACTTTACGGCGGGTGCTTGATCGAAAGCGGCATCGGCGCGGCCGCACACCTCGCTGTTTTTTCGACTCTACCGCATCTTGAACGGGGCACTGAGCAGTTCGGGCCGCAGATTCTTGTGCAGGACCTCGTGTGCAAAGGCGCCGAATACCGTGATTTTCAGGTTTGGTGTCCATCCGGACCAGGTCTCGGTATCACCGTGGATGAGGAAGTACTTCGACAGGTCTCACGGAGCGGTTAAGGTCTTCCCGATCGCCCGGGGGGATGGACATGTCTTTTAATCTGAAACGTCTGGAATATTTTCTCGCGGTCGCCGAAGAGCTGCATTTCGGTCGGGCGGCCGAGCGCCTGGACATGGCCCAACCGCCGTTGTCGCGTCAGATCATGCAACTTGAGGAAGAATTTGGCGCAACCTTATTCGATCGGGGACGTGGGCAAATACGCCTGACGCAGGCTGGTGAGGCCCTGCTCCGGCACGCACGGGACATGATCGAGCGGATGGAAGACGCCCGCCTTGAGGTGCGGCGTATCGATCAGGGGGCCCAGGGCCGGCTGCGCATCGGGTTCGTCGGGTCTGCAACCCACGGTATCCTGCCCAATCTTATCAAATCCTTCCGCCGGACCTATCCCGAGGTGAACCTTATTCTCTCCGCAATGAACAACGCACAACAGCATCGCGCGCTCATCCGCAGGGAGATCGACATCGCAATTGCCCGGCCGGAACTCAAGGATGCGGAGATTAAGTCGGTTCCCTTTCACGAGGAGCCCCTCATACTCGCGTCAAGCGATACCGCAATGCTCGAAACGAAGGCGCCGATCCCGCTTGCCGCTCTGCACGACATGCCGTTCATCCTCTACCCCGAGCGTCCTCGACCGAGCTTCGCAGACGTCGTGTTCGCCCTTTGCGAGGCGGAAGGCTTCCGACCGAAGAACCGCGTGTTCTGCATGGACTACCAGACCGCCATAAGCCTCGTGGCTGTTGGAGAGGGGGTGTCAATTGTACCTCGCTCTGTCGGACAGACAGGCCACCAAGGCGTTCGCTTTTTGCCATTGGCACGCGCTGATGCCGTTACGCGGCTTTCCATCAACTACCGCATCGATAACCGCGAGCGGCATATCCAGCGGCTCCTCGAGATCGCCCGCAAGCTGGTCCAGAAGCCGGATCTGCCAGCCTGACCGGCCGACAAGGGTATTGCCGCATATCTCCCCAGGCATTGATGTGGCGGCGTTTGTGGCCGATGTTCGAGGCGATCTTCAAGGAGGAAATCATGCTGGACATTCTTCAGACGATGCAGGCGGCGCTGCTCCGCCGCCCACACCTGTTGCGTATTGGCCGGCTCTTCAGCGAAACAGTGCTTATCGAAGTCGACGGCGAGGAGTTCTACCTTACCTTCGAGAAGGGCGCGTTGATCTCCCTCGCCCGCGGTCCAAGCCGGCGCACCTCATGGCGTTTCGCTCTTCGAACGGAGCGGGCCGCGCTCGACGAGTTCTGGCAACCACTGCCGAAGCCCGGCTTCCACGACATTTTCGGGCTCGTGAAAATCGGGCGCGGGCGCATCGAGGGAGACATCCTCACGCTGGTTCGCAACCTGCGCTTCTTTAAAGAATTCATGGCGCTCGGCCGCCGGGGAGCCGCAGCATGACGATAGCAGGTCTCGAGCCGCTCTGTGGCCGCTATGTCAACCTCGCCGTTGAAGGTGTTGCCCAACGCATCTATTTCGAAGAGGCTGGCGCTGGTCGCACGGTCCTCTGCCTCCACACTGCTGGCGCCGACAGCCGTCAGTGGCGCTTTATCCTGAACGACGACGAACTGACGGCAAACCACCGATTCATCGCCTTCGACATGCCCTGGCACGGCAAGTCTTTGCCGCCGCAAGGTTTCGAGACGCAAGATTATCTCCTGACGACGGAAACCTACGTGGCGACGGTCCTTGCCTTCGCCGACGCGCTTGGGCTCGACAGACCGCTTCTTGCCGGCTGCTCGATGGGAGGGCGCATTGCCCTGCAACTCGCGGCGCTGCACCCTGCCCGCTTCGGCGGGTTCATCGCGATCGAAGCATCCGACTTCCAGCCAGCATGGTACGACATCGACTGGTTCCACCGCCCGGACGCCCACGGCGGAGAAATGGGCGCAGCACTGGTTTCTGCAAACATCTCCCCATACGCGCCGGCAGTGGAGCGCTGGAACACGCAATGGATGTTCATGCAATCGGGTCCGGGCGTCTTCCGCGGCGACCTTTCCTTCTACACCCGCGACGACAGCCTGGTCGGCAGGCTTGCATCGATCGACACGAATAAGACGCCGGTCCACATTCTTTGCGGGGCCTACGACCTGACCTGTACTCCAGAGGATGCCGCGCGGACCGCGTCTGCCATTCCAGGTGCGACCCTGACCATTATGGATGAACTCGGTCACTTTCCGATGAGCGAACACCCCGCGGCGTTCCGCCCCTATTTTGCCAACGCGCTGTCGCGAATGCGGCCAGTAACGGCCTGAGGGGGAGGTGCGAATGCGGACAATTCTTGTCCGACACCATCTCGAGCTGGAGAGTTTTTCAGGGCGTCGATCCGGACGCCCACCATGACCAGAATCCTCGGAAAAATAGTACGGCGCCACAGCCTATTGCCAGCTTTCGGACACTGAGTTTGGGCCAACCCACCTGCTCAGAGCTGACGACCCAGCTTCTTTTTTCACGATCATCGCATGCTCAACGCCATCTTTCCGTGCCGACGGAAGAGGTCTTTGGAGTTGATGTTAAGAAAGAGCGCCTTGGCTTTTTGTCTTAGGTATCGGCGTAAGCCCCGGCGAAAGGCTCCGACGCAGCATCACGGCCCCTCTAGTTTCCAAGCAAAGCCGCAGGAAGAGGAAGGTTGGCACCTTCCCCTCAATGATCCTACGTCCGGGCAATAAGCGGATGATACGAGCGGTCGAACCAGATTAGGGTCTCCGCTGGCACGTTACCGAGGTACGTGGCAGCAACGCGAGCGTAGAACACCGAATGCGTCCCAATCGCTCGTCGCTCGATTATACGACAGTCGAAGGCGACCACAGCATCCGCGAGAACCGGGGCACCCGTCGCAAGGACAGTCCAATCGCCTGCGGCAAAGCGATCGCCGTCGCCGCGACCCGCAAAGGCGTTTGATAGCGTCTGATGCCGGCTGGCGAGAACGTTGACGCAGAGGTTTCCATTGCCGTTGAAGACATCGTGGGACCTGTTGCCGCGATTGACGCAGACCAGAAGGGTTGGCGGGCTGTCGGTGATCGAGCAGACGGCTGACGCCGTCATTCCGTGACGCCCCTCCGGCCCGTCGGACGTTATAAGGTTCACGGCCGCGCCGAGACGGCTCATGCCCTCACGAAATTCCAGTGCAGTATTTTCCACGGCTCCCTCCTTAGATGTTCAGGACGAGCTTGCGGCTCTTCGCTCTCGAGCAGCACACCGTCATCTCCGCATTCTGGGCCTTCTCCTCATCGGTGAGAAACATGTCGCGATGGTCCGCAACGCCCTCGATGATTTCCGTAAGGCAGGTACCGCATACGCCTTCCTCGCATTTAACCTCAACGTCGATGCCGACTTTCGCTAGCGCCTTGGCGATGGTGTCGCCGGGACCGACGGTCACGCTTATGCCGGAGGCGCGGGCTTCAACCTCGAAACTGCCACCCGTCAGATCGACATTCGCACCAAAGTATTCGCGGTGAATGTGATCGCTGGCATATCCTGCACTCTGTGCGGCTCCAATCAGCCAGTCCATGAAGCCTTGCGGCCCGCACACGTAGAGATGTGTTTCCGGCGTTGGGCGTGGAAGCGTGGCGGGAACGAAGCACGTCTTTTCGTCGTCGTGATGGAATCGGATTCGATCGAAAAACGGTACGGCCTCAAGAATGTCGAGAAATGCAGTCACCGATCGCGACCGCGTACAGTAGTGAAGCTCGAATTCACGACCGAGCACACCGAGGCGGTGCGCCATCGCCAGCATCGGTGTAATGCCAATACCCCCGCCAAGCAGGATGGAGCGCTCAGCCTCCTCCTTCAGCGGGAAGTGATTTCTGGGCACATTGGCCTCGAGCACCGCGCCCTCGCGCGCCATCTCATGAACAGCAACCGAACCGCCACGGCTTTTCGGGTCCTTTAGAATGCCAAGCCGATAGACGTTCCTTTCCCCAGGATCGCCGCACAGCGAATACTGGCGCCACAAATCGACATCCCCGTGTTTGACGTGCATGTCGAGATGAGCGCCCGCGTCGAACGCCGGCAGGGGGCGGCCATCGGCGGACACCAGCGTCAGCCGGAGGACACCACCGAGATCCTCATTGCGTTCTACGACTTTTAGCGACAATATTTCCTCGGTCATCCCTGTCCTCTCATCGCATGAAAAGCCCGCCGTTGACGTCCCAGCACGCGCCGGTAACGAATGCCGCCTTGGCCGACGCGAGAAACACCGCCATGTCAGCGATAAGTGCCGGATCGCCGAGTTGCTTTACGGGAATTGCCGACACCATCTCGTCGATGGCATCTTCCGGCACGATGGAGCGAACCATGGGCGTGTCCATAGGCCCGGGCGAAATCGAATTCACGGTGACGCCGAAGGGCGCCAAGTCACGGGCGAAGACCTTCGTCAGCGTGAGGATTGCCCCTTTGGACGCCGCATAATGCGCGCCCGTCGCGGTGCCTCCGTTCTGGCCGGCAAGCGACGCCAAATTGACGATCCGCCCATAGCCTCGCTCCTTGAAATGCCGGCCGAAGATCCGGCAACCCGTGAAGGTGCCGCCTGCATTGATAGCCATAACCGCGTTGAACTCGTCCGTCTCTATATCGAGAAGAGGTTTGGCGCGCGTGACGGCGGCATTGTTGACGAGCACCTCGACAGAGCCCCAGCGTTCAACCGTCTTGTCGAGCACTCGTTGGAAATCCTCTGGCTTCGACACGTCGAGACAGGCCGTCAGCGCCGTTTCCGACGCAAGGTCCAGTTCCTCGGCCAGCCTATTGCAGGCTGGCTCGTCGATATCAGTGAGGATGACGCGAAAGCCTGCCCGGTGCAGCGCCCTGGCAATTTCGGCTCCGACGCCGCTCCCGGCGCCGGTCACCACTGCCGTCTGCGTTAGGATGGGAAGAGGCGCTGGCATCAGAACAAATAGCTGATCGACGTCAGCACCCCATCGGCATTGATCAATCTCACGACCTTGTCGTGAATGAAAAGCCCGCCATCCCCCCGTTCCAGTCGATGTTCGACATTTGCGATGAACGAGCGCTGCCGTCCGAATTTGTCTTCGGTCAGATGCATTGCCGATCTTACCCGAATGAAATCCGCGCCGATCTCGATCGGGACGAAACGGGACAGGAGGCGCACAGTGCGGGCTGCCGGCGTCGCCGAAATGGCAAAGCCACCCTGGAGACGATCCACTCGCATACGCCGCATATGCGCATCGTCGTAGGCAATATTCAGCGTGTTCTTGAAGTCGGTTTCGTCAGGCTTCAGCGGAATCACATAGAAGCCCCCGTCGAGCCAGAGTTTTAACCAAGCGTTGTAGTCGGCGCGGTCGAGAATCTCTGCCTCGCGCCAGATGAACTCCTCGGCTTCACGCAGCGAAATGCCGCCGTCCACTCTCACATGTTCGTTCATTGGGACATCATCCTCTTCCACATCGCATAGGCCGCACGCATGCCGGTTTCGGCACTGACATCGCCCTGCGGCAGGCCGTTCGGGCCTGGCTTTTCAAGCCCGTCCCCGCGATTGACCATGATATCGAGCTCGGGCGCGCCGGCCGTTCCGCGCTGGACACGCTCCCAGACCTCGGCATCGTCAGGGCTGCCAAAGCCCATCGGCCCCTGAAAGTGCTCGTGCAGCCGCAAGCGCATCTGGTTGGCTTCCTCTGGACCACCCTCCATGCCGAGTGCGAGGTGCCTGATGTCTGTGCGGTCCGCGCTGACGGGATGCAGCACGCGGAAGAACGAGAGGGAACAGGCCACATTCGGAAACAGATTGAGGTTGAAGCCGACGCCACCGACCGCCTTGACGATCCGGCAAACCTGGTCCTCGTCATATCGGCCGCGCAACTGCTCCGCGAGTTCTGCGAACCGGTCTGGAATCTCCCAGCCTTCGCCATCGAGGTCGATGAGGCTTGGCATCATCACCATGACAGAGTGGCCGTTGCCGAGATCTTCGACGAAACCGTCCCCCCCGAGGAAGGAGAAAAGCTCCTCGGTTTCGGAATCGAGTGATTGCAGGAAAGGTTTGTGGACCACAGGGAAGTGGTAGGCGTCGGTGGTATTCTCGAGCTGGATCTTCCAGTTGCCCGGGAACTGGAACTGGTGCTCGCCATTTACCTTCACGGGGAAACCGCCACCCTGCTTCAAGAAGAGATCGATCCAGCGCCGCGCGTTCCCGAGAAAGTCCTCCAGCGGCTCCACGTCTCCGTTGAACGAGGCGAAGATCATGCCCGCATAGACGTCGACCTTCAGCCGCTTCAGTGCGAACTGGCTCCTGTCGAACGTCTCGTCGTAGCCTTCGGAGTAGGGAACGCCGCGCAACGAGCCGTCGAGGGCGTAGCCCCAGCCGTGGTAAGGGCACTGGAAGGAGCTGGTCTTGCCGCGCGTGTGTTCGCAGACCGTTGCCGCGCGATGCCGGCATCGATTGACGAGAACATGCAGGTCTCCCTTGCGGTCACGCGAGATGATCACAGGCTGCGTGCCGACCCAGGAGGTCTTGAACGACCCCTTGTCCGGAACTTCGGAGACATGCCCAACCCAGACCCATGTCTTGCTGAAGATCTTCTCCATCTCTGCTTCAAACAGCGACGGGTCGCTGTAGACGGGCGTGCGGACGCGGTCCTTGCCGACCCACTCCGCATAATCCCGGTCATCTTCCTTCAATGCGATGTTCATCACTCCCTCCTTGCTGACGCTTGTTAGCTACGTGTCTTTCAACTGCCTCACGGAAAACCGGGCGGCACAGCCTGAGCGAGCAGGCCCGCACCGGCCGATGTCCACGTCCCGATTCCGAGGAAGGCGTGCTGGGCCACTGCGGCGGAATCCAGAAGACAACGCACGAGCACGTGGCCCCGATTGATGGCCGACGCGCCGCCCATGCGGAATGCCGCCTGGGCTACCGCCGCGCCTTCGTTCGCCGCATTGGTTGCGCAAAGCCTGAGGCGCACCCGCATCTGCGGGGAGATCTCATCGCCCCGGTTTACGGCCTCCCAAACTTCCTCGGTCGTTTCATAGAAGAATGCCCGTGCTCCGCGCAGTTGCGCCTCTGCCCGCCCGAGTTCGGCCTGGATGTATGGTCGCATGCCGATCGACGGCGCCCCCGTAATGGACGGACCCGAAAGTGCCTCGGCGTGGATCCAGTCGAGCGCCTCGCGCGCTGTTCCAAGACCCACAACGGCGAGAACCTGTGCAGCGAGGGCCATTGACGGATATCGGAAGATCGCATCGTCGCGCTGCGCCTTCGAACCGCGCACAAAAGTCCACTCCTCGGGCACAAATACGTCTTCGACAACAATGTCGTGACTCCCGGTCGCAGCAAGCCCCACCGTCTCCCAGGTATGCTTGATCGCGACTTGTTTGCGCGGCATGACGGCCATGCGCGGCAATCCACCGGCATTGCCCTCGTCGCTCCGGATTCCCGCACCTATCAGCGATGCGCCCATGCAACCGGAACAATAGGGCCAGCGGCCCGCCACCTTGAAGCCGCCGTCGGTTCGCACGGCCTGTTGTGGCGGAAAGATCGAACCGGCGAAGACTGTATCGGGGTTGTCAGCATATATCTTCGCGAAGGTTTCGGGCGGCAGCGCCGCCAAATAGGTCGATGAGACGCCAAAGCTGGCGACCCAGCCGGTGGAGGCGTCCGCTGTTGAAAGCGCCTCGACCAGCCTGAGGAACGACATCGGCGAGAGCGCATCGCCACCAAACTCCCTGGGCACGAAGGCGCGATAGACGCCGACCTGCTGCAGTTTTTCCACGATGTCGAGCGGCACATATGTCAGTTTCTCAAATTCGTCGCGCCGGCAACGGATCTCGTCGAGAAGCGCATCGAGAGCGGCGGATTCGTTCCGCTGTCTGGCGGCTATTGGGATGTTCATTAAAGCGGATCTCCGTTGATCTTCAGCTGTTGCGCGACCCATTCCGTAACGGCGCAAAGCGTTTCGTCTTCACCGCGCCGGCCAATGAGTTGAACACCAGCCGGCAGACCGCCCGCAGTGCGGATCGGGACAGTCACAGCCGGATGCCCAGACAGATTGAACGGGCGCGCAAGCACTGTGAGTGGGATGAGGGCCTGCATATCGCCGGCCTCGGCAAGACGCGGCGGAACGACGGGCATGGTCGGCAAGACCAGCGCATCGGCATGCGCGAGCGCCGCATCGACCTCTTGCTGGAAAAGGGTACGCACCTCTTCGGCACGCTCAAGTGCCGCCGAATCGAAACTGTCGACAGCGGCGAGAATGCGACTGCGCACCTCGGGATCAAGCCCCTCGCTTGCCCGCGCGAGATCGCCAAATGCCCGCGCCATCTCGGCATTGATGACGACAAGGCCCGCCTGGTAAGCTCGCGCCAACCCTTCGAGCGGCGTCGAAGCCGCAACGAGCCCCTCGAGCGCTGCGTCGAACGCCGCCTGAACCTCTTGCGAAGCCGCGACGGTTACCGCAACGAGTCGGAACGGTCCGGCAGCATCCTGCCGCTTGAAAGACGGGTCCATGCACTCCATCGAGCGCGTAAGCATCGCAGCCGTGGGGGCCAGCGGACCGATACAGTCGATCGAGCTTTCCGCCGGAATGGCCCCCGTGCGGCTAATTCGGCCGTAGGTCGGCTTCATCCCGAAGATCCCGGTACAGCAGGCCGGAACGCGGACGGAGCCGCCCGTATCTGTTCCGACGGCGAAATCACATGCGCCTGCCGCCACGAGCGAAGCCGAGCCTGACGACGAGCCGCCGGGAATGCGGTCGGGCCACCGCGGATTGAGGGGCGTTCCCAGATAATCGTTTACGCCGGTCACGCCAAAGGCCAACTCATGCATATTGGCCGTTCCGATGATCGCGCAACCATTGTCAATCAATGCATCGACAACATCGGCGTTAGACGAGGACGAAGGGCCGCAGGCAAGCGCGCGGCATCCGCAGCGGGTGACAAGGCCACGGATCGACAGGCACTCTTTGATCACCACCGTCAGGCCGTCGCCCCCAATCCTGAAGGTTTGGGACAACGCAGAATTTTGTGGCTGCATAGGGGTTTCAGTCACCGGCTCTCCCTCCCTTCAATAACGGTAATATTACCGTATTTCGGTAAAGCGTCAACGCCGTTATGGCAATTTACTAGAATTTTCTATCTCTTTTTCTATTATCTAACCGCCAGGATCGTGGGCGGCGCACAGCAGCCAGCCTTGACCAGACTGCAACGGGACTGCCCATGTCATCGCGGCGTAATTGATTATGTACTATATTTTTCACTTTATTTTTCTAGTAATTTGATGCACGCTTTCAACCGTTGACCTTGCCCCTGCTGGGCATAGATACAGCGTGCGCGATCGCAGACGCGCCGCATCAACCACTTGAACTCTAAGAGAATAAGGGGTCCGACATGACCGAAATGAAACCCATCCGCACATTGTTCTGCATCGCCGTCGATCAGAATTTCTTCGACCTGCCGTCTAAGGACATCGGCGCAGTGTGGGCGGGCTTTTCACAGTTCCTGCAGCGGGTCGCGGCTCTGCCTAACGTGTCCATCATCGGTACGCTCGATGACGACGAGACAATGGTCGGAGCCTCGCCCGCAGGCTTTCCCTGGACCTGTTACCTGATGGCGGATTGCCCGGACAGAGAGACTGTCAAGGCGGCGTGCAACCTCTTCCGGACGATCGAAATCGGCGAATACCGGCTTTGGCGCTTCATGCGCATCGAGGCGCGAATGGGACGCGCGCTGGAAATTCCCGCCCTGTAACGATGGCCTGCGCCACCGCTCGAGCTGCGAGGGGAAGGGGGGTGGGCATGCCGACCGGATCAGGCCAGCTTGGCGAAGAGCCGTTTGAGAAGCCGATTAAGCTGGGCGATCTCATCTTTCTCGAAATCGGAGAAGGTCCGTTCGAAAAGCTGCTGCGCAATCCGCGCCGCGCGAAGCGCCGCTTCACTCCCCGCTTCAGTCAACTGCACTTCGGTCACGCGCCCGTCGAACGGGCTGCCGCGCGTCGTCACCAGCCCTTCCGCTGTCATCCGCTGCACGATTTTGGTGGTGGTGTTGAGCTTCAAAATACAATAGTCGGAAATCTCGGACACACCGAGGCCGCCGTGCTCCAGCAACGACGCGAGCACGCGCCAACGCGAAACGTCGAGCCCGATGGGCTTCAGGCGTTTCTCCAGCTCCAGCGCATAGAGCGCGCTGACGCGGGAAACCCAGTAATAGGGCCAATCGCCCTTACCAGAAAATGTAGATTCGACGCCGTCCTCCAGAGAGACCGTTGCGGAAGGAGCATCGGCCACATCGATGCGGACCGGGTTCGCATTTGTCATTTTCCGGGCATTCAAGACCTGCATCCCTTCGACTGTGCCGTATCCGACCTCAAGGCAAAGCAATCGCGTCCCGGGCGGAAGGGCAATATCATCCGACATCAGACCGCGGCACGTCAACTCACCCCGCCGCGACGCGTGGGCGCATCGTCGCAGTCGGCGCAACGAGATTTTGACAACAGACAGAGGACGTAGACGATGTCGGACACCGATATTGCGCAAACCGTGGCGGGGCTGGTCCGTCGAATCGAACTGCTGGAGGCGGAGGCAGACATCCGCCGTATCCAGGCACGCTACATGTTCCTCTGCGATACGCCGTGCCCCGACTACAGTATCGTCAACGAGGAAGCACGGATCGAAGCGATACTCGCCCTCTACGCCGAGGACGCGATCTGGGAAGGCGTCGGACAGTACTATGACAACCAGTTTGGCCGCTGTGTAGGAAAGGCGGCTATCCGCAAGCACTTTCAGGCTTTCTGGGACAAGGAACGCGATCCTCGTCTTCTATTGAACGTCCATTACTTGACGTCCGAACAGATTCACGTCGACGGCGACCACGCCGACGGACAGTGGGTCCACTGCCAGCCTTGGATATTTTCCGACGGCTCTGCGCTGCTTCGCTCAAGCCGCCTGAATAATCTCTATAAGAAAGTCGACGGCATCTGGAAAATTGCACGCACACGCACGGAGAATGTTTTCGTCGCCCCGCTTAAACACGGTTGGGCAAGCGACTATCCGAGCTATTCGGTGCTGACGCGGCCCTGACCGCCGTCGAAACCGCGCCCATCGTTCCGCGGAGACAGCAACTCCGATCGGTGAGGCCGGCTTCGCATCTCTTCCATAACTTCGTACCCGATGGACCCAAGCCTTGTAACTGCAGCCTCCATTCTCGTGATGAGAAGAAATTCGGCGCCGAACGAACTGCTTTAGTGAACACCCTCATCGAACCAAGCGATGCTGGCGGAGACGGTCCCGATGGAGCGCATGAGTGCGATGTGAGGCTTGACTTGGCTTGGCTATGTGACCGTCGATTAGACAACGCCCGGCATGGCCTCTGCCGGCAACGGCGACCGATAGGGCCTCTCCGCAGTCCGGCGTGCAAAGTCAGCTCGGACCCGTTCGAGCGTCTCCGGCTGGTTGATTAGCTCGATGGCCGCCGTCGCCAGCACCTTGGCGGCCTGCACCATGCCCTTATGTGCTGCACTGGTCTTACCTTGTGAAGTCATCTGCCAGGTGTGACCCGGGGTGCCGATGGCGCAGGTTGCCATACCGATCTGCGCGAACGGCACAACCCAACTGACATCGCCGAGATCGGTAGACCCCGGCGCCTGCCCACTATCGGCCTCATGTGGCAAGACCCAGTCGCAAAGAACGGCCGGACGTTGCGCAATACCCGCCGAGATAAAGGCCGCCTCCGTCGTCTGCTCTGACCAAGTTGCCTGCATACGAGCCGCTAACGCTCGTTCGGCACCATCGAACTGCGGCGGGCCCACCTCGATCAGTTTATCGTGCAAAAGATAATTAAGCGGCGCATTGCACAGGAGGTCAGACATTGCTGAAACAACCTTAGCGCTCACCCTAGTCTCGCTCATCAGTGCCGCGCCGTCGGCCACCTGCCGCACGCGCTCGACCAGCCCGGCCATATCGGCCAGGTTGCGTGCCCTGACCGAGTAGCGCACGACCGCCCGCTCCTGCACCACATTCGGCGCACGTCCGCCAGCATCGAGAATGGCATAGTGTACCCGGCAATCGGTGGGTATGTGTTCGCGCATGTAGTTCACGCCAACGCTCATTAGCTCAACAGCATCGAGCGCGCTGCGCCCGAGATGCGGATTGGCCGCGGCGTGAGCGGAACGGCCAACAAAGGTGAAATCGATGCTGGCTGCCGCGAGCGAGCGAGCCGGAATCAAGCCATTAAATGCCATGGGATGCCAGCTGAGAGCGGCGGCACAATCGGCGAAGTATCCGTCTCGCACCAGAAAGGTCTTGGCAGCGCCACCCTCCTCGGCCGGGCAGCCGTAATAGCGCACGCGGCCCGGCAGGCCATGTTCGGCCAGGTAAATTTTCACGGCAGCAGTGGCCAGAAGAGCTCCGGCCCCGAGTAGATTGTGCCCGCAACCGTGACCATTGCCGCCGGCTTCGACGGGCTCGGCACGATCGAGCCCGGCCCGCTGGCTAAGTCCGGGCAAGGCATCGAACTCACCGAGAATGGCGATCACCGGCCCGCCCGCTCCAAATTCGCCGGTCATGGCGGTAACGACACCCCCGAGCGGCGCTTCAATACGGAATCCGTATTTTTCGAGAACCTGGCGGTGGAGCAAAGCGGAACGAACCTCCTGGTAGAGCAGTTCCGGTGTCTCCCAGACCCGGTCGCTAAGCTCTTCGAAGTCACCACGGATGGAATCCACGATTTCACCGATCGATAGTCCTTGCCTGCACCTCAACACCACGATCTGCTCCTGCGTTGTACTCATGCCTCGCCGTCCGAAACGGACCGTTTCAGATGGTCGACCGGGTTCCGGCAAGAAAGGCGGGACGTCTTACTTGGTCTGCAACAGTTTGATGTAGCGACGCAGGTGACGGTGCATAGCGTCCTTGGCCGCGGCCGCATCCTTGGACTTAATGGCCTGGAAGATCCGTTCATGGTCCATGATCTGAATTTCGGCATATTGTTCGATGTCCACCCGGTCCTCCATCGCCCCCATAATCGGCGAGCGCAGCCGCTTCCAGAGATGGTGGATGATCGAGGCTGTCAGGCTGTTTCCGGATGCATTGGCGATGGCAAAATGGAACATGCCGTCGGCATCGTTGGCAATGTTCGAGCGGCGCATGGTGTGGGCTTCGAACTCCTCCCAAGACTTTGCAATCGCCGCTTGCATCGCTGCCAGATCAGCCTCACCGGCCTTCTCGGCCGCAACCGCAGCCGTTTCGCCCTCGAAGAGCAGGCGCGTTTGCATGATCTCGAACGGTGAATGGCCCAGATCGAACAGACGATCGAGTTCGGTCGTGACATCCGGCTGGCGACACACGTAGCTGCCAGAACCGCCCCGAATCTCAATGAGCCCCTTGATCTCCAGAGCGATCAGGGCCTCTCGAACCGTTGGTCGCGAAACTTGTAGGGTTTCAGCCAACATGCGCTCCGTCGGCAATCGATCCGAGGTTGAAAACTCTCCCGCACTGATGCGATGCGCCAGATCAATTGCGACCTTTTGATAAAGCCGACCGTTTGCCAGTGAATTGATCATGCGGGTTAAGTCTCCATCCAGGCATGCTTCAGAGTCTGCGTTCTGTCCTTTTATCGAAAAGCGAACAGTTTTGCATATCCACATAAAGCTTCTGGACGGCGCCAACATCAGGCGTCCGGCTGGAGCGGAACCGGCATAACAGTGCCTGCCGCTCGAATTCGAAGGACGCGAGCACATCGCCACCGGTCAGCTCAGTCCGCTCGACCTTGAGGTCCACCTCGAGATAGTGATTGCCCTCGACACGTTCCAGCGAGCGATAGATATTTTCGGGCCGAACGCCGAGAACGACGGTGTCCCCCTCCTTCGGAGGCTGATCCGCATACACATAGCCAGCCAACGAGATCCGGCTCGATCCAATCTGGATGTGGGGAACGGCGTCAACCAGAGCGAACTTGCCTTCGAGGAAGTTCATCTTGGTCGCGCCAACAAACGCAGCCACGAACATGTTTTCCGGACGATGGTAGACTTCGTAGGGCGTACCGAACTGCTGGACACGGCCACGGTCGAGCACGGCAATCTTCGTTGCCATCGACATCGCCTCGATCTGATCATGTGTCACGAGGACAAAGGTGGCGCCAAGGGTCTTGTGCAGCTCGCGCAGCTCCTCACGCATCTGATTGCGCAGCTTCGCATCCAGATTCGACATCGGCTCGTCGAGCAGAAAAATATCGGGATTGCGCACGAGCGCACGGCCAATGGCAACCCGCTGGCGCTGACCGCCTGAAAGCTGAAAAGGCCGACGCTTGAGCAGGTCGGAAATCCTGAGCAGCGCGGCAACGCGCTCGACGTGTTTGGATCTTTCGGCCTTGCTTACCCCGGCGCATTCGAGCCCGAAACTAATGTTCCGCTCGACCGTCATAGTGGGATAAAGTGCATAGGACTGAAACACCATCGCGACGTTTCTCGCGCTCGGATCAAGCATCGTGACATCGCGACCCTTGATCAATATCCGCCCTGCGGACGCGTCGTCGAGCCCGGCGACGCAGTTGAGCAATGTGGACTTGCCGCACCCGCTGCCGCCTAGCAAGACAAGAAAGTCGCCGTCCTCGATCTTGATGTTGACGTCCTGGAGCACGGAAACGCTCCCGAACGATTTACCGACATTCGCCAATTCCAACGACATTGGGCTACCCCTTGACTGCGCCTTGCGTGAGACCACGCACGAAAAACTTTCCTGCCACCAAGAACAAAATCAAAGTCGGCAACGCTGAGATCATCACAGCCGCAACGTTGACGTTGTATTCCTTGATGCCATAGGTGGACCCCACGATATTCTGCACCGCCGCCATGATGGGTTTCTTGCTGGTATCCCCGAACGTCAGCGCAAACAGGAAATCGTTGTAGACGCCGGAGAACACCAGAATCACGGCCACGATGATGATCGACGGGGAGAGAGGCAGGATAATGTGGAAAAAGATCTTGAAGAACCCAGCCCCGTCCATGATCGCCGCTTTGACAAGCTCATTGGGCAGCGTCACGTAATAGTTGCGAAACAGCATCGTCGTTAACGGAATGCCGTAGACGGTGTGGATCAGGATCAGGCCGACGGTCGTGCCATACATGTTGAGCTCTCGAAGAGTGATCGCCAGAGGTATCAAGAAGAGCTGTAGCGGGATGAAACTGCCGATCAGCAGCATGCCGAACAGGACATCGGCGCCGCGGCTCCGCCATTTCGCCATCACGTAACCATTGAGCGATCCTATCAGCACCGCTAGGATCACCGCTGGAATGGCGATCTCGAAAGTGGCGATAAAATAGGGGCGAATGCCGTCGCAGGTCATGCCGCTGCAGGCGCCCGCCCATGCCTTTATCCAAGGCTCGATGGTCCAAACTCGCGGCAGGGCGATAATCGACGAGCTGCGCACGTCGTCCAGCGATTTGAATGACGCCACGGTCATCACATAGATCGGCGCGAGGAAATAGAGCGCGAACAGAAACAGGCCCGCATAAAGCACAGCTGTGCGGAAGGTGCGCCGTTGTCTCATGAGTGCTTCCTCCGCAGTTCAAAGATCAGATAGGGCATAATGATTGTGATCATCGTGGCCACCATGACCACAGCGCCTGCAGCACCGCGACCGATTTCACCACGCTGAAAGAAGTACTCGAATACGTAGCGCGCCGGCACGTCAGAAGCGAAGCCGGGGCCCCCATTGGTCAATGCGACGACGACATCGAAGCTGCGAACGACTTGGAAGCCTAACAGCATGATGGCCGTCAGCAGCGTCGAACGAAGCTGCGGGAAAATGATACTGACATAGACACGCCAGACGGGAATGTTATCGATACGGGCAGCCTTCCAGAGCTCCACGTCCGTCGACTTGATGCCCGAGAGGAACAGAATCATGATCAGGCCGGTCCCGTGCCAGACTGCGGCAAAGACGATCGCGTAGATGGCTCGATCCGGATTAACGAGCCAGTCGAACTTGAAACCGTGAAAACCGGCGCTTCGAAGCAGTTCCTGGATGCCGCTTGTGGGATTGAGCAGCCATTGCCACGACAGGCCAGTGACCACAAGGGAGAGCGACATCGGGTACAGAAAGATCGTCCGGAACAGAGCCTCGCCCTTTGTCAGCCGATCGAGCAGAACGGCCAAAAGTGCACCGCCGACTATGCAGCCAACGAGGTAGAGCCCGCCAAATATGAACATGTTGCGGTACGCAACCCACCAACGCTTGTCGGCGAACAGCTCGGCGAAGTTGGCAGCGCCGATCACCGTGTGATCGGGAAGAAAAGTCGACTTGGTGATCGACAGGAAAACCGTGTAGCCACCGAATCCCCAGATGAAATAGAATGCGACGACGGCGCTGGGGATCAGCACCAGGGCGGCCTTCGTATGATTCCAGGTTCCGCGCATACCCCTCCCCTTTTTTTGACAGTAGAAATCGACCGGAGCCGCGCGCCGCGGGCTCCGGTCGGGAATTATTGCAGCGCCGCCTTGAAGGCAGCGACCGCGTCTTCAGACGACATCTCGCTATTCCAAAACGCGGTGACCGTGTCCTTGAGCGCATTGCCGACAATGGCGGTGCGACCGTTCCAATGGTCCACGATGTCACCGGACTTCATCGCCAAGCCGGCCTTGGCCACGCAGCCCCTGAATTGGGTCGGATCGACACTCTTGACGGCAGGCAACGTGCCCATTGCCTGAGCTGCCGCAATCTGGGTGGCCGGATCCATCACGGCGGTGGCGAACAGTGCCTGGGCCTTGACGTCGTTTTCGTCGGCGACTTTAATGAACTGGAATCCACCGGATACCACTGCGAGCGCTTTCGACCACGGGGTCAGACGGCAGGACCACTTGCTGCCTTCAGCACCGAGGGAAGCATAGCTATCGGCCGCCCACGGCCCCATGAAGAAGAACGCGGCCTTGCCCGTCACCATCAAGGTATTAGTGTCGTTCCAGCTGCGACCGACCTTGCCTTCATCGGTAAATTCCCGCAGGGCACCGAACGCATTGAAGGCCTCGGTTAGCTTTCCGTCGTCGACGGAATCCACGTCGCCACGCATGACGGCGTCATAAAGGTCCGCTCCACCAACCGATAGCAGCGCGTGATCGAAGAGGATACCCTCCTGCCAGGACTCGCCGCCCACCGCCAGCGGAATGAAACCGGCTGCCTTGATCTTAGGCAGGGCGGTCATGAATTCACTCCAGCTATTGGGCGGCGACACGCCGGCAGCGGTTAGAACGTCATTGTTGGTGTACATCCAGTTGATGACATCGACGAACACAGGCGCGGCAACGTAGTGGCCTTCATATTTAACGCTGGCAGCCAGCACTTCCGGCAACCTGGAGTCCCAGTTCTCGGGAACGGCGACGCTGTCCATATCCTGCAAAAGCCCGCCTTCTTGGAAGCTCTTCAGAGTGCCCCCGAGAGCGCTTTGCAGCACCATTGGCGGGTTGCCGCCGATGATTCGGGTCTTCGTCGACGCCAAGCTCTTTTCGGTATCCGGAAACGACGTCTCCTTCCAGGTGCCTCCCAGCGCCTCATACTTGGCTCGGAATACGCGTAGCGCGGCTACTTCACTTTCCGAGTTCCAGTTGTGCGAAATATCGCTGTCCGCTTTGACCGTAGCTGTCGTTGCGAGCAACACGGATGCGGCGGCGATCAAGTCTCGAACGTGACGTTTCATTTCTCTCTCCCTTTGTTCCCAACCAAACCGTACTTCGTTCAGGTCGGTCGGCTCCCGCTTTAATTACGCCTCCAGGCTGCGCCTAGTATGACGAGTACGAACTGACCCATTGGCGGACCACATCGAGTGTCTGTTGCATCTGCTCCTTGGTGCCGATGGTAATGCGAAACTCGTTCGCCCCCCCGGTCACTGCGCGTCCCAAAATACCCGCGCGCTGCAGCGTGGCATCCAGATCGCACGCTTGACTTCCCCCTGCTGGAAAGACGATCAGAACGAAATTGGTATGACTTGGGACAACCGAAAGGCCGAGCGCCGTCAGACCTTCGGTGAACCATTCGCGCGTCTGATTGATCATTCCCGTGATCGCGTCCAGATAGCCGCGATCACGAATGGCCGCTTCCGCCGCGCTCAGGGCAGCGATATTGGTGTTGAACGGTGTGCGCAGGCGCGACACGGCATCGATAATATCGGTGGGTGCCGCTGCCCAACCGATCCGGATACCGGCCAACCCGTAGGCTTTCGAGAGGGTGTGAGTGACGACAACACGGCCCTGTGGTTTGAACAGCGTGGCGATGCCGCAATCGTAAGCTGGGTCCGTGACGAACTCCGCGTAGGCTGAATCTATTATCATCAGCACGCCGGGGGGAAGAGCCGCCTCCAAACGCGCCAACTCGCTTGCCGGCGTGAAGGTGCCGGTGGGATTGTTGGGCGAACAAACATACATGATGCGCGTATTCTGATCGACAAGAGCCAGCAGTGCGTCGACGTCGACCCGATAGTCGGTCTCCTTGGCCTTGCGGATCTCGGCCCCGCAGGACCGCGCATAGATCTCGGCCATTAAGAAGCTGTTCTCGCTGATGACCATGTTGTCGCCAGCCGAAAGAACGGAGCGGATAACGAGACCGATAGCCTCCTCGGATCCGTTGCTGGCAAAGATGCTGCCGGCATCGATACCATAGATCTCGGCGATTGCCTGGCGCAACGCAGTCTGGGCGCCATCGGGATAACGGCCGAGACATGCGGACACGGCATGGAAAGCCTTGATCGCAGCGGGACTTGGCGGATACGGAAGCTCGTTCGACGAGAGCTTGAGCGGCTCGGCAATGCCCTCGAGCGTGCTCTTTCCCTGAACGTAAGGCTTGATCGTCTCGAGCGTTGACTTGGTCTTGATCGTCATTGAAGCCTCCCTGCCGACATCGGGGCCGGCGAGATTTTGAACATTACGGATTTAGATTGGAGGTATTCGCTAAGGCCGAGATGACCCAGTTCACGCCCCCAGCCAGATTGCCCATACCCCCCGATGGGGGTGCCGAGATCGGGAATATTGTGGGTGTTGACCCAAAAGACGCCGCATTGAACCGCACGCGAGACGCGAAAAGCCCGGTCGATCTGGCTAGTCCAAACGCTGGCGGCGAGTCCATAGCGCGTGCCATTGGCGAGAGCGATGGCCTCCTCCTCCGACTCGAAGGTGGCGACGCAAAGCACCGGTCCGAAGATCTCGTCCTGAACGAGCACATTCGACTGATCGGCGACATCGAGTATCGTTGGCGGGTAGTAGCTACCGGGACTATCTGCCTGTCTGCCCCCGCAAAGGAGAACCGCGCCGCCGGCTACACCCTCTTCGACCCGGCGATGAATGGCATCCAGATGAGCCTGCGATGCGATCGGACCGAGCTGAGTCTTCTCGTCCATAGGATCACCGATACGCAATGCGTTGGCTTTCTCGGTCAGGCGGGCGACGAAATCGTCGCGGATGGACTTGTGAAGGTAGAGACGTGACCCGGCGACACAGACTTGCCCGGAATTGCCAAAGATCGCATCGACCGCACCATCAACCGCCGCATCGAGATCGGCATCGTCAAACACCAGCACCGGCGACTTGCCGCCCAATTCGAGGCTAAGCTTCTTGAGATTGCTGGCGGCAGCATCCTGCAGCAGCGCGCGCCCGGTTCCCGTCGACCCGGTGAATGCGAGCTTGTCGACGCCGGGATGCCGGGAGATGGCGCTGCCGACCTCGCTGCCGCTGCCGGTCACAATATTGATGACGCCATCAGGCACACCCGCCTGCGCAGCGAGTTCGGCAAACCGCAACAGGCTGAGCGGCGTGGTTTCCGCAGGCTTGATCACGCAGGTGCAGCCGGTAGCAAGCGCTGGTGCGATCTTCCAGCCGGCAATGACCAGCGGACCGTTCCAGGGCAGGATCATGCCGACGACGCCCACAGGCTCCTGCAAGGTAAGCCCATGTAGATCACCAGCAGGGAAGGACAGTGGCGCCGACATCCCGGAGATCTTGGTGCACCAGCCGGCGAAATATCGAAACGTCTCGGCGAAGAATGGTACCTCCATCCGCATGGCAGCAGCGATCGGCTTGCCCATGCAGAGGGTTTCAAGCTCCGCGAGCTCGATCGCATGGGCATCGATCAGCTCGGCCAGGCGCCAGAGGATACGGGCGCGCACGGCCGCATTCATCCCCGCCCAGTCCGGATTAACGAACGCGGCACGGGCAGCCGCCACGGCCTGATCGACGTCGTGCCCAGTGCTGACGTGGCATTCTGCAAAGCTCTGGCCGGTTGCCGGATTGCAGAGCGAGACCGTTCGCCCGCTGCGCACCGGCTTGCCGTCGATCCAGAAGGGAGCCGGCTGCTCAAGGCGCTTCAATGTTGTCGATGAGAGAACGTGGCGCGCCATGATTTAAGCTCCGAGCGCTGCCTTGGGGCCTCGGACCGGAGCCTCAAGGATGTATTGCCACGGTGCCGGCAGGTCACGTTCCTGGTGCGCCTCGATGATAGTGGGCCCGTCGAGCGTCATCGCGGTCTCAAGCGCCCGTCGCAGTTCGTCGGGATTGGCGACGCGCATGGCGTTCGCGCCAAAGCACTCGGCAAACTTGACGAAATCGGGATTATGCAGATCCGAGGCGATGAAGCGGCCGTCGTACCAATCCTTCTGCTGGCGATAGACGTTGGCATAGCGGTTATCGTTGAAAATGACGGTGATCAGTTTGATGCCGTATTCGACGGCGGTTGCAAGTTCAGTGGCAGTGAAGAGGAATCCTCCATCGCCGGAAACGCTGATCACAACCTTGTCCGGATTGGCCGCCTTTACGCCGAGCGCGGTGGCATAGCCATAGCCCAGCGTGCCCTGGAAGCCACAGCTGACATGGCCGCGTAGATTGTAGATCGGCAGGCCGAACCAGGAGGTGTAACCGACCTGGGTGATCTCGTCGCAGAAGATACCATCGGCTGGCAGTACATCGCGGATCGCCTTGAGATAGGCCATCTGCGGACCCACACGGTCGGCCATCTTGGCGTTCAGGCTCTGCTTGAGCATAGTCAACTCTTCTTCTCGCGAAGCGGGGCGCGACGTCATCGACCGCTCGAGTTCAGGCAGAAGATGGCGCAACGTGGCGCGGGCGTCGCCGTGGAGCGCCACGGCCGGTTGCGCGTAGCGGTCGAACTCATGCGCGTCGATGTCGAGCCGGATGATCTTGATGTTCTCATCGAGCCCCCAATAGAGTTGCGGATATTTGAGCCGCGTTCCGATGGCAAAGACCACATCGGCATTGGCCCAAAGCCGCCGCCCGGCGGGGAAGACTTGGGCGTGATAGTCTCGGTCGTCCACGATCCCCCGCCCCGAGCGGAAGCTGGTCACCGGCGCTTCGATCAAGCGCGCCAACTGGTTGACTTCGACGGCTGCACCCACGGCACCCCCGCCGACATAGATCAGCGGGCGCTTGGCAGTCCTCAAAAGCGCAATGGCCTCTGAGATCGAAGCTACATTCGCGCTGGGGCGCTCGGGCACATCGGCAGCCTGGCAGTCGACAGCACGGGTCTGCGCGCCCATGACGTCCGGCGCCATTTCCAGGTGGACGGGGCCGGGACGTCCGGTTTGCATCGCCACGAACGCGTCATTGATGAACTGCGGGGCGGCGTGCGGAGTGTTGATCCGCTCGGCATGTTTCAGCATCGTCCGCATGGTGGCGAGTTGATCCGGGATTTCGTGCAGGTAACCGCGGCCCGAACCGATGGCGTCGCTCGGGATCTGGCCGCAAAGGCTGAGGACTGGCGCATTGGTGGCCCAAGCCGTCGAGAGTGCCCCCATGGCGTTCATGATGCCGGGTCCGGGCACCACCGAGAACACGGCCGGCTTGCCAGTCGAACGCGCCGCGCCGAACGCCATGTAGGCAGCACCCTGTTCATGCCGGCTGCGGATAATCTTGAAGTCTTCGGTGCGCTGAATAGCGTCAAACAGATTGTCCAGCTGCCCGCCGGGCAAACCGAACATCGTGGAGATGCCATTGGCCTTGAGTGCAGAAACCAGCACGTCGGCGCCGGTTTGCTGCGCAACGGAGGTCGTTTCGGCTGCCCCGTTTTCGGTGGAGTTCAGAGGTTTGTTCATGTTCGTCGCCTTACCAAGGGTTTGCCGTAGGATGATCTTCGATGGGCTTTTGCGTAGCTCTGGGCGTAGGCCCCGCGGGCCGGAAAGCGCTCGTGAACGCAAACCAGATCACGCTTGGACGCAGGACGGCACGCAACACCAGACGAACGTCGCTCGGCTCAAGCACCGCGCAGGTCTTCATGGCGTCCGTGGCCGCATTTTCCATAACCAGGGCGCCGTCTTTGACCCGCAAGCTAGCGATGGTCACGTCCAGATCCGTGATCGGTGTGGTCACGCGCATCGGCTCAATCCTTCTTCAGGGTTCCGCGGGCCTGCGCCGACGTGATGCGCGACTTGAGCAGGTCGGAGTGTTTCATCCCATGTTTGTCGAACGGCATGACGAACTGACCGCGCGCATACATCTGATCCATGGAGGTGTAGGCGCCCTGCATTTTGTGCGCGAGATTGCGTGGCGGATTGCCCGACGGAAACAGATTGGGCGGATAGATCGGCTGTTCGTAGATCTTTCGGAACGCCTCGGAGCGCACATCAACCCACGTGTTGTGGTTGATCTGGGTCCGGTGTTCACGCAACGCCTCGATATCGATAGTCACGGAAAGCACCTGCTCCTCCGGATACGGAGCGTGGCGCATCACCATGCCGGTGTAGTCAATGCCGAAGGAATTGCCCGCGCAGAAGGCTTTCGGATAGTACTTGTAGTCGACGGTGCCCCAATTCGAGCCAAGCAGATACGCCATGTTGTCATGGGCCCGCGTGCGTCGGGTGAACATCCAGAAATCCCATGGCGCAGAGACGCCTTCAATTTCCTGCAGCGCGACCGGATGGCAGATCACTTCGACGCCGTTATAGCCGAGCGCGCGCGACGCTTCGGGCGTACAGCCGTCGTGACAGGTCATGCAGCCGAGCTTGCCGATCGGGGAATCAAGGACAGGAAACAAGTCTTCGATGCTGTCGCCGAAGACGGCCGTGTATTCGTCCCACATGTCGTGCGGCGAGGTACCGAGACCGATCGATGCCGGGATGTGGTATTTGTGGTATTTCAGTTCGACCCCCTTAGGGCCGAGAATGAATGCGGTGTTGAACCAGCGATCGGGGAACTGCGGCACCGTTTCGATCAGGCCACCGCCAGCAATGTACATGTCGTATTCCCGACACTTTTCGATCAGGATCTGGATTTCCTCGTCCTCGAAAGTAATCGCCTTCTTCATGAAGTCCTGGAGAGTGTGCTCACCCTTGCCCGGCGTTGTCACACCTTGCAGGAAATACTCCGGAAACACGGCGAGCCGCACCGGCACTTCCCAGTTATAGCCGACGCCGAAGTCGATCAGGTCGAGGGCGCGCTGCAGGTTGCGCTTGATCCCTTGGCGATCCACTGCCACTTCGACATGCGGTTGAACAATGAGGGCGGTGTATTTTTCGATCCGCTGGCGCATTCAGATATTCTCCTGCTTAATTCAGAGCGCGGTGAGGCATGCCGAAATCGCGCAGCATGACATTGGCTGTGATGGTACCCATGGCCGTGATTCCGCCGCCGGGATGGCAACTGGGGCCGGTCATGTAGAGTTTGGGAATTGGTGACTTGTACTGCGAATAGCCGGGCAGCGGCCGGAAGTAGCCCATCTGCGAAAGCAGCCGTTCGCCACCGGTGGTATTGCCGGAAACGAAAGCCGGGTTGGCCTCCTCGAGGCTGACGCCGGTTTCGTAGTAAGTGCCGAGAATGTTGTCTTTGGTCATGTTGGTGGTGTAGCGGCGCATCACCGGCAAAAGCACCGTATCGACATACTCCTCGATATAGTCCGCCCAGCTCACGCCATTGGCCAATCGGCTTGGAACGAAGGTATCGAGGATCAGCGTATGGTGACCTTTCGGTGCCCGCGACGGATCGAGTTTGGTCCAGCCGGCAGACCAGAGGAAGGGATTGGTAGGCGCCTTGCCCATCATGATCTCGGCATATTGCACGTCGATATCGTGCAGCGTGCCGAAGATGCGATGGAAGGCGCAGGCATTCATCTCCGGCCCGTTCTTGTAGTTGGGCAGTTCCTTAAGGGCGAAATGCGCGCGCGCGATCGAAACCGAGCCGTAGGAGAAGTTTTTGCAGGCCTGGATGAAGTCGGGGCTGAGGTGCCGTTCTTCAGTGCAATCGATGAACGAGACTTTGAGCCCAAGGCCGGTAACGACGCCTTTGGCTGCCAGGATCTGCTGGCCCGACTTGAGCCGGACGCCTGCACATGCACCATCGTCGCCGACGATGAACTTGTCGACCGGCGCTTCGGTCATCACCTTGCCCCCGTGAGCCTCGATGTAGCGCGCCAAAGCGGTCGGCAGCATCATGGAGCCCCCCAGCGGAATGGCTGCGCCATAGGTGTGGATGCCGGGGATCAGGATATAGAAGGACTGGCCGGTCGCCTCGGTATCGGGAAAGATCTGCGGCGCCAACGCCCAGCCTAGGATGAAGGCGCGAACGGTATCGTTCTCGAAATTCTGCATCACGAACTGCCGCGATGAAAGATTGAATTCCTTGAGTTTAAGCAGGCCCTCGTAACTGGTCTGCAGGGCAGCTGTCATGGCCGCCGGCTTGCCCGGCGGCGAAAACATGGCCTTGATGAAGCCCTCCTTTATACCACCCCATTGGTCGTAAATTTCGCGGTAGCGCTGCGCATCCTTCTGGGAATAGCGGGCGATGCTCTCGCAGGTCTTGGCGACGTCCTTGTAGACGACGATGCCCGGTCCATCGGTATTGGGATGACCGGTAATGTGGTTCTGCTCCCAGATATATTCCAGGCCGAACCGCTTGAGTTCCGGCAGCAACTCCTGGAAATCCGGGTTGGCATGAATCCAGACATGCGACGAGCCGAAAAGATCGTGCTTGAAGCCGGGGGCAGTCACTTCACGCGTGACGCAGCCGCCGCCAATCCATGAATTGCGCTCCACGACACAGACCGAAAGACCGCTGCGCGCCAGCAGCGCGCCACAGGCCAGACTGTTATGGCCGCCGCCAGCAATCACAACATCGAAGCGCTGAGTGTCCAAAACATCCTCCTTGATTGGCCTGTCCATATTGCACCACATCGCATTTTGGTCAAGCCACAAAATATGAAAAGGAGACAAATATTGCATCGGTGAAATTGAGGGGTTCGGGAAAGCTGGAAATTCCTGCCATTTCTTGGCACTTTCCGCATCAATTGGCCACCGTTCACCCACCTGGACACGGTCCAGGTGTTGCCGGCGGCAGGGAATACACAAGAACCCTTGCCGGATCGGGCCGGGCAGAATTTTGGTCAGGCCAATATTCGAGGCCCTACTGAGAACAATCGTCTCTTCACCTCGCCCACGAGAAACAACATGAGCGAGCCGCGACATCTCTGAGGCGATGGGTTTTCAGTACCGGCACCTGATGATTGGGTTTACTCTGAAGCTTTGCTGTCTATTCGCCCATGCTTCGCAGACGAACGCGCGAAGGATGGGATCTCATGAGGGCCTTAAGGCGGCCAGCAGAGTTGCGGACGACGATGAAATCATCGAAGCGCTGACGTCGATTGAGGCAGGGTCAGTATTTGACACAAGCTTCCATGATTGCACGCACGTCTGTTCGATCCGGCCGCTGCCGGTTCGATCAAAAAATATCGTGACGTCTTAGGCGTCGTTGAAGCGTTTGGTGATCCGGATTTCGACGTCCGGCGCTGCGGCATACCGCTTGGGCAACGGTTGCCGCGAAAGCGCACCGGAACTGTGCGGACAGCTTGCCGCCTACTCCGGCAACTCGACATACGCGAACGTCAGTGCCTGACCCTCGCTACGAAGCTATAGAGCCGACCTGCGGCCTGGTCTACGGATTGCCTCTGCGGTGATGGCGCTGAAAACCCTAATCGCGACAGAACGCGTCGATGGCGCGCTCGACACCGCGCAACTCGGCCAACCCCCGCAATCGCCCGACATAGGAATAGCCAGGATTGGTCGCGCGTGCCCGATCGACATCAAAAAGATGTCCGTGATCGGGACGCATCGGAATGGACCAGTCAGTTCGGCCGGCAGATCGGCGCCGCCGTTCCTCCTGACGGATCAGCCGGATCAGTCGCGCCATATCCACTCGCCCATCGAGATGGGCAGACTCCTCGAATGAGCCGTCCGCGTCGACAGTTACGTTGCGCAGATGAAGGAAATGCACACGATCAGCGACCGCAGCGAACAGAGCCAGAACGTCATTGCGCAGCGCAGATCCCAGGGATCCTGCGCAGAAAGTGATGCCGTTCTCGACGAGATCGGAGGATGCCAACACCCATTTGAGATCATCGAGGCCGGAAACGACGCGCGGCAGGCCGAACAGGGGGAATGGCGGATCATCCGGATGAATGCAGAGCCTGACACTGAGGGCACGGGCCTCCGGCACCACTGCTTGCAGGAAACGGCGCAGGTTCTGCCGCATATCGTCGGCCGAGATTCCCGCATAGGAGTCGAGAAGAGCACGGAATGACGCCAGATCATGGTGTAGTTCGCTTCCAGGCAAACCGGCGATAATGGTCCGCTCGATGCGCTGCGCATCTTCGGCAGAAAGGTTGGCCGCAATCTCATCCGCCTTTTCGAGCACCGCATCGGAATAGGCGTGCCGAGCGCGGCGCTTCAAAATATGCAGGTCGAAGGCGGCAAATTCGGCCATCTCGAACCGAAGCGCCGCAGCTCCAGTCCCCGTGGGATGGAAGAGGTTGGTGCGCGTCCAATCGACCACGGGCATAAAGTTATAGCATACGGTATGTATTCCGTTCTCAGATACCGCCTGCATCGATTGCACGAAGGCTTCGACAAAACGATCCGCACCCGGAGCCCCACGCTTGATGTCTTCATGCACCGGAATGCTCTCGACCACCGACCAAGTCAGGCCGCTTTCAGCAATCATGTTGCGACGTTCGCGGACTGCCTCGCTGGTCCAGGGCGTGCCAATGGGAAAATGATGGAGGGCCGACACAATGCCCGTCGCTCCTGCCTGCCGGATATCGGCGAGCATAATGCTGTCCTTCGGGCCAAACCAGCGCCATGTCTGCTGCATGCTTCCCCCCAAACCAGCCGCAACCAATCAAGCGCAGCACATTTCCTCTCGGGACGAGCCATCTGCAACGTCCCCGTGAACGATATAGTCTTTTTCATATATCATCGCATCCCCAGAGGTCCAGATAAAATTCTCCTGCATATTTCGACGCAGGTTTTCCAAGGTGCCGAATAGCCGGCCTCCGCTAGTCGGCGTCCGCGGGCTTGGCAGAGAATCGGCAATGCAGGCGATGCAGCAGCGCCTTCAGGAGTGCGCCTTCGCCAGGCAACAGGTAATCGAAAATTTGCGCTTCGTGGCGCTGGGCAGCGGTCACCAGGTGGGTCGCTAAATCGCGCCCTTTCGGGGTCAGGAAGACGCGGACGCGCCGGCCATCGTCAACGTCGGAACCCCGCCGCACCAGGCCGCGCAAGTTCATTTGGTCGATGATCTTGGTCAAGCGCGATTGCTCCATCAGCGCCAACTCGGCTAAGCGCGTCACCATCAGACCCTCCTCGTCGTAGAGGCAGGCCAGAACGCGCCATTCTGGATGCCGCAGATTGTGGTGGCGCACGATCGCCTTGAACTCGGCGCTCGCGGCATCACTGGTCGCCGCCAGCAGATAAAGCAGGTAATTGGGGACGAAAGCGCCAGGCGCAGGAAGACCGTTGGCGTCATCCTCAGCTTGAGTTTCTCCGCTCCGCATTTCACGTTTCCTCTGATTTTCCGGTCCAGTATGGCATAGCCGCCAACGCCCTCAAAGAACACCCAACGCCGCTTCCATGCGGGCGGCCATGCCCACCCTTCGCAACCCACTTGACAATCGCTTATATGAAATATCATATTATTTTCGACCTATCGAGATCCAGTCCGACTGTGGCGCATGATCGAAGATGCAACGCAGCTTCCTTGGTTTCTGCCGATCCTGCCCGCAGGCACGGTAGCGGCCAGACGCTCCATATCGGTACCCGCATCGGCTTCATTCGGATCCGACCACGCGCGCTGGAACGCCGGCAAACTGGCCGCAAAGGAGTGAGAAATGGAATATCGCAATCTTGGCCACACTGGCCTCAAGGTATCGGTGCTGACTATGGGGTCTGTCACCTTTGGTGGCTCCGAACGGGTGGGCAACACCGATCAGGACCAAGCGAACCGACAGATCGACCTCTGTCTCGACCGTGGCGTGAACCTGATCGACACCGCCAATGTCTACAATGCCGGGATTTCCGAAGAGATGATCGGGATCGCCTTGGCCGAGAGCGGGCGCCGCCAGCGCATGTTGGTCGGCACCAAAGTTCGCTTCCGCATGCACGACGGCCCCAATGGCGAGGGGCTGTCGCGGCGCCACATCATCGAACAGGCCGAGGCAAGCCTGAAGCGGCTCAAGACCGATGTCATCGACCTTTACCAGGTGCATGAATGGGACGGATCGACGCCGATAGAGGAAACCGTGGAGGCGCTCGATGCACTCGTGCGCAGCGGCAAGGTGCGCTATCTCGGCTGCTCGAACTATTCGGGATGGCATATTTCCAAGGCATTGGCCGCCGCCGACCGCCACAACCGCCATCGCTTCGTTTGCCAGCAGATTCACTACACGCTCAACGCGCGCGAATCGGAATTGGAGCTGATCCCAATCAGCCAGGATCAGGGGCTGGGTGTTCTGGTCTGGTCGCCGCTCGCCGGCGGGCTCCTTTCCGGAAAATATCGACGCACTGGCGGGCCGGACACCGGCCGGCATGTCGGCGGCTATCGGGAGCCGGTGATCAACGACTGGGACAAGCTCTATAACATCGTCGATGTCTTGGTCGCCATTGCTGAAGCGCGCAATGTCCCGGCGTCCCAGATCGTCCTGGCTTGGCTATTGGCAAGGCCCGGCGTGACCTCGGCCATTATCGGTGGGCGCAGCCAAGAGCAACTGGCGCAGAACCTGGACTCGATCGACATCCGGTTGACCTTGGACGAGACGGAGCGCCTCGATGCCGTCAGCTTGCCGGCACTTCCCTACCCCTATTGGCATCAGGCGCTCAGCGTGCCCGACAGGCTTGGAGACATCGATCTGGCGCTGCTTGCGCCCTATATCCGCAAATCGGCACAATCCTGACGTATCCGTTGTGATCGAACGCCTTGCTCCTGCTGCTTGCCATGTCGAACGAACCTTTCCTGTGGCCATGGAGCCTGCAGTCGACCGCGGAACGCGAAGACCAATGTCTTCGGCAACGGCCCCATATCCCGTTGCCGAAGTCGGAAGGACCTGCCCCTGCGTGGCCGGCAGAACCTTATGGAGACAGATTGCCGTAGATTTTCCGGCAGATTTCGTTGAGGGCCTTCAACTCGTCATCACTGATGTTCATGAATGCCTGCTGCGCGATAACACTGCCCTTGGCCTTCGCGAGCAGAAGCATTTGGCGGCCGTTGTCTGTCAAGGAAACTTCGGTAGAACGGCCATCGGCCGCAGCTTCTCTGGTCGTCACAAGGTCCTCGTTGACCATGCGCTGAATAATTTTCGCCATCGTCGGCATTCGCATAACCGCATCGCCAGCAATCTTTGTGATCGTCGCGAACTTGTTGACAGCCAAGATGTTCAGCACGCGCCAGCGCGAGACGTCCATGCCCACGGGCTTCAAGGCCGCATCCATCTTCATATGATAAAGTGAGATCACCCGAGTGAGGTGGAAGAATGGCCATTCCTCAATGTCATACTCAGGCTTGGACGGATCTATCTTTAGCCGAAAATCCTCATTGTCCTCGCTCATCTCGAAAATAAACCCCGCTCAATTCATTGCAGTCGCGACTGCGATACAATGGACAAAGTTCCCGTGCAACGGCGCAATCTGTTCGATAGGTTGCCCGTGACGAGTGATCTCAAGTGGCGCCACTTTTGATGCGCATTTGATGGGCGAAGGCCCTGTTGAAGGCAAGCCTCCGATCTGTCCTCGAGCCGCCGGGCGGCCTGTCCCGTGGAAAGTCTCGTGGGCAGCAACAGCTCCTGCACGTGCGTCGAACTCATATGCTCTTGCTAAGCACTGCTACCGCGATAGCATTCGATGACCTGAAAGCACTCCAGTTGATGCAGGATCCTAAGTAACAGCGACCTGTTTAACATTCAAAGTGACAGTGAAAATCATCATGGGGCTGCTTCCTGTTAAATCGAGGCCTTCACTTTTCGGATTGGGCGCCGGAAATGGATGCGCACTTCGAGTCATATGGAATTCACGACATTGCCGGCGCCATGACAGTTGAGCGCAACCTACAAGAAGAGCTGAACGACACCAGTCAAGTTCAAATGCTGCAGGCCTTTTGCCTGGGCATTTCGGAATACGTTGTGGGCGGCGGCTATCGTCGGTGCCGCCGCCGGCGAGCCTGCAGCAGCCAGTACATAGCCGAAATCCTTTTCGGCAAGTTCAACGGGAAACTGGGTTGCGAAGTTGCCCGCCAGCATGGAATCGATCGATCTTGCGGCCACCGGACTCCAGACCGGGGTGGCAGCCACGACTTTCATCGTCTGTTCGACGTCAACTCCAGATCGCTTCAACATGCCCACAAGTTCTGCCAAAGCCGTAACTTGCACGCCTAACAGCGTATTGACGCAGAGCTTCGCAAGCGCGCCGCTGCCAATCGGTCCGACAAGGTGGATCGCCGATCCCAGGCATTTGAGCACGGGCTCTGCCCGGGCCCAGTCGGCTGTCGTACCACCAACGAGATAGATCAACTGGCCAGCTTCGACCTGAGGGCGAGTTCCTGCAACCGGTGCTTCCACAAGCCTTACGCCCCGTTCCTGCGCCGCATGCCCAAGTTGGTGGATCCAGTCGAGAGAGAGCGTCGAACTTTCGATTGCAACGGCTTGCGGTTCGAGACCGGCAAGGGCGCCATCTATAGGGTCGAGCCATACCCTGCGCGAAGCTTCGTCGTCACGCAGCATCGCGATGACGAAGGCCGCTCCTGCCGCCGCCGCCCTCGGGCTGGCTGCCAAAGTCGCGCCAGACGCAACGAGGTCTGCGGCGGCACCCGGCGTGCGGTTCCATACCTGGAGCCGATAGCCCGCCTTCAACAGCCTCGCTGCCATCCTTCCGCCCATCGCCCCAAGACCAAGCACTGCGACCACATCCATGTAATTTCTCCCTTGTCTGTGTCGCAAGGGGGTATACTAATGCGCTTGGCGCATATCAAATGATCGCTTGCACAACTCTTTTGCGAAATTCACAATAATGGACACGAGCACTCTATCGCTTTTCGTTGAGGCTGCGAGACGGCGAAGCTTCTCGGCTGTAGCGCGCATACGTAACGTGGAGCCTTCGTCGATATCGCGCGCCATTGCGGCTCTCGAAGCCGAGATCGGTGTTCGGCTGTTCCAGCGCACGACGCGCAGTCTTGAGCTCACTGAAGGTGGCAAGCTATATCTCGAGCGCATCGAGCCGCTGCTGGGCGAGATCGAGTCCGCGCGTTCCGCCGCCATCGACCTTACGCGCCGACCCGCCGGGCGGCTCAGGGTTGCCTGCCCCCTGGCCTTTAGTGTCTTACTGTTGGCGCCGCTGCTTGGCACATTCCAGCGCGCCTTTCCGGCGATTACATTGGACATCGTGTCCAGCGACAGCGAACTCGATCTTGTTGCGGAGCGCATCGACATCGCCATTCGTCTCGGCCCCCGGCAGGAAGTTGGCTACGTCGGGACTAGGTTATTTCCTACGCGCTATCGTGTTGTGGCCAGCCCGATTTATCTAAAGAATACAAAGCCGCCCGAGGTGCCTGTGGAACTCAGCAAGCATCCTTGCCTGGTCTTTGATCTACCAGGCTATCGCGATCAATGGTTGTTTCGCACTCCAGCAGGCGAAATAGAACGCATTGCCGTGTCGGGCGCGATCGTCTTCAGCAATGCGCTCGCGTTACATTCGGCGGCCGTGGCCGGGGCCGGACCCGCTCTCGTGGCAGACTGGAAGATCCGCGACGAACTTGCCGATGGCCGTTTGGTGGATCTATTCCCGTATCACGACGTCGCCACCAGTGACTTCGATACCGCGGCCTGGCTGCTTTACCCAAGCCGCGCACAGCTGCCCGCTAAAGCACGTGTCTTCATCGACTTCTTGCGCGGGCACCTGACCGACCAACATGTGATAGGCTAACAAGTAAGCTTCACAAATGTCCCGACTAAAAATATCCTGCAAGTCTGGGGCCGTCCACGCAAGCTTGCGAAGAGATGTTCAGCCGATGCACCGGGGAGACCTCGACCGAAGATCGAATTAACGCTCCGCGAGTGTCGCCACCAAGTCGCTGAACCGCTCGCCCTGGATGCTGACATGCTGGCGAAGCAACTGGCGGGCCTGCTCCGCGTCGCCGGCGAGGATCGCATCGACGACAGCATTGTGCTCGGCAAAGGATGTTGCCATGCGGTTGCGCACGCGCAATTGCAGCCGCCTGTAGGGCTGCAGGCGGCGATGCAGGGCAATGCACTGCTCGGACAGGAAGCCGCTATGGCTCGCGGCGTAGATCGTTTTGTGAAACCGCTCATTGTCATAGTAGTAGGCGTCGGTGTCGCCGGCTGAGGCCGAGCGCTCGCAATCGCCGTGGGCGGCAAGTATGGCGACGCGATCCTCCTGGGTATGCCGCCGTGCTGCGAGCGACCCAGCCATCCCCTCCAGCTCGGCCATCACCTCGAACATCTCGAATATGCGGTGCGGCCCCGGATCGATCACCACCGCGCCGCGCCGCGGGCGTATCTCAACCAGCCCGATGGCGTTCAGCTGCATCAGGGCCTCACGCACGGGCGTTCGCGACACGCCGAAGCGGGTCGCCAATTGCACTTCGTCAAGCCGTGTTCCCGGGGCGAAGCTATTGGAAATGATCGCATTTTCAATTTCGTCGCGAAGCCTCTGAACGACGTTTTCCGACATGAGCTGCCATCCTCTAATGCAATTTTTATATTCTTGTATACAAGATATTGCTCTTTGCGCACAAGAATGGTAAATCACGATACCACACTGGGTTATCCGTACGCAAACAACCGCGCTTCAAGCATCGAAACGCGTACGGGTGCTCTTTTGCTTCGACGGTTTTGCCAAGAGGGCTGACAATGGCAGGCACATCCTTCTTCAGCGACATGATGCAAAGCATCTCCGACCGCGGCCGGCGCCTGTTGACCGTGGCGACGCGCAACGGCACGGCGCCGGTGGCGGTCGAAACCCCCGTAGCCGCCTTGTGTGATATGCTGCTGTCGAGCCGCGGCGAGGCTTCGGGCATGGCCCTGGCGGCGGAAATCCTGCAGCGCTGGGCCGCGATGGAGCCGGCCGAGCAGACGGCCTTCATGCGCCTGCTGCATGAGCGCTTCGATGCGGATGCCACCGAATTGGAAAGGGCCGTCGAACGATACCGGGCAAACAGAAATGCCGACACCGCCATGGCGCTCCACCAAGCTGCCGAACCGCGGCGCCAAGAGCTGATCCGCCGACTGAACCTCGCTCCGAAGGGCACGGCGAAGCTCGTCGCGATGCGCGAGCGTCTGTTGGAGATGAAGGGCGAAGCCGAAGAATTCCGCTCGGTCGATGCGGACTTCGCGCATCTCTTTTCCTCCTGGTTCAATAGGGGTTTCCTCACGCTCCGGCCGATCGACTGGTCGACGCCGGCCGACATCCTGGAAAAAATCATTCAATACGAAGCGGTGCACGAGATCGCCGGCTGGGAGGAACTGCGCCGGCGCCTCGCGCCGGAGGACCGTCGGTGTTTCGCCTTCTTCCATCCGCGCCTTGCGGACGAACCGCTCATCTTCGTCGAGGTGGCGCTCACCAAATCAATCCCCTCCGCCATTGCCGACGTACTGCAGGAGGACCGCCTGCAAATCCGGGCTAAGGACGCGACGACGGCGATCTTCTACTCCATCTCCAACTGCCAGAACGGCTTGCGCGGCATCTCTTTCGGCAACTTCCTGATCAAGCAGGTCGTCGAGGATCTGCGGCGCGACCTGCCCGGCCTCAAAACCTTTGTCACGTTATCGCCGGTACCGGGCTTTGCCGGATGGCTGGCAAAACTCCGCAAAGACGGCGACCCGGAGCTAACCGCACAGACGCTCACGACCCTTGGCCATCTGGATGAGCCGGGCTGGGCCGACGATCCGCAGCTTGCCCGAACCGCAGAAGCGGTGTTGCTGCCGCTCGCCGCGCGCTATTTCCTGAAGGAGCGCAACGGCAGCAAGCGTCCGGTCGACCCCGTCGCCCGCTTCCACCTGGGGAACGGCGCGCGCCTGGAGCAATTGAACTTTCTTGCCGATCAATCACCCAAGGCGATGCGCCAATCGCACGGCCTGATGGTCAACTATCTCTACCAGCTCGACGATATCGAGGCCAATCACGAGGCGCTGGCACAGCACGGGGAAGTCGCCGCATCGAGCAAGGTGAAGAGCCTTATTGCCGGACTGAAGACGGAGCAATCCGCGCCCACCGGATGGCGTCTTGGTGAAAAGCAGAAAACCTGAACTGGAAGCAACCGGGAGGAACCGATGAGCAACAATCTCTTTGACGCTATTCGTGCATCGGCCAAGACGGGTGAAGCGGTCTTCATCGAAACGACCGACGGCCGGCGTTGGACCTATGGGGATGCGCTGAGCCTTTCCGGCCAGATCGCCAATGCCATCGATACGCTGGGCGTTCGCCCCGGCGATCGCGTCGCCGTTCAGCTCGACAAGAGCCCGCTGGCCCTGATGCTCTATCTCGCCTGTGTTCGGTGTGGCGCGGTCTACCTGCCGCTGAACACCGCCTATACGCTGGCCGAGCTCGAATATTTCATCGGCGATGCAGAACCGCGGCTCGTCGTAGTCTCGCCGAAATCGAAGTCAGATGTCTCGATGGTCGCGCAGCGGTACGGCGCCATCGTCGAGACCCTGGATGTCAACGGCTCGGGTTCGCTGATGGAACTGGCAAACGATGAGGGCGTCGACTTCATCGACGCGACGCGCGCGCCCGACGACCTGGCCGCCATCCTCTATACGTCGGGCACGACCGGCCGGTCGAAAGGCGCGATGCTGACGCACGACAATCTTTTGTCGAATGCCAGGGCCCTGCAGCAGACCTGGCAGGTGACAGCAGCAGACCGGTTGATCCATGCGCTGCCGATCTTCCACACGCACGGGCTTTTCGTCGCCACCAACGTCACGCTGATTTCCGGCGCATCGATGTTCCTTCTGGCGAAGTTCGATCCGGACGAGATCCTTTCGCTGATGCCGAAATCGACCCTAATGATGGGCGTACCGACCTTCTACGTCCGCCTGCTGCAACAGGACGGGCTGAAGCGGGATGCGGTCGCCGGCATCCGCCTGTTCATCTCGGGTTCGGCGCCGCTGCTGGCCGAAACGCATGCCGCGTTCCGCCAGCGCACCGGCCAGGCCATTCTCGAACGCTATGGCATGACCGAAACGAACATGAACACGTCGAACCCCTATGACGGCGAGCGGCGCGCCGGCACGGTCGGCTTGCCCTTGCCGGGCGTCTCGGTGCGCGTCACCGACCCGGCAAACGGCCATACACTCGGCACAGGGCAAACCGGCATGATCGAAATCAAGGGCCCGAACGTGTTCAAGGGCTATTGGCGCATGCCGGAAAAGACCGCCGCAGAATTTACCGCGGACGGATACTTCATCAGTGGCGACCTCGGCAAGATCGATGACGAGGGCTATGTCCATATCGTTGGCCGCAGCAAGGACCTGGTGATTTCCGGCGGCTACAACATCTATCCGAAAGAGGTCGAGAGCGAGATCGACCTGCTCGAGGGCGTCGTCGAAAGCGCCGTCATCGGCGTGCCGCATCCCGATTTCGGCGAGGGCGTCACGGCGCTCGTCGTCTCCCGGCCGGGCGCGACACTGACGGAAGGGGACGTCCTGCGGGCCCTTCAGGACCGGCTGGCGAAGTACAAGCAGCCGAAGCGCGTGATCTTCGTCGAGGATTTGCCACGCAACACCATGGGCAAGGTGCAGAAGAACCTGCTGCGCGACCAGTACGGCGGTCTCTACACCAGCGCCTAGCAGGCACGACGGACCTGTGTCGGCTTGGGAGTGAGACCGGCGCGGGTGTTCAAGCAAAAGAGTCGAACGTGGGAACGGGCACCTTGCGGTGTTTCCCGAGGGAGGAAATCATGAATATCCAGATCTTGTCGATCGCACTGCTGGCCGGCATGTTCATTATCGCGACCCTACAGCCGATCAATATGGGCGCGCTGGCGTTCGCATGCGCCTTCTTGATCGGCTCACTCGTCATGAGCATGAAAGCCGCCGACATTTTCGCCGGCTTTCCGAGCGACCTTTTCCTGACGCTGGTCGGTATCACCTATCTCTTCGCCATCGCACAGATCAACGGCACGATCGACTGGCTCGTCCAGGGGGCGGTGAAGCTGGTCCGCGGGCATGTCGCCTGGATTCCCTGGGTGATGTTCCTCGTCGCGGCCATCATCACCGGCTTCGGCGCGCTCGGGCCGGCCGTAGTGGCGATCCTGGCTCCGGTAGCACTCGGCTTTGCCTTTCAGTACCGCCTCAGTCCGGTGATGATGGGGCTCATGGTCATCCACGGCGCGCAGGCCGGCGGCTTTTCACCTATCAGCGTCTACGGCGGCATCACCAACCAGATCGCCGACAAGGCCGGGCTGCCCTTCGCGCCGACATCGCTGTTCCTGTCTAGCTTCCTCTTCAACCTGGCCATCGCGATGCTCGTCTTCATCGTGTTCGGCGGCGCAAAAGTGTTGCGTATCCAGAAGGCAGCAACCGGCCCCCTGCCCGACCTTCATCCGGAAGGCGTGGCGCAGGCCATCGTCGGCCATGGAGGCACCGCGGCCGCTCCGATCAGCCATCGTGTCTTCGAGGAGCCGCAGAAGAACGCGTCGCTGCTTTCCAGCCTTACGCCGGAACGGATGATGACGGTGATCGGCTTAACCGCGCTGGCCATCGGCGCCCTGGTGTTCAAGTTCAATGTCGGCTTGGTTGCCGTCACCGTCGCGGTCGCGCTGGCCCTCCTGTCGCCCAAGACGCAGAAGGCAGCGATCGACAAGGTCAGTTGGTCGACGGTGCTCCTGATCGCCGGCATCATCACCTATGTCAGCGTCATGGAGAAGATCGGCACGATCGACTATGTCGCGGACGGGATTTCCAGTCTCGGCATGCCACTCCTGGTGGCCCTGCTCCTATGCTTCACCGGCGCGATCGTCTCGGCCTTCGCTTCGTCCACGGCTCTGCTCGGAGCCATCATTCCGCTGGCTGTGCCCTTCCTGCTGCAGGGCCATATCAGCGCCATTGGCGTGGTGGCCGCCATCGCCATATCTACGACCATCGTCGATACCAGCCCATTCTCGACCAACGGCGCACTGGTCGTCGCCAATGCGCAGGAGTCCGATCGGGAGGGCGTCCTGAGAACTCTGCTGGTTTATAGCGCCCTCATCGCCATCATCGGCCCAATCGTCGCCTGGCTCGTCTTCGTCGTACCGGGCTTAGTGTGAAGCTCTCGCAAGCTTGCCGTAGGATCTCGCGGGTAGCGCGGGATCGAGCACTCCTGCCGCCCGCAGGCCGCTATTCGGCACGAGCAGCAGGTTGGGCTCGGCAAACCATGCGCCCGGCCATTCACCGAGGCGTAAAGCCCGCCCCATTCGACCGAAAGGCTCGGCACTGTATCGAACTGCAAGTTCCCGCCTGATTCAGGCCGCCAGATAGCCGCGCTGTACCCCGCCGTCGTTTCGCCGACGAAGTCTCCTGCGGCAGACGCTGTCTGCCGATCTGCCATCAAGAACCGCCCGAGCGCCGCCGAGGCCTTCCTCAAATTCGGCGTTAGGCACGGACGACCATTTGGTCACAGGCAGGAACCGCCGTGCGAACCTGTAAACGGAATGCCACCGGGCTTGCGTTGAAACGCTTGGTGAAGGCGGCATAAAAGCTGGAGAGTGAACCGAAGCCGGAGTTGAACGCCACGTCCGAAATGGCGCGATCGGTCGATAGCAGCAGGGCCTGCGCCGTGTCGAGCCGATGCCTGAGAATGGCTTTCTTGATGCTGATGCCGACGCTGCGCTTGAACACCGCCATTGCGTAATTGGGATGATAGCCGACCGACTTTGCAACCTGCACGGCGGTGATTTCGGTGTGGCCATTCTCGTAGATGAAGCGGGTCATCCGCTCGACGGCCTGAAGCCGCTCGTGGCCCGCCAGTTTTTGCGGGTCATTGCGCATCGCCGGAGTGGTCAAGAGCGTCCATCCATCACTGACGACGCGACGGACTCGGGCCGACACTTCCTCTTCCAAAATCTTCTCGCGGGGGCGATCGAGCGTCAGGATATCGGCACGCCACTGCAAAAGCTGTTCCTGCTCGTACGCCAGCAGCTTGTCGACGCGGATCAGATTGCCCGCGAACAGCGCCTCCCGCAGCGCGCAGGAGCGCGAAAAATTGAGAAACAGAGCCATGGGTGCGTGAACCACCACAAACTGGGATCCCTCGGAGCAACCCGTGACCTGATGGGGGAGCATTCCCCAGAAAAGGACCAGCTCACCGGCGTTGATGACAAAACGCTGGTTGTCGAACCAGAGCTCCATCGAGCCCTTCAGCAGCAGGTTGAGCTCCACCTGGCTGTGCATGTGTGGCCCCAGCATGGGGCGAACCGCCAGCGTCGGCGCGGCGCAAAAGCCGTGATTGTCGATCACTGGTGTCATGGGCTTGCCGCCGCTGCCCTCGGCGTAAAAGCAATCTTCGCGGTATGCGGTTTTGGGGAGCATGGGGATCTTACATTCCTGGAAATGAATTCCGGTTTTCGGGAAGATGATCACGACTTTTCCCCCTACCGTCAATGCGTCGGCAATCTGCCGTCGCGGCTGCTGTTCCCCCATGGGGTAAGGCCGCCCTTGAGGGAGGAATGCATGCACACATTCAAAAAAATGGCGGGTCTTGCAGCAGTGCTGCTCATGTCGGCTTCGATGGTGATGGCCGGGGACCTCGTCATCAACGCCGACAAATCGGGCGTAGCACCCAAGCAGGCCATCGAAACGCTCATCGCGGGGTTTAAGGCTAAAAACCCCGACGTCAACGTCACCCTCAACAATTTCGACAGCGAAGGCTACAAGTCCGCCATTCGCAATTTCCTGACAGCCAATCCGCCCGACGTGGTCGCCTGGATGGCCGGCAATCGCATGGCCCCATTCGTGGAAGCGGGACTGTTCGAGGACGTTACCGCGCTCTGGAAAAAAGAAGGCCTCAATACCACGCTCAAGTCTGCCGCTTCGGCGATGACGATCGATGGCAAGAAATGGGGCGTGCCCTTCACCTACTACCAGTGGGGCATCTACTATCGCAAAGACATCTTCGCAAAGCACGGCATTGCCGTTCCGACAACCTGGGCTGAGCTGATCGCCGCCAGCCAGACCCTCAAGACCGCCGGAATTACGCCTTTTGCCATCGGCACCAAGGCGCTGTGGCCGGCGGCAGGGTGGCTCGACTATCTCGACCTGCGCATTAATGGCTACCAGTTCCACATGGACCTCACGGCGGGCAAGGTGCCCTATACCGATCCGCGGGTTCGCGCCGTGTTCCAAAAGTGGGGCGAGCTCGCCAAGATGGGTGCGTTCCTCGACAACCACGCCGCGCTGGATTGGCAGGACGCCTATCCCCAGATGGTGCAGGGCAATGCCGCCATGTACCTGATGGGGAACTTCCTCGTCGCTCCGCTCAAGGAAGCGGGCCTGACCAACGATACTCTGGGCTTCTTCCAGTTCCCCGAAATCGTTGCGGGCATCCCGCGCGCCGAAGACGCGCCGACCGATTCCTACCACATCCCCGCCGGCGCCAAGAACAAGCCTGACGCGCTGCGTTTCCTCGCCTATGTCGCCTCCCCCGAGGCCCAGACGGCGATGAACGAAATCCTGCAGCAATTGCCGGTGAGCAATGTGGCCAAGGCCGCTGACGATCCGTTCCTGCAGGCGGGCTTCCAGATGCTGTCGACCGCCGATGGCCTGGCCCAGTTCTACGATCGGGATGCGCCCGCCGAAATGGCCAAGGCCGGCATGGAGGCTTTCCAGGAATTCATGGTCAAGCCCGATGACGTCGACCGGATCCTGGAGCGCCTCGAGCGCGTCCGGCTCAAAGTCTACAAATAACGCGACTGCGGGGCCCTTCGCGGGGACCCCATTTTTCTCAACAAGGCCCATATCAATGCAAGCAAGCCATCAGGCAATGCCGAATTCCTGGGCACAGGCGCGACGCGCGCTGACGCCCTGGCTATTCCTTCTGCCGGCCCTCATCATGTTCGCGGTCTATGTCGTTGTCCCTATCGGACAGTCGATCGTGATCGGGTTTTATGAATGGGACGGGTTTACGGCCCCCATCTGGATCGGCCTCGACAATTACACCGAATTATTTTCCGACGAGGTGTTCTATGTCTCGCTCAAGAACAACCTGCTCTGGCTGACGCTCTATCTGCTGGCGGTTCCTGTAGGCTTGGCGCTGGCGATATTTCTCAATCAGACCGTCACCGGAATTCGCCTCTACAAGTCGCTGTTCTTTTTGCCCTTCATCATTTCCCAGGTTGTCGTCGGCCTGATTTTTTCGTGGTTCTACGCGCCCGGCTTCGGCCCGGTCGCCGGGGCGATCAAGGCGCTGACCGGGGTCGAGATCGCCATCCTGGCCGACGAGCGCTTTGCCACGCTCGGCATCATTGCAGCCGGGCTTTGGCCGCAAACGGCCTATTGCATGATCCTGTTTCTCAGCGGCCTCAACAACATCAATCCCGAACAGGTCGAGGCAGCGCGCATCGACAATGCCAAGGGCCTCAAGATGCTCTGGCACATCATCCTACCACAGCTTCGTCCGGCCACGTTCATGGCGCTGGTGGTGACCATTATCGGCTCGCTGCGATCCTTCGACCTGGTGTCGATCATGACCAGCGGCGGCCCCTACGGATCGACGCGGGTTCTCTCGTTCTTCATGTATGAGCAGGCACTGTCTGAATATGGCTACCGCATGGGTTACGGCGCGGCCATCTCGGTCATCCTCTTCGCCATCATGATGATCTTCATCTCAATCATCATCTATCGGATGCTGATGCAGGAGCGCGCCGGCTGATGTTTCCAAAATCCATTGCGGACATGTCGCCCCGCGCGCGGCTTATCTATACCCTCTCCATCCCCATCGTACTGTGCATCTGGTTGCTGCCGCTGATTGGCGTCGCCATGACCTCGGTGCGCCCGGCGAGCGATCTCGCGGCCGGAAACTACTTCGGCGCGCCGTCCGACTTCGCCTTCGAAAACTACGTGGCGGTGTTCACCGGCAGCCCGATGGCTCGCTACATGCTCAACTCGCTGATGATCACCGTGCCGACGGTCATCGGGGCGCTGGTGCTGTCGTCGATGGCGGGCTTTGCCCTGGCGGTCTACAATTTCCGGCTCAACATCGTGCTGTTCATCATATTCGTAGCGGGCAATTTCGTTCCGTTCCAGATCCTAATGGTGCCGGTCCGGCAATGGACGCTGCAAACCGGCCTCTATGACAGCATCGGCGGCCTGATCCTGTTCCACATCGCCTTCCAGACCGGCTTTTGCACTCTGTTCATGCGCAATTTCATCAAGGCGCTGCCCACCGCGCTGATCGAAAGCGCGCGGGTGGAAGGGGTCAGCGAATGGCGGATTTTCATCTTCATCATCGTGCCGCTGGTGAGGCCCGCAATCGCCGCGCTGTCGGTCCTGGTCTTCACCTTCGTCTGGAATGACTATTTCTGGGCAACGGTGCTGGTGCAGAGCAACCACGTCATGCCGGTAACGGCCGGGCTCTATGCCCTCAAGGGACAATGGGTGGCCGCTTGGCAACTCGTGGCCGCGGGCTCGATCGTCGCGGCGATCCCGCCGGCAGTGATGTTCATCCTGATGCAAAAGCACTTTGTCGCGGGCCTGACGCTCGGCGCTACCAAGGGATAATGAATTGGCAGAAGTAAATCTAAAGGCGCTGCGCAAGTCGTTCGGGCCAGTGGAGATCATCAAGGGCGTCGACCTCAATATCGCCGATGGCGAGTTCTGTGTGTTTGTAGGGCCGTCCGGCTGCGGAAAATCGACCCTGCTGCGCATGATTGCCGGGCTGGAAAGCACCTCCGGCGGCGCCGTGTCGATCGGCGAACGCGACGTGACGGCGCTCGAGCCGTCGGAGCGGCGCGTCTCCATGGTGTTTCAGTCCTACGCGCTCTACCCGCATATGACGGTGGCCGAAAATATCGGCTTCGGCCTCAAGATGACAGGCCACAAGCGGGCAGCAATCGCCGAACAGACGGCGAAAGCCGCCAGGTTGCTGCAACTGGAGCCACTCCTGCTGCGCAAGCCGGCGCAATTGTCGGGCGGTCAACGGCAACGTGTCGCCATCGGGCGGGCCATTGTGCGTGAACCCGATGTGTTCCTGTTCGACGAACCGCTGTCGAACCTGGACGCTTCGCTGCGGGTGCAGATGCGCGTGGAGATCGCCAACCTGCACCAGAGCCTTGGCGCCACCATGATCTATGTCACCCATGATCAGGTCGAAGCCCTGACCATGGCCGACAAGATCGTCGTGTTGCGGGCCGGCAAGATCGAGCAGATCGGCAGCCCGCTCGATCTCTACCATAAGCCGGCCAATACCTTTGTCGCCGGTTTTATTGGCTCGCCCAGCATGAACCTGATCGAGGTCGCGGCGGCGTGCCAGGATGACGCAATCGTCCTGACGCTCCCCGGAGGCCACAAGGCGAGGATCGATGCCGGGCAGTTCACCGGGGCCGACAAGGGCAGGTTGACGCTCGGGTTGCGTCCCGAAAATGTCAGCCTGCAGACCGGCGATATCAAACTCCTAGGCACCATTCGCCTCGTCGAACGGCTCGGATCGGAAACCATGTTCCACGTCACCCTCGCGGGGGGAGAGAGCGTCGTCGTCAAGGGCGGCGGCCACGATCCGGGGCGGGCCGGGGAAACCACCACCATCTACATGTCCCTCAACCAATGCCACCTCTTCGACCCGGACGGCGTCGCCTTGCGCCATCCGGAGCGTCTGTCATGAAACTTGGCGTTTGCTACTATCCCGAGCATTGGCCCGAAGCGCGCTGGGCGGTCGACGCCCGCATGATGCGCGAGGCCGGGATCAAGCTGGTGCGCATCGGCGAGTTCGCCTGGTCGCGGTTGGAACCCGAAGCAGGGCGCTATGAATTCGACTGGCTCGAGCGGGCCATCGGCACGCTGGCCGCCGAGGGGCTTCAGGTCATTATCGGCACCCCGACGACGACGCCGCCGAAATGGCTGGTGGATCAGATGCCGGACATGCTGCCGGTCGATGCCGAAGGCCGGGTGCGCGGCTTTGGCTCGCGCCGGCACTATTGCTTCAGCCATCTGGGATTTCGCGAGGAGTGCCGCCGGATCGTCACGGCGCTCGCCGAGCGCTTCGGGAGCCATGCGGCCGTGGTCGCCTGGCAGATCGACAACGAATATGCCAACCACAATACCGGCCTGAGCTATTCGCCCGCCGCCAAAGCGGGGTTCCGGAAATGGTTGGCGCAGAAATACGGCACCATCGACGCGCTCAATGCCGCGTGGGGCACGGTATTCTGGTCGATGGAGTATAGCGTATTCGATGCGATCGAGCTGCCCAACCTGACCGTTGCGGAAGCCGCGCCGATCCATCGGCTGGATTTCCATCGCTACTCCTCGGATCAAGTCGTGGCGTTCAACGCGCTCCAGGTCGAAATCATCCGCGCCCACTCGCCGGGGCGCGATGTCCTTCACAACTTCATGGGCAAGCCGACGCTGTTCGACCATTGGCGCCTGTCGCAGGATCTCGACGTCGCGTCGTGGGACAGCTACCCCCTCGGGTTCCTCGATCTCGACGATTGCAGCGACGAGCACAAGATGCGTTACCTGCGCGTCGGCGATCCCGACTTCCAGGCCTTCTTTCACGATCTTTATCGCGGTTGCGGGCGCGGTCGCTGGTGGGTCATGGAACAGCAACCCGGGCCGGTAAACTGGGCCCCGCACAATCCGGCCCCCGCTCCGGGAGCAGTGCGCCTATGGACCTGGGAAGCGTTCGCAGCGGGTGCAGAAGTCGTCAGCTATTTCCGCTGGCGGCAGGCCCCCTTCGCGCAGGAGCAGATGCACGAGGCCCTGTGCCTGCCCGATGGCACGCCCAATGAAGCCATCGACGTCGCCACGCAAGTCGCCGAGGAAATCGGGACACAATCGGGCGTCGGCGCGCAGCGCGCCGATGTGGCCATTGTCTTTGACTACGAAAGCGACTGGGCCTGGCAGATCCAGCCACAGGGGCGCGAGTTCAACTATCGAAAGCTCGTGCTGACCTTCTACCGCGCCCTGCGGCGTCACGGGATCACCGTCGATATCGTGCCGGCAAAACCTGAAGCAGTCGAAGGCTATCGCCTGCTATTGGTGCCGGGGCTGTTCACCATCGACGACAAGCTCATGGCCGCTTTCGGCCAAAATGGTCAGGTGGCCCTGCTCGGCCCACGAACCGGCTCGCGCACAACGAGCTTTTCAATTCCCGAAACCCTGCCACCCGGCACCGCGGCACAGTCGCGCCTTCCCATTCGGGTTACGCGCGTCGAAACCCTGCCCCCGCAGGCAAAGATCGGCATCGCGGGCAATGCTGACCACGCGCTGGAGGTTTGGCGCGAGATCGTTTCCACGTCCGGAGAGGTCTCCGTGATCGATCAAACCGTTGATGGGCAGATCGCCCTCTGTTCACGCGATTGCATCCACTACTTGTCCGGACAGCCGAACCAGGCCTATGCGGACCGGGTTGTGGCCAATCTCCTGGAGCAGGCTGGAATACTCGCCCAAAAGCTGCACCGCGACATTCGGGTGCGCGACAATGGACCCGATCGCTACATCTTCAATCACGGCCCGGAGCCGGTCGACGTCTCCGCCCTCGTTGCCGGGCGGACGGCGCTTCTTGGCGGGCCCATGCTGCCCCCATGCGGCGTCGGGCGCTTTCGGCTGACTGCATAATTCCCTTGTTTATCGCGTTTTCGTCGGGAAGCGCGTTAGCTAAAAAGGCAAAAGACCTTGAACAATCATCAGTTCTATATCGACGGAAAATGGGTTGATCCTGTCGCGCTGTCGACGCGCGACGTCATCAACCCCTCGACCGGCCGCCCCTTCACCACCATTGCCATGGGCTCGACCGCCGATGTCGACCGCGCCGTCATAGCGGCCCGCCGGGCATTTGCCGATTTCGGATTTTCCGACCGCGCCGAACGGCTGGCATTGCTCGAACGCATGCTCACTGTTTACCGCAGGCGCGCCGACGATCTGGCCCTGGCGATTTCTTCGGAAATGGGTGCGCCACGTCCCTTTGCGCGGGACAGCCAGGTCGGCTCGGGCGACGGGCACCTCGAAAAACTCATCGACGTACTGAGGCACTATTCATTCGAGCACCAGAAGGGCACCTCGATGGTACTGAAGGAGCCGATCGGGGTGGCAGCGCTGATCACCCCGTGGAACTGGCCGCTCAACCAGATCATGTGCAAGGTCGGGCCGGCGATTGCGGCGGGCTGCACCATGATCCTGAAGTCCAGCGAACTCGCCCCGCTCAGCGCCTTGATTTTTGCCGAAATCATGCACGAAGCCGGCACACCCAATGGCGTCTTCAATCTCATCAATGGCGATGGCCCAACGGTCGGCGCGGCGCTCTCGAGCCACCCCGACATCGACATGGTGTCCTTCACCGGCTCCACCCGCGCCGGCATCGCCGTGGCCAAGGCCGCCGCCGACACCGTCAAGCGCGTAGCCCAGGAATTGGGCGGCAAATCGGCCAATATCTTGCTCCCCGACTGCGATCTGGAAACGGCTGTCACCAAGGGCGTCGAAGGGTGCTTCGGCAATTCGGGGCAATCGTGCAATGCACCGACCCGCATGTTCGTGCCACGCTATCTGCATGACGAAGCCATCGCGATAGCCCGCCGAGCCGCTGCCGACTATGTCGTTGGCCCCGCCGACGAGCAGGGCGTGGTTCTTGGACCCGTCGTCAGCGAGGTGCAATTCAACAAGATTCAGGCTCTGATCCAGGTCGGGATTGATCAGGGCGCCACGCTAGTTGCCGGCGGCGTCGGCCGACCCGACGGACGCGAACATGGCTATTTCGTTAAGCCGACCATTTTCGCCAACGTCACGCCCGACATGCGCATCGCTCGCGAGGAGATTTTCGGGCCGGTCCTCTCGATCCTGCCCTACGCAACCACCGATGAGGCCGTGACTATGGCCAACGATACGCCCTATGGCCTCGCCAGCTATGTGCAAACCCAGAATGTCGAGGAGGGAAGGCGGTTCGCCAGGCGGATGCGGTCAGGCAACGTCTTTATGAACTATCCCGACTGGGACACCGGCCTTCCCTTCGGCGGCTACAAGCAATCGGGCAACGGGCGCGAATATGCCGAATATGGCCTTGAGGACTTCCTCGAAATCAAGGGCGTTGCCGGCTGGGGGCAATAGCGCCAGCGCAAGGGCCGGCCGACGACCGCGCCGGCTTTCGTCGCCGCCGTCGATCGCTGGATAGCGGGTGCGAAAAACACCCGCTATCCAGAGGGGTCTTTTCCACGGACGTAACCCAGGGCTTGCATGGAAGCGTCACGCGCAGCGATCGGGATGACTTCTGGCTGCCTTGGGTTGACCTTAAAGGAGGGCATTCCGAGGTCTCGCGGCGGTTGAGGCGGTAGCGAACTCTTGGCGTCTAGGTATTCGAGACATTGCGTTAACCTATCGAGCGGCTCAAAAGGACATATAGCCGACAGACGCTCCCAAAGTCACAGCCATTCAAATGTGCTATTTCTTTGTAATTCCCAATTTAAGTCGTGCCACGGACTGTGCGGTGGCATCAAGATAGCCGATCCAAAGATCCAGGAGATCAGCGGTGCGGGGCACGGCGTGTTCGTTCGGCACCTTCTCTGCAAGCCGTAGGAGAAAATCCTTATTGGCGCTTAGCCTGTCGTGTAAGGCCGTAAGAAGATTTTGAGCGTGTTCTGACGGCAGTTGGTCAAGGAAAGCAATGCCGGCGCTCAGTTGTGTAAGATCGAAACTTCCCAGTGCTTCTTCCAGTAGCGAAGAGAACTCGATCTCACCACTCGGTGTTAGGGAAAAGACAGTGCGTTCCGCGCCACGCGCTCCGGCCTCGCTGCCGGAGGTTGCCAGCTTTGCTTCCTTCTGTAGTTGCCCAAGCGCGTGGTAAACTGAACCTGATCTCACCGTTGTCCACGTTTCGACGCGCCAGTCATCCAACTGGCGGCGCACCGCATATCCATGGGCGGTGCCCAGATGTCGAATCGTCCCTAGGACGAGCAGGCGTGTGACGTTCATGATGCCCCAATCTCTCTGGCCACCTATAGCCAAGCTTGGTCAAAAGCGCTATATCGCGTTTGACCAAATTTGGCTAAACCGGAGGTTATCATGCCATCACTGGAGACGATCAAATCCGACATCATTTCAAGTGGGGCGGATATTCATGTTGATACGAGCACGCCCGACATCTTCTTTTTCCGTGGCGCGGCGATGCGCATGCCGTTCGCCACCATTGTTACGCGTGATACCGAGTTCGACAGTTTCGCGCGGCTCGATGGCGATGGATCATTCCGGCTCAATATCGCGCTTGGCCGGGATGGTTTTGCGGCGCTGTTCCCCGATCATCCGTCCCGGTCGGCTTTGGAAGCTGCCGATTTCGACTACGCAGCCCGCGACCAACTCCTGCCGCACCCCGTCTATGGACGCATGCACTGGGTTGGCGCAGTCAATCCGGATAGATGCTACCCTGAATGCCGAGAACTTCTCAGCAAGGCGTATAAGCTGGCTCGCCAGTAGCATCGTGGAAATTCGCGGGAGAATGCAATGCGCAAACGGCATTCAGCCCGCCCGCTGTTCACACCCGGCGAGATCATGCAGCTCCCGGCCTACCTACTACCGTTTTAAAAGCGTCACGGGCCGGGAGGCCGATGAAACCGCTTTACCCTTTGAGGATGGTTCTTTCGATGCCGCTGCAATGCACATGGCGCGATCACCGAGGCATTTAGGTAGGCAAGGGCATCCTTGAAGTCGAAAGGAAAGCGGCTTGTTTGTCAGCCGGAAGACGGTCTGATTGCCACGGATTGGAGCTTTCAAACAAGGAGGAAGTTTGCTGTTGCCAACTTTTGAAACTGAAAGACTTCTAGTTCGAGGTCGCACAATGGCAGATTTTGACGCGTGTCTTGCCATGGATCGTGACCCGGAGGTAACGAAATTCATTCCTGGCCCGTGGGACGATCCGTCAAGGCATGAAGCCTTCCTGAAGGACAGAATCGAAACTTCGTTAGGGCTCGGATACTGGTCAATCTTCCCGAAAGCGCAGCCTGACCAGTTCGCGGGTTGGATTCTTCTCATACCGTACGACGATGTTGGTCCCGAAATAGAGATCGGCTGGCGCTTATGTCGCTCGACGTGGGGAAAGGGATTTGCGGCTGAAGCAATTCGGCCAATCGTGGAGCATGCATTTCATACGCTCGGCCCTCACCCGTATTGTCGCTGATATTGACCCGGGCAATTTACCGTCAATACGCGTGGCAGAGAAGATCGGCATGGTCGGAGACGACCACCACGGGACGGATCCGTTCAGATCCGGCCGACGAAGGCAGGCGATCCAATTCGACTGTTCGCGGTCCAGACCGCCATCCGACCCGCACTCAAAAGCTTCCTCGACGACCTGCTGATGTTCGCGACGGCGCCCCTTCCAACTCAAGACCCTGCTCAGTACGGGTGGTTGCAAACTGAGCAGGGTCACCGTCGTCAGCCGCCGAAGCCGAAACCGACCGGCATATCTTCAAGGGTGATGCCAAAAGGCTCAAGGCTCTTGACGATCCATGTCTGATTGTTGCCGATGCGGCGGTTGTACTCTGCCCAGGCAGACACAAAGGACTTGAAGGTCTCGTCGGAACCGTAGTTAAGCGCGATGACCGAGGGCGTGGCCAGAACCGGGGTTGGCACCTTGACGCTTCCAACTGCCGGGGCCTTCTTTGAAATCACAAGGCCATTGAGCATCGTGTTGACGAGACCGTCGGCCTTGCCCGTCGTCACCGCGACAATCGCCTCGTCACGCGTCTTGAAGCGAAGGATGTTTGCCTTCGGCAGATACTGTTGCGTGATCAAGTCCTGAGCCGAACCGAGGTCGACGGCGAAGGTGTATTTCGGATCGTTCAGTTCGCTCCAGGTCTTGTTATTGACTTCATCCTTGGACGACACGACCACAAAGCTGTTGTAGTAGGTCGGATCGGAGAACGACACGGACATCGCCCTTACAGGCGTTGCGGTAACCGCAAAAGCCATATCGACCTTGCCGCTTTGCACATCGAGGATTGCATTCGACCAACTCGACTCGACCACTTCAAGCTTCACATCAAGCGTTTTGGCGATGTCGGTGGCCATATCAATGACAAATCCTTGCCATTCTCCTGTGCGCGGATCCTTGTTGAAATAGGGAACTTCATTGAGGATCGCGGGGATACGAAGAGCACCACGCGCCCTTATATCCTCGATCGTACCAGCAGACGCCGTCGTTCCCAGCAATGACAGGGCGACGGCGGCGCAACTACAGATTTTCGCAATAACATTCATTCTCGGTTCTCCATATTCCCCTGTTTGATTTTATCAGTCATGCGCCTTCTTTGGTCCTTGCGACCGCGAGCAGGTTACCGCGCAGTCAGCCGGGAACAATGCTAGAGAATCGACCACGCTTATCCCGTTTTTTGTAGGTTGCCGGTTTACGGCGCTGCAGGAGTGAGTTCGCCGCTGCGCGGAGGATCCAGGACGGGGCCAACCAGCTCTGACTGACATTCCTCAAAAAGCTGCTGTACCGCCGGATGCTTTTGCAGAAAGCCTGCACTACCGAAGTACACGCGGACCTCCGGCAGGTTTGCCAGCTTCGTGCTGACGATGGTTTTGTCTTCCGGCAGGACGCACCAGGACGGGATGATTGAAAAGCCCATACCCTCCTCGACGCAGCGTTTCACGCTGGAACTTCCCGAGGTAGAGATCACGGGCTGGACGACGGCTCCATCGCGACCGAGGAAGTCGACCGCAAGATTGCGCAAAGTCTGACCCGGCTCATAGGTGATGAACGGCCGATCCTTCGCCCATAACGGGATGTCCTTCTGCTCCGGTGGCGCTCCCCATTGACAAGGATAGACAAGGCTGAGGTGATAGCTACCCAACAGCCGCTGCGGCACGACCGGGTCACCGAAGTACCGCTCCGAAATACACACATCCAGGCTTCCGTTCTTGACAAGCTCCGCCAAGACCGTATCGCGTTCATAGACTGCGAACTCCATGTCTGGAAAACTCTCGCGAAATTTCGAAAGCACCTTTGGAAAAAGGTAGAAGAAAATTGCTTGCGGCATTCCAACACGCAGCGATGACCGTTGGCTCTCGATCAGCTTGCTCAGCCGCTCCAGCATGATGTCCAGCTCGGGATGCAGGAGGTTATACAGTGCGCGCCCCCTCGGGGTCAGCGTGATCCGCTTAGCACCCTGCTCGGAATCTATGAGCTTTCCGTTGAGCAATTGCTCCAACCGTCGAACATGGTTCGAGGCCGACTGATAGCTCAAGTTAAGCTCCCGCGCCGCACCGGAATATGACCCGTATCTGGCGACCTGGTAGAACGTCTGGATGAGCGTGAGGCTGATTTTGGCCATAACTGTATTCCCCCGCCCTGAGGATTAAGGGGCCCTTCGTTAGTAGCCGATACAAATTTCGTGAACAAGCAACGGCGTCTTCTTGTATCGACGCCAGCCGCCGGCAGCCCGCAACATAGGGCGAGTTAGAAACAGTGCCGGTTCAACAACGATGCCATTTGCACAGCCATCTTCCGTCGTCATAGCCGGTTCCGGAATCGTCGGTGCGGCGGCGGCCTATTTTCTTGCGCGCCGCGGAGTGAGGGTCGACCTTTTCGATGCGGATGTTCCGGCATCGCAGGCCACGGGAGCAGCCGACGGTGCGGTTTCCGTGGCGAGCAAACGCCCCGGTCCGATGATGGAGGCGGCGCTTTGCGGCATCGCGCTCTATCGCCAGCTGGCGCGAGACGGTCTGTTTGCAGATTGCTTCAAAAGCCGATCGACCTTCATCGTCGCAACCTCCAAGGCGGAGTGCGATGTCCTTGAAGCCCACTCGAAGGCACTTGCAGGTGCTGGCGTGCGGACGGCGACACTTGCCCCGCAGGCTGCCCGCAATCGATTTCCCGTACTGTCGCCGGACGCGTTGATGATCGTCGAGGTGCATGATGAGGGTCACGCGATCGGCTATCAAATCGTGCACCGCTTCCTTACAGCTGCCGGTGTCGTTGTTCACCGCGGCCACGCTGTTGAGAGCCTGCTTCTTGCGAGTGACGGCAGCCGTGTCGAGGGTGTCGCCACGGCGAAAGGCGACGTCAGAGCCGACGCAGTGGTCGTTGCAGCTGGCACCGGATCGGCCCGATTGCTCGGTATTGAACACGCCCTTATCCCACGCAAGGGTCAGCTTCTCATCACCGAAAGGGCGCGCGCACTGAACGCGGCCATGCCCGGGGCGATCATGTCAGGGCGATATCTGCTCAGCAAGGGCAGCCAAAATGCCCCACAAGCCAAACTCCCGAAGGGACTGGGGCTTGTCATCGACCCCCTGCAAACGGGGCAGTTCCTGATTGGAGGAACACGCGAAGATCATGGGGACCGCCGCAACAATGACATCGACGCGGTATCGCGGATCTTGCGAGATGCCGTCGCCCTTGTGCCGGGCCTTGCCGATGTGAGGCTTCTGCGCAGCTTTGCCGGAGTCCGCACGGCGGTGATCGACGGGCTGCCACTGGTCGGGCGATTACCGCATCTCATAAATGCCTATGTCGCGACCGGCTTCGAGGGCGACGGCATTTGCCTCGGGCCGATCACCGGAAAGGCAATTTCGCAGATGGTCTGCGGGGAGACGCCGGATATGTCGCTTGCGGCATTCGACCCTGCACGGTTTGGGAAAAGTGAGACCGTCGCATGGGCGTGAATGACATGAACGGTCCCAAAACGTTGCGCTGGATGTCGCAGGATATCCCGTTTCGCCAAGGTGAAAGCGTCGCGGCAGCACTGGAGGCAGCCGGGATCACGAGCTTCGGCCGCGACGCCGTTGACCGCGAAACCCGATATTTTTGCGGCATCGGTGCCTGCCAATGTTGCCTCGTCAGCATCAATGGCGTCGCTACGGAGGCCTGCCTTACCCCGGCATGGGATGGGATGGTGATTGTTGGATTGGAGGTGGACCTTGACTGATCTGGACATCATCGTTGTTGGAGGCGGGGTTGCCGGGATTTCCGCCGCCCTAGAGGCAAGCGGATCTGGCCTCTCAGTCGAGATCATCGAGCAGCGACCGAATGTCGGCGGCGCGATATATCGCCAACCGATCGACGGCGTTGAAGCCGTACCTCAGCCCCGCACGGCACGGGCTCGATGGAAGGCACTTTTTTCCGCCTATCGACAATCGGGCATTCGACTGCGCCACTCCTGTGTCTTTCTCGGCATCGACAGTGATGGGCTCGTCCTCGTCGAGGATCGCCTTCACGGCGCCGTCGTGCATCTCAAGGCGCGCGCGGTCGTGATCGCAACAGGGGCAATCGAAAAGATACTGCCTCGTCCAGGCTGGGAACTTTCGGGCGTTTCCACCGCCGGCGGCTTGCAAGTCATGATGAAGGAAACAGGACGACCGCCGCACGGCAGAATCCTACTTGCCGGAGGCGGCCCGCTTCTTATCGCAGTCGCCGCGCAAATGGCCAAGTTGGGAAACCCGCCAGTCGCCGTCGTTGAAGCGGGCGATCCCATTCGGCACCCGCTGGTCACCTTTGGCCTGTTTGCTTACCCCAGACTTCTGAGCGAGGCATTTTCCTATCTGTGCGAGATGACGGCAAACCGAACCCCTTGGCTGCGAGGCTGTGTCCTCACAGGGGTTCGGCGATGCGACACGGGCCTGGAGGCGACGCTGCGTGATCGGAGAGGTCAATCACAGACGATCATAGTCGATCGTGTCGGCCTCCACGACGGCGTGAGATCAAACCACTTCGGCCTTCCCGATGTCGCTATGAAGGCGGACGCCCGACCAATCATCATGAGGGCTGGCGACTGCCGGGAAGCGCTCGGTTCGATCGCAGCAGAAGCCGATGGCAGGCGCGTGGGGCGCCAGGTGGTGAACCTATTGTCCGGTAAAACGCGCGCACTCAAGGACGTCGACGCCGCGATCGCACAACAGCGTCGCGCTCAGAGCCTGCTCTCAGCGCTGTTTGCGCCGGTTGACCCCACCTCCCCGCTGGCCACCCTTCCTGACGAGACTATCTTGTGCCGCTGCGAAGGCCGCACGATTGGGGATCTCCGGCTGCTTGCACAACGGAGCGATGGCCTCTCCGGACGTGAAGTGAAACACAACGGCCGATTTTCGATGGGGGTCTGCCAAGGGCGCTTCTGCGCCGCAAATGTTGCCGAAGTGCTGAACCTCATCAGCCCGTCGCAAGCGCCAGCAGCGGCCAACGATCTGACGGGCCAGCGCTGGCCCATCCGCCCAGTATCCATCGGCGCTTTGACGCGCGCCATTTCCCAACACAATTCGAACGACGAACGAGGTTCCAAATGACGTCCCTGCAGAAAATCGCTCCCACCCCAGCTCGCCCGATCATGGTCCGTAATCCTTTCGACGGGCAGATCGTCGGCGAGATTGCGGAGCATTCCGGAGCGGACGTCGCCGCCACTGTTTTGCGCGCCAAGACGGCGCAGCGCGAATTCCGATACTCCACGCCTGCGGTTCGGCGGGCACTATTGAACGCCCTGGCAGCCGAGATTGCCACGGACGCAGAGAACCTGGCCCGGATCATTTCATCGGAAATGGGCAAGACGATCCGCGAAGCGCGCAACGAGGTGCGTCGCGCCCAGAACACGTTGAAGCTCTCGGGAGATGCGGCAACGTTTCTCGACGGTGAGGCACTGCATTGCGCGATCGTTGAAGGTGGTGCCGATCGTCTTGCCACAATCACATACGAGCCCGTTGGGGTCATCGGCGCCATCACGCCTTTCAATTACCCGCTCAACCTTTTGTGCCACAAGCTCGGACCGGCCATTGCCGCCGGCAATGCCGTCGTCGCCAAACCCTCGCCGAAGGCTCCGCTGGCTGCGGCTCGCCTCTTCGAACTCACGCAGAAGGCAAACTGGCCGCGCGATCTTTTCCAGGTCATCCATGGTGGCGCGGACTGCGCCCTATCGCTTGCCCGTGCTCCTATTGATCTGCTTTCTTTCACGGGGGGCCCGCGCGCCGGTCTCGCGCTCAAGAATGCCAGTGGTCTCATCCGTTGCCTGATGGAGCTCGGGGGCAACGACCCGCTCTTCGTGCTACCCGATGCTGATTTGGACAAGGCCGTCGCGACTGCGGTCGGCCACCGGTTCGAAATCGCCGGCCAAAGCTGCGCAGCGGTGAAGAAGCTGTACCTCCATAAAGACATCGAGCAGGTGTTCACACAACGCCTCCTCGCCGCCGTCGATGCCATCGAGTTCGGCGATCCGTCGAACGACGACACAGACATGGGGACGGTTATCGATCTGCCGGCGGCCCAGGAGGTGGCACAACGCGTCAGGGCCAGCGTTGCCGGTGGCGCGAAGCTGCTGACCGGCGGCAATCACGAAAGCACGCTCTTTTCGCCAACCGTAATCTCTGACGTCGAACCGAATTCCGCTGTTATCGCCGACGAGACATTCGGTCCTGTTATCGCCATCCGCAGCTTCACCGATCCAAACGCTGCAATTGCCGAAGTCAATGCAGGAGCCTTTGGCCTGCAGGCCGGCGTTTTCACCAACGATCATGCGCTAATCAAGACGTTCTCCCGCGAACTCATGGTTGGTGGCGTCATGGTCAACGAAGGCCCCGATTTCCGCGCGGAGCACGTCCCGTTCGGCGGCGTCAAACGCAGCGGTCTCGGCCGTGAGGGCGTTCGTATCGCCCTTCGGGAGATGTCGGAGCAAAAAGTGGTCATCGACTGAGGAACAGCTGCGATGCGCATCGGAATCGTTGGAGCCTCTGGACGGGTGGGAACACGGCTCGTCGAAGCGGTTCTTGAAAGTCCCGGGCTCGAATTGGCAGCGGCCCTGGTGTCACCGGGATCTCGACTCGTCGGGGTCCCTGTAGCTGGCGGCAGCATCGAGTATCGTCCCGCCGAAGCAGCGATGAAAAGTCATTGCGACGTCATGATCGACTTCTCCACGCCTGCTGCAAGCATGGCGCTGCAGCGAGACATCGGGACCAAGGTAATTCCCATGGTTATCGGGACAACGGGCTTCTCAAGAGAAGACGATGTGCTGCTGGACAAATGCTGCATGCATCGCCCGATGATGATCAGCGCCAACTTCGCATGTGGCTTTGAAGCCTTCAAGCGATCGGCATTGGCGTTTGCCTCCAGGATGCCGGGCGCAGAGATAACGGTCTTGGAAACCTACCACGCCCCCAAGAAAACCGATCCCTCGGGAACATCCCGCCTTCTGTCGGCACAGTTGCGAGCCGAGCGTAGCCGCGTCATGGGCTTCGATGCACCTGAGCCGCCGATCGCGGTTAACCGCGAGGGCGACACCGTCGGCATCAACGAAGTTCGCTTCGACATGGGCGCGGCCGAGGCGGTGTTCTCCTATCGCGTGCACACGGTCGCTGCCTACGCCGAAGGGGCCATTGCGGCCGCACAATGGCTGGTCTCGAGCGCCGTTTCCCGTGGCCGATACACTTTGGCAGACAGCTTGAACGACTGACAATTTGAGAGAGGAAACCGAAATGACAGCACTTTCAGATCGCTTCAAAGGCGTATTTACCGCCCTGGTTACCCCCTTTAGGGACGGTGGCGTCGACTACGCATCGTATGACGCGCTTGTTGAACGACAGATTGCTGCCGGCGTATCCGGCCTCGTTCCCGTTGGAACAACAGGAGAAGCAGCGACCCTTTCGGATGACGAAGCCGTCGAAGTCATCGCTCGCACTGTTCGGATCGCGGCCGGCCAGGTCATGGTGATGGCCGGCGCCGGAGCCAACGACACGACCAAGACGGTCGACAAGATCAAGCGTGCAGAGGCCGCAGGCGCAGATGCCGTGTTGATCGTGACGCCATACTACAACAAGCCGAGTCAGGCTGGACTGATCGCGCATTATGGTGCTGCCGCGTCAGCAACCTCACTGCCGATGATGCTATATTCGGTGCCCGGCCGCTGCGGCGTGGAAATCGCGCCCGAAACCTGCGCAACGCTTGTCGAAAGGCACGAGAATGTCGTCGCCATCAAGGAGGCCGGCGGCACGGCGGCTCGGGTAACCCAGCTGCGTACAGCCTGCGGCGACCGGCTTGTCATTCATTCCGGTGACGACGGCATGACGTTGCCCTTCCTTTCGCTCGGCGCCGTGGGGGTGACAAGTGTCGTTGCCAACATCGCACCCCGCGAGATGGTGGCGATGGTCGATGCCTGGCATGCGGGCGAAACCGTCAAGGCGCTGGCGCTTCACGAACTGATCGCAGAGCTGACGGACGGCATGTTCATTGAATCCAACCCGGGCCCTGTCAAAGCTGCTCTTGCGCTCGCCAATCTCGCAGGTCCGGAAATGCGATTGCCGATGGTTCCCATTTCAGATGCAAACCGGAACAAGCTTTCCGGCATTCTCAATCGCTTCGGGTCCGCAGCTACCGCCTTCCAAGAAATGCGGTAAGGCTCACCATCAGCTTTGCATTGTCCCTACGAAATGGACAGACGAGCATCGCGTGTCGGTCCCTGCCGATCTCAGGAACCGACACCACAGACCAGGGGAACACTATGTTTGCGAGCCCACTTGATAGCCGGTGTCCTGACTTGGACCGCGGCAACTCAACGCATCCGCGGCGGCCAGACAGGAGAACGAGATGAGCTATAACTGGGACTTTCATTCCGTCTGGCAGTATTACGATCTTTTCCTCTGGGGGCTCTGGATCACCGTTGTCTACACTTTCAGTTCGATCTTTTTCGGCGTCATCATCGGTTTCATAACCTGCGCGGCACGGCTGTCTGGCTGGAAACTCCTGAACCTCACGGCCCGTGCCTACCAGGAAATCTTCCGGTGCACGCCGCTTTTGGTTCAGTTGCTCTGGTTCTACTATGCGTTCCCGCTGCTGATCGGGGGCTCCGTTGACAATCGTGTCGCGGCCATGCTGACGCTCTCGCTCTATGTCGGTGCGTTCTATGCGGAAATCTTCCGCGGCGGCATCGTTTCGATCGACAAGGGGCAGCGAGAGGCAGCCGCCGCGATCGGCATGAGCCCGATGCAGTCGATGAGCCGGATCATCCTGCCACAGGCGCTGAAACGCGTTCTGCCCTCCTTCATCAACCAGTCAGTCATTCAGTTCAAGAACACCTCGCTGGTCTCGGTCATCTCCGTCGCCGATCTCGCCTATATGGCCGCGGTCGTGAACGGCCAGACCTATCGTCCGCTCGAATCCTACACCGTGATGGCCGCACTCTACATCGCCATGCTCCTGCCTTTGACGCAGGCAGCGGACTGGATCGAAAAACGCCTCAGGGTCAGCGACTAAAGGAAGAGAGCCCGAACATGATAGCGAACTCCCAAACATCTGACCCTATCCTCGAGGCCCGCGGCCTCAGAAAAAACTACGGAGCTCTTGAGGTCCTCAAGGGGCTGGACCTCAGTCTTGCACGCGGGGAAGTCGTGGCATTGATCGGCCCTTCCGGGTCGGGCAAGTCAACCTTCATCCGGTGCCTCAACATGATGGAGACGCCGACTGCCGGCGAGATCCGCTTCCGCCAGCAACAAGTCGGCGACCGTTTCAACGACCGGGGCACAAAGATCGGCATCGGCAAGCTCCGCCGGCATGTCGGCATGGTTTTCCAGCACTTCAACTTGTTTCCCCACAAGACCGTCCTGCAGAATGTGACCGAGGGGCCGATTATCGTGTGCAAACGCCCGCCGCGGGAGGCCCGAGAGCTGGCGATGGACCTTCTCGGCCAGGTCGGCCTTGCCGACAAGCATGCCGCCTATCCCAACCATCTTTCGGGCGGCCAAAAACAGCGTGTTGCCATCGCCCGTGCCCTTGCCATGGAGCCGGAAGTTCTTCTGCTCGACGAGGTGACGAGTGCGCTCGACCCGGAATTGGTCGGCGAAGTTCTCGCGGTCATTCGCAATCTTGCCGACAAGGGTATGACCATGGCGATCGTGACGCACGAAATGGCCTTCGCGGCTGATGTTTCCGACCGGGTTCTCTTTCTCGATCAGGGAGTTATTGCCGAGACCGGCACGTCCGATGAAGTCATTCTCAATCCGCAGAATCCACGGCTGCAAGCGTTCGTGTCGCGGTTCAAGGGATAAGGTGCCATGCCCAAAATGAAAGTGACCATCGTCGGCGCCGGCAATATCGGGTCGGCCCTGGCGTCGATCTTGGCCGGACCTGAGGAATTTTCGATACAGGTCCTCGACCGTTCCGAAGAGGCCCTGGATAGGTTGGAAGACCTGAACATCGCGGCGGAGCTGCGCACCTACACGCATGACGAAGAGTTGCAGAAAATCCTCTCGGACCAGGATGTGGCTGTCGCCGCCGTCCCGCAAAGCATTGTGCCGCAGATCGCAACGGCTGCGGCTCGTTCGGACACGCACTATCTCGATTTCGTTTGCGCGACGCCGGAGACGCTATCCATTCTGGCTCCTCTGGCCGAACACCGAGCCGTCTTCACGGGGTGCGGGGTCTCGCCAGGCATTATCGGAAATGTCGCCTACGGCCTTCTTGAGGCCTTTGCGCCAGTCACCGATCTGACAATTCGGGTCGGAGCCATACCAAAGGTTTCCACAAACCGCATAGGCTATGGGCAAATATGGAACGTCGATGGCCTCATCGATGAATATACGCAACCAAGTGCGGCCGTTCGCGACGGCAAGGCAGTCATGCTATCGCCGCTCGAGAACTACGGGCATCTGAGCATCGATGGAGTGCGCTACGAAGAATTCGTGACATCAGGTGGTCTTGCAGATCTATCGATCTTCGGTGATCCGGGTCCGAAGAACGTCACGTTCAAGACGATCCGATACCCGGGACATCTCGATTACATGCGTTTCCTTCTCGATGATCTGGGCCTGCGCAATCGTCGCGACGCATTAAGATCACTCCTTTACAACGGTTTGCCGATCGTCAAAGACGACGTGCTCTTGCTGGTCGTGACGGCAAGTGGATATCAGCGGCAACGGCCGATCGAACGCACTGTTTGCCACCGGTTTTCGCCAATTCCGGTGTCAGGCAGATTGAACGCATTGACGTCGGTTGCCACGGGGTATGCCGCAACGTTGTTGGCAATGTTGTACAGAGGAGAAATCCCGCCCGTCGGCTTCGTCCCTCACCACGCGATCAATACCGAGACACTCCTGTCGAGTCCGTTTCTTAAGCCATTGATACACCCCGGCATTGCTGCAGACCAACTAGCCTATTTGATGCGACCATGCGGCTTTAGCTAACGCGCAAAGATGGATGGCGTGTCTGTCGTCAGAGCTGGCCGTGAACCCAGCCGGTACTTGCTAAGCGCGATTTGCGAGACCTGCAGGAACAGTTCTTGTTCTGGCCCCCACTCGATTGGACGAACCTTTATCGAGACCTCGATTGGAAACACGGGTGGATTTCACCGATCAAACCGGCAAGCTTCAGCGGCGGCGGCGGCGCGCTCGGAGCGGCATTGCTGCCATTCCTCGACGCGTTGCTGCCGCCGCCAGTGGCAGGTTAGGGCGTCCCTGCCGTTAGCGCGGGGTAGAGGCTCTCAAACCAACTCCTCGTCCTTGTGGCTCGCATCCGATGCAAGCGCCTTGTCGAGGACTTTCTGGATGTTCGCGGCTCGGCGGAAAGATGGCTCCTGTGTTTTTCCGGCCCTGACCGCCTGCACGAAACGCTGATAGTTCGTTTCGACCGGATCGAAGAGGATGTCACGCCACGTGCAGGTGTGTACATCGTCTCCAAGGCAGGCCCGCAGCGTTTACTTGCCGGTGTCGTAGATCATCTCGATGGAGCCGGTTTCACCCTAGCAACGCAGCCGCAACTGGTCGAACTGGCCAGCGGCCGTGCGTGTTGCCTGGATCGTGGCGATCGCGCCGCCGATGAAATCGACATTCATCGTGAAGCTGTCGTTCGCATCGAGATCGTAGTCCCCGATCTTGTTTCCACGCGCCTTGTCGAATGTCTTCAACCGCGCAAAGACATGGGCGACGTCGAGCCCCGAACCGTAAGAAGCGAAATCGACGATATGGATGTCGATGTCGCCCAGCGCGCCGCTCAGGCTCGACATCGACGCCTCCGACGACACTCACGCCTTTGATGGCCTTGAAATTCGCGGCGTGTTGGTTGGCCATGCCGCCGGTACCGAGAACAAGCAAACGCATGAAGTCCTCCATGGACGTTGGAAAAGGGTAGCCGCAGTCACCCGCGGCGCCCCTCTTTTTCAAATTGCAAATCCGGACCGTTCGTCCCGGTTAGCTGGTGTTGGAAACTGCCATGATCCGCTCCTCCACGTTCATGCTTGACGTCAAACGTAGCCTGGCACTGAACCAAGCTTCCTGCTGGCGGGCGAAGACCTTCCGCCCGAAACGCGTATCGTCGTTCGCCCTCTAGGGCCGTAGGGCACTTTCGATCAGTGTTGCAGCAGCTTCCAGGTGCGAATTTCAAACGGCATGATCTCTGCCTGACCTTGTCTTTGCATCGGCTCTTCGAGAATGTTCAAAGCACCTGAAGGCTTCCAGCCATGAGGTAGCTTGAGAGCAAGATCGCCGCGACGTCCGGCAGGCTCGTAGAGACGCAGAACCAGGCCGTCACCTTCTTCCGCGCGTTTCAGGCCAGAAAGGGCGACCGGCACACCTTCAACCACAAGCGGCTGGACGGCGCCGGCGGCGAGCCCCTTTGCCTCGGCGCTGACGAGCGGTTGATTGAGATCGATCGCCTCGCCGAGAACGCCGCCGTCGTGCCACGTGCCTTCATGCGGCATCAACGCGTAGGTGAAGCCTTGCTCCCCCTCGTCGGCTAGCGGGTCGGGATAGACAGGCGCGCGCACCAGGCTCATGCCAATCACGTTGCCACGCGCACTGTGGCCGTATTTCGCATTGTTGAGAAGGGCGACGCCGAAACCCGGTTCGCTGATATCGACGAAACGATGCGCCACTGCCTCAAACATGGCCTGATCCCAGGATGTGTTTGTGTGGGTCGCGCGCTCGATCGCTCCAAATGCACATTCGAACGTGGCGGTGCGGGATTGCACAGCAACCGGATTGAGGGTGCGCAGCAGCGTGCGGCGGTCATGCCAGTCGATCTTCGTCTCGATGTCGAGACGCCTCGAATTGGCGGTCAGCACATAGGTCTGCGTGACGCTCGAATCCCGGTAGCGATAGGCCACGCGGATAGACGCGCGGTGCGGCCCGCTTTCGACGAGCGTTATACTCTCAGGTCTCTCCAGACGAATGCCCTTCTCGGCATAGTCAGCTTCAATATCCCAGGCGTCCCAGTTGCGCGGCTTGTCGGCTGGATACACCCAGAGCTGATTTGCGGAGCCGTCAAGCGCTTCGCGGCCGGTCGCTTTGTGAACCAGACTGGACACTGCGCCATCCTTGCCGATCGTGACGGACAGATGGGCGTTCTCAAGTGTGTTCGCGCTCGCCTTCAACTCGCTTGCGGGCCGCAGTGCGGCGCGGTCGAAAACCGCAACCGAAAGCGGCGCGACCATGTCGCCCGTCGAGAGCACCGTGCCATCCGTCAATCTGACGTTTAACGACCGGGCACTAAGGGACGGGTTTGCGGCTACCACGGCATTGGCAATGGTCCCGCTCGGAAGCTTCGAGATCAACACTGCCATGGCTTTGTCCTGTTCGGACTTGGCGTTCTCGATCACGCCCCCAAGCTCCCGCTCGGCATCGACATAGACCTCGCGGATGCTGGACCCCGGCAGGATGTCGTGGAATTCGTTCTTCAGAACGAAACGCCAGTCCTTCTCAAGGCTCCGTGGCGCCTCGCCGCCGATCAGATTTGCCAGGGATGCCAGCGTCTCGGCAGTGATCAATGCGCGCTCTGCCTGGCGATGCATCCGCTTGACACCGCTCTGCGTGGTCAGCGTCGCGCGGTGCAACTCGAGATAGATTTCACCGTCCCATACGGGCAGGTCCTTTTTTGAAGCCGTCTCATGGGCTTTCTCGTAAAATGCCTTTACGGTGCCCCAGCGCGCTTGCGGGATTGCTGGAAAATCGCGCAGCTGCACCTCGCGCTCCACCATCTCGGGCGTTACGCCGCCACCGCCATCACCGTATCCGACCGCAAGCAAAGATGTGTCGTGCTGCGTCTTACCCCGGAAATTCTTCCAGGTTGGTACGAAACAATCCGGCTGCACGAAGCCGTTGTAGCCATGCATCGGATTGTCGAATGTATGGGTCAGGAGCTTGCTGCCGTCGAGACCCTTCCACCAGAAGAGATCCGAGGGAAAGCGGTTCGTCTCGCTCCAATTCACCTTGATGGTGAAGAAGCTGTCGATCCCGCCGAGACGAAGGATCTGCGGAAGAGCCCCCGAAAAGCCGAAGCAATCCGGCAACCAGCAAACCGTATGGCGCGTGCCGAACATCCTCTCGAAGTAGCGCTGGCCGTAAAGCACCTGGCGGGCGAGGCTCTCACCGGTCGGCATGTTGGTGTCTGGCTCGACCCACATGCCGCCGACGGTTTCCCACTTGCCCTCTTCAACCTGCCTCTTGATGCGCTCCAGAAGCTCCGGATCGTCTTCCTCCATCTGCGCGTAGTAGTGCGCGGTGGATTGATTGAAACGAAAGTCCTCCGAACGCTCCATCAGGGACAGCGCAGTATTGAAGGTACGGCGCATCTTTCGGCATGTCTCGTCGTAGGGCCAAAGCCAGGCGAGATCGATATGCGCATGTCCCGTCAGCATCAGCTCGCCATTCGGCGGGTAGCGCTTCTGCAGTTCCTTCAGCCGCGTCGTCAACGCTTCGAAGGCCGCGCCGGCCGATGCGCTCTGCTCGCTTGCCAGGCCGGCGGGGCGGGCCTCAAGCTCCGGCAGTTGCCATATTTTCTGCTGATACTCCGCTCCCGAAGTACGGGAAACGTAGGCCGCGGTGGCGGAGGGCCAGTCGAGGCTTCGAAGCGCCTGTTCGGACGCATGCATGAGATGCGGGATCACTTCGTGTTCGCCTAGAACGTCGATTGCCTCTGCGATTTGACGCAAGAGAAGGTGCAGGCGGTGCACCGAAGGATCCAACCACGCGAGCCTCGCACGGTTGAGCTTCGGATGTCGATTGGGCTCGCCGAAGGGGAAGCGCGCGACGCTGTCGGTCGTGATCGACAGCTCGCGGTCTTTTACCTCGAACTCCTGGTGATAGGGATCGAGGCCGAAGGTCTCGGTTTGACCGCCGGGATAAGAAAGCGTGATCAGGCTTTCGCCGCCGAGGTCGAGCTGCAAACGGATATCCTCGAGTGGCCACTCCTTCGGCGCCTGTGCAATCGCTGCAAAATGCACGATGCCCTCACGGTGGGGCCAATCTTCGTGATGCGCGATGGGTTTGCCCTCGAAGGTCCAGCCGTCGATTTCGATCGTGTCTCGGTTGCGCCAATGGGCAAGTTCGGCTGTACGAACCTTGAGGCGATCGAGGCGCTGGGAAAGTGTCAGATGCTGCATGGCGCGTATCCTGTCTTCGTATATTTACGCCGTTGACGTGTCCCTTAGGGGTCATGGCGATCAAGGGTGAGGCATTGGTTTGAGCCATCGGAGAAGCCACCGGCGGCCAAGACGAGATCCCGGGTCTCGCCGCATTGGCAACGTTAGTGGCCGTTCGTCGGCACGATCCGGTCCCCGTTTCCGTCAAAAAAATGGATAGAAGAGATGATCGGCGACACGCGTAGCTTATCCCCGGGCTTCAGGCTGATCCTGTCGCGGAACACACAGGAAAGCGTCTGCTCGCCGAGGCGCGCAATGACGAGTGTTTCGGAGCCAGTTGGCTCCAATACAACGATATCGATTTCGATGCCTTGAGGATCCAGACGGAGGTGTTCGGGCCGTATTCCGTAAGTGACTGCATTTGCAGGCTTGAAGTCGGCAGGAAGGACGGTTCCCTGCTCTGTCCGAAAACCCTCCGGTGTCATGCTGCCCTTGATGAAATTCATCGCGGGAGAACCGATGAAGCCGGCAACGAAGAGGTTGTTCGGCCGGTCATAAAGATCAAGCGGCGATCCCGACTGTTCGATACGGCCGTCACGCATGACAACGATCTTGTCTGCCATGGTCATTGCTTCGATCTGGTCGTGGGTCACGTAGATCGTCGTCGTTTTCAGCCGCTGATGCAGTTCCTTGATTTCGGAGCGCATCTGCACGCGCAGCTTCGCATCGAGATTGGAAAGGGGTTCGTCAAACAGGAAAACAGCCGGATCGCGCACGATTGCCCTGCCCATCGCGACACGCTGGCGCTGTCCGCCGGAGAGCTGCTTCGGATAACGCTCCAGGAGGCTTTCGAGACCAAGAATCCGAGCCGCCCTGTCGATCCGCGCAGCGATATCGGGCTTCGGCATACGCTTCAGCCGCAGCGAAAACCCCATATTCTGGGCGACCGTCATATGCGGATAGAGCGCATAGTTCTGAAAAACCATGGCAATGTCACGGTCCTTGGGGGCAAGTTCGTTGACCACGTGCTTGCCGATCCGGATCTCGCCCCCGGTGATGCCCTCAAGTCCGGCGATCATCCTCAAAAGGGTGGATTTGCCACAACCGGAAGGGCCTACCAAAATGACAAACTCGCCGTCGCTGATATCGACAGACACCCCCTTGATCACCTTGAAGGCGCCGTAGTCCTTGCGCGCATCGCTAACCGACACATTCGCCATCGTTGTTCTCCCTATTTACCGGTGTCAGATTGTGCTTAGAACGTCGCGCAGATAGGCAAGGCCAAGCCGTTCGCCCTCTTTGCGTGCGTCGAGGTCCTTGCCGGGCCATCTATAGGCCGCGTCCTCGTGTTCGATCGAAAGCGTGCCAGAAAAATCAGCCACCTCCTCGAAGGGCCGGTCGTCGAAGGTCGATGTGTAAAATCCAACTTTCATATCAGTTCCTCCTCAAACCGATCGATTGCTGCTTCAGGCACCTAGCCTGTCCATGAACTTGAGCGGTGACCGGGTACGTGTTCGGGATCGGCGGGTGCGAGCATCAGGGCGGCGGACATCGGCATGACGGCGCCTCCGCGTGACGGCTTCGGCGACATAGACGCTCATCTGCCTCAGCCCGCGTGATACATGGACCCTGCCGGTCGAAAGATCTGCGAATTCACTGTTGCCGCGTGCGTGCCGCGTCATCGGACCCTCGTCGCGTTTTTCCATGCTGACCTCGAAGACATTTGCGAACTCATGTCAGCCTTTTACGGCACCGCTCGTCATTGCGCTTAGAATGAGCCGCTGCAGGGATAGGAAGGCAGCAATCGCAGGCACGACCGAGATCAGGCAAGCAGCCGCAAGCAATTGCACCGATGAATCCGTCTGCATCCCCCTGAAATTGAAGATGCCGACACCAATCGGCATCAGGTTGTTGTGCGTCAGGAGGAGAAAGGGAACAAGGAACTGCGACCAGCCGGCGATCACGGTAATGATGAACACCGACGCGATGCCAGGCGCCGACAGAGGCAGCACGATCCGCCAAAACACCGAGAAGCGGTTGCAGCCGTCGATCATCGCGGCCTCGTCGAGACTGCGTGGGATGCCGTCCACGGTGCCTTTCAGAAGCCAGGTCGCCAATGGCACGCCGAGCGCCACATAGACCATGACCACCGAGAAATGCGTGTCGAGCAGGCCGAGGCGGTTCATGTAGCGGTACAAGGGAACCATGATGACAAGCGGCGAAATCATCTGGAAGAGCAGCAGCCCCATCATCGACAGTCCCTTGCCGCGAAAGTGAAAGCGGGAGAAGGCATAAGCCGCCGGCAGAGCCACGATGAGCACTCCTACGCCGCTGAGTGCCGCGAGCTTCAGACCGTTCCAAAGATAAAGCGGAAAGTAGCCGTTGGTCAGTACAGTTATGAAATTGTCGAAAGTCGGGTTGTCCGGGATGTAGCGCGCCACGCCGCGATAGATCTCCCGCCGGTCGCGCATCGCCAGCGACAGAAGATAGGACAGCGGGCCTGCGAAAAAAACGAACATCACGATCATGAAGAGGTAGCTGAGCAGGTCTCCAAACCGGCTTCCGGTTCTGGCACTCATTGTTCTTCCTCCTTGGGCAGAAACGAGGCGTAGACGAAGGCGAGACCGAGGCTGATCAGCAGCATCAAGACCGACAAGACGCTGCCGCCCGAGAGATCGTAATTCCTGAAAACAATGTTGAAGACGTAGAGCGAGATCACCTCGGTCGCCCGTCCAGGTCCGCCGCCGGTCAGCGTGATGATGGCGTCGAATGTGTTGAGCGTCATGATGGTGATAAGGATCATGTTGACGAGGATCGCCGCGCGCAGCTGCGGCAGGGTGACGAAGGCGAACTGCTGCGAGGACGTCGCACCGTCCACTTCGGCGGCTTCGTAGAGCGACGGATCGATGGCCTTCAACGCCGCATACATCACCACCATGGAAAAGGCCGTTCCGCGCCAGATATTGGATATCAGAGCCGACCAGGGCGCGATCGAAGGGTCGGAAAGCCAGGCGACGGTTGGCATGTGCATCAGGCGCAGGATGCTGTTGAGCGCCCCGTAAGGCGCTTCGGAAAATAGCATCTGCCAGATGATGCCACCGGCGATGCCCGGTACGACCCAGGCGACGAGCGCCGTCGTGCGCAAGATGGTCGTGCCGAACAGACCACGCTCTTCGCCACGGATCACGACGACGGCCACGGCAAGCCCGAGTATCTGCTGGCCGACGACGCTGCCGCCGACGAAGATAAGGGTGGCCCAGAGAATACCGGGCAGCTGTGGAGAGGTCAGCGCGTTGGTTATCGATCCGAACGTGTATTGCTGATTGTCACCGATCAGCGTGGCGTTTGTGAAAGACAGGCGGAAGACGTCGAAAACGGGATAGAGATAGAAGATCCCGATGACGATGATGGTAGGCAGCATCCACGGCAACGGCGCGCCTGCGAAACTGCGCATGAACGATCTGCGGCGATGAGGCGAACTTGCGGCCTCCATTGCGATTGTGCTCATAAGGCTTCTCTATCCGGATTTTGATGGTCATTGGCGGCGCCCTTCGGCGCCGCCGCGATCTCGAGGGTTAGAGACGCTTGTAAGCCTCCATGGTCGCATCGAAGGCGGCATTCAGCGCCTCTTCGGGCTGTTTGGTGCCTGACAGAACGTCGCCCATCATGATCTGGATCTGATTGGAGATTTCCGGATAGATCGGAGCACCGGGACGCGCCTGACCGTCGGCGAGCGCGTTGGCGAAGACCTTGTTGGCGTCTGTCGCAAAGACTGGATACTTGTCGAAGAGCGACTTGCGTGTCGGCAGCTGCTGCTGCAGAGCGTTCGCCGGACCCATGTAGACTTCCCGGGCGAGGTTGGCGCACATCTCAACCTTCTCCTTGTCCTTGCTGAACGAGGCGATCGTCCAGCCACCGGTGCCAGTCGAGCGCTGGTCTGCTGTCGGCCCGGGAATCGGCGAGAAGGTCCAGTTGTTGAAATCGTCCTCATCGAGCGTGGACTTCAGCTGGGCATATTGCCAATTGCCGCCGATGAAGAGGGCCGACGTACCCGCTGCAGCAGCAGCATTGAGGTCGTCGTAATTGGCGATTGTGGTCACGCGTTTCGGCGCTGCACCCGTATCGACCAGATCCTTGTAGTAGCGGAGAGCCTTGAGGAATTTTTCCTTGTTGTCGCCTTCACCAAAGACCGGCTTGCCGGTATCATCGACCAGCTTGCCGTCGAGCGCCCAGTAAGTGGCAAGCCAATCGAACGTTGTGCCCTCAAAACGGCCGCCATTGAAGAGCGCGCCCTCCATGCCCTGTTGCACGGACGACAATGCCGCCGTCTTCAGGTCGTCCCAGGTCTGCGGCGCATCGGGAACGATCGACTTGTTGCGATAGAGGACACGCAAGTCGGTATCCCACCACCAGGCGCGGACAGTGCCATCCTTGTCGGTGATGCCGTCGCGGATAAAGGGAAAGAGATCAGCGACTTCGTCCTTGGTGAAGTAGGGCGTGAAGTCGGCGAGCACGTGATTGACCATGAACTGAGATAACACGAAGGAATCGACAGCTGCGCAATCGGGCGCATTGCCGGCCTTTGCCTGCTCGAGCATCTTCGCCTGTTCTGTTCCGATATCGGCGGACATGAACTGCAGTTGCAACTTCCAGTCCGGATGCTTCTGGATGAAGTCGACGAAGATCTTCTGATAGCCCTCAGCTATAGCCAGATCGGCATTGTTCGGGCTGTCACCGGTCAGCCTGACGACAAGCGACTTTGGCGCATTCTCCAGGCCGATCCTGTCTTTTGTCGCCAACTCCTGGGCTGACGCAGTGTGCAATGAGAATAACGCAGTGCTCAGCGCGAGGGCGCTGATAGTAGCTCTGATCATGATGGTCTCCTCCCCATGTTGAACGAATGCAGCCTGGCAGTCTGTTGACCTATCCTCATCTCCATGCTGCGGCGGTTAGGTTCAGTAACTTTGATTTCTAGGCGATCGAAGGCGTGAGTGGCGTCGACGTCGAGCCCGAGCGGCTTTCTGCACAGGCCACGGTATCGCCAATCAGTTCAGCTCCCTTGAAGACGTCGCGCCGGCAGCAAATTGCGAGTTTAGGGTTTGCGATATTGATCACTTCACCGTGATCAAGTGATGGAATTTGTAACGTTACAAATGAGAATGTGTCAACAAGGAATTTTCTGAGGATTTTATATTACATATTTATCAATTGGTTGGAGATTTTTATGGATTGCGATATTGCTTTATATAAGCGATTAAGCGTTAAGTTTGTATCGTTGCAAATTTAGAAAATCGGCAACTTGAAAAGGAAGAAATTGCGTGGCGGACAAGAGCCCGACCCTTCGCACCATCGCGGGTATCTCCGGATTGGCCGTGACGACGGTTTCCCGGGCGATGGCCGATGACCCCCAGATCGCGCGGGATACCCGGGAGGTCGTCCAGAAGATTGCACGGGAAATCGGTTATGCTCCGGACCGCGCCGCACAGCGCCTCAGGACCGGCAAGACCAATGTCATCGCTCTCATGCTCAACCCGCACGACGAAGTGCTGGGATTTGGAACGTCGATCATCAGGGGCATTAATACGGCCTTGCGCGGCACGCCGTATCACCTGGTGATCCTGCCGCAATTCGAGGAGCAGCCCGGGAACGATGAGGTGGACCGCATCGTTCGCAACAGACTGGCCGATGGCGTGATCTTCTCGCGAACCGAGCCTAGCGACCAACGCGTCCGCTATTTACTGGAAAAAGGTTTCCCCTTCATCTCGCACGGCCGGACCGAGTTGGCGACTGCCCATCCCTACGTGGATTTCGACAATTTCGCCTTTGCCCGCAAGGCCGCGCAATCGCTGATAGCTTCCGGCGCGCGGCATATCGGCTTACTGCTGCCGCCCCGGCGCTTCACCTTCGCCAACCATCTTTTGCACGGCTTCATGTCGGTCATCCACGAGACCGGCATGCAGCATGAAATTCTCGAGGGTATTACGCTCGACAGCCCTTCCGATACGATTGTTCGCTGGATGGGCGACCGGCTGTCGGCCAGACCGCCACTGGACGGCCTGATCTGTCCGGGTGAAGTGTCCGGTCTTGCCGCCATGGCCGCCGCCGCCGACTGCGGGCTCGTACCCGGTCGCGACATCCATCTCGCGGTCAAGCAGACGTCGGGTATCTTCGACCTCGTGCGGCCGAAAATGCTGAGCCTCTACGAAAACCTGACCGAGGCCGGCTTCTATCTCGGCGAACGGCTTTTGCGCCGGATCGAGGGTGCACCAGCCGAATCCTGCCAATTTCTGCAACCTTTGCCGGATGATACCGCGCCCCCGAGCTTCCAGCCTGACCGGGCCTGATTCCAGGAGTACTCCATGACGACGACCGCCATTTCAACCGGCCCAACGCTGCCCGACTTCTGGCTCGACCGGGAAGAGCGCCGCGCATGGCTGATTGCCGACGCCAGGCAACAATTCGCTTTCTTCCGAAAAAGCCTCGATCCCAGGGGTGGATTCTTCAATCTGGACAGCCAGGGCAACCCGCTGCAGGATCGCACGCAAGAATTGCACTCGACCACTCGCATGGTGCACTCCTTCGCCCTTGGACGGCATATTGGCACGCCGGGGGCCGATGTGATGATCGAGCAAGGGATGCGTCATCTGCTGAATGTCCATCGGGATCGGGATCATGGCGGTTATGTCTATGCCACGCGGGGCCGCGAGGTGACCGACGGCCGAAAGCTCGCCTACGGCCATGTCTTCGTGCTCCTGGCCGCCGCAAGCGCCCTGACCTGCGGTCATCCCGATGCGAAATATCTGCTGGAGGATGTGACCGATGTTCTGGACCGGTATTTCTGGGAGGAGGAGCCGGGTCTCTTCGCCGACGAATGGAACCGGGACTGGACCCCGTTTTCCACCTATCGCGGCATGAATGCCAATATGCATGCAATCGAAGCGATGCTAACCGCCTTCGAGGCGACGGGCCAGACCTCCTATCTCCGCAAAGCCAGCAGAATCCTTGATTTCTTCATCGAACGGATTGCTCCCCGCGAGGGGTGGCGCCTGCCAGAACACTATACAGCAGACTGGCAGATCGACCGCTTCTACGAAGGCAATCCCATCTTCCGGCCCGCCGGAAGCACACCGGGCCACTCTTTCGAGCTCAGCCGGCTTCTGTTGCAATACTGGGACCTTTCCGGCCGCCCGGACGACGGTTCGCCAGCCAAGGCACGGCGCCTGATGGAACAGGCTTTGCAGGATGCCTGGGACACGGAACGCGGCGGCTTCATATACACCCTTGCCCATGACGGGACCGTTGCTCGCGCGGACCGCTACTGGTGGCCGGTGACCGAAGCGATCGGCGCGGTTGCCGCCTTCATCAAACTGGAGCGGCGGAACGAAGACGAGGAGTGGTACCGGCGCCTGTGGAAGTTCGCAGCAGACCGGCTGATTGATCACCAGAATGGCGGCTGGTTTCCGGAGCTTGATCCCGATAACCGCCCAACGGATAAGCAATTCCGGGGAAAGCCCGACCTCTACCACTCCATCCAGGCGGTGCTCTATCCCTTGACGCCTGGTATCGCACACCCTGCGCGAGGCCTTGCGGCCCTTGGCGGGGAACTTTGATTGCCGAACGGAATGTGTTCGCGCCATGGCAACAGCTGGCAGGCTTCGCCCTCTGGATGTCCTCGGCGCCGAGACGCTTGTTTCAGTTGAAATTGAGGAAACTTTGATCATCGTTCGGCCGAATATGAATGAACCGGGCCACTTATCAGACGTGGTACACGCGCGTCCAAAGGTGGACCAATGCCTGCTTTATGGGGCTAACGGCAACGTTGTTTCAGGCAGCTAGCACGGAACTTTTAACCCACAGACCAAGTTCGAGATCGGAAACTACGTCGTGAAAAGCGTGCATCTCATTTTTAAAACCCACGTTGATTTGGGGTTCACAGATACAGCCGCCCGGGTTGTGGACCGGTATGTTACGCAATATATTCCGAACGCTCTCCAAGCCGCAGCGGAACTGCGGCAGGCCAATGGCATGGAACGTCTCGTGTGGACGTTGCCGGCCTGGATGATTTTCCACGCGCTTGAAGTGAGTGACACGTCCCGCCGACGGGCGCTTGAGGCAGGTATATTAGCTGGCGATCTTGTCTGGCATGCCTTGCCTTTTACCTTCCACAGCGAATTGATGGACGCATCCCTTTTCCGCCATGGATTGACCGTGTCGCGTCGCCTCGATCATCGTTTCGGACGCACGACAATTGCAGCAAAAATGACGGACGTCCCGGGGCATACGAAGGGTATTGTTCCCATCCTCGCAGAAGCAGGGGTAGAATTTCTTCACATCGGCATCAATGAGGCATCAACCATGCCTGACGTCCCACCGGTATTTCGATGGAAGGTCGGCGAGCATGCAGTCACAGTGATTTGTCAGCACGCCTATGGCGAGGATTGCCGTGTTGCGGGGCTCAACGACCTCCTTGGTTTCGGCCACACGAACGACAATCTAGGCCCGCAGTCAGTCGATGAAATCCTGCAAGTATTCAAAGGCGCGCGTAACCGTTTTCCTGACGCGGAGGTTCGTGCCTCGTCACTGGATGACTTCGCCTTGGCATTGCGCAGTGTGCGCGAAGATCTCCCTGTTGTTGAGAACGAGATCGGTGACAGCTGGATCCATGGTGCCGGCAGTGACCCACTTAAAATGGCCCGATATCGAAGTCTTCTGCGTTTGCGTCGGTCTTGGATCGACCAAGACGCCTCTTTGGCGGATGATCCAGCAATCGTCGCCTTTAGCGATCACCTAATGATGGTACCTGAACATACCTGGAGCATGGATCACAAGACCTATCTTCCCGAGTGGGCGTCCTATACGCCGGCGCAGCTCGCCGACGTACGCGGGAAAGGAGCATTCGGCATTGTGGAACAATCATGGGAAGAACAGCGCGCCTATCTTGGCGCAGCCGTCGCAACCCTTGATGAGGCGCGCGCCAAACAGGCAGAGACTGCGTTGGCGGCGGTGATGCCCTCTGTGGCAATTATCGGGGAAGACTGGCGCGCGATCGATCCGGAGAAAGAGATTGCAGCAGGGTGTTTCACCTTGAGGGTTGGTCGCAACGGGCGAATTGCAAGTCTCAAATCGCAAGCTGATGGCCGGGAATGGGCCAGTGCCGAAGGCTTGGTCGACATTCTCTATCAGGGCTTTGGCGAGGACGACTACGACCGGTTCTGGTCGCAGTACATTGCCAATCGGGACCGCCCTGAAATTGTTGCCTGGTCGTCCAAGGACTATCGCAAACCCGGGCTGGCGGCGCATAGGGCAACGGGCGAAGCATGGCGTCCGGCGCTAAAAACCGTTTTGTGTCGAGAGGTTGCGGGCAAAACAGAGGTTCTTGTTAGCCTTGAGATGGCGGATGAAGCGACTGCGATAGGCGCCCCCCGAGACTGGCAATTGCTTTATAGCTTTCCAGCCGACGGGGAGCAGGTCGAGTTGCGGGTGAATTGGCAGGGCAAACTTGCCACTCGCTTGCCGGAAGCCAGTTGGCTGCGGTTCACCCCCACACTCGCCGATTCAAAAGCCTGGGCATTCGATAAGATGGACCAATGGATCTCGCCGTTCGAGGTGGCGAGCGGGGGCGGCTTCCACCTCCACGGTGTTATGTCGGGCGCGCGTTATGCCAGCCATGATGGCATCGTGACGGTTGAGACGCCAGATGCGCCATTGATAGCACCGGGCTATCCTCAGCTTCTCAATTTCCAGCGTCCGGCAAATGGCTTTGAAGGCATCAGCATTAATCTTCACAACAATGTCTGGGGAACGAACTTTCCCGCTTGGTATGATGAGGAAGGCCAGTTCCGGTTCCGTTTGGAGTTCAACCGCGGGAGTGGTGAACTGGAAGGTCGATCACACGCCCGCCGACTTTGAAGACGCCAAGGAGCGAGGCAACCGCGACGGCCCCGGTAAGGCCCATGCCCATCGCCTGCAAAAGCTGGATACCCATCGCCTCAACGCCGAAGGTGACAAACGTGTTCAAGGCGATGGCTGCCACCAGCAGGCCGAAGGTGGGCCACCTTCTCTTGCGCCCTTGGTGAATGGCCGTGGGCGATCGCGCCACCGGTCGCGGGCAGGCCGAACCAGACAATCGGGCAGATAATCAAAGCCATAACACCGGCATAGACGAGTTGAACTGATGGAAAAAGACAGACTGTTTCTGCTTCGACCAGGTTTCGAAGATCCCGCCTATCCGGGCCAGCAATTTTACTGTTGGCATTGTGCCCTCATGGAGGGAGCGCGAAAGATTGATGTTGAACGGGTTGCGTGGCCTCGTCCGCGATCGCCCGTCATTGCTCTGGTGGGAGACAAGAACCAGTCCCTGCCGCTGCTTGTGTTGGCGGACGGCGAAGCATCGAAGCATCAAACCGATGTTTTTCAAGGAAGAGCGTTCATTTCCGAAAAGGACAAGATCCTTGCCGCTCTGTCCGAACGGCATGGGTTCCCAGATCCACATCCATAAGCTGGACTCCAGGGTTGATGTCCAAGCATGTACCGCGATGTTCCCTGCCCCATCGAGCGCGGGGATTTCGGTTGAAGTCGCGGTGCAAAAATCGCTGGAAATCCAATCGTGTCAAGAAACTGTTAAAGGGCCGGGCTGCCCTTCGCGCCGACATCGCTGTTCCTGTCCAGCTTCCTCTTCAACCTGACCATCGCGATGCTCGTCTTCATCGTTTTCGGCGGCGCAAAAGTGTTGCGTATCCAGAAGGCCGCCGCAACCGGCCCCCCTGCCCGATCGTCATCCGGAAGGCGTGGTGTGCAGGCCATCGTCGGCCATGGAGGCACCCCGGATGACACCGCGCTGGCCGGCGACGACGTTGATCAATACTGCAGAAGCCTTGTGGGAAGCCGGAGCCAAGGAGGTTTCCGCCCATATCACCTTGAAGTCAGAGTTGGCTGCATGAGGACCAGAGGCGTGGACGCGCCATCAATCGGCAAGTCGCCAAACTGTCCCCTAAGGGCCAGTTGAAAATCTCGATCGCGGTCTCGCTTCCGCCCATCGCCAAGATCGAGGTCAGCTATCAGTGCGATTTCAACGCCAAGGCCGACAACGAGAACAAGCCGAAGTGAGAAGGCCGCGCCGTGCCTCGACAGGGCGCGGCGCCGTGGACCCACATGGCAAGCGCGCTCCGCATAACGTTTCACGCTCGAGCTCGTCGATGTAGAGGAATTCACGTTCCCGCGAAGTGCAGACAATCGAGCGTGTCAAAGTGCGTGTAACAGCACTGCCTGCAGCGCCTCGAGCTTTTGGTTGTCGGCCAGGTCGCCGAGACGAATGTTCTTTTCCCGCTCTTCATCACCAGAAATCCATCCGCAGATGGAATGCGCATGTAGCTGATCTTACCGCCGACATGAGACATGACCGCCTGCCGGCGGCCGCCAAACACCGAGATTGACCACCGTGCCGGCATAACGCGTATTGAGCGCGTCGATCCCTCGGCTAGCGCTTTCCCAGCGCTTCCGCCGCCCGATCGTCGTTGAGCAGCAAATCGGGTTGCCGCTCATGCGACGGTGACGGGTCGTAGAGGGTGACGCCAACTCGGAAAATGGTTAGGCCCGGGGGGTAGTCTCGCCGCACCTCGTTCCATAGTGCGCCCAGGCTTGAGAGGTTAGCCTGATCGTCGTTGACGACGGGAAGGTGGCGTTTCCCCATCCACGAACCATCGCGGATAGATGGGATATTCGGCTTTGCGTTTCAGCGTTGACCATTGTGGATTGCGGTGCTGCGCTTCTGACTGATGGTAAAATGAGGTCATGTCTTTCAACAGCCTCAAACATCAGAGGGAGAAGCGCAGTGAAACACTATTGTGCACTGGATGTATCGGTGAAAGAGACCGCGGTCTGCATTGTTGATGAGACAGGCAAGATTTGCCGGGAGACGAAAGTTGCCACTCACCCTGAGGATTTGATCTCGGTGATCAAGGATTCGAAGTGGCAGATTGAGCGGATCGGTCTTGAAGCCGGACCACTGTCGCAATGGCTTTATGAA
>NZ_LMFK01000012.1:0-432483 GCF_001426785.1 Ensifer sp. Root142
CGGTTCTCTCAGCCTCGCCGGTCCCACCAGATGACTATAGGATTTGTGGTAGTCGACGCCGATATGGTAATCATAAGAGGCAGTCATGCTTCCAACTCCCTTGTTGAGATCTTCGAAACCCCAATAAGGTAAGCCGAAAGGCCGGAAGCGTGACTGTCCCTCGATCATCATTGGCATCTCACTGATCCGTTCTCTCAGCGGGGGCGGCCTCTTTCATGCCACCTCCTTAAATCGATTCCGGTTTAAGGAATCATGCAGTAGTCTCAGCCGCCAAATCAGGGAGCCCCGCTATGTTTCGTTTCGGAATTCTGTCCACGGCCAAGATCGGCCGCGATCTCGTCGTGCCCGCCATTCAGGACGCCGAGAACTGCGTCGTTTCGGCAGTCGCCAGCCGCGACCTCGCAAAGGCGCGCGCCATGGCCGACCGCTTTTCCGCGCCGCACGCCTTCGGATCCTATGAGGAGATGCTCGCCTCCGACACGATCGATGCGGTCTATATCCCGCTGCCGACCTCGCAGCACGTGGAGTGGACGATCAAGGCTGCCAATGCCGGCAAACATGTGCTCTGCGAAAAGCCGATTGCGCTGCGGGCATCCGAGATCGATGCATTGATCGCGGCGCGCGATCGCAACAAGGTGCTGATCGCCGAAGCCTTCATGGTCACCTACAGCCCCGTCTGGCGCAAGGCCCGCTCGCTGCTTGCCGAAGGGGCTATCGGCCGACTTCGACACGTGCAGGGTGCCTTCACCTATTTCAACCGCGACCCCGGCAACATGCGCAACATTCCGGCACTCGGTGGCGGCGGCCTGCCGGATATCGGCGTCTACCCGACGATCACCACGCGCTTCGTGACGGCCAAGGAGCCGGTGCGCGTGCAGGCAAGCACTGATCGCGACCCGGAATTCGGCACCGACATCTATTCGAGCGTGCGCGCCGACTTCGGTGATTTCGAACTGAGCTTCTATATCTCCACGCAGCTTGCCGCCCGCCAGGTCATGGTCTTCCACGGCGACAAGGGTTTCATCGAGGTGAAATCGCCGTTCAATGCCGACCGCTACGGGCGCGAGGAAGTGGAGCTCACCAACCAGAACCACGCCCAGTCGCAGCTCTTCCGCTTCCAGGATGCACGCCAGTACAAGCTGCAGGCGGAAGCGTTTGCGCGCGCTGCAAAGGGCGAAGCCGAGGAAGTGGTCACGCTCGAAAACTCGCGGCTCAACCAGAAGCTCATCGATGCGATCTACCGCGCCAGCGACAAGGACGGCTGGGAAAAGATCTGAGCCGGCTAATGAAAGAAAAAGCCCGCCGGCGCGAGCCGGCGGGCATTTCTCGTTGTTGTCGGATCAGGCCAGCGCCGCGCGCTCCCTGGCGAAGCCCTTCACCTTGAAGAACAGGAAGTCGCCGACGCCGATCAGGCCGACGATCAAGAACCCGACGCCGATGGGCGTCAGCGAGTTATAGGCGGTTGCAAGCAGTGCAAGGCTTGCGATCTGCCACAGGACGTCGCCGCCGATACTGACGCGGGCGGCAGCCGAAACCGGCCCACCGTTGCGGGCGGCCGAGAGATGGAAAATCCCCCAGGCCAGAAGCCCGACGCCAAGCAGCTTTATCATCAGCGGGGTGGCGACAGGGCTGATGAGAGCGGCGAGCGGGGCCGCACCGAGGATGAGGACCGCGCCGGTGAGGAGCGAAAATGCGCCATCGGCGAGGAAGGTCTTGTTGAGCAGGCTGCGGTTGGAAAGGTTCAACATTTTCGGCTCCATTCGTTTGTCGATATCCGGATGTTGCCGCCTCCCGGTCATGAAACCAATTACCTCGCAGGTAGTGGATTTTGCGCAGCGCCTGCGCCAATCTGCCGGCACAACGGAGATCGGCATCGATGGAATTCGGCAATCACCTGAAGGAATGGCGTGGGCACCGCCGCATGAGCCAGCTTGACCTGGCGGTGGCTGCCGGCATCTCGACGCGGCACCTTTCCTTCCTCGAAACCGGCCGATCGAAGCCATCGGAAGGCATGATCCTGCGTCTGGCCTCGGTGCTCGACATTCCTGCGCGCGACCAGGGCACGCTGTTTTCAGCCGCCGGATATCGTCCGCGCATGACGACGCGCCCTGCGTCGGGGCTCGATGCCATGCCCGCCGCCGTGGCCAATGCCATCCGGCTCATCCTTGCTCGCCACGATCCCTATCCGGGCCTGGTGCTCGATCATGAATACACGCTCCTGATCGTCAATCCGGCGCTGGCGGCGCTCGCCGTTTCGGCCGACGTGCCTTTCAATCCCGGCCAGAACTTTCTCGATGCTTTTCTCTCGTCGGAAAATGTCCGCGCCCTCGTCGTCAATTGGGAGGCTGCGGCCGCCGATCTGGTCCAGCGCGTTCGCACCGAAGCCTGGCTGCAGGGGCCGAGGAGTCGCCTTGGCAAGAGGCTGGAGAAACTGGCGGCCGATCCCGCCGTCAAGCGCGCGGTCGAAAACTATCCGGATACCGACCGGCTACCGGTTCTGCCTGTCGAGTTGCGCGTCGGGCCGGTTACGTTGAGCTTCATCACCACGCTGCAGACCTTCGGCTCGACCCAGGACGCCCTAGTGGAAGGTGTGCTGATCGAATCCTTCTTCCCGGCCAACGAGGAAACCAGAACCTTCTTCGAACGCAAGGGATGACGTGTCAGCCGTTATGCACGCCAGCGACGATGGCGCCGCACAGCGTCAGTGCAATGCCCATGTTGTAGCCGCCGATCGCTGCTGCAACCTGCACCCAGTCACCACCTGCACCCGCCAGGATGGAAAGCACGCCGGCAACGAACAGGCATGTCCGAGGCGAACGGAGGCCTGCGACAAGCATGCCGAGCATGACGGTGGCGATAATGATCATGAAACACACATTGCTGGCATCGCCGTCAGGAGTTGATGATGATCATGCCGCCGATGATCAGCACCGCGCCACCGACATAGCGCAGCGTCAAGGCTTCGCCGAGGAAGACGGCGGCAAGCAGCGGCACGATGCAAAAGGTCAGGGCCATGAACGAGTAGGCGATGGTCAGCGGTACCGACCTGATGGTGAAGATCCAGATGATCGTGCCGAAGCCGTAGACGATCAGGGCCGTCAGCAGCGTCGGACTGAAGATGAGCGCCAGCAGGCCCTGTGCGTCAGGGCTTCCCGTCTTGGCGCTCGTCAGCTTGAAAAGGATCTGGCCGGCCGAGATCAAAACCGGCGTGAAGAACAGTCCAAACCAAACGGCCGGGGCGAGATTGAGATTCATCGCAGGGCACCTCGCATCGGCTACAGCGCCGCGCGTCTCATTAGACGCGCAAAGGTCGCTGTAGCACTTTGAATTGCTGCATGTTTTTATCCTTAAATCGAATAGGATTTAAGGAAACATGCAGTAGGCCTTGTCTTCGCAATAGAAAATATCGCGACCGATATCGATGCACGCGTGTTGCGCTGGGACAGGATGCATCGCCCGCAGGAAGGAGTGCGTATAGGGGAAGAAATTGAAATGCGGATTGAAGGTGTAGCGATATTCGCGTTCGCGCGGAACGACGATGATCAGCCGCTGCCGGGTGATACGGCGCAGTTCGGCAATCGCCTTGCGATAGTCGAGGATATGCTCGATGACGTGGGTGCAGACGACGGTATCGAATTCGCCATCCGCGAAGGGAAGCTCTTCGATCATCGCCGCGAAGTATTCCACGCCCTCGATTGTGGCCGCGTCATCGATGGCGAAGTCGACGCCGGTCAAGCGCCGCAGATCGGGGTTCGCGCCTCGGATGTGCTTCAGCAGCACGCCGGTGCCGCAACCGACATCGCAGACGGATTTGCCGCGTACTTCGGCCGCAATCTTGCGAACACAGGCTTCGGAATTGTCGGTTCCTTCGTGAACGCGTGGATGCTGCTTGTAGAGCTGCTCGTATTCTAAGGCCGTCAGGAAGGGGGCACGTTCGCGAAAACGGGCGAGGTGGCCGATATGCTCGCCCCAGGCGAGGCTCGCCATGCCCTTGAACAGGCGTGAGTCCCTGACGAACGGCGGCAATATGTCTTCGATGACAAAGCGTATGCGGTTGGTGGTTTCGCGGTTCATCGACAGGGGTTCCATATATCTCGTGAGCTTAGGCCGCGTCCGGTCCGCGCCGGTGGGCACGGAGCTGCGGGACCGCCGGCTTTTCGACGACAGCCTCTCGCGCTGCGCGCCGGCCGGTCGCCATGTAATGCAGCCGCAACTGCTCGGTGCGGGCCCGCGATACGGAGTCCAGGATCAGGCCGGCGGTGAACATCGTGATCGATATCAGCAGCAGCACCATCGAAAGCACCCAGGTCGGCATGCGGGGAACCAGCCCCGTGCCGAAATATTCGATCAGCACCGGCGTCATGAAAATCAGGCTCGTTGTCATGAAAGCGAGGCTGATCAGACCAAAGAAGGCGAAGGGTCGCGTTTCCTTCATCAGCATTGCGAACATCCAGAGGATCTTGGCGCCGTCGCGGTAAGTTGAGAGCTTGGAATGCGAGCCTTCGGGGCGTCTGCCATAATCCAGCTCCAGTTCGCTGACCGGCAGCTTCAACCGCGAGGCATGCACCGACATCTCGGTCTCGATCTCGAAGCCGGCGGATATCGCCGGAAAACTCTTCACGAACCGTCGCGAGAAGACGCGATAGCCGGAAAAGATGTCACTGAAATCCGTACCGAAGATCGACCGGTAGAGGTAGTTGAAGAGCTTGTTGCCGAGCGCGTGACCCTGCCTGCCTGCATCTTCGCGAATATTGCGCCGCGTCCCCACGACCATGTCCGACTGTTCGGTAATCAGCGTGCGGATCAGGTCCTCGGCGTCAGCCGGTGAGTAGGTGCCGTCGCCATCTGCCATCACGTAGATATCCGCGTCGATGTCGGCGAACATCCGCCGGACCACGTGTCCTTTGCCTTGCCGTCTTTCGCGAACGACGGTGGCGCCGGCGAGCATTGCCTGCAAGGCGGTTCCGTCCGTCGAGTTGTTGTCGAAGACGTGAATGCTGGCCGTCGGCAATGCGGCTCTGAAGTCGCGCACGACGCCGCCGATGGTCGAAGCTTCGTTGTAGCAGGGCAGAAGGACAGCAATGCTTAAGGGTTCAAACATCGGCGCAGCTCGATTTGAAAGTGTCAGCGCATGATAGGTGTCGCCGGTTAACAACACGCCAAAGTGCACATGCGCGTCAGCGCCTTTGTCTTCGGGAGCCCGGTACAACTTTACGGTTTTTTGATCCCGCCCGATTAGGGTCCTGGGAGGATAGGGGCGTAAGAAGATGCTGGACAGAATTGCGAGACGTCAGGACCCGGCGGCAGTGACCGCAAAAATGCGCTTCTGGTCGAGCTTGCCTTGGATGGTCCTGTTCTATGGCGCGCCCGTCGTCTTGTTTTTGGCCGTCCGTTTCCTCCGCGCATCGGATTATGTGGGCCGCGACAATGATGACGCCATGCGGCTGGTTCAGGTTCGAGACCTGCTCAACGGTCAAGGCTGGTTCGACCTGGTCCAGCTTCGTCTCGGTCTGGATGGCGGCACGCAGATGCATTGGTCGCGGCTGATCGACCTGCCGATAGCCGGGCTCATTTCCTTGCTCAGTCCGCTCTTCGGTGCCGACAGAGCCGAAGTGCTGGCGCTTGCGATCTGGCCGATCTTCCTCGCCATTCCATTGCTGGTGTTCATGGGGCTCGCCGGCCGTCGTATTGGCGGAACGCAATGCATGCATTTCTGCCTCGGTCTGACGGCGATCTTTGTGGTGACCAGCAATCGGTTTATGGGTGGCGCCATCGATCACCACAACGTCCAGCTGGTCCTGGCTGCAGTGATGGCCGCGATGCTGGTCGACATGCGCCATCGTGCGCGCAACTACGTGATTGCCGGCGCGGCGGCGGCGCTGGCGATTGCCATCGGCGCCGAGACGACGCCGCTTGTGGCGGTCGTTTGTGCCATTGTCGCGTTGCAATGGGCGCTCCTCGGGCGGGACGTTGCTGGTGCGACCATCGCTTTCGGCATCTCACTGGCAGTTACCTTGAGCACTGTGTTCTTCCTCACGGTGCCGCCTCACCTCTATCGCGTGGCAACCTGTGACAACCTGTCGATCGCCTTCTACTCCCTGGCACTTGTCGGCGGTTGTGTGCTGGCTGCGTCTGCGGCATTTGTTAGCGATCGCGGAATATCGGCTCGGTTTGTCGCGCTGGCCGTCAGTGCCTGTTCCGTCCTGGCTGTCGCACTCGTTATTGCGCCCCAATGCCTTGGCAACCCGCTTGCCGATCTTGACCCGCTGTTGATCGAACTTTGGCTCGACCGTGTGACCGAGGCGCAATCCTTCGCGACCGTGCTGGCGCGCCAGCCGGCAAGCGTCGGCGCCTACTATTTCTGTGGGGTCTTTGCATCGCTCGTCTGTGTCTGGCGCATTTGGCAGGGCGATCGGGTCAGACTGCATCTCATCCTCGTCGCCCTTGTTGCTGCCAATCTTGCCATCGCGATGGTCCAGGTGCGAGCGATGGCGTTTTCCAACCTTCTGGCAATCCTGCCGCTCTCGCTGCTGCTCGTGGATATGCGAGCCTGGTCGCAGGGGGGAACCAGGGGCGTGAGCGCATCGCTCGCCTATGTCCTTGTTCTGATTTTTTCGGTGCCCGCAGTCTGGGCAATCGGCGGCGCCTTGGCACGCAACGGCCTTGCCGCTCTGGAGGCGCCGCAGGCGTCCAATACCGAAAACTGCCTGACGCCGGCAGCTCTTTCAGATCTTGAAGGTCTTCCGCCATCGATGATCGTTGGTCCTTCGGATATCGGCGCCTCGATCCTTAGATACACGAGCCACCGTGTCTTGACGGCGCCCTATCATCGCAATGCCGATGGCATGCTTATGGAGCTGAAGATCGGGCTGGCGTCGCCATCTGATGCCAAGGCGATGCTGAGCAAGTTGCACGAACCGATCCTGGCATTTTGCGCCAACGATGTTCAGGCAGACATGATCATCAAGCGGGAACCTCGGGGGCTCTACGGGCAGCTCGCCGCCGGTCGGGTTCCGGAGTTTCTGACGCCGCTGCCTGTTTCCGAGAAATCCAGCATTTTGCTCTACGCGCTGAAGCCATAGCGAGCGGAGACGGCGGAGGAAGAAACCGGTAGAAAGGCGCACGGTTCTGCTGACCTTGGGCCTCTCGTCGGCTACAAATGGGCATGAGCTCCATTTTCGACAACGATTCTCCGAGCAACCTCACCGAATATTCGGTCTCCGAGCTTTCCGGCTCGATCAAGCGTACGGTCGAGCAGGCCTTCGATCAGGTTCGTGTGCGTGGCGAGATCTCGGGCTATCGTGGGCCGCATTCTTCGGGGCACGCCTATTTCGCGCTCAAGGACGATCGGGCGCGCATCGATGCGGTGATCTGGAAGGGCACCTTCTCGCGGCTGCGCTTCCGCCCGGAAGAGGGCATGGAAGTGATCGCCACCGGCAAGGTCACGACCTTCCCCGGTTCGTCGAAATACCAGATCGTCATCGAGACGCTGGAGCCGGCCGGTGCCGGCGCGTTGATGGCGCTTTTGGAAGAGCGCAAGCGCAAGCTTGGCGCCGAAGGCCTGTTCGACGCGACGCGCAAGCGGCCGCTGCCTTTTATGCCAAAGGTGATCGGCGTGGTCACTTCGCCGACCGGGGCCGTCATTCGCGATATCCTCCACCGCATCGCCGACCGGTTCCCCGTCCATGTCGTCGTCTGGCCGGTTAGGGTCCAGGGCGAAGGCTCGGGAGACGAGGTGGCGGCGGCCATCCGTGGCTTCAACGAATGCGAAGCCGGCGGGCCGATCACCCGCCCCGACGTCCTGATCGTCGCGCGCGGTGGCGGCAGCCTGGAAGATCTCTGGGGTTTCAACGACGAGGCGGTCGTGCGCGCGGCGGCAGCGTCCGTCATCCCGCTGATCTCGGCCGTCGGTCACGAGACCGACTGGACGTTGATCGACTATGCTGCCGACCAACGCGCACCGACCCCGACCGGGGCGGCGGAAATGGCCGTGCCGGTCAAGGCCGATCTGGAAGCGGAAGTATCCGGCCTTTCGGCGCGGCTGAAGGCCGGCATGGTCAGGCAGATGGAAAACCGTCGCCAAGTGGTGCGGTCGCTTGCCCGGGCGCTGCCGTCGCTCGATCAGTTGTTGGCGCTGCCGCGTCGACGCTTCGACGAGGCTGCCCTCGGCCTCGGGCGTGGTCTGATGATGAACACAACGAACAAGCGCCGGATGTTCGAGCGCGCTTCGGCGGAGCTGCGGCCGGATCTGGTCAAGGCGCGGCTCGGCGATCGTCGGCAACGGCTAAACGATGCGATGAACCGCGCCGAGCGCGTCGTCGAGCGTCAGGTCCATCGCGGACAGTCGCGTGTCTCGGCGGCGGATGCGTCGCTGCGCGCGCTGCCGTCGCGCCTGCTGGCCCAGATCCACCGCTCGACGGATCGCGTGGCTGGGCTGGTTGCGCGGTCCGACGCGGCAATCCGCACGGACATTCGCCGGTTGACGGGTGTCATCGCCGCACAGGACCGCATCCTGCAATCGCTGTCCTATCGCAATGTCCTGCAGCGCGGTTTTGCGCTGGTGCGCGACGGCGAGGGCGGCCCGGTTCGCCAGGCCGCGGCCGTTGCGCCCGGCATGGCGCTGTCGCTGGAATTTGCCGACGGCAGCGTTTCGGCGATTGCGGGTGAGGGTGGGGAGCCGACAGCCCAGGCGGCCGCCAGGAAGAAGCAGCCGAAAACCGGTGGTTCCGGTGGCGACCCGTCGAAGCAAGGCAGCCTGTTCTAGGCAAGGTTTGCGATCACGGGAGCCCTCATCTTTCCAACGAGGACGGGTTGACTGTGCGGCCTGCATCAATGACGCCTGCTTTTCATTTCCCTGTCACGGAGGCAGCATAACGCCGCGCTCACAGCACTCTGCGGAATGGAAGTCAGATATGGTCGAACGAGCCAAGATTATCTTCATTCACGGCGCTTCCAGCAGTGGAAAATCCACTCTGGCGCGCGCGGTCCAGGCACAAATCGGCGAGCCATTCTGGCACGTCTCGATTGACCATATTCGTGATTCGGGAACGTTGCCGACGGAAAGATTCCGGCGCGGCGACTTCAGGTGGCAGGAATACCGTGCCCGTTTCTTCGAAGGGTTCCACCGCTCCCTGGTCGCCTATGCCTCGGCCGGCAACAATCTCCTGCTGGAACACATTCTCGAGGAGCCCGGTTGGGCGTCTGAGCTGGCGATGATGCTGCAGTCCTTCGATGTCTTCTTCGTCGCGCTCCACTGTGAGCTTCAGGAACTTGTCCGACGGGAAACGCTGCGCGCGGACCGGCCGATCGGCAGCGCTAAAGACGATTTCCATCGCATTCACGAGGGGCAGCGCTACGATCTTCAGCTTCATTCAGGGCAAGCCGTTGAAGATAACGCTGCGCAACTGATTTCCGCCTGGGCGTCGCGCCGGTCGCCATCCGTGTTCGAGGAACTGGCCTTGGAAGCGCGCGCCCGGCCCGCCTACTCCTCCGGTCTCTGAGCAAGGGCGAGTTTGGCAAACGCATTTGGAATCGGCCGATTTTCCGGTGACATGCGTTCGTCGCGGGCGGGTCGCGCTACGGCTCAAAAGATCGTCATTGCAATAGATTGATTCTTTGGATCATTTTCTCCGTCGATCGATCTCGATCCCAGGTCTTATGCAGTAGGAACAATGGATGCATATTCTGCTCGTGCTCGCCCATCCGCTGGAAGACAGCTTTGCCGCCAGCGTCGCCCGCGAAGCGCAACGGGCGCTTGTTGCCGGTGGCCATACCGTCGATCTGCTCGATCTCTATCGCGAGGATTTCGATCCGAGGTTGAGCAAGGTAGAGCGCGGCAGCTATTTCACCGACAACTACGATGCCAGCTTAACGGCCGGGTTGATCGCGCGGCTGCAGGCAGCGGACGGGATCGTCCTGGTTTTTCCGCAATGGTGGTTCAATTTTCCGGCGATCCTCAAGGGCTTCTTCGATCGGGTCTTCGTGCCGGGCGTTGCCTTCGACAACGATCCGGCCGGCGGCCGCATCATCCCGCGGCTGAAGAACATCAAGCTCTTCTGGGCGCTGACGACGACGGGATCGCCCTGGTGGGTGGTGCATCTTTATATGGGCAACCCCGTGCGGCGGCTGCTGAAGCGCGGTATTGCCGCCTTCTGCGCCAAGGGCCTCGATTTCCGCATGGTCAGCCTGCACGACATGGATCGGGCCACGGATGAGAAACGTAAGCGTCACCTTGCCCGCGTGCGGCAGCTCGCCGGACGCATCTGATCGTCAGCCCTATTCATAGGTTGCAAGCAGTTTCCGCAGCACCGCATCCAGCGCTTCGCGCTCGTCCGGTGCAAGGCTTGCAACGACCCGGTGCTGGTTGGCGACATGGGCCGTCGCAGCCTCGTCGACGCGTTCCAAGCCTTCCGCCGTCAGCGCTATGATCACGCCGCGGCGGTCGTCCGGATTGTCGAGGCGCTGGACGAGACCCTGCTTTTCCAGCTGGTCGATGCGGTTGGTCATCGTGCCGGAACTGACCATGGTGGTCGCCAGCAGTTCGCCGGGTGAGAGCTGAAAGGGTGATCCGGAGCGCCTGAGCGCCGCAAGCACGTCGAAGCTCGCCGACGTCAATCCGCGCTCGGCGAAGGTCTTTTCGATCTCGCGTCCGATATGGTTACGCAGCCGCGTGAAGCGGCCGAGAAGGCCCATGGCCGAAACGTCCAGGTCTGGTCGTTCGCGTTGCCACTGCGCCAGAATTCTATCGACGTGATCCATCTGAGCCTCCACCGTTCTTCCGAAATGCCTAAGGCGAAGATATCTTGACGTCAAGATAATATCGGTTATAACGGAGATATCTTGATCTAGAGATACTTGAGGTAGAGACATGATCGCCAGCCGCAACGCCGACCTCGCCCTGACCGCCCTGGCGCCTGCCATCTGGGGCAGCACCTATCTGGTCACGACCGAACTGCTGCCGCCGGGCTATCCCTTGACGGTCGCCATGTTGCGCGCCTTGCCGGCGGGGCTCTTGCTCCTGCTGATCGTCCGCCAGCTGCCTTCAGGCATCTGGTGGCCGCGCACGTTCCTGCTCGGCGCCCTCAATTTCTCGTTCTTCTGGGCGATGCTGTTCGTGTCTGCCTACCGGTTGCCCGGCGGCGTCGCCGCCACGGTCGGCGCGATCCAGCCGCTGATCGTCATCCTGTTGTCGCGCGTCTTTCTCGGCTCGCCGATCCGCGCGCTGAGCATCATCGCCGGCCTTGCTGGCATCGTCGGCGTCGGCCTGCTTGTGCTGACACCGGGCGCAACGCTCGATCCACTCGGCGTCGTTGCCGGTCTTGCCGGTGCCGTGTCGATGGCCTTCGGCACGGTTCTGAGCCGCCACTGGGCGCCGCCCGTGCCGCCCTTGACCTTCACCGCCTGGCAGCTTGCCGCCGGCGGAGTGCTGCTGGTGCCGGTCGCTCTCTTCTTTGAGCCGGCCCTGCCGACCCTGACGATGGCGAACTACGCGGGCCTCGCCTATCTCGGCCTGATCGGCGCCGCCTTCACCTATCTGCTCTGGTTCCGGGGGCTGTCGCGCCTCGAGCCCTCGGCCGTAGCGCCGCTCGGCTTCCTAAGTCCTGTCGTCGCGATCCTGCTCGGCTGGGGTGTGCTTGATGAACGTCTGACACCGGTCCAGGCGCTGGGCATTCTCGTCGTGCTAATCAGCGTCTGGCTGAGCCAGCGGGCGCAACTGGCGCCTCGCGTTCGCCCGGCCCGTGCGTGAAGAACAAGGTGCCCCCTTCGCTCACCAATCCAGGCAAGCGCTGAGGTTGGACAAGGCAGGCGCCCCGGCAAAAACCTACCCGAGGTCGCAGTCGCGGGTGCCGGCCGCCGCTTTCGCAGCGGCGGCCGTTAACCCCCGAGCGATCGGCGTGTGGATATCGGCGGCAGCCATGGCCTCGAGCCCGGCCGCGGTCGTGCCAGCGTAATCGAGGAAGGTTTGCACGATTTCGTCAGGCGTCTGCTTGCTGCCTGCCAGCAAGGTGCTGCCGCCGAGGAAAAGCTGGCGCACGGCGCGCTCGGCGATGCCTCTCTCGATGCCTTTCGTCACGGCATCGGAAATCATCGCATCGGCAAAGACGGCAAGAAAGGCAGGGCCGGAGCCGGTCAAGGCGGTGAAGTAGTCGAGCTCGGTTTCCGTCGCGATCCTTTGCACCTTGCCGGATGCTTCAAAGAGCCGCTCGGCGAAGGCGCAATCCGCCTCGGTGGTGTCAGGGCTTGCAAGCCACGGTGTGAAGGAGAGCCGCTTTTCGGCGGCAGTATTCGGCATCGCCCTGATGATGCGACGAGCCTCGAAGCGGGCGGCAAGGTCGGCAAGCGAAACCATCGCCATCACCGAAATGACGAGCTTGCCCGAGAGATCGAGCGCGATGGCGTCGAGATCCTGTGGGCGTACGGACAGCATCACCACATCCGCGTCAGCGGCGAGCGCGGCGTATCTTTCGTCTGGCGGACAGCCGGCCAGGGCTCGAAGCCCGGGACGGTGCCGCTGCGCGAGGAGACGGTCAACGCCTCCCCGGCGATGACGCCATCGGCAAGGGCGGGCAGCAACAGGGCCTTGCCCAGCCAGCCGCCGCCGCCGATGACACCGAACTGCGTCAAGCCCACTCGCCCTGCCGCATGACCGGCACGCGACTGCCGTCGGCGCGCACGCCGTCGATATCCACCTGGCCGGAGCCGATCATCCAGTCGATGTGGATCAGGCTCGAATTGCCGCCCTGGGCGCGGATCTGTTCCGGCGTCAGGCTGGTGTCGTCGACGAAGCAGCCCGAGTAGCACTGGCCAAGCGCGTTGTGGCACGAGGCATTTTCGTCGAACAGGGTGTTGTAGAACAGGATGCCGCTTGCCGAAATCGGCGAGGAATGCGGCACGAGGGCCACTTCACCGAGCCTGCGCGCGCCCTCGTCGGTGTCGAGCACCTTGTTCAGCACCTCCTCGCCGCGCGAAGCCTTCGCCTCGACGATGCGTCCGCCTTCGAACCGGACCTGAATGTTGTCGATCAGCGTACCCTGATGCGACAGCGGCTTGGTGCTGGAGACGTATCCCTCGACGCGCAGCGCGTGCGGTGTCGTGAAGACCTCTTCGGTCGGGATATTGGGATTGCAGATGATGCCGTTTTTCGCTTCCGACGCGCCGCCACACCACAGATGGCCATCGGCCAGCCCGACGACGAGATCGGTGCCGGGGCCGGTGAAATGCAGCGAGGCGAAGCGTTCGCCGTTCAGCCAGGCGGAGCGTCGCGCCAGGTTGGCATTGTGCGCCTTCCAGGCCGCAACCGGATCGTCGAGATCGACGCGCGACGCGGCGAAAATGGCGTTGGCCAGCTTTTCCACCGCGATCGGCTCGGGATCGTTCGGGAACACCAGCTGCGCCCAGGCAGGGTTCGGATAGGAGACGATGTTCCAGTTGATGTCGAAATTCGTGATTTTTTCGAGCGCCGGCTTGTAGGCGATGGAATTGGCCTTGTTGGCGCGCGCCACTTTGCTCGGGTCCTGGGCCGACAGCATCATCGGGTTGTCGCCGGAGATGGCTAGGCGGGCAGCGCCGCCGCCGAATGCCTTGGCCATGCCTTCGTAAAGCCAGTCGCTTGCCCGGTCGAAGCTTTCGTCAGGCGCGTAGGCGTAGCGCGCAAGTGTCGTTTCCTCGTCGGAATAGAACGTCGTCACCAGACCGGCGCCGGCCTTGTAGGCGTGCTTGGCGATATCGCGCACAAGCGGCATGGCGGCGATCGGCGCCGTCATTACCAGGTCCTGGCCCTTTTGCAGCTGCAGGCCGACCTTGATGGCGACTTCCGCGAGCTTGTCGAGTTTTACCGGGTCGATCGGGGTGGGGGTGTTGGCGGGATAGGTCATGATTTGCCTGTCATTATGAAATCGGACGAACAAGACTTAGTGCGCTTTGCGGCGAAAATGAAGGCTGGCGGTTGCAAACGTCAGATGCTCTTGGCTGCAGCGCGCATTCTGGCGACATTGCTGTCGTGCACCTCTTCATAGGGCGCGAAGTAGAGGATCGAACCGGCGGCGATCTCATCGGCAGCAAAATCCTTGAGAGGCCCGATGGGAGTTCCGTCCGCGGCCGCGCGCACCAAACGTTCGAGATAGCTTCGGTTCGCATCGATCAGCGCCGCGTCATAGCCGCCCGCAGCAATACGATCGCGATCGCCGTGGCTTGGCAGGATGCGGGCGATCGGCCATTCCCGCAGGCGCTTCAATTCGGCGATATGCGTTGCGACCTGCTCGGCTTCGGCGATAAAGGTGGCGCAGTCTTCGACCGTGTCGCCGGCCAGCAGCAGCTTTTCCTCGGGCAGCCAGAGGACATTGCCGTCGGCGCTGTGAATGGCGAAATGATGCAGTTCCACCTTTCATTGCCCCACCTTGAGATCAAGCCCGTGCTCAAACAGGCGGTTGGGCATGACGAGGGGATGGATCGGCGGCGTTGCGATTTCGATCTTCTCGCGGTTTTCGGCAAGCCGTTCCGCCGTCAGCGACAAAGCGATGATCTCGCAATCGGCAAAGGCGGCGTTTCCGGCTACGTGGTCCTTGTGCCAGTGGCTGAGCACGACCCGGATCGAGGTGACGCCAAGGCCTTCGAGATGGACGCGAATGGCTTCGGCGTGGGGGATGGAGATGTGGGTGTCGTAGACGAGCGCCTCACCGCCATCGACGATTGCGTAGGACGCGACGCCCAACGCATAGGCGCCATCGTCCAGCCAGTTTGGTCCCTCGGAATGGAGCCGGGTCCCGGCAATCCGCCCGTCGTAATAGGCGAAGATGCCGGGATAGGGCTGCAATATCGTCAGGGTCGACGTCATATCAGGCATGGCGCGCTTGCTCCTCCCGTTGTTCGCATCTGTCATAGGATGGCGCGCGCCGAAAAAGAAGGGCCGTGGGGCCGCTCTATTGCGCACGCAGCAGATAGGCGTCGTGCTGCTTCAAGAAGATCATCAGACGCTCGCCATAGTCCGATGCCACGGCAGCCTTGACGCTCGGGCGTTCCGCCAGGGCCTGCCGCCAGGCGGAAACACGGGCAAGGCCGCTGAAGATCTTGTGGTCGACCAACGTGTCGAACAGGTCGAAATAGCGGAAGATCGGCGCAAAGACTGCATCCACCAGGGAGAAATCCGTTCCGGCGAAATAGGGCCCGTCGCCCAGAACGGTTTCGATCGTCGCAAACTTCGCGGCGATCACCTGGCGCTTCTGTTCGAAAGCGTCGGCAGCCCCGGTGGTCTCGAAGCCCCAGAGGTCCGAGAGGATCGACGAGCCGTATTCCATCCAGCCGCGGTGGCGTGCCCGTTCCAGAGGGTCCGTCGGGTGAAGCCGGACGCCAGCCTGTGTCTCCTCGAGGTATTCGCAGATCACCGAACTTTCGAACAGGACGGCCTCGCCGGTCGTCTGCGGGATCTGCAGCAACGGCACCTTGCCGAGCGGCGAGATTTTCAGGAACCAGTCTGGCTTGGCGGCCAGATCGATGCTCGCGCGATCGAAGGCGACACCCTTTTCGGCAAGCGCGATCGCAGCGCGCTGCACATAGGGGCAGAGATGATGGCTGATCAGGGTAAGGGCACTGCTCATGGGTGGTCTCCTGGGTTGATCAATGTAGATGCATCTGCATGTATGTGTGCTTGCCAACACTTTCAAGATCAATGTAATTGCATCTATGAGCGATATTTCGAAGAATGGAGAACTGCGGCCGACGCCGGCTGCCACACAGGCCTGGATCGGCCTCATGCGCGCGCAACGGCGCGTGCTTTCGGCGATCGAGGCGGATTTCAAGAGGGCCGGTCTGCCGCCGCTCGGCTGGTATGATGTGCTCTGGGAACTGGTGCAGGCGGAGGACGGCAAGCTGCGTCCCTTCGAGATCGAGTCCCGCACCTTGCTTGCCCAATACAATCTCTCGCGTTTGATCGACCGGCTTGAACGGGAAGGGCTGGTTCGGCGCGAGGCTTTCGACGCCGACGGGCGCGGGCGCTGGGTGGTCGTGACTGACAAAGGGCGTGCGACACGCGAGCGCATGTGGGAGGTCTATTCCGGTTCGATCGAGGCCCATGTCGGCACAAAACTGGGTACGGACGAAGCGCAGCAACTGGCTAGTCTACTCGCAAGGCTTCGCTAGAGCATTTCCAGGAAAAGTGCGAAGCGGTTTTCCGTCAGGAAATGTGTCAAAACAGGGAGATAGAGCGTTTCTGCGGCTCTGTCTAAACCGGAAGCGCTCTCGATCTCAGAACACGCCTGGAATGCCCAAGGACATCCTGGAGTGTTCATGTCGGCGTCAGGCGATCAGCGGTGCCGCCACGGCCTTGAGTGCCGTTCGTGCGTCGCCAGGTGCCAGCCGCACCTGAAGCCCGCGCTGGCCGCCATTGATGTAGACCTGTGCTTCGGAAAGCGCCGCTTCTTCGATCGCGGTCGGCACCAGCTTCTTCTGCCCGAACGGGCTGATGCCGCCGACATGATATCCGGTCAGGCGCTCGGCATCAGCAGGCTTCATCATCGCTGCCGACTTGCCGCCGAAGGCCGCGGCCAGTTTCTTCATCCTGACTTCGCGATCGGATGGCACCACGCAGCAGACTGGCTTGCCGTCGACCTCGGCCATCAGCGTCTTCAGCACCCGGCTCGGATCCTCGCCGAGTGCTTCTGCCGCCTGCAGCCCGACGCGCTCGGCGTTCGGGTCGTAGTCGTAGGTGTGGACGGTGAAGACAACGCCGGCCTTGGCAAGCGCCTGAGTTGCGCGGGTGGTCTTGGACATCGTGCCTCTCCCGGCGTCAGGCGTTGGTCTTGTGAAACAGGGCCTCGTAGAGGTCCGGCTTGAAGCCGATCAACAGGTTGCCGTTGGCCTCGATCACCGGACGCTTGATCATCGAGGGCTGTGCCAGCATCAGCGCGATTGCCTTGTCGGTATCGAGGTTCTGCTTTTCGGCATCGGGCAGGTTGCGGAAGGTGGTGCCGGCGCGGTTGAGCACGATTTCCCAGCCTGCCTCCTTGCACCAGCGATCGAGATGGGCTCGGTCGATGCCCTCGACCTTGTAGTCGTGGAAGCGATAGGCGATGCCCTGGCCGTCGAGCCAGGTGCGCGCCTTTTTCATCGTGTCGCAATTCTTGATGCCGTAGATCGTGACCGTCATTCCCATGCCTTTCCTGCCTTGCGGCAAATTCGTGCTGGGAGTGATAGCCTCCCTCTCAGGGAGAGGGAAGACCTTGCCGGTGTCTCAGGTTACGCCGACGTAGCGGCCCGGCTTGTGGTTGATGGCAAGCGTCATGTTGACGACGGCGGCGCCAACTACGGACAGAACCAGGTTGGCCGGCGGCAGCACGAAGAAGGCGGCGGCAAGGATCGTAAGATCGACGGCAAGCTGGAAATAGCCGGCGCGGATGCCGTACTTCTCCTGCAGATAGATCGCCAGAATGTTGATGCCGCCGAGCCCGGTGCGGTGGCGAAAGAGGATCAGCAGGCCGGTGCCCATCAATCCGCCGCCGACAATGGTCGCGTAGATCGGGTCGAGCTTGGCGAATTCCACCCATCCTGCCGTCAACTTCGAAAACAGCGCCACCAACGTGACCGCAAGAAAGGTGCGCAGCGCAAACATCCAGCCGAGCCGTTTGATCGCCAGGACATAGAACGGCAGATTGATGAGCGAGAACACCAGCCAGAATTGCGCGCCGGTCGCGTATTGCAAAAGAAGGGCCAGACCGGAGGTGCTGCCCGTCAGCAGCATCGCCTTGCTGTAGATGATGACGCCGAGCGACATGATCAGCGTGCCCGTCAGGATCGCCAACGCATCCTCAAAGAGGTGGTGGCGCTCGGCGGGCACGTCCTGGGTATTGATCATTGGCTCGGCGTTCATCGTCTTTTCAGTCCTTAGAGGTTCTTGAACTTGCCGATGACGTCATCGACTTCGGCCGTCTTCAGTCCGGCAATGTTGATGCGGCCGGAACCCGGCATGTAGATGCCGTGTTCGTTCCTGAGCCGCATCACATCCGCTTCCGAAAGCGGCAGCAGCGAGAACATGCCTTCCTGGTCGGCGACGGCGCCAAGCGCCTGCCAGCGGCCGCGCAGGCCTTCGGCAAGCGATCGGCGAATGCCTGATATACGCTGGCGCATGGTTTCAAGTTCTTCTCTCCAGTCGCGCGCCAGGTCGGCATCGCACAGGATGGTGCGCACGATGGCGGCGCCGTGATCCGGCGGCATCGAGTAGCTGGTGCGCGCCAGGCCGGCGAGGTTGGAGCGGACCGTGTCGGCCGACGAGGACGAGGCGGTCACGGCAAAGATGGCGCCGGTGCGCTCGCGGTAGAGCCCGAACGATTTCGAGCAGGAGACGGCGATCAGGGTTTCCGGGACGATGCCGATGAGATGGCGAAGGCCCGTTACGTCCTCGTCCAATCCGCGGCCGAAGCCCTGATAGGCAAGGTCGATCAACGGCAGCAGGCCGCGCTCGGCGACGACGGCCGCGATCTCCAGCCATTGCGTATCGGTGATCACGCCGCCCGTCGGGTTGTGGCAGCCGGCATGCAGCAGCACGGCGTCGCCGGCCGAAGCACCTTGGAGCGCGCTCATCATGGTGTCGAAGAGCACGGTCTGGGACGGGACGTCGAAGAATGGATAGCCGGCCGTCTCAAGGCCCGCGGCCTTGAAGATGCTGGCATGGTTCGGCCAGCTCGGCAGGCCGATCCAGATGCGCTTGCCGCCCATCTGGCGGATGAGGTCGGCCGCAAGCCTTAGCGCGCCGGAGCCGCCCGGCGTCTGCACGCCGGCCAAATGGCTTCGGTTGATCGTGTCGCCACCGACCAGCGTCCAGAGGTGATCGACGAAAATGAGGTCGCCCTCGGGGCCGACATAGGCCTTGCTGTCCTGCGTTGCGAGCAGCCGCTTTTCCGCTTCCTTGACCGCGCGGAAGATCGGCGTGTGGCCGGTTTCGTCGCGGTAGACTCCGACGCCGAGATCGACCTTTCCAGGGCGCTCGTCCTTGCGATAGAGCCCGATCAGGGCCAGCAACGGATCGTCGGGTTGGCGGGTCAGAGCGTCGAACATGCCGGAATTCCCCCTTGGCAGTGACAGAGTAGCGATGGGCGATCGAGAAAGGTCGCGCCGAGAACCGTCCTCCGGCTCTCGACAGGCTTCTTCTTTAAATCAGAGACAGCGCAAAATCGATGCCGGATTTGCCACGGAGACAATATTCGCATAGATCGAATTGCGTAAATCGATGCATTTCTTTTGCTGATTTGCGCAAACGCTGAAGAGAGCGGGAAGGGCTGGCTATGACGGAGCGCGGAGCGTCCAAACTCGATGCGATCGACCGGCGGATTATCCGATTGCTTGTCGAGGACGCGTTGCGCAGCAACAACGAGCTTGCGGCGCGGGTCGGGCTTTCGCCGGCACCGCTGTCGCGCCGGTTGGCGCGGCTCTACTCGGAAGGTGTTATCCGGCAAACGGTCGTGGTCGATCCGAAGGCGGCGGGGGTCGGCTTCCAGGCCTTTCTCGAAGTGACGCTGGAGCGGACCGCAAGCAAGGTCGGGCAGCGTTTCATCGAACTGGTGTCGCGCATGCCCGAGGTGGTGGAGTGCCATACGGTTGCCGGTGATTTCGACTTTCTGCTGAAGATCGCCGTACGTGATGTCGCCGACTACAAACGGCTATTGTGGACCGAGTTCGAGCAGATCGGCGAGATCAAGACTCTGCGCTCGACCATCCTTCTCGACAGTCCGAAGATGACCGCGACGATGTCGCGGTGATGTCCGGAACGTTCTCAGGACGTTCCGGACAAAGCCACAGCTTTGGCTTGGCTTCAGGCTTCCAGCGGGCCGGGCTTGCGTGCGGCGCTTGACGCGGTTGCGCAGGCGATTTTCATCAGGTCCGCGCGGCGACGGGCAAGCCTTGTCGATACCCGGGTAACAATCAGCCCGTCCTGCGGTGCGCGGACTTCGATGGCGCCGTCTGGCCGGCCGGGACGGCTAAGGATCGTCACGAGCAGATCGGCGGCCTTCACCCTCTCGCCGATATCGCGGTGGAAGAGGATGGCGCCGGATTCCGGAGCGCGGATCAGCTCGATGTTGTCGAGCGGCGCGACGATGCCGCCGAATGCTGGAAGTGCTGCCCTGTCGCCGGCGACCACGCCGCGCTGGGCGAGGAAGCGCAGCACGCCTTCGGCATCCTTGCGTGCCATGTCAGGATAGACGTCGCGTGTGCCGCGAAGCTCGACCGTGACGGAGAGCCGCCCCGGAAGGCTCGTCTTCATCTGACCGGCTGCCTCATACTTCCAGGCGTAGGCGACGGCCTCTTCGAAGGCGGAGCTTTCGCCATCCGAAAGAAGCACCGCCTCCATGTCGAGAGCTGCGGCAAGGTCGGCCGCCTCCGGCCAGAAGGCGTCGTCGATATAGGCATATTGCAGCGCTTCGTCGTCGCAATGCAGGTCGAGCATCAAGTCGGCGCCGAGCGCCATATGCAGCAATTGCCGCTTCAGCCGATCCGTGGCCGAGTAACGATCAAGATCCTCGAGAAGGCTGTCGCGCTCGCCGAGTGCGATCAGCGGAAAATCGCGGTTGAAATTGGTGCGCGAGCCGAGATCGAACCGGCCCTGCAGTTCGCCGAAATGCGATTGCGCGGTGCCGATGGGGTTTGCCTGCGGCACGACGGTGATGTCGCCGAGAATGGCGGCGTTCTTCTCCGCGTCAGCGAGCTTCTGCAGGAGGAAATGCGCCAGCGCGGTGCCGGGCAGTTCGTTGGCGTGCAGTGCCGCTTGAATATAGGTCTTCGGTGCGTCGGGGCTCCTGCCCTTGAAGCGGAAGACCGGAAGGCGCCATTCGATGCCTGCGGTGTCGCCGGCGATGATGATTTCCGAGATGTCCATGGTCTCCCCCTTTTGTCTCGTGTCGAAGGCTTATCGGCATTCCCGATAGGCTCTGCAAGTGGCTAGAAACGGGGAGCGCGGGCGTTGATGGGGGCGGAGCAAGGCTTTGCTTTTGCCGCGCATCCGTTGTCTTCTGGCTGCGCTCTCACCAGACGGGACCCTGCAGATGATCCTGATCGGCCAATATGATTCTCCCTTCGTCCGCCGCGTCGGCATCGCGCTCACGCTATACGGCATGGAATTCGAGCACCGCCCCTGGTCCTCCTTCGGCGATGCCGACAGGCTTCGTGCCTACAATCCGCTGACGCGCGTCCCGACCCTGGTGCTGGACGACGGTACCGCGTTGATCGATAGCCACATCATTCTCGATTATCTCGACGGCCTTGTTGTTTCCAAGGTTCGAACCCGCCCGACATCGGGCGCTTAAGGTTGCGGCGCTTGCAACCGGGCTCGGCGACAAGGCCGTCAGCCTGTTCTACGAGAAGCGTCTGCACGGCGAAGTCTCGGCCCTCTGGGTCGATCGCTGCCGTCACCAGATGGAGGCGGCGCTCGGCGTATTGGAGGCCGGCCGGTCGGAGGGTACCTCGGAGTTCTGGTTCGGGGAGCGCATTGGCCATGCCGATATCGCCGTGGCAGTGGTGCTGCGTTTCCTGTGCGAGGTCCATCCCGAGCTGATCGCGATCTCCAACTATCCGGCGCTACGGGCACACGGGGAAATGCTGGAGGCGTTGGCCGTATTCCAGGCGATCAGCCAGCCTTTCATTCCGCCGACCTGACGCCCAGCCGGAGCTTGAGAGCTATCGCGCTGCGCGCTGGCCATGATGCGAAAAGAGCCGGCGCAAAGTGCTTGCGCCGGCTCTGGTCAATGGCCGCTTCGTAGGCACCCTCGATCATTCCGCGTCGAGAAAGCTGCGGATCGCCTTCACCGTCGCTTCGGGCTGTTCCTCCATCAACCAATGGCCGGAAGCGGGAATGACCACCTCGGTGACATTGTTGGCGGCAAAGCGGGTTACGACGGCCATTGTCGGGCCGAAGGATTTTTCGCCGCCGACGGCCAGGACAGGCATGCCGAGCTTGCCCTGTTTCAGGAAGGCCAGGTTGTCGATCGCGTCCTGATCGAAGGCGGCGAACTGGGCGAAGCCCGCCCGCATCGCGCCCGGCTGGGCATAGAGCTTGGCGTAGTGTTCGCGCGAGGCCTCGTTCCACTTCTTCGGATCGGCGGAGAATTCGTTCCAGAAGCGGTCGAGGTAGATGCGCTCGCGGCCGGCCACCAAGCGCTCCATGTCAGGCCCGCCGAAACGGAAGTGCCACAGCAGCGGGTTCTTCAGGATCTCTTCCCACGGGCCGACGCCGGGAAGCGGCGCGTCCATCAGCACCAGCTTTGTCGTTCGTGTCGGATACTGGGCGGCAAAGGCGTAACCGACCATGTTGCCGATATCGTGTGCCACCACGTCGACCTTGTCGGCCTTCAACGCGTCGAGCACGCCGGCGATATCCTGCGCTTCTGTCTTCTTGTCATAGCCGGTCGCCGGCTTGTCCGAGAGCCCCATGCCCCTGAGATCGGGCACGATGACGCGGTGATCGCGGACAAGCTCGGCAGCAAGCGGCGCCCACATGTCGCCGGTCTCGCCGTAGCCGTGCAGCAGCACGACGGTCGGCCCCCGAACCGCCGACGCGCACATGCAGGGTCGTGCCGTTGGTGGCGATGGTTTCCGTTGTAAACGTCGCCGGATAGGGCTGAACGTCGGCGAGTGCCGGGACGGCGAAGGCTATGGCTGCGCCGGTGATGAGGGAACGAAGCATTGGTCTCTCCTGTTTTTTCGGTGTGCGCCGATTGGCGTTTCGATGGAGAGAAGATGACAGGCGTGATCTGTTCGAACTAGCCGCCAGAAGGCGGATCTACTGTTCGGCAATACCGAACGCGGCATGGCGCATTTGCTCGGTTGCTACGCGATGGGGATGGGGTAGGGCGCGCGACGGCGCGCCCTGGAAAACTTCGATGTCCGTTCGCCTGGTCTTTACATCGGCGGCATCTTGTCAAACTTCGGCAGCGTCGGGTCGAGGTGGTCCCAAGCGTAGCCGCGTGATCCATAGGTGACGACCTGGGGCTTGTAGCGACTCGGATCGTCGAGGCTCGCCGCGCGCACGGTGAAGAATTCGGGCATTGCGGCAAAGGTCATATAGACGGGCGAACCGCAGGTGGGACAAAAGGCCCGGGTCTTCACGTTGCCGCTATCGGCGACCATGTCCCACAGCGTCGCCTTGCCTTCGAGCTTCACGCCGTCTCGCCTGAAGGTCAGGTGCGATCCGTGTCCGGTGCCGCTCTCGCTCTGGCAGTCGCGACACTGACAATCGTTTGAGAAAACCGGTTCTCCAGAGATCTCGTAACGGATCGCGCCGCAGGCGCATCCACCGGTATAGGGCTTGCTCATGTCATTGCTCCTTGGGCTCTGGGGACGGCAACGCGTACGTCATCGAGCGTGCTCGATGGTCGGGCATCGCAATCAGTTGTTTTGCTTGTGTTCGTGATGGCGCTACGGCGCTTGCCGAACCGGGCGCGTCAAGGACGCGGGCACGGCGCCCGCGTCAGGCTTTGGGTGTCGTCTCAGTCCTGCCCTTCGGTCACGGTGCCGATCCGCGTCAGAACCTTCTTCCAACCTTCGCTCATGTTCTTGAAGGCGGTGTCGTTTCTCGGCGTCACGAAGCCGGAATGAACGAGGCGAAGGCGCGTGCCGTTGTGGACCCTGGACAGGGTCCATGTAACGACCGTGTCAAGACGCGAGCCATAGCCGGCATTGGCCTCGTGCCCGCCTTTCCAGGCGTAGACGAACCGCTCGTTCGGTTTCACCTCCAGCACCCGGCAGTGGATGACGCCATCCCATTCGCCGGCCGGCGTGGTCTGGAAGGTGAAGCGGTTGCCTTCGACCGGCTCGAAGCCTGTCGCAACCATCATCCAGCGGCTTATCAAGGCGCCGCTCGTCAAGGTTTTCCAGATCGTCTCGGGGGCGTGGGGGAAGACCTCGTCTACCACGATGTCCTGCGTGTGGGGCTGCAACACTACTTCATTCATGGATCGATCTCCTTCAAGAGAGTGCGGAGGTTTGCAAACCGTTCGCGCCAGAAGGCGCCGTAATGGCTCATCCAGTCGACAAGCGGCTCGAGGCCTTCGGGCTCAGCGCGGTAATAGACGTTGCGGCCTTCGGGACGCTCGCTGACGAGGCCCGCCTGCTTCAATGACTTGAGATGCTGCGAAATGGCACCCTGCGTCACGCCGCTGCCGCGCGTCAGTTCGACCACTGTGATCTCGTCGGCATTGGCGATGCGCTCGAACACGGCACGCCGGGTCGGATCGGCAAGGGCGCGCATGACGGCGGTGATGGGTGCGGTTTCAATCATGACAAAAAAATTAGTGCATACTGATTAATTAGTCAACACTATTGTTTTTTGTCAGGTAAGGCTACGGCTCTTCCGTTGTTGTGGCGATGGCTTGGACTGCTTATTTCAGTCAGCAGGCCCCGCTCCGCAGAGAACCATTTCCCAAAATTTTCAAACGTCGCGATCCGTTTTCACCCTTCCGGTCGTCCTTGATGTGTTCGAAACAAAAAGGAGACATGCCATGTCCGACGAGTCAGTCATTTTGATCAATCTGCTGAAGGTCAAACCCGGGAAGCAGGATGCGCTGATCGCGCTCCTGAAGCTGAACACCGACACGGTTGTCCGCACGCTTGAAGGCTGGAAGACGACCCGGTTGATCGCGGCAAATGACGGCACCGGCGTCGTCATCTACTCCGAGTGGGAGACCCCTGCAGCGGTCGAGGCGATGCGCAGCGACCCGCGCATGAAAGCCTACTTCCCTGAGATCCTTGAGCTGGCGAGCCTCGATTCGATCATCGGCTCGGCGGTGTTTGGCGAAACCCGGTGAGGCTTTGGCACACACCGAAACAACGGAGGAATCGCAATGGCCCGCATGGTCGTGATTTACCCAACACCTGATAATGTCGAGGCGTTCGACCAGCATTATTTCGAGATCCACGTGCCTCTCGCCAAGAAGATCCCTGGGCTCAGGAAATACGAGGTCAGCGACGGCCCGATCGCAAGGCCAGTCGGAACGTCCAAAATTCATCGCATTGGAACGCTGCATTTCGACGACCTTGCGGCGATCAACAAGGCGTTTGCAAGCCCGGAAGGTCAGGCCGCTGCGGCGGATCGACGACTTTTTGCGCCTGACGACTCTGGTGTTGAAATGTTCCTTTTCGACGACAGGGAAGTTTGAACCGACGCTGGCAGTTGGCCGCTTGCACAGGCCGCAAATATCGTAAGGTCAGAGTAAAGGGGACTGAGGGAATGGCAGTGACCAAAGCAGTTTTTGTCCTGATCCATGGCGGTTGGCACGACCGCTCGACATGGGACAAGGTGACGCCGATACTTGAAGCCAATGGCTTTTCGGCCTTGACGCTCGACCTTCCCGGCGCGGGGGTCAATGCCATAGCCCCACCGTCGCTCGGCCTTCGTCCGTTCGACCCCATTGCTTTTGCCACGGAGCCGTCACCCAGCGCCGGCATTACGCAGCTGGAGCGGACGGAAGCGGTTGTCGAGCTGGTAAAAGAGGCCGCGGCCCTCGGCGGCGGCAAGGTCATCCTGGTCGGGCACTCGGCCGGCGGGATGACGATTTCGGCGGTCGCCGAAAGGGTTCCGGACCAGCTTCTCGCAGTCGTTTATATCGCCGGGTTCATGGTGCCGAACGGCATGCCGTTGCTGGCGATGCTGCAACACGAAACCATGTCTTCGGCCCTGTCGCCCGGGTTGTTCGTGGGCGACCCCGTCGGCATCGGTGCGACAAGGATCAATCCGCGATCGACAGACGTCGCCTATCGATCGCTTCTCAAGGCTTCGTTTTATGGCGACGTGCCGGAGGTGGAATTCGCGCAGGCGGCGCTGCATCTTCACTACGACGAATCGAATGCCGGCGCCGTGGCTCCATCGGCCATTACGCCGGAAGGATTTGGCACCGTGCCGCGCCACTACATCCGCACCACACAGGACCGCGCGGTTCCGTTGGCCGGTCAGGATCACATGATTGCGACCGTAGACGTTGCCATCGGCGGCAAGACGACGACCCACACTTTGGAGACCAGCCACTCGCCATTCCTGTCACAACCGGCCAAGCTGTCGAAGATACTGATCGAAATCAGCGCCCAGTCCCAGGCGGAGCGGGCAAGCGCCGGAGGTCTTGGTGCATGAATACCGACCATTTCGAGGACCGTCTGAATGCGCTCAGACCACGCCTTCATCGCTACTGCGCGCGCATGACGGGATCGGCGGTCAATGGCGAGGATGTCTTGCAGGATACGCTCGTCAAGGCGCTCAACGCACGAGCCCAAGGAGTCGAGGTCGATAGTCTCGAGGGCTGGCTGTTTCGCATCGCCCACAACACGAGCCTCGATTTCCTGCGCGAGCGGTCGCGCAACACGGTCGTCTCGCTCACCGAAGACGTCGAGGCGGCGCCCATCCCTGAGGCGGAAATCGTCGCGTTCAGCTTCCAGACGTTTCTGCGGCTGCCTGAACTTCAGCGCTGCGCGGTGATCCTCAAGGATGTCCTGGGTCATTCGATCGACGAGATCGCCGGGATCGCGGGCTGCTCGCCCGCCGCCGCCAAATCGGCGCTACAGCGCGGGCGCGTTGCACTCCGGGAACTTGCGCAGGCACCCGACGATATCAGGCTGCCGCTGATGTCAGAGCCGGACCGGCGGAAGATGACCGCCTATGTCCGTCTCTTTCAGAGCGGTGATTTCGACGCAATTCGCGCCATGCTCGCCGATGACGTGAAGCTCGATCTGGTAAACCGGCTGCAACTCGAAGGACGCGACAGGATCGGCCACTATTTTACCCGCTATGGCGAAGTGACGAAGTGGCGGTTCGCCTTCGGCGCGGTTGAAGGACAGCCGGCCATGCTGGTGTTCGACAGCACCGGCTCGACGGAACGGCCTGCACATTTCGTCCTGATCGGCTGGTCGGAAAGCCGGATCATCCAGATCCGGGACTTCCTGTTCGCGCCGTATGTGCTCGAAGCCATCGATTGGGTGCGGTTGGACTAATCGACCGGACAGCGCCATCATGGCGCTCGGCGCACGTGAGGAATAGACGGCTGGCAGCAGCGCGGGCGAGAAAATCGCCGCCCAAAGCTACGCTATTGCCGCCGATTGCCCGTTATTCCCACTCGATCGTGCCGGGCGGCTTCGACGTGACGTCGTAGACCACGCGGTTGATGCCACGGACCTCGTTGATGATGCGCGTTGCCGCACGGCCGAGGAATTCCATGTCGTAGTGGTAGAAGTCGGCGGTCATGCCGTCGACCGAGGTGACGGCCCGCAGCGCACAGACGAACTCGTAAGTGCGGCCGTCGCCCATGACGCCGACGGTCTGGACCGGCAGCAGCACGGCAAACGCCTGCCAGATGGCGTCGTAGAGGCCGGCCTTGCGGATTTCGTCGAGATAGATCGCGTCGGCTTCGCGCAGGATCTCGAGCTTCTCGCGGCTGATGCCACCAGGGCAACGGATGGCAAGGCCCGGTCCGGGGAACGGGTGGCGGCCGATGAAGCTGTCGGGCAGGCCGAGTTCGCGGCCGAGCACCCGGACTTCGTCCTTGAACAGCTCGCGCAGCGGCTCGACCAGCTGCATGTTCATGCGTTCCGGCAGGCCGCCGACATTGTGGTGCGACTTGATCGTCACCGACGGGCCGCCGGTGAAGGAAACGCTTTCGATGACGTCGGGATAAAGCGTGCCCTGGGCAAGGAAATCCGCGCCGCCGAGCTTCTTTGCCTCTTCCTCGAACACCTCGATGAACAGGCGGCCGATGATCTTGCGCTTGGTTTCCGGATCGCTTTGGCCTTCCAGTTCGCCGATGAAGCGGTCGGAAGCGTCGACGTGCAGCAGGTGCAGATTATAGTGCTCTTCAAACATGGCGACGACGTTCTTCGCCTCGTCCTTGCGCATCAGGCCATGGTCGACGAGGATGCAGGTCAGCTGGTCGCCGACTGCCTCGTGGATCAGGAGCGCTGCGACCGAGCTGTCGACGCCGCCGGAAAGCGCGCAGATCACCTTCTTGTCGCCGACCTGTTTGCGGATCGCGTCCACGGCCTTGGCGCGGTAGGCCGACATCGACCAGTCGCCCTTGATGCCGGCGATCTTGTGCACGAAGTTGGCGATCAGCTTGGCGCCGTCGGGCGTGTGCACCACTTCCGGGTGGAACTGCACGGCGTAGTACTTGCGCTTCTCGTCGGCAATGAAGGCAAAGGGGGCGTTGGCGGATGTCGCCACGACCTCGAAGCCTTCGGGGATCGCCGTGACGCGGTCGCCATGCGACATCCAGACCTGGTGGCGCGAGCCGAGCGACCAGACGCCGTCGAACAGCGCGCAGTCCTTCTCGACTTCGAGGAAGGCGCGGCCGAATTCGCGGTGATGGCCGCTCTCGACCTTGCCGCCCAGCTGGGCGCACATGGTTTGCTGGCCGTAACAGATGCCGAAGACCGGCAGGCCGGAATCGAAGATCATCGAAGGCGCGCGCGGCGAGCCGATGTCGAGGGTGGAAGCCGGGCTGCCGGAGAGGATGACGGCCTTCGGCTTTAGCCGCTGAAAACCTTCGTCCGCCGACTGGAACGGCACGATTTCGCAATAAACACCGGATTCGCGCACGCGCCGGGCGATGAGCTGCGTCACCTGGCTGCCGAAATCGACGATGAGAACGGTGTCGGGATGGGCTGTCTGGGTCATGTCGGGCCTTCAAACAAGCTTGATCATGGCGAGCCTTTAATCAAAGCCCGTCCTCTGCGCAACGATTAGATTGCACCCCGACAATTCCGGGCTTTCAGAGCCGGATTTCGCCCGTGCCGATCGCTGTCTCAAGCCTGTCGATGACGCCGGCGAGCTTCTCGTCGATGACATCTAGATATTCCGTCCAGTCGTTGACGTGCTTGAGTTCCGCCTTACCGTCGGAAATGCCGCGAAGCGCGATGAGCGGCACGCCGAAAGACTGGCAGGCGCGTAGCACCGCATAGGTCTCCATTTCCACCATGTCGGCGTCGATGCCGTCATAGGCGGTGCCGGAGACGATGTTGGCGCCGGTCGAAAGCCGGGCCTCCTTGATCCCAGGAATGCGCAGCGGCAGCGAAACGACGGCGGGAAGGTCGAGAAACGGCGTCGCGCCTTTCTCGAAACCGAGCACCGAGGCGTCCATGTCGCGGTAGCCGACCGATGTCGCCTGATAGACTTCGGTCTGTTCAAGCTTGGCCGCACCCGCCGAACCGAGCGAGACGACGAGATCAGGCAGAGTGTCTTTGGAGGCAAGGCCTGCCAGCGTCTTCGTCAGCGTGACTGCGGCCTCGACCGGTCCGACGCCGGTCATCAGCGGCGCGATCCGTGCCTTGAGATGAGGACCGTACTCGGCATCGACAGCCATGACATAGAGAACCTTGCGGCCGGCGACGTCCTTCATTTCGACCTTCATCCTTCGATACCCTCGCGTCCGCGGATGACCATCATCGTGCCGGTCATCGAGGCGATCAGCTTGGCCGGCCCGTCCGAGCGGATGGCGTAGCCGCGCCCGTCGGAGACGATGATCGTCGTGCCGGGCTTGGTGACCTCGCCGCGAAACAGGAAGCGCTCGCCGCGCCCCGGCGACAGCAGGTTGACCTTGAATTCGATCGTCAGGATAGAGGCGTCGGGGTCGATGACGGAATAGGCGGCATAGGTGCCGGCCGAATCGAGCGCGGCGGAGATCACGCCCGCATGCAGGAAGCCGTGCTGCTGCGTCAGCTTTTCGTCAAAGGGCAGCTCGATCTCGACGGTACCCTGCTCGACCAGCGTCAGTTCTGCGCCGATCGTTTCCATGGCCGCCTGCCGTGCGAAGCTTTCCCTTATGCGCCTGCGGAAATCTGGGGGATCGCTGTCGTCCATCAGTCTGTACGGCCCTGGCTGTCGCGGCAGGCCCGATTGCCTCCCATATCGATCGACGGACAGTGGCACGGCCGCACCAGTGCGACAAGCTCAATTCATGAGGAAAATCGAGCCGTTGAGTACGGTCGCGAATGCCACCCAGGCGAGATAGGGCAGGAAGAGCAAGGCCGAAGCGCGGTCTCTTTGCCAGCTTGCGACGATGACACCGGCGACTGCGATCAGCAGCGCGATGATGACAATCAGTGCCGACGCGATGTCCTGCAGGCCGAAGAACAGCGGCGACCACAGGAAGTTGAAGATCATCTGCGCGAGCCACAATCGCATCGCGGCGGTACGGCGATGGTCAAGAAACAGCCGGGCGCCGACGATGCCGATCATCACGTAGAGCACCGACCAGACCGGGGCGAAGATCCAGTTGGGTGGATTGAAGACCGGCTTTGCCAGTGACTGGTACCATTCGCCGGGGATGTTGTTGTAGCCGATGAGAAGCCCGAGACCGAGAACGGCAGCGATGAAGACTGTGTAGACGAGGGGTCTGTTCATGGCGTCGACAGATAGAGTGCCCTGATGCGCTTTCCAGCGGGGGCTGCTGTTTCGAAGCGACCATGCGCCACCTATATCTCTGCCATGAAAAGCTTCCGACGCATCGACATCCGGCCGGCCGGTCCTGATGACATCATGATGATCGCTTCCGTCATCGTCGAAACCTGGCGATCGACGTTTCGCGGGCTGATTTCCGATGCCTTCCTCGATGCCATGAGCATCGAGGAACAGGCGTTGCGCCATGCCCGGCGCATGCGCGTTGTCGACGTTTTCCACCTGGTCGCGGTCGACATGAGCACGAACCGGGTGATCGGCTTTGCCAATTATGGAAAGGCCCGCTCGATGCCGCCGCGCTTCGACCGCGAACTCTATGCGCTTTATATCCTCAAGGAGTTTCAAGGGGCCGGCATCGGCTCGGCGCTCGTGCGCAGCGTCGCGGCCCACTGCCGGGAGCTGGGCGGCGCGTCGCTGTTTGCCTGGGTGCTTTCCAGCAATCCGAACCGAGCGTTTTACGAACGCCTGGGGGCGGTCGCCGTCGGCCAGGGCCAGGTCAGCCTCGGCGGTGAGAACCACGATCAGACCGCCTATCGATGGGACAATTTGGCAAAGCTGGCCGGCGAGGGTCGCTTCTCCGCGTGACGTGGGCCGTCAGTCCCGGCCGAGCCGGACGATATGCTGGTCCCAGGCGACACGGCTTTGACGGTCCTTGAAGCGGCCGTCATAGGACGACACGGCAAAACCATGCTCGGCCGCCGCGACACCGGCGGCGTCGGTCACGCGCTCTTGCCTCAACACCGCACCCGTGCGGGCATCGAGCGTCACGGCAACGCCACCCTTGGGCGAGGTGAGGCCGATCAATCCCTCCTGGCGGTTGACGGCTATGGCGCCGACATAATTGGCCAAGGCCTCGGTCGTGCTTTCGGGCAGCGACACGAAGGCGAGATCTTCGCCATGGGAAAAATGGCCGACGAGCGGCGGCAGGTCGTCGCGCGCACCTTCGTATTGGCAGGCAAACCAGATTTCGCCCTTCGGGCCGATATCGACGTGGCGGGTGGAGAGACGGTTGAGTTCGCCCGGCAGTATGTGTTTTTGGATCAGCGCGCCGGTCTCGGTGTCGACCAGTGTCAGGCTCGGTTCCATATGGTCGAGATTGAGCTTGGTGCGGCCGAAATCCGGATGAGTCTCGATGCCGCCATTGGCGATGGCCAGCATCCGTCCATCGGCGGAAAGCGTCATGTCATGCGGGCCGATGCCATAGGTCGGGAACTCGCCGATGCGGGCAAAATGTCGGCTGCCGTCGTAGATGCCGATCATGCCGCGATTGGCGGCAAAGTCGTTTTCGGTGGCGTAGAGCAGGCGGCCATCGGCAGAAAAGCAGCCATGGCCATAGAAGTGCCGGCCCTCGGCGGCCGCGATGACCACCGGCTCGGCGCTGCCGTCGGTCGCAAGGATCATCGCATAGGTGCCGGGGCGGCGGGAAAACGCCACCGTCCGTTTGCTGGCGGCTGAATGGGCCATGCCGTGGGCGCGTGCCGGAAGCGCCGTGCGCTCGACGATCTCGCCGGCCTCGGTCAGTGTGGCAACGCCATAGCTTCCGTCCGGCGCCATGAAAGCGGAGGCAAAGACCGCGTCGGCGCGCTCGAGCGCAAAGGCGCCGCGAGCGCCGAGCGTCGCCACCCAGGCGGCGCCGGCCATCTTGATGAAATTGCGACGGTCGATCAGACCCGTGGTGGCGCGCATGGCCATTCCTCGCCTGCCATCTTATCGGACCGGCACCGGAATTCCGCCGCCGATCCTTGTCGCTACGATGTAGCAGATGACTCTGTCAGAGCCAGCCCCGCCGCTTGAAGTAGAGGAACGGCACGATCGCCGAAAGCACCATCAGCGCCAGGGCATAGGGATATCCGAACTGCCACTGCAGCTCGGGCATGACCTCGAAGTTCATGCCGTAGATCGAGGCGACCAGTGTCGGCGGCAGGAACACGACGGCAGCGACCGAGAATATCTTGATGATCTGGTTCTGCTCCAGATTGATCAGGCCGAGCGTCGCGTCGAGCAAGAAGTTGATCTTGTTCGACAGGAACAGCGCGTGGTCGCCGAGCGATGTCGCATCGCGCTGGATCAACTTGATCCGCTGCCGGCTTTCCTTGGCCGCCTTGCGCGGACCGATGCCTTCGAGCGCCACGTGATAGGCGACCAGCCGACCGATGCTGACCAGGCTTTCGCGAATGATCGTCAGAAGGTCACCCTTCTGGCCGATCTGCTCGATCAGCGACTGCAAGTCGCGTGTCTTCTTGGTGGCGCTGGCATTGGTCTTGCGGAACACTTCACGCGAAATACCGTCGACCTCGCTGCCGGCCCGCTCGAGTGCGTCGGCGGTGCGGTCGATCATCGCTTCGAGAAGCCCCAGCATCGCCAGTTCGCCAGTTTCGCAGCCTTGGCCGTTGGCCTTCTGCAGCCGGTTGGCATAGGTCTGGAACGGCTTCGGGTCGGCGTGGCGTACGGTCACGAGCGTCACGCCCTTGACGATGAAGGTCACGGGAACCTTGACCGGGTAGTCGCTGTCGAGCTTGGCAACGGCCGTCATGGTCATGAACTGCGCGCCGTCTTCCTGGTAGAGCCGGTCGGACAGCTCGATTTCCTGCATCTCGTCCCGGGTCGGGATTTCGATGCCGAGTTGGCCTTCGACCAGCCGGGTCTCCTCCACGGACGGATTGAGCAGGTCGAACCAGATGACCGGCGTCGGAGAGGCAAGGCCGTCGAGCATGTCGACGAGCACGAGATGGCTGTTCTGGCTTTTGTAGATGCGCAGCATTTTGGGCTCCATAGGGCGAGTCATCCGACCGCCACGAAGCCCTGATCAATCAGGACCGAGCGGTCGTGAGCATGAAGGCTCGACTTCGACTGTCGGGGTTCATTGCAAGTTGATCCTTGTGGTGAAACGTGGCCGCGAGAGCGGACACGGGAGCGCTTTGCGCCCAAACGGGGGGATTGTCAACAGCCTCGGCTAAGGGCTGTCTGCTCAGTCGCCGTCGGCAAAGGAGAAGCCGGCGCCAAGGCCGATGGCACCGCCGAAATCCTTGTTCAGCCGGTCGAGAAGATCGGCGGTGTTGAGCGTGAGAAAATCGAGCTTGGCCCGGCTCTTGTCATCGGCGATCGCCTCGCCGATCGGACCGTCGATGGTCTGCGAGATGCCGATGACCGACTTGAAGACGAAGTCTGCCGACCCGGCGACCGAGCGGCTGTCGTTCGGAAGCAGGCTTTCCATGTCGGCCACCTTGAACAGGGTATGCAGGCCGCGGAAGTTGGCGGCGATCGAGGGCATGGTGTTTTCCGACCGCCAGTAGATCGCCGACTTCGGATGTCCCTTGTCCTGCTTGCCGTCGACGGTTCCGGCATAGAACGGCTTCAGCCGCTGGTCCTTCACCATCTCGACGCCGTGCACGAAAATGCCGAGCAGCTCGGTTGCCGCCTCCTTGCTGTCGCGAAATTGAGGATTTCCAGGGCCCGGCTTTTTCCAGGCGGCCTGGATGCCCTCAGGCTTTTGCCACTCCGCCAGGAACTCGTTGGCGATGGCGTCGAGGTTCTGCGAGATCGCCACGCCGTAGCGGCAACGGAAATCGCCGTCCTTGCTCGCCAGCACATCGGAGCCATTGCCGTAGAGCACGTATTCCAGTGCGCCCAGTCCTTGCGCCGCGACGCTCTTGCCCTTGAGCGATGCGACGTCGGTCGCCGTCTCGTCGCCCTTGGCAAGAATGGCCTGCACCTGTTTCAGGCCCGTGCTCTTGCGGTCGGGGTAGAACAGGAAGCGCTCGAAGCGGTTCTGCTCGAGCGCCGGCCCCAAACGGATGATTTCGACCGTCGACCAGGCCTGTACCAGGTCGGAAAATGCTTCTTGCGCTTTCTCCTGCGATGCCGCCGACGGGACCTCGCAAAGGGCGGCCGACGCCTTCGTCAGCAGCGCGGTCTTGTCCGACAGGTTGCGGTAGCCGGGGATAATGAAATCGTCGACCGCCCTAGCCATCACGGCTGGCACGGCAGCCTCGTTGACGACACGGGGCGACAGCGCGCTTCCCTCCTGCGCCATGGCCGGCAGGGACAGAGCGGCCAGGCAAAGGCCGAGGGCAAGCGAAGGCATATGAGACATCAAAGAGACTCCAGGAATGCGAGGAGGTCACGGCGGTCACGTGTGGAAAGCGCGGCAAAGGCGTCTCGCGCTTTTTTGCCCTCTCCACCATGCCACAGAATGGCTTCGGTAAAATTGCGGGCCCGCCCGTCGTGCAGCAGGAACGTATGGCCGCTCACCGCCTTCGTCAGTCCGATGCCCCAGAGCGGCGGCGTGCGCCATTCGCGGCCATTGGCGATACCTACGGTCTGGCCATCGGCAAGGCCGTCTCCCATGTCATGGAGCAGGAAGTCGGAATAGGGCCAGATCAGCTGGAACGCCTGTGCCTTGTGGGCAGCGTCGCGACGCGTCACGTATTTCGGGGTGTGGCAGGAAGCGCAGCCGCTCTGGTAGAAGATCTCCTTGCCGCGCAGGGTTTTTGGAAAGCTCGCCTTGCGCCGCGCCGGAACGGCCAGATTGGCCGAGTAGAAGGTGACCAGTCCCAGCACCGGGTCCGGAGCCTCGACCGCGCCGAGACGCGCCTGGACGCCGGTCGGCAGGCCGAGGCAGGCCGTTTGCCCTTCGGTGCAGTCGCCAAAACTGCGGTCGAGATCCGGGGTCGAAAGGCCGATATCGGCGGCGAAGGCATCCGCCGTCTGCTGGCGCACCGTCGGGGTCTGTGCCTTCCAGCCAAAGCGACCAAGCGCAATTTCTCCGGTCGCGCGATCGCGAACCAGCGAGGCGCGCCCGCTGATGCCGTCGCCGTCGGCGTCATCAGGGTCTGCACGGGAAAGGATATCCGCCTCATGGATCGCCTCGATCAGTCCCAATCCGATCATCTGCGGCGCCACCCGCGGCGAAAGCGTCGTTGTCGGATCAAGGGCGCCGTAGGCGAGATCGCGCACCGCATAGGTCGGCTTGCGCAGGAAGACCAGTTCGCCGTCCGCCAGCGTGACCGGCAGCTCGGAGTAGGTCATCTTCATCTGACCTTCGGCGGCAAGCCCCGGCACCGCCCTGTCCTGCAACTGCGCGCCGTAGATCGGGTCGGGGAAATTGGCCATGTCGTAGGTCGCCAGCATCTGCCGTTCGCCGTCGTTGCGCGGCGCCCGGGCGAGCCGGTAGAGCATCGAGGTGCCGTCGCTGGCGCCTTCGGGCGGGCCGCCACGCCCATCGCGCGGATGGCAGCTGAGGCAGGACCTTGCATTGTAGAGCGGCCCCAGGCCATCGGACGCCTGGGTTGACGAGGGCGAGGACACCCAGAGCTTTTCGAACAGCGCATCGCCCAGCTTGAATCCCTCTTCATCCTCGAAAGCCAAGTTTGCGGAAAACTGAGTGAAGCTGTCCTGATCGTTCGGGGCGATCGACGTTCCGGCTCCCGCCGACATCGCCTCGTATCGTTCTGCCTTGGAGAAATCCGTGACCGGCACAGTGATCGCCTCGACGCGGCGAAGGTCGGCCTCGGAGAGATCGTCGCGCTTGTGCTTGAGCGCGGAGGTATCGTCTGACGCCTGAACTGCCGCCGCAACAAGAAACAGCGCCAGGAGCGACTGCAGAAGGGAGCGGGCAATGCATGCGTTCATCGATTGAGGATCGGGCCGCGTCCGTAACGGCGCGGCCCGCCTTTTCAGCTTATTGGAAAACAGCGTTAGGATTATCCAAGCTGTCGGAACCTTCAAGCTCAATCGTGCCGAGGTCGAGCGACGCGATGACGCGCTGCACGGTCTTGGCCTGGGCGATCAGGCCGTCGATCGCGGCCTGGACGGTGGCGTTGCCCTCGGCATTGCCTTCGCCGATCATCTGGTCGTAGGCCTCGACGGTTTCGGCGCGCTTGGCCATCGCCTGCATCTTCTCGACCGTGGTGGCGAGATCCTTGGTCATTTCCTTGTCGAGTGCCGCGTCCTTGGTGGCAATGAGTTCGGAAAGCGAGGCGCCGGTCAGCTTGGTGCCGTCGACGCGGGTATATTCGCCGGTATAGGCCGACTGGATGCCGATCGCGTCGTGCAGGTGCGAGTTGTGGGTGTTGTCGGAGAAGCAGTCGTGCTCTTCTTCCGGGTCATGCAGCAGGATGCCGAGCTTCATGCGCTCGCCTGCAAGCTCGCCATAGGAGAGCGATCCCATGCCGGTCAGGATGGCGGTCAGGCCAGCCTTCGGATCGGCTTCGACGGCCTTGGTCGCCGCGCCATCCGGCGTCCAGTTGGCAACCATTTCCTTCAGGTCCGAAACGAGCAGTTCGGATGCAGCCTTCAAATAGGCGCCACGCCGATCGCAATTGCCGCCGGTGCAGGCCTTGGTGTCGTAATCCGTGTAGGGGCGGTTGCCGGCGCCAGCCTTGGTGCCGTTCAGGTCCTGGCCCCAGAGCAGGAATTCGATGGCGTGATAGCCCGTGGCGACGTTCGCCTCGATGCCGCCTGCTTCCTGTAGGGTACCCGCCAGCAGTTCCGGCGTGATGTTGGTGGCGTCGACATCCTTGCCGTCGATCTTGATCGTCTTGTTGGCGATCACGTTGGCGGTGAAGAGACCGTTCTCGTCGCTCTCGCTGCCGTAGCTCGGATCGACATAGTCGATCAGGCCTTCGTCCAGCGGCCAGGCGTTGACCTTGCCTTCCCACTCGTCAACGATGGCGTTGCCGAAGCGGTAGACTTCCGTTTCCTGGTAGGGGTGGCGGGCCTTGAGCCAGGCTTCGCGCGCCGCCTTCAGCGTTGCTTCGCTGGGGGTCGCGATCAGCGCGTCGATTGCCTTGTCGAGCGCCTCAGCGGTGATCAGCGCATCTTCGAACTTGGCGTGCGCGACGACGGTGTAGTGCTTTACAACGGCGGCCGCATCGGTGGCGGCCTGCGCCGGCTGCAGGGCCAGCGTCGACGTTGCCGTCATGAGCGCCAGCGCCGCGGCGCGGATGAAATTCTTGGTCATGACCCTCTCCTGTTCTTCTCCCGGCGTGACCGGAACGGACACCGCGGGACGGCGTCATTGCTCGGCAATGGGTCGTGGAAAATCCCCCGCCGACCCGCCGGAGCTTGATTGTCATGAACCAAAAGTAAACTGGTGTCAAAGTGTATAGTTTAGAACGTTTTCAATCTGATGCCGGCGGTTTGGCGCAGTGTCGAAGCCGCCGGCGAGGCGCTCAGGCCTTGCGCTGCATCAGGCAGAAGAAGAAGCCGTCGGTGCCGGTGGAAGCCGGCGTCAGCGTCACCGTCTTCATGTCGGCGGACCATGGCTGCGGCTTGTCGGTACCGAATAGCCCGGCCCAGATGTCGGCGGCCGACAGGATCTCGAATTCCGGATTGTCTTCGCAGAAGCCGTAGACTTGCGCCTCGTTCTCCTCGGGAAGCACCGAGCAGGTGACGTAGATCAGGTGTCCGCCCGGCCGCACGAACTGCGCAGCACTTGCCAGCGCTTCTTCCTGCTGGGAGATCCGCTCTTCGAGGTTCTTCTGGTTGAGCCGCCACTTGGTGTCGGGGCGGCGACGCCACGTTCCGGTGCCGGTGCAAGGCGCATCGACGAGAACCCGATCGAAACGGCCGGCAAGCGGCGCCAGGCTGTCGGCGGAATCGTGTACCTGGACATTGCGCGTTCCAGCGCGCTTCAGCCGTTCGATGATCGGCGCCAGGCGCTTGCGGTCGGTGTCGTAGGCGTGCACCTGGCCCTTGTTGTTCATCGCAGCCGACATGGCGAGCGTCTTGCCGCCGCCGCCGGCGCAATAGTCGAGCACCTGTTCGCCTTCCTGCGGGAAGGCGAGATCGGCGACGATCTGCGATCCCTCGTCCTGGACTTCGAACCAGCCTTTCTGGAAGGAAAGCTCGGCGGTGACGTTCGGCAGGCGCGAGGCGCCTTCGCCGGCGGGAATACGAATACCGTTGCGGGCGATCGTTGCGGCTTCAGCGCCGCTGCGCTCCAGCGCCTTCAGCACCTTGTCCCGGGTCGACTTGAGCGTGTTGGCGCGCAGATCGAGCGTCGGACGCCCGGCGAGCGCCTTGGCTTCGTCGAGCCAATCCTCGGAGAAGTTTTCCTCGAAGGATGCCTGCACCCATTCGGGAATGTCGCCCTGGATGTGGGGCGCGGCATCATCGAGGCGGCGCGTCGCGAAGGCCTGCGCCATGTCGGCGGACGGCATCTCGGGTGCGAATTTGTCGCCATCGAGTTCGGCCGCCAGCGCTTCGGGGGAAAAGCCCCACTGGCGGTACATCACGGCGTGGCCGAGAGCGGCGGCGCTGTCGCTGTCCATCAGGTAGGCGTGGGAGAGCTTCATGCGAAGCGCGTCATAGACGATGTTGCCGATCGCCGATCGATCGCCGGAGCCGGCGAAGCGATGGGAAAGGCCCCAGTCCTTGAGTGCGTCGGCGACCGGGCGCTTCCGCTTTTCGATGTCCTCAAGAACCTCAATGGCTCCAGCGAGCCTGCCGCCCAATCGCATCTTCGATCAACTCCTTTTTCGCCGTGGTAGCGGCGATGGCATCGAAGAGCAAGACGCTGGCCGGGATTAAACGCGGGGAAGTGGCGAGGAACAGTACTTCTCAAAGCAGAACCGCCCGGATCGGATGCCGGACGGAAGTATTTTACGATCAGGAATTGACGACGCGATAACAGATGCTGGCGTGGCCGGAGCTGATCATGCCGATCTGCGAGGCGGCTGCTTTGGAAAGATCGATCACACGGCCACGGATGAACGGGCCACGATCGTTGATGCGAACGATTACACTCTTGCCGTTGCGCTTGTTGGTGACCTGCACCTTGGTGCCGAATTTCAGACTGCGATGGGCGGCGGTGAGGCGGGCGGCGTTCATACGTTCGCCGGAAGCCGTCTTGGAGGTCAGCGCATACCAGGAAGCACCGCCGCAGCCGGCGCCTGCTGCCTGGCTGTCGGAAACGGAACCGAGGCCGATCCCGGCGGTGAACAGCGCTGCCGCAGCAACAGTCTTGATTTTCGCTGGCGTCAAACTGGCGACCCTCGGTTAGAGCTCTTGGGCTGGAGCTCTTGGTTAATTCTGTCGAAGATCGCTAATTGGGGCGAAAAATGGCGAAAACGTGCTTCAACCATTTACGTTTTATTAGGATCTATTAAAAAAGGACGAAAATTAAAAAACGAAGATTGTTTGAAATAGTTTAAATAGAACCCGGAAGTTCTTTGGAATCAGCGGTTGAACGCTAAATGCGGCGCGCACGCGAGCCGAGATATCGGCTTAACGAAAAAAATCATTAAAAATTTCGAATTGAACGAATCGTCCGGAATCCGGATGGTCAAAAATGCGTCACTACCGCTGTGGTTGCATTCAATTCGCCGAGTATAGAATGAATATCTCACGAAGGTCACAATTAAGCGCCTCCGTGAGATCACCATTACTAACGATCATGCTATCGACAATGTTCCATTGCGAACGGAATATTTTGACTGGTTCGCGCAGCAATTGTTCATTGGCCGCGCCAGCTGTCCGTCTGCCACATTTGCGCAAGCGAGACGCGATAATCGGGATAGGCGAGTTCGAAGCCGGTTTCCCGCAGGCGTGCATTCGAAACGCGCTTGTTTTCGCCATAGAAGGATCGGGCCATCGGCGAAAGCTCGGCGGTTTCGAACGGCATCTCGGGCGGCGGCTCGACGCCCATCAGCCGCGCGGCCTCGGCAACGATATCCTGCGGTGGTGCCGGCTCGTTGTCGGTGATGTTGAAGATCCCACCCTGAAGTCTTTCGGAGAGGTAGGATGTGGCAGCGCCGATATCTTCCACACGAATGCGATTGAACACCTGGCCGGGCTTGATCAGCCGGCGGGCCGTGCCGTTGGCGAGATTGCAGAAGGCGTTGCGTCCGGGGCCGTAAATGCCGGAAAGCCGTAGCACAGCGACGGGAACAGCGTGTTTGGCGCCGAAGGCAAGCCAGGCGTCTTCCGCCTCGACTCGCTCCACCGAGCGCGCCGAGACCGGTTTGGACAACATGTCTTCCGTCACCCACTGACCGCCATGGTCGCCATAGACGCCGACGGTGGAGAGATAGCCGATCCAGCGAAGGGCAGGGGCAAGCGTGGCGAGGTCGGTGCTGCCGGGGCGGAACATCGGGTCGCCGTCGCGGCCGGGAGCGATCGACTGGATCAGATGGGTCGCCTGCCGCAAGGCGTCTGCCAGTTCGTCGGAAACCGTATCGCCGTCGAAGACGATCGGGCGGATGCCCGCTTTTGCGAGTTTGGCAGCCTTTTCCGCACTGCGGGTCGTACCAGTGACGCTATCGGCCTTGTCGGCCAGTGCGCGCGCGATCGCCATGCCGGAATAACCGGCGCCAAGAATCAGGACATGCATCGGCTTACTCCCGCCATTTGCCATTCGGACAACACTTCTTCGTCGCTCTCCGCACCGCATTGCCTCTCATGGGCCGCAAGCGCATCGGGCGAGATCAATAGTGACAAAGCCCACACCGCCATCGCCCTCACCATCGGGGAGGTATCGCTGGTCAACGTCTTGCAGGCTGCGACCAGGCTGTCATCGCCGGAATTGCCCGCTGCGATCAAGACATTTCTGACGAAGCGGTCACGCCCGATGCGTTTGACCGGCGAGCCCGAGAAGAAGGTCCTAAATGTCGGGTCGTCGAGGGTCAGGAGAAAGGCGAGCGACGGCGCCTTCAGGTCATCGCGCGCCTTCAGTTTCATCTCCGACGCCTGCTGCGCGAACTTGTTCCAGGGGCAGGCGGCAAGACAGTCGTCGCAGCCATAGATGCGATTGCCGATCAGCGGACGCAGCGTCGGGTCGATCGGCCCCTTGTGCTCGATTGTCAGGTAGGAAATGCAGCGCCGCGCGTCGATGCGGTAGGGGGCGGGGAAGGCAGCGGTGGGACAGGCGTTGACACAGGCACGACAGGAGCCGCAATGGTCGCGCTCGGCGGCGTCGAAGGCAAGTTCCGCCGTGGTGAACAGGCTGCCGAGAAACAGCCAGGAGCCGAACTCGCGGCTGACGAGATTGGTGTGTTTGCCTTGCCAGCCGATGCCTGCCTTTTCGGCGAGCGGCTTTTCCATCACCGGTGCCGTGTCGACGAACACCTTCACGTCTTCGCCGGCACGTGCCGCAAAGCGGGTCGCGACCTCTTTCAGGCGGCCCTTGATGATATCGTGATAGTCGCGGTTCTGGGCATAGACGGAGATCGCACCGCGATCCGGCTGGTCGAGGATGCCGCGCGGGTCTTCCTCCGGGCCGTAGTTCATTCCGAACATGACGACCGAGCGCACGTTGCTCCAGAGGGTTCGCGGATCGGAGCGGCGCTCCGCCGTTTCGGCCAGCCATTCCATCGTGCCGTGGAAGCCCTCGTCGAGGAATTCCACGAGCCGCGCCGGCGCCTCCGGTATGGCATCGGGCCGGGTGATGCGACAGACGTCGAAGCCCTTGTCGGCCGCCTCGGCCTTCAGGAATTCCGTCAGCTTCTGCCGCCGTCGCTCCTGGTTTTCAGCCTTGGCAGCACTGCCGGGCACGGCACTATCCTCAGAAATCGAGATCCGCATAATGCGGAACCGGTGTGATACCGCGCACGCGCTCGGAGAGCAGCGGGCGGAAGGAGGGGCGGGACTTCAGCCGCTGATACCATTCCTTGGCGGTCGGCGCGTCCGACCAGTCGATCTCGCCGAGATAGTCGAGCACCGAAACCGTCGCGGCCGCCGCAAGGTCGGCATAGGAGATCCGGTCGCCTGCAAGCCAGGGCCGCGACCCGGCAAGCCACGACAGGTACTTCATGTGCTGGCGGATATTGGCGCGCGAGGTGCGCAGCACCTTGCTGTCAGGTGCGCCGCCGCCCTGGTCCGGCGTCATCTGCAGTTTGAAGATGCGCTCGCGCACCAAGGGGCGCGTCACGTCGGCTTCCATCTTGTGAAGGAACCATTCGGCCAGCCGGCGGATTTCGGCGCGCTGGAACGGATCTTCCGCCAGAAGCCGCCGATCCCGCTTCATGATGCCGTTCGTCTCGTCGAGATATTCCGAGATGATCGTGGCGCCACAAAGCGCCCTCATACTGTCGTCAACATAGACCGGTAACGTGCCCGCCGGATTCAGCGTCAGAAAGTCTCGCCGGTTTTCCCAGGGCTGTTCCTCGGTCAATTCCGTCTGGTAGCCGTATTCCGAAAGGATCAGGCGCACGAACCGCGAAGCGGAGGACATGGGGTGATGGTACAGTGTCGGCATCGATGATCTGGCTTCTTATGGTCTTTTTTCAGGGAACGTCAGCGTGGCGGCGCATGCGTCTGGCCACGGCTCATCAGAAAAAGCTATAGGAACTTGTGGTGGCAAACACAAGCGAATCAGCCTTTTCCTCCCACTCCAAAACTTGTCAGGAAAATCTTATATATGGCGGATCAATCGATCATCAGCGCGCTCGTCCTCGGTCTCATCGAGGGATTGACGGAGTTCATCCCCGTGTCTTCGACGGCGCATGTGCTCCTCGCCGGGCACTTCCTCGGCTTCAGATCGCCGGGCAACACCTTTGCCGTTCTGATACAGCTCGGCGCCATCCTGGCGATCCTGCTCGTCTATTTCCAAAGACTTCTGTCGATCGCACTGGCGCTGCCGACGAGCGTCAAGGCCCGCCGCTTCGTCGTGTCGGTGCTGCTCGCCTTCCTGCCGGCCGCCATCATCGGCGCAATCGCCCATGACTTCATCAAGACCGTGCTGTTCGAAACGCCGATCCTGATCTGTGTCGTGCTGATCATTGGCGGCTTCATCCTGCTTGCGATCGATCGGATGCCGCTGACGCCGCGCTACACCGACGTCATGGACTATCCGCCGTCGCTGGCGCTGAAGATCGGCCTGTTCCAGTGCCTGGCGATGATTCCCGGCACCTCGCGCTCCGGTGCGACGATTGCCGGCGCTCTGCTGATGGGAACGGACAAGCGGTCGGCGGCGGAGTTCTCGTTCTTCCTGGCCATGCCGACGATGCTCGGCGCCTTCACGCTCGACCTCTACAAGAACCGTGATGCGCTGTCGTTCGACGATTTCACACTGATTGCCGTCGGCTTCATCGCGGCGTTCGTCGCCGGCATCTTCGTCGTCCGCTCGCTCTTGGACTTCGTCTCGCGCCGCGGCTTCACGCCATTTGCGATCTGGCGCATCGTCGTCGGCACCGCCGGCCTTATCGGCCTCTGGATGCTCGGCTGAGAACAGCTACTGCATAATTCTCTAAATCGGATCCGATTTAAGGGCGAAATTATGCAGCAAATATAAAGAGATACAGCGTCCTTTGCGCGTCATATTTGACGCGCGGCGCTGTAAAAATAAAACCGCGTGCGTTTCAGATGAAACGCACGCGGTCCCTGGCCCCCGCCAAAAACTTGTAGCTAATCGCCCGATGGGCGCCGGCTTACTTGCCGGAAAGGTCGATCGACGCCGTCGTGCACGGGTCGACGCCATAGGCCGGCGTGCAGCCCTTGCGGCTGCTCGCGACCGTGTTCGGCGCGACGAAGGAGCCAGCCAGAATGATCAGTGCCGCAGACGCAAAAAAGATTGCGATCGACTTGCCCATGGACGCCATGCCTTTCGAGAGTGATGCTGCCGCCGCCGAGACTTACCTGTGATCGGGGCGCGGGGCGGTTTTTATGCGTTGGATATGTCTTGATCAATATCAGGACATGTTGAATCTGCGGTAAATGCCATTCGCTTTTGTCACTGCGGCAGAACTGCAACGCTGTTGCCTTGATGACACAATAAAAAAGCCGCCGGCAGGGCCGGCGGCGATCGAAAGAGGCTTTCTGGGCTGCTGCCTCAGGCGGCGCGGCCGCTGCGTGTATACTGGCCCTGCGGGCGATAGCGCACGAGATAGGTCGACAGGATCGATTCCAGCATCGTCGGCGTGATGCCGATGCCGCCAAGCGTCCGGCCTTCGGATTCGGCCTTGGCCGAGACGATATTGTCGGATTTCAGCAACACCACCTGGTCGGGCGTTATCGGCGGCGTGATGAAGGGGATCATCGACGCGACGCGGCCCATCAGCGAGGCGATGCCGAAGGGCACCGATACCAGCGAGCGCTTGCGATCGATGGTCTGGAGCATGATCTCGAGACATTCGCGGAAGGTGAGGACGTCAGGTCCGCCGAGTTCGTAAATCGTGCCAGCCGACAGCTTGCCGTCGACCGAGCGGGCAACGACCTCGGCGACATCGGTGACATAGACCGGCTGGAACTTGGTGTTCCCGCCGCCGATCAGTGGCAGCGCCGGTGCGAACCGGGCCATTTGGGCGAACTTGTTGAAGAAGCCGTCCTCCGGTCCGAAGACGATCGACGGGCGCAGGATGATCGCGTCCGGCAGCGTTTCCAGGATCGCGGCTTCGGCACGCCCCTTGGTGCGGGCGTAGCTCGATTCCGACTTGGCGTCCGCGCCGATCGCCGAGATATGCGTTAGCTTGGCGCCGACATTGCGCGCGGCTTCCGCAACCGCTCGGGCGCCGAAATCCTGCACGGCGTCGAAGGTGTTGCGGCCGCTCTCGAACAGGACGCCGACGCAGTTGATGACATGGTCGGAGCCTTCGACGGCGCGGTCGACCGACTTGCGATAGCGCAGGTTGGCCTGGACGAACGAGATCTGGCCGACATTGCCGAGCGGCTGCAGGTGGCCTGCAAGATCCGGCCGGCGAACGGCAACGCGGATGCGGTAGCCGCGCTTGGCGAGTGCACGTACGACATGACGGCCGACGAACCCGGATCCGCCGAAAATCGTCACCAGCGGCGGAAGGTTGGACAAGGTCATGGGAAGTGCACTCCTGATCTCATTTGGAAGAATTGTTTGCTACATAGCCCAACAGCCGCGAGAGGTGAAGGCCAATCCTCGCGGCGGGCGGCGTTGCCGTGGTTGGCAACACTCGTCGGTCAGATGCCCTCGACGACCACCATCTCGGCGTCTGCCACCTGTTGGCGGATCGCCGCGGCAATCTGGTACTCGGGGGAATTATAGCAGTCGACAGCGGCCTGAAGCGATGGAAATTCGATGACGACGTTGCGGGCGCGAACCCCACCTTCCAGCCGCTCGAATTCACCGCCGCGCGCCAGGAAATTGGCGCCGTATTTCTCGAAGGCCGGCTTTGCGGCCGCCACATAGTCCTTGTAGCGTTCGGGGTCTCGCACATCGACCCGTGCGATCCAATATCCTTTTGCCATGCTGAACTCCTCGTCTTCAGGCATCGAAAGCAGACGGGAGTGTTACTTCCGGCAAATTCCGGGCAAGGTCAAGCGGAACGGTTGCAGAGGGCGGCGATGTACGAGAGGGATCGCCGACCTGTTGCACGCGGGTGTCACGATCAGCGCGAAAGCGCGCCGTTCATCTCGTCGAGGATGCCGCGCGCGGCGACAAGCGGATCTGCGGCTGCGACGATTGGGCGCGCGACGACGAGGTGGCTCGATCCGGCCTTCAGCGCGTCGGCGGGTGTCATGACGCGCTTCTGGTCGCCCTTCTCGGCTCCGGCCGGGCGGATGCCTGGGGTCACCAGAGCCATGTCGGGGCCGATGATCTTGCGCACCGCGGAGGATTCCTCGGCCGAGCAGACGATGCCGCCCATGCCGGCGGCACGGGCCTGTTCGGCCCGGCGCAGCACCAGCGTGTGCGGGTCGTATTCGTAGCCCGCATCGATCACGTCCTGCTCGTCCATCGAGGTGAGCACGGTAACGCCGAGCAGGCAGAGATCCGATCCCCTGGCTGCCTCGACCGCCGCCTTCATCGCCTTGGGGTAGGCGTGCAGCGTCAGCATCGACATGCCCATCTTGACGATGTTCTCGACGCCCTTGGCCACCGTGTTGTCGATGTCGAGCAGCTTCATGTCGAGGAAGACCTTCTTGCGGCTTGCGGCCAGATCGCGGGCGAACTCGAGCCCTCCGGCAAACACCAGTTGGTAGCCGATCTTGTAGAAGGTCACGTCGTCACCAAGCGTGGTAACGATCTTTTCAGCCTCTGCGATTGTCGGAAGATCCAGGCCGACGATCAGTCGGTCGCGTGCGGTCTCGGTCATGTCGCGGTCACCCCCTGCCAGAATTCCATCGGGGTCCAGTCGCATGTGAGGGCGCGATCCGCAAGACGGAACGCGAAGAGATTGCCGCCGCCGCCGCCCTTCTGGTCGGCGCTTCGGCTGATGGCGGTGCCGCCCAGCTTGCACTTCAAGAGGGTACCGACGCCGCCATGGCCGACGAAAGCGATCGGGATTTTGGCGTCGTGTTCGTCAAGGATACGAAAGACGGCAGCCGAGATGCGGGCCTGCGCGTCGACGGCGCGCTCCCAGCCGTTGAAGCTTTCGTTCGGATTGGCGAAGAACCAGTCCGCCGCCCTCTCGAATTCCGGGGGCGGCAGGAAGCCGGTGGCCGAGCGGTCGTTCTCGCCCATCGTGTCGTCGGTCTCGATCGCGACGCCGGCCGCTCCGGCCAGAAGGTTCGCGGTCTCGATCGCCTTGGTCTCGTCGCTCGAAACGATCCGCCCGAGCGTTCGAACCCACGGCTGCCGCGCCGTCGCTTCCGCTCGCGCATATCCGATCTCCGACAGTCCCCATTTCGGCACGGGAACTGCCGGATCGATCTGCACTTGCGGGTGCGTGATATACAGACCGAACAATGGTGTGCCCTGTCAGTGCGCTTTGCGGTAGACCCAGAGCTGCGCCGGGGGAATGTTGCGCACGACGAAATCGAGATGCTGGATGCTGTAGCGGTCGGGCATGGCAACCACAGGCGACAGCGGACCATAGGAGATCTGCACGACGGGACGGCCGACCGGGATGCGCGACAAAAGATCCACGATCAGCTCGACGCGACGATGCATCGGGAAATTGAGCAGCGGCACGGCAGACACGACGCTGTCGAAGGTCCGGTCCGTCATCGCGCCAAGCGTCTGCTTGAGATCGAACGCGTCGCCGTTGATGAAGTTGACGCCGGCAAAGTTTGCCTTGAGCTGCTGGTAGAAGTCGGTGGAGTACTCGACGGACACCAGATCTTCCGCTGCTAGACCGCGCTCCAGGATCGCCTTGGTGATGACGCCGGTTCCGGGGCCGAGTTCAAGAACCGGCAATCCGGAATGGGGATTGATGACGCTCGCCATGCGGCGGGCGGTGACGGAAGACGTCGGAAGGATTGCCCCGACCGCCTTCGCATTGCTCATCCACCCCTTGAAGAAACGGATCTCCTCGTCGAATTTCCGGCCAAGCCGTTCCTTCACCTTCACGCGCAAATTCATTGAACCCCTCAAAACCGTCGTCCTCTCATACGGATCGTCCGGTTCCGCTGATTCGAGCGGGGAACGGACATTGCAGACATAATGTGATCCCATCTGCGGCAAAAACAAGTCTGTCTACGCCTGAAAGCGTCGTCTTATCAACAGCACGCGAATATCAGCGCCAACAAAAAACCCGCCACGCGCGGCGTGACGGGTCTTAATTTTTCACCGCGGCACGGGCGGCTAAACCCGCATCGGCATCAGCACGTAAAGCGCGTCCTCGGCCGCCAGATCGCGCACCAGCGTCGGCGAGCCCGGGTCGGCCAGCATGAAGATGGCGTCGGTTCCCGTCAGCTGCGAGGTGATGTCGAGCAGGTATTTTGCATTGAAACCGATTTCGAGCGGGTCGTGCTCGTAGCCGACCGGCAGCTCTTCCGTCGCGCTGCCCGAATCCGGGTTGTTGACCGTCAGCGTCATCTGGCCGTCGGCCAGCGCCAGCTTCACGGCGCGTCCGCGTTCGGAGGAAATCGTCGAAACGCGGTCGACGGCCTGGGCGAAGGACTGGCAATCGACGCGCAGTTCCTTGTCGTTGTTGGCCGGTATAACGCGCTGGTAATCCGGGAAGGTGCCGTCGATCAGCTTTGAGGTCATCACGATCGAGCCGATCGTCAGGCGAATTTTGGCGTCCGATACTTCGAGCGTCACGATGATATCGGGGTTGTCGAGTAGCTTCTGCAGTTCGCTGACGGTCTTGCGCGGAATGATGATGCCCGGCATGCCCTCGGAGCCGGACGGCGCTTCGACGTCGGCGCGCGCAAGGCGGTGGCCGTCGGTTGCCACGGCGCGCAGCTTCAGGTCGCCCTTGCTCTCGACCGTGTGCACGAAGATGCCGTTGAGATAGTAGCGGGTCTCCTCGGTCGAGATCGCGAACTGCGTCCGGTCGATCAGCATCTTCAGGTCGGTCGCCTTGAGGCGGAAGGTGTGGGAGAAGCTGCCGGCCGTCAGGTCGGGGAAATCGGATTGCGGCAGGCACTGCAGTGAGAATTTCGAGCGGCCGGAGGCGACCGTCATCGCTGTGCCTTCGGCGTTGGTCGCCAGCAGCACTTCCGAGCCATCGGGCAGCTTGCGCACGATGTCATAAAGCAGGTGCGCCGGAACCGTGGTGGCGCCGGCCTGTTCCACCTGCGCCGGCGTCGCCTCGGTGATCTCGAGATCGAGGTCGGTCGCCTTCATCTCGAGGCTCGCGCCGTCGGAGCGCAAAAGAACGTTCGAGAGGATCGGGATCGTGTTTCGCCGTTCGACCACGCGGTGAACGTGGTTCAGCGACTTCAGGAGATTGGACCGCTCGAGAGTAATGCGCATGGGATGCTACCGCTTTCAACCGTTGCTGGGCGGGCGAGGCTCCCGCCGCAGCGTCAACTGCGAGTGTCCCGGCCGACCGACCGGAAGGATGTGGACCGGCAAAATGGCAGAAACAGCGCCTGAAAAGCAAGGGGTTTGACTGGCGCTGTCCCCAGATGACGCACCAGCCGGCCGCTTGGCGCCCTTGCTCTGCCATGTCGGCTCACTCATAAAGACTAAAACCGGTCAGCCGGCATCGCCATCAGGAAGCTGCAGTTGGAAAAACATAAGACGTCGGACGCCTCGGATGGGCAGAAGCAGCGCAGCTATCGGCTGCACAATGCCAGCATTCCCGCGCGTCCGCTCGATGTCGCGCTCTATCTGGTGGCGACGCCGATCGGCAATCTTGGCGACATCACCCTGCGGGCGCTTGAAACGCTTGCCGGCGCCGACGTGCTCGCCTGCGAGGACACCCGCGTCACCCGCGTGCTGCTCGACCGTTACGGCATCGTCAACCGGCCCTACGCCTACCACGAGCATAATGCCGACGAGGTCGGCCCGCGGCTGCTGGCGGCTCTTGGCGAGGGCAGATCGGTGGCGCTAGTCTCCGATGCCGGCACGCCGCTTGTCTCCGATCCCGGCTATCGCCTGGCGCAGCTGGCGATCGATGCAGGCTATCGCGTCGTGCCGATCCCAGGCGCCTCAGCCCCGCTTGCCGCCCTTGTCGGTTCGGGCCTGCCCAACGACGCCTTTCTCTTCGCCGGTTTCCTGCCGACCAAGGACAAGGCCAAGCGCGATCGGCTGCAGGAGTTGGCGACGGTGCCGTCGACGCTCATGTTCTTCGAATCGCCGCACCGGATTGCCGCCACGGTGGCGGCTGCCGCCGCCGTGCTCGGCGAAAACAGAAAGGCGGCCGTGTGCCGCGAACTGACCAAGACCTTCGAGGAATTCCGCCGTGGCACGCTCGGCGAACTCAAGGCGTTTTACGACGATGCCGGCGCGGTCAAGGGCGAGATCGTGTTCGTGATCGGCCCGCCGGACGCGCCGCCGGAACCGGAGGCCGCCGACGTTGATGCGCTGTTGACGCGGCTCATCGCCGATATGTCGACCGGCAAGGCGGCGACCGAGGCAGCAAAGCAGACGGGCCTTCCGCGCAAGGAGCTTTACGACCGGCTGCTGGAACTCAAGGGCCGCCATGGCGACTGAAGGGCCGATCGACGCAGGCTTGGGGCTCAGAGGCGCGGTCGGTTCGCCGAGTATCGCGCGGCCCTCTGCCTGATCGTCAAAGGGTACCGCATCGTCGCCATGCGTCATCGCACCAAACTGGGCGAAATCGACATCATTGCGCGGCGGGGTGATCTCATCGCCTGCGTCGAGGTCAAGGCCCGGCGCTCGGCCGACGACGGGGTCTTCGCCGTCACCGGAACGGCGCAGCACCGCATTCGCGCGGCCAGCGATCTCTGGCTCGCACGCCAACCCGATTTCGCCAGGCTTTCCGTCCGTTACGATATCATCACGGTGACACCCTGGCGCTGGCCGCGACACCTGCCCGATGCGTTCTGAACCGGCGCGGGATGAGGGAAAATGATTGCGGTGTTCCGCCCGCATCCCGTCTTGGAACAGATTCGCGAATTTGTAATCGTCCCGACATAAAAGCGTTACCGGCCTGTCATTGAAGGCCACTAGTCCACTGCCATCCGCAACTCGGTGGAGAGGACCAGTCATGTTCAAGAAAATTTCACTCGCAGCTTTCACCCTTGCTTTTTCGGCAACCTCGTCGCTAGCCGCAACCAATATTACCTGGTGGCACGGCATGGCCGGCCGCAACGGCGAGGTCATCAACGAGATCTCGCAGAAGTTCAACGAAGCCCAGAGCGCCTGCGCGCTGACCCCGGTTTCGAAGGGCACCTATGAGGAAGCGCTCGCTTCCGGCATCGCCGCATTCCGCTCTGGCGAACAGCCGAACATTCTGCAGGTCTTCGACGCCGGTGCAGCGACCATCATCAACGCCAAGGGCGCCGTCGTTCCCGCCGAAGATCTGATCATCAAGGCCGGCCACAACTTCGACCGCAATGCCTTCATCGACGGCGTGCGCTACTTCTACGCCGATAGCGAAGGCAAGTTCGTCGGCATGCCGTTCAACTCGTCGGCCCCGATCATGTACGTGAACGACGAAGCCCTGAAAAAGGCCGGCGTCGAAGCACCGAAGACCTGGGAGGAGTTCGAGGCTGCAGCACCGAAGCTGAAAGCCGCCGGCTACATCCCGCTCGTCCAGTCGCAGCTCACCTGGCAGTTCACCGAGAACTTCTTCTCGCGCAACAACATCCAGTTCGCCACCAACAACAACGGCTACGACAGCGTCGCCGACACCAAGCTCAAGGTCACCGATCCGAACCTGGTCATGATGTTCGACAAGCTCAAGGCCTGGAAGGACGAAGGTTACTTCGCCTTTTACGGCGCCGGCTGGAACGACAACCAGAAGGTCTTCGAAGAAGGCAAGGCTGCATTCTGGATCGGTTCGTCCGGTTCGTTCGGCGGCCTGCAGAAGACGGCGCAGATGCCGTTCTCGGCGACGTTCCTGCCCTACTGGAACGCAATCGAGGGTGCCGGCACTAACTCCTTCATCGGCGGCGCGGCACTGTTTGCCATGTCGGGCAAGTCGGACGAGGAAAATAAGTGCGTCGCCGACTTCTTCCAGTTCCTGACCTCGCCTGAAATCCAATACTTCTACCACAAGGCAACCGGCTACGTGGCCATCACCAAGGCAGCCTACGAGCTTGCCCAGAAGGACGGCTACTACAAGGAAAAGCCGGTCGCGGAAGTCGGCATCAAGCAGCTGATGCTGCCGGCCGGCGACTGGTCGAAGGGCTACCGCCTCGGCTTCTACCCGCAGATCCGCGAGATCATGGAACGCGAATACGGCCGCATCTTCTCCGGTGAAACCACGGTCAAGGACGCCTTCGACACGATCGAGAAGGACGGCAACGAGCTGCTCGCCCGCTTCGCCAAGACGGCTGGCTGATCTCGATGACCTCTGGAACGGAAAGCCTCCCCGCACCGCGGGGAGGGACGGGAACGGACGGGCGTCGCTTCGGCGCCCTCCGGCTGTTCGGCGGCAAACCGAAGGACGGCGACGCGACTGCCAAGCGCGTGCAGTTCTCCTCGCCTTACCTGCCCTACCTCTTTCTCGCGCCGCAGCTGGCGATCATCTTCGTGTTCTTCTACTGGCCGTCGATCCAGGCGATCCAGTCGTCCTTTTATCTGGAAGACCCGTTCGGCTTCGGCTCGACCTTCGTCGGCATGGCGAACTACACCGACGTGCTGAAGTCGGGCGAATATCTGGGCATCTCGCGCTTCACGGCGATCTTCACCACGCTCGTCACCTTCTTCGCGCTGTCGATCGGCCTGTTGCTCGCCGTCAAGGCGGATGGGGTCATCCGCGGCAACGCCACCTACAAGACGCTGCTCATCTGGGTCTATGCGATCGCGCCCCCGGTTGCCGGCCTCATCGGCATGATGTTCTTCGACCAGCATATCGGCCCGATCGTCGAGCTTGCCCGCTGGTTCGGCTGGGATATCAAGGTCGGTCTCAACTATTTCGATACGGCTTTTTCGATGATCGTCGTCTCGGTCTGGAAGCAGATCCCTTACAACTTCATCTTTTTCCTCTCCGGCCTGCAGGGTATTCCGGTCGCGGTGCGCGAGGCGGCGGCCATGGATTGCCGCTCGGGCTTCCGCCGCTTCTGGACCGTGATCCTGCCGCTGCTCGCGCCGACCGCCTTCTTCCTTCTGATCATCAATGTCACCTACGCACTGTTCGACACCTTCGGCGTCATCGACGTCATGGTGAAAGACAAGGCGGCGAACAATCCGATCACCCTTGTCTACAAGGTCTACATGGACGGTTTCCGCGGCAACGACCTTGGCGGCTCCTCGGCGCAGTCGGTCATCCTGATGCTCATCGTCTTCGTGCTCACCATCTTCCAGTTCCGCTTCATCGAGCGGCGCGTGCACTACAATTGAGGCGGGGCCGATGTATCGCACCAAGTTTTTCGACCACGTCATCCTCCTCACCGGCGTCTTCATCATGGTGGCACCGGTCGTGGTCGCCTTCATGACGTCGACGCACGAGGCGGCGGATATCCACCGCAACGGCCTCAGCCTCAGCTGGGGCGGCCATTTCGTCGAGACCTACGAGACGGTGCTCACCCGCAAGGGCGGCTTCACCGGCAAGATCACCGGCCTCAACATGATGATGAACTCGATGATCCTCGGCCTCGGCTTCGCGCTCGGCAAGATCGTCTTGTCGATGCTGGCCGCCTATGCGATCGTCTATTTCCGCTTCCGGCTCGCGACCTTCTTCTTCTGGATCATCTTCACGACGCTGCTCCTGCCGCTCGAAGTGCGCATTCTTCCCTCCTACGAGGTGATGAACACGCTGAAGCTGACCAACACCTATACCGGCCTGATCGTGCCGCTGCTCGCGTCGGCGACGGGTACCTTCTATTTCCGTCAGTTCTTCAAGTCGGTGCCGGACGAATTGCTCGAGGCAGCGCGCATCGATGGCGCCGGCCCGTTCAAGTTCTTCATCGACGTGCTGGTGCCGCTGTCGCGCACCATGATGGCGGCGATCTTCATCATCATGTTCGTCTATGGTTGGAACCAGTATCTCTGGCCGACATTGATGACCACGGACGAAGGTTTCTTCACGCTGGTGCGCGGCATCAAGCAGATCCTGCTCGTCTGGGTCGGCTCGAACATCCCCGATTACAACGAGGCCTTTGCTCTGGCGATCCTTGCCATGCTGCCGCCGGTCCTGATCGTGGTGATCTTCCAGCGCTGGTTCATCAAGGGCCTGACGGAAAGCGACAAGTAGACAAAGGAGAGGCGAAGCCGTCTTCGCCGCTTCCTCAAACCGCAATTTACCAACGGAGGCAGCCATGGCGGCCATCACCATCGCCGAGGTCTCGAAGATCTATACCGGCAACGTCGAGGCGGTAAAGTCCGTCTCGATCGATATCGAGGACGGCGAGTTCATCGTGCTTGTCGGCCCGTCCGGCTGCGGCAAGTCCACGCTTCTGCGCATGGTCGCAGGCCTTGAAGGCATCTCGAAAGGCACGGTCAAGATTGGCCCACGCGTCATCAACGAGGTCGATCCGGCTGAGCGCGACATCGCCATGGTTTTCCAGAACTATGCGCTCTATCCGCATATGACGGTCTACCAGAACCTCGCCTACGGTCTGAAGAACCGCAAGACGCCGAAAGCCGAGATCGACGCCCGTGTAGCGGAAGCCGCGCGCATGCTGGAGATCGAGCCCTATCTCGACCGCAAGCCGCGTGCGCTTTCCGGTGGCCAGCGTCAGCGTGTGGCCATGGGCCGCGCCATCGTGCGCAAGCCGGCAGCCTTCCTTTTCGACGAGCCGTTGTCCAACCTCGACGCCAAGCTGCGCGTTTCCATGCGTGGCGAGATCAAGCGGCTGCAGAAGCGCCTCGGCACCACATCGCTTTATGTCACGCACGACCAGCTCGAGGCGATGACGCTGGCCGATCGGCTTGTGGTGTTCAACGGTGGCCGGATCGAGCAGATCGGCCGCCCGCTCGATGTCTACCATCGCCCGGCCTCGACCTTCGTCGCGAGCTTCATCGGCTCGCCCGCCATGAACCTGATCAAGGGCCGCATCGAAGGCTCGCGCCTTTCTGTCGGCACCTACAGGATCGAGCTTGGCGACAGTGCGCCGGTCGAAGGGCCGGTCACCGTCGGCCTGCGCGCCGAGGACCTGCGGCTTGCCGCCGTCGGCGAGGATGCGATGCTGTTTCAGGTCGACTATGTCGAGGAACTCGGCGCGCAACGCCTCGTCCACGGCACCATCGAGGATCAGGCGCTGACCGTGGCGCTTTCTCCCGAAATTCCCTTGTCCGGCGATCTTGCTGTCACGATTGCAACGGGCCGCCTGCATTTCTTCTCGCCCGAGAACGGCAAGCGACTGGAGCGCGGAACGTCTTTCGCCAATACTGCCGAAAGCGCTCGTCCCGTCAGCCTGGAGCCGGCATTGTGATCGAAAAGACTGTCATCAGCCTCACCGTGCCCTCGCAGGAAACCCGCGCCGGTTTCACGGCGATTGAACGTTCGATCGCAGCCCATGATGCCGTGATGGCAGCACTTCCCGAGATGAACAGCATCGAGATCGGCGGCGCGCCGTCGTCGGGCGAGCCGCTTGCCTTTCCGTTTACCATCGCCGCCTGGAACCTGGAGCGCTGCCTGTTTGCGCCGGAAAGTGCCGCGCATCTGGCGGCAACCGACGCGCCGGTCGTGCTGCTCTCGGAAATGGACAACGGCATGGCCCGCACCGGCCAGCGCCACCCGACCGCGGAGGTCGCAGCCACGCTCCAGATGCAATATGCCTACGGCGTCGAGTTCATCGAGCTCGGCCTCGGTTCCGATACTGAACTGGAATTCTGCAAGGACGACTTCAACGAAAAGGGTTTTCACGGCAATGCGTTGATGGCTGCGGTGCCGCTCGGCCGGCCGTTCATGCTCCGCCTCTGGGGCAAACGGCTGTGGTTCATGGATGGCGGCGATCAGCCGCGCGTCGGCGAACGCTTTGCCATCGGCGCGGTGATCGAGACGCAAGCCGGGCCCTTCGTTGCCGTTTCCACCCATCTCGAAAGCGCCACCACGGCGCCCTATCGCGAGCGCCAGGTGAAGGAACTGATCGAGGCGCTCGATGAAGCCTTCCTGGCCTTGCCTGTGCTGATCGGCGGCGACCTCAACACCGGCAACCACGCTGGCGGTGATTTCGAGGCCGAAGGGCTGTTCACCACGAGCGCTGCGCGCGGCTTCACCCGCCATGGCGGGCCGATCGAGCTGATGACGACCCGCCCCAGCCTGATCACGCGCTGGCCGGAGCGGGCGATGAAACTCGACTGGTTTCTGTCACGGGGCTTGAAGATCGGCGAAAGCGGGATCATTCCTTCGCTCGACGCGGACGGCCGTCCGCTTTCGGATCATGATCTCATCACCTGCGTCATCGAGGGCTTTGAATAGCCTTGCCGCTGAAGCGCTCGATGCTTGGCGCTCGAGCCTTGCCTAAGGCGAGTCCGCATTCTACATGTTGCGGGCATTTCTAGAGCGGGATGAGGAAACGTTTGCTCGGTTCTCCGCCCGCATCTCGCTCTAACGTATTAATATCGATCACGTTTATGACCTTGGATTGGACCGCTCCAAGGTCATCGCGATCTAACGGGGATAGGAAGATGGCGAAAATCGTCAATGTCGGGGTCCAGATGGACCATGTGTCGGGCATCAACATCGCAGGTGATTCCACCTTCGCGATGTGCCTTGAGGCACAGGCCCGCGGCTACCGGCTCTTCCACTACACCCCGGAGAAGCTGTCGCTGCGTGACGGCAAGGTTTTCGCCACTGCGCAGCAGATGACGTTGCGCGACGTCAAGGGCGACCACTTCACGCTCGGCGAGCCGGAACGGCTTGATCTTTCGACCATGGACGTGATCCTGTTGCGCCAGGATCCGCCCTTCGACATGGCCTACATCACCTCGACGCATCTGCTCGAGCGCCTGCATCCGAGGACGCTTGTCGTCAACGACCCGGCCTGGGTGCGCAACTCGCCGGAAAAGATCTTCGTCACCGAATTCGCTGATCTGATGCCGAAGACGCTGATTACCCGCGATGCCGCCGAGATCGCGCGATTCCGCGAGGAAATGGGCGACATCATCCTGAAGCCGCTCTACGGCAATGGCGGCGCTGGTGTGTTTCATTCCGCGCGCGACGATCGCAACATGTCGTCGCTGCTTGAAATGTTCGGCCAGATGTTCCGCGAGCCCTTCATCGCGCAGGAGTATTTGCCGGCGGTGCGCAAGGGCGACAAGCGCATCCTGCTCGTCGACGGCGAGCCGGTCGGCGCCATCAACCGCGTGCCTGCCGAGCACGACGCCCGCTCCAACATGCACGCCGGTGGCCGGCCCGAGCCGACCGAACTGACGGCGCGCGAGAAGGAAATCTGCGCCCGCATCGCACCGGCGCTGAAGGAGCGCGGCTTCCTCTTCGTCGGTATCGACGTCATCGGCGACTACATGACCGAAATCAACGTGACGTCGCCGACCGGCATCCGCGAAGTCAAGAAGTTCGGCGGCGCCGACGTCGCCAGCCTGCTTTGGGACGCGATCGAGCGCAAGCGCGCCTAGCGCAGGCGGCGCACGTGTTAGACGACAGGCGCGCGCTGTAGCCACGAGATGCTACCAGCGCGCAGACGCGCTCTGGCCGATCCCGATCGTGGTGCTGATTGGCTGGCGTCCATCACCGAGCTGTTGCAGACGCTCTATGGGAACAGGCTCCCAGCAATACCGTTCCAAAAAGGCCAGCCGAGCGAGTGCTCCCTGGACCGTGATTGGTTGCTTTGTCAGCCTATGCGCGGGCACCCGCGTCGCGTACCGAAGATGATGCGATTGCGTTCGCCACGGCTGCCGATTCCGCGAATTTCAATAATCTCCTGCGACGTCCGGCCGACGCGTGGATTGCGAAGATACCTTTGGGCTTTGTTAAGCGCCTGGCGCGGTGTGCACTGATAGGCTTCCGGCGGTCGGCGGCGATATTGCTGCTCGCCCCAGCCGTCGTCTTCGTCATAGTACCGGGGCTCGTCATAGTAGCGTGGCTGATCACGGTAGCGCGGGCCACCGCCGTCGATATAAATATCCAGATCCTGGGAAGCTGCCGCTCCTACTACGAAGGTGCACGCGATGGTGGCTATCGCACATGTTTTGATCATCCTGATCATAGGGCTCTCCTTTGACTGCCCGAGCATTTTACCGACGGAATCATGAACGGGAGCAAAACGGTTCACTGGACGACAATCACTCCCTGGCCGGTCGGCAGCGTCAAAATCGCCTGACCGTTTTTCCTCGCAAAGTCGTTCCACATCGCGTTTTGTTCCTCGCTGCCGCGGAACGCATAGTCATCGAGAACGATTGTTGCCCCCAGTACGAGATTGTCCCACACTCGTTCGATGCATTCCTTCTCGTATTGCGCGACGTTCAGGTCGATCGAAAGATAGGCAATGTTTCCGAGCGGAACGCCTTCGAGGGTATCGGGCAGCACGCCGCGAATGAGATGTGCATTGGGGAAAGGTGCAAAGTTGCGCTTCGCGACCTCAAAAACGTCCTCGTAGATGCCGGTGTTTCGCTGCGTTGTCAGGCGGCGTTCCACGTCGGTCATGTGCCCGTGCGGGATGCCGCCGAACGTGTCGAACAGCCAGAATTTGCGATCGAGCGCTTCGAAACCGAGATACCGGCACACCGTCATTGACAGAAGACCGGCGTTCACGCCGAATTCCACAAAGTCGCCTTCCAGGCGAAGCGCCCGCGATGCCGCCCAACAGCACGTGTGCGCGCGCCAGCGAACATCGGGAACGCGGCCGCGCTTCCGCCAGGCCTCCCGGTTGCCTTCCTCGGCAATGGTCCATGCTGCTGCAAACTGCGGCTCGTCCATGAACGACGTGTTCTTGTTCGTCGTCCTGAGGCCGTCAGCGGCATACCCAGGCAGCGTTTTGTCTCCATGTAGAAAGTATCGAGTGCGCTTTTTCAGTTCGCGGATGCCAACCATCATCAATCCCCTCTGGAAACATGAGGACTAAGTAGGCGTTCGAATGGCATCGGCAATCCGCCTGTGGCCGCTTGGATCCAAGTTGAGCGCAAGCGGTTGATACGTTTCGAGACCGATTGCGAACGCGCGCCGATGGCCGGCGGGCGATCTCTGGGTTTCAGCACGTCTGGTGACGGTGGGACGGTCGAGCGATGTGCTGCTCAAGCATCTGCGCGACGCAAGGCGTGATGTTCTGTTATTGTTCTTGTTTTTGTGTGTTTTCCGTGCAAGATTTATCGCTGCAACCACCGGGGTTGCGGCGGCATGGCGGGCCGCCCTGGTCGAAGAGGCGGTCATGGTTGCGCGGGTCAGTACGGTTGCATTCCAGGGTATAGAAGGTGTGCCGGTCGACGTTCAGGTGATGGTTGCACCCGGGCGGGTCGGCATGCAGATCGTTGCCTGCCCGACAAGGCCGTGGCCGAAAGCCGCGAGCGGGTGCAGGCAGCCCTTCATGCGTCTGGTCTAGCGCTGCCAGCCAAGAAAGTCACCGTCAATCTCGCGCCCGCGGATCTGCCCAAGGAAGGCAGCCACTTTGATCTCGCGATCGCGCTAGGGCTGATGGCCGCGCTCGGTGCGATCCCCGGCGACGCGCTGAATGGCTATGTGGTGATCGGCGAGCTCAATCTCGACGGTACGGTCGCGGCCGTCGCCGGCGCGCTGCCGGCCGCAATTGGCGCCAATGCGCTCGGCAAGGGGCTGATCTGTCCGGCCGAAAGCGGTCCGGAGGCCGCCTGGGCCGGCGCCGAGATCGATATTCTTGCACCCCGCAGCCTGATCGCCATCGCCAATCATTTCAGGGGCACGCAGGTGCTCTCCCGGCCGGAGCCTGCCATTCGCGCCGGCGCTACCGATCTGCCTGATCTTGCCGATATCAAGGGACAGGAGAGCGCCAAGCGGGCGCTCGAAGTCGCCGCCGCCGGCAACCACAATCTGCTGATGGTTGGACCGCCGGGCTCGGGCAAATCGATGCTGGCCTCGCGTTTGCCGTCGATCCTGCCGCCCTTGACGCCTGCCGAGCTTCTCGAAGTCTCGATGATCCACTCGATCGCCGGCCAGTTGCCGGGCGGCAAGCTGTCCGACCGGCGGCCGTTCCGCACGCCGCACCATTCCGCCACCATGGCGGCGATGATCGGTGGCGGCTTGCGAGCGAAACCAGGCGAGGCATCGCTCGCCCACAACGGCGTTCTGTTCCTTGACGAGTTTCCCGAGTTCCCCCCGCAGGTGCTTGATGCCCTGCGTCAGCCGCTGGAAACGGCGGAATGCATCATTGCCCGTGCCAACCATCGCGTCACCTATCCCGCCGCGATCCAACTGGTGGCAGCGATGAACCCGTGCCGGTGCGGCATGGCGGGTGAACCCGGCCGCACCTGCGCCCGTGGCCCGCGCTGCATGAGCGATTACCAGGCGCGCATCTCCGGCCCGCTGATGGACCGGATCGATCTGCGCATCGACGTACCGGCTGTCAGCGCCGCAGACCTGATCCGGCCGATGGCGGCAGAGGCCAGTGCTGCTGTGGCAAGACGTGTCGCCCGCGCCCGGCAATTGCAGATCGATCGCTTCGCCGCGCTCGGCAGTCGCGAGCCATCCAGCAACGCCCGCTGCTCGACGGCGATGATCGAACGCATTGCCGAACCGGATGCAGCCGGCCTGCAGTTGCTGCGCGACGCTGCCGAAAAACTGAAGTTCTCAGCGCGCGGCTACCACCGCGTCCTGAAGGTGGCGCGTACGCTCGCAGATCTCGATGGCAGCGCGACCGTCGGCCGGCTGCACTTGGCCGAAGCGATCTCCTACCGCATCGCCGGCGAGCGTCTGCAAGCGGCCGCCTGACGGTCGTTGACGGCGTCGGGCAGTCGCCGTCCGCGTTACCTGCAATTGCGGTTTCGGAAGTCGGCGACTTTGCTTTTGTATGCTGCCGCACAATTCCTGACATGCGCATCGACCCAAGTTGGAAACTAACGGGGCAAGTTTGGAGCCTTGCCGCGTCCACTGGGCGCCATGTCTGACTGGCGGAGTCGCGGCGCTCTGCGGCGATGGTCGTCCTTCGTTGCAGGTTCTCTCGAGTGGTCATTGCAACGCTTCTTCCGCGCTTGCCGTCGGCAATAGGCGGAAACGGTCGAGTGCCCTATCTTGATGACGGCACCGGATACTTGCCGCACTGCTCAATTTGGGAGGTTTGTCATGACGAACGGTTCGCTCAGACGAACGGATAGCGCCGAACGTGTGATCGTGGCGTCCGCGCAGGTGGTTTATCTGGCACTGCTTGATCCGAAAGCCGTGACGCGATGGCTGCCCCCGGAGGGGATGACGGGCCATGTCCATGCATTTGAGGCGAAAGAGGGCGGTCGCTATCGCATGGCGCTCGTCTACGATAAATCCGAACATGGCAATCGCGGCAAGACGTCGGATGAGACCGATATTGTCGAGGGGCGCTTCGTCGAGTTGCGCCCGAATGAACGCGTCGTGCAGCAGGTGGAGTTCGAATCCGAAGATCCGGCATTTGCCGGGATCATGACGATCACCTGGGCACCGGAGACGATATCCGGTGGCACCCGGGTGCGTGTAACCTGCGCGAATGTTCCTGAAGGCATATCGCGGGAGGATCACGAGGCGGGTCTTTCATCGACGCTTGCCAATCTTGCTGGTTTCACCGAGCGAAACCCCAGAGCATAGCTTCCTAAAGCATGTCGCGCAAAAGTGTGCAGCGGTTTTGCGATAACGACATGCGCAAAAACAAGAGCTTAAAGCGCAGAAAGCGAATCTGAAAGATCGCGGCGCGAAAAGCATGTCGCGCAAAGTGTTCAGCGGGTTCGCGATCACGACATGCGCAAAAAACAAGAGCTGAAAGGGCAGCAAGCGAATCCTGGAGATCGTGAAGCGCTTTCGAGCGCTTCGAGAAAAAGTACGAAGCGGAATCTCGTCAGAATTCGTAAAAACAAGAAGATAGAGCGCTTTTGCGCCTCCGTTTAAACCGGAACATTCTCAATGAAGAGAACGGATGCCGGTGTTTCAGGCCAGCGACGTGGTTTGAAGGTCCGGTTTGGCGCACGCGGGGCCGGCGGTGACGCCCGCAGTCCAGCAGTGGGCAACAAAAAAGGGCGCCCGAAGCGCCCTTTCGTTTGCACTTTGCAATGATCGGCTTACGCGCCCAGGCCTTCGAACAGAACCGTCGAAAGGTACCGCTCGGCAAAGGATGGGATGATGACGACGATGTTCTTGCCGGCGTTTTCCGGGCGCTGGCCGATCTCGATGGCGGCGGTGAGGGCCGCACCCGAGGAGATGCCGACCGGCACGCCTTCGAGCCGGGCAACGAGCCGGGCGATCTCGACGGCTTCGCCGCTGTTGACGGTGACGACTTCGTCATAGACGCTGGTGTCGAGGATCGCGGGCGCGAAGCCGGCGCCGATGCCCTGGATCTTGTGTGGGCCAGGGTTTCCGCCCGAAAGCACGGGCGATTCCTCTGGCTCGACGGCGATCACCTTGATCGACGGCTTGCGTGCCTTCAACACTTGGCCGGCGCCAGTGATTGTGCCGCCGGTGCCGATGCCCGAGACGAGGATGTCGACGCTGCCGTCGGTGTCGTTCCAGATCTCCTCGGCCGTCGTCTTGCGGTGGATTTCCGGGTTGGCCGGGTTTTCGAACTGCTGCGGGATGATGGCATACGGCAAGGTCTCGACCAGCTCCTGCGCCTTGGCGATCGCGCCCTTCATGCCCTTGGCGCCCTCGGTCAGTACCAGCTCGGCGCCGAACAGCGCCAGCATCTTGCGGCGCTCGACCGACATGGTTTCCGGCATGGTGAGGATCAGCTTGTAGCCCTTGGCGGCGGCGACGAAGGCGAGCGCAATGCCGGTGTTGCCCGAGGTCGGCTCGACCAGTGTCGTGCGGCCGGGAACGATCTTGCCCTGCGCTTCCAGGCTCTCGATCATGGCAACGCCGATGCGGTCCTTGACCGAAGCGATCGGGTTGAAGAATTCGAGCTTGGCGAGTAGGTTGGCCTTCACGCCCTTTTCCTTGGCAAGCTTGTCGAGCCGCACGATGGGAGTGTCGCCGATCGTTTCCGTGATCGAGGAGTAGACGCGGCCGCGGCCGGGCTTGCGCGTGTCAGACATTAAGTTTCTCCCTTGGGTGTGACGATTTGGTTGTGACAATAGGGGCCATGCCCGTTCTATTCCAGAACGGTAACCGCGACGCGACGATCAGCCGGAGGAAAAACCACCGGCGGAAGCCCAGTCCGGGGAATGTTTTTTCAGGCGGCGCGGGTAGCGATATAGGCGGCGGTGCCTGCCAGCACGCCAGCGGCAACGCGGTTCAGCGCCAGCAATGCCTTGGGCTGTTTGAGCAGCGTGCGCGCCCGTGCGGCAAGCAGGATATAGGGCAGAAGCACGGTCAGCAGCACGAGGAACGTCGCGATCAAAAGCAGCCCGTATTCGCGCGGCCCGATCACCGCAATGTCGATCAGCGTCGGCACCAGCGCCACATAAAACAGCATTGTCTTCGGGTTGCCGAGCGTGACGAATAGGCCCGAAAGGAACGACATCGACACGCTTGCGGATGTCTTCGCCTTGATGTCCTGCGGCAACAGGCCGGCGGTCCAAAGCTTCCATGCGATGTAGCCGAGGTAGAGCACGCCGGCGAACTTGACGATCAGGAAAGCGGTCGTGAAGGTCTGGGCGATCAGCGCCAGACCGAGCACCACGGCGGTCAGGTAAACCATGTCGCCGAGGATCAGGCCGAGCCCCATGAAGAAGGTCTCGCGAAAGCCGGAGCCGAGCGCTCGCGCAACGAGCGCCGTCACGCCGGGGCCGGGAATGATGGCTGCGATGAAGAGAGCGCCGCTATAGGCAAGCAGGGCTGCAAGCGTCATGATCGTTCCTCCCGGGTGGCGACGCCGCTTTTACCAAAGAGCGTCGAAAATGGAAATCGGGATCGGCGGGCGAGCGGCAATTTCGCGACAAAATTGATCGGGTGACAAGTCTGGCGTTGCCCGGTTTTTGGAGATGCGTAGAGCTTTGGGAAATACTCAATAAAGGCGCGCGTTATGCCCGAGATCCAAAACATCATCGGCTTTGGCCTCATTGCTCTCGGCATGGTGCTGACACCCGGGCCGAACATGATCTACCTGATCTCCCGCTCGATCAGCCAGGGGCCGGCGGCCGGCCTGATCTCGCTTGGCGGCGTCGCGCTCGGTTTCGTCGTCTATATGGTCTCGGCGGCGCTCGGCATCACCGCGCTGCTCTTGGCCGTGCCTTTCGCCTATGATGTCCTGCGGCTCGCCGGTGCCGGATATCTCGTCTATCTCGCCTGGCAGGCGGTCAGGCCCGGCGGGCGCTCGCCGTTCCAGATCAAGAACCTGCCGAAGGACGGTCCGCGCAAGCTGTTCCTGATGGGCTTCCTGACGAGCCTGCTCAACCCGAAGGTGGCCGTGCTCTATCTCTCGCTCCTGCCGCAGTTCATCCGCCCGGAGGCGGGCAATGTGCTGGCGCAGTCGATGATCTTCGGCTCGATCCAGATCGCCACCAGTGTCTCGGTCAACGCGATGATTGCGCTGGCGGCAAGTTCTATCGCCGCCTTCCTGGCCGGGCGTCCCCTGTTCATGGTCGTGCAGCGCTGGGCGATGGGCACGGCACTGTTCGGCTTTGCCCTCAGCATGGCCGCCGAAGCGCGCCGTTGACACATGTCGCGCAAAAGTGGGCAGCGGCTTTGCGATCACGACATGCGCAAAAACCAAAGCTTAAAGCGCAGTCAGCGAATCCTACTGCATGTTTCGTTAAATCCTATTCGATTTAGCGATAAAAACATGCAGCCATTCAAAGTGCTACAGCGACCTTTGCGCGTCTAATAGGACGCGCGGCGCTGTAGAGATCGCGACGCGTTTCAGATAAGCGGCCTCTATCGGGCTTCAGGCAATTCGCTGCCGCGCGCCGCTCTACGGCGACACGCGGCGTGGTCTTTCCTATTCGAACACCGGCCGCATGAAGCTGCGCTCGTAGCTGACGATGCAGCGCGTCTTTTCGCCGAAGGCGAAAGCCTCCAGGCATTCCGGGTCCTTGGCCATTTTCCCGCGATAGACTTCATATTCGGCCAGGCTCGGGAAGGTGAAGAGCGCCAGTGCGATGTTGTTTGCGCCCTCGTGCGGCATGAAATAGCCGTGATGGGTGCCGCCGAGCCGGTTGACGAGCGGTATCCAGAGCTTGGCGTAGTGCTCGAACTCGGCCAGCTTGTAAGGGTCGATAACGTATTTCAGATAGCAGGTGATCATGCGGTTCTCCCTTCGCGTCTCCGCTTGATAGGCGAGGGCAGGCGAAGTTTCCAGCCGAGATTCATGCCGGCTGCGGCGACCAGGATGGCGATCGAACCGAAGATCTGGATCGGCTGCAGCGCATGGCCGAAAGCCAGCCGATCGACGACGATGGCAGCGATCGGGTAGATGAAGGATAGCGCCCCGGTCATGTGCGTCGGCAGCCGCTGGATCGCGCCGTAAAGCAGCACATACATGATGCCGGTATGGATGACGCCGACGGCAATCAGGATCGACCACTGTTCGGCGCCGGAAGGTGCCGGGGCGGCAAGCGCCATCGGCGCCAGCATCAGCGTGCCGGTGACCACCTGGATCAACGCGATCAGATGCGGAGGCGTTCCCTTGAGCAACTTCGTCAACAGGGCCGCGATCGCGTAGAAGAAGGCGGCACCGATCGCAAGCGCGATGCCGATCAGGTAATCCTCCGGCGCAAAGCCGCCGCCGGGCTTGGCTGAAATGATCGCCAGCATGCCGGCAAAGGAGATCGAAAGCCAGAACACCTTGGTCGCGGTGATCTTTTCGCCGAGGAACAAGGCTCCGAGCCCCAAAAGCATGAACGGCTGGGTGTTGTAGACCATCGTCGCGATCGAGATCGAGGCATGCGAATAGGCCGCAAACAGCAAGAGCCAGTTGACGACGATGGCGATGCCGCCGGCAATCGACAGGAGCACCGTCCGCCGGGTGAAATGGCGCCGGTCGAGCAGGCCGAGCATGGCCGCGATCGCCACCAGCGTCACCGCGCCGAATACGCAGCGCCAGAAGACGACGCTCGTCACCGGCTGGCCCGACATCAGCACGAACCAGCCGATCGTGCCCGATATCAGCATGGCCGCCGTCATCTCCGCACTGCCTCTTTTAATGTCTGCGCCCATGGCGATCACTCCTCGGTTGAGGCTCCAAGATTAATCGGCCAGAGCGCAGGTTTATATGGAGGATCGCAGGTGTTTCTGCTATTATACCTCATCATCTAAGATGGTTTCGATCTTTTGGCTTATGAGGTTGCCCATGCTCGATGAACTCGATCGCCGCATTCTGGGTATCCTGGCGGCGAATGCGCGCGTGTCGCTGAAGGAGCTGGCGCAGGAGGTGGGTCTGTCCTCGCCAAGTGCCGCCGAACGTTTGCGCAAACTGGAGGAACGCGGCGTCCTCGACGGCTTCACCATCGCCCTCAATCCGGTGAAGCTTGGTTATCCGCTGCAGGCGATCATCCGCGTGCGGCCGATGCCGGGCATGCTGCATATCGTCGAGAAATTGATCCAGGAGACGCCGCAGATCGTCGAATGCGACAAGGTCACCGGCGACGATTGCTTCATCGCCAAGCTGTTCGTGCGCGATATGGGGGAACTGGACACGCTGCTCGATCGCATCGCCGAGAAGGCGCAGACCAATACGTCGATCGTCAAGTCGACACCGGTCAAGCGGCGCTTGCCGCCGCTTATCTGATCCAACGTTTCGAGATCACGCAATTCCGGACGGAAAACCGCTTCGCACTTTTCCTGGAAATGGTCTAGACGCCCGTGGAGCCGAAGCCACCGGCACCGCGTGCCGTGTCGCTGGCGCTGTCGGCTTCCCGAACGCTCACCTGTGTCACTGGCGCGATCACCATCTGCGCAATGCGCATGCCGCGTTCGATGACGAAGTCCTCGTCGCCGAGGTTGACCAGCAGAACCTTCACCTCGCCGCGATAATCGCTGTCGATCGTGCCCGGAGTGTTGAGGCAGGTGATGCCGTGCTTGAAGGCAAGGCCCGAGCGCGGACGGATCTGCGCCTCATAGCCGGCCGGGATCTCGAAGATGAAGCCGGTCGGCACCAGCGCCCGCTTTCCTGGCGCAAGCGTCATCGGCTCSCCGACTGCCACTGCGGCGCGCAGGTCCATGCCGGCAGCACCCTCGGTCTCATAGGCCGGCAGGTCCAACGCCTCGGCATGCGGCAGGCGGATGAAGGTCAAGGCGGGTTTTGTCTGGGGCGTGTGCATGGTCATCGTTTCATAAGCCGGGCGCTCACTGCGCCGGTCAATTGCATAATGAGGGCTGAGCCTGTAAAGACGCCGCAACTCACAGGAATCTACGACATGGCCGAAAGTCTCGCCGAGGCGGTCTCCCGCCGCCGCACATTTGCGATCATCGCCCACCCGGACGCGGGTAAAACCACACTCACCGAAAAGCTGCTGCTGTTCGGCGGCGCCATCCAACTCGCCGGCGAGGTCAAGGCCAAGAAGGATCGCATCCAGACCCGTTCGGACTGGATGAAGATCGAGCGCGAGCGCGGCATCTCGGTCGTCACCTCGGTGATGACCTTCGAATATGGCGGCAATGTCTTCAACATTCTCGACACCCCCGGTCACGAAGACTTCGCCGACGACACCTACCGCACGCTGACGGCGGTCGATGCGGCGATCATGGTCATCGACGCGGCAAAGGGTATCGAGCCGCGGACGCTGAAGCTGTTCGAAGTCTGCCGCATGCGCGACATCCCGATCATCACCTTCGTCAACAAGATGGACCGCGAGAGCCGTGACCCCTTCGAGATCCTCGATGAAGTCGAAGAAAAGCTGGCGCTCGATTGTGCGCCGGTGACCTGGCCGATCGGTCGCTCCAAGACCTTCTGCGGCTCCTATCACCTTGCCGACAACACCGTGCGCGGTGCCGATACGCAGGAAGTGCTGACCAGGGTCAACGGTCCTGAGATGGTGGCTCACCGCCTGCCGGAAAACGAGCGCGATGCTTTCATCGAAGAGACGTCGCTGGCGATCGAGGCCTGCAAGCCGTTCGACAAGAAAGCCTTCCTTGAAGGTCACCTGACGCCGGTCTTCTTCGGCTCGGCGCTCCGCAACTACGGTGTGCGCGACCTGATCAACGCGCTTGGCGAGATCGCCCCGCCGCCGCGCGACCAGGTTGCCGACACGCGCACGGTGCATGCGACCGACGACAAGATGACCGCCTTTGTCTTCAAGATTCAGGCGAACATGGACCCGAACCACCGCGACCGCATCGCCTTTGCGCGCGTCTGCTCCGGCAAGCTGGAGCGCGGCATGAAGGCGCGGCTGTCGCGCACCGGCAAGCAGCTGGGTCTGAGCGCCCCGCAGTTCTTCTTCGCTTCACAGCGCCAGCTGGCCGACACGGCCTATGCGGGCGATGTCGTCGGCATTCCGAACCACGGAACCCTGCGCATCGGCGACACGCTCACGGAAGGCGAACATCTCGTTTTCCAGGGCGTGCCGAACTTCTCGCCGGAAATCCTGCGCCGCGTGCGACTTGAGGATGCGATGAAGGCCAAGAAGCTGAAGGAAGCCCTGCAGCAGATGGCGGAGGAGGGCGTCGTGCAGCTGTTCTCGCCGGAAGACGGCTCACCGGCGATCGTCGGCGTCGTCGGCGCGCTGCAGCTCGACGTTCTGAAGGAGCGCCTGCAGGCCGAATACGGCCTGCCTGTCTCCTTCGAAATGTCGCGCTTCTCTGTCTGCCGCTGGATTTCGGCCGATCAGCCTGGTGACCTCGACAAGTTCGTCACTGCCCGTCGCGGCGATATCGCCCGCGACCTCGACGGCGACCCGGTGTTCCTGGCGCAGGACAGCTTCTCGCTGCGCTATGAGGCTGAACGTTATCCCGCGATCAAGATGGTCGCGATCAAGGAATATCACGTCGCCAAAGCGGCGTGAGAAGGCGGCGTGAACGATGACACTGTCAGCCGGCGGCGTTCGCCGGCTGACCATCGGCCGATCAGAAGGCCGACATGCGCAGCGCCAGCACCAGCTGCGTCACCCTGAGGGTTATGAAGACGTAGATCGCCAAAAGCAGGATCTGCAGCGCCAGGTGCCGGCGCACCTTCGACAGCCTGTGCAGACCATCCGCCAGGTTGAGCAGAAACAGGACTGTGCCGATGACGGAGACGATGTAGCCCGCCACGGCGATGTTGGGCAGGCCCTTGATCTCCAGGCTGCGGCCATTCTCGATCGCATGCATGCCGGCGGCGATCACCAAGGTCGCCATCACCAGGTTGCGCACATGGCGAAAAATCTCTTCGAGCCCGCCATTATCGAACAGCATTCGCCGCGCCAGACCGAGTTTTGATCGCGTACCTTCAGTCATCATCGCCTCTTGCTCGCCGCATGATCCTTAAATCGGGGTCGAGTTAAAGGCGGAACTTTGCGGCAAATTTAAAGAACGGCAGCATCGCGCCCCTTTTGACGTGGGGCGCTGCAGGCTGCCGGGAGGCTGCGATAGTATGACCGGTGGCCTTGCGTCAAAGACTCTCATGTGTGGCAAAGGCAAACCGCGGCGCCGCTCGGCTGAGCAGCATAGAGGTCGGGCGGACATGCCAGGCGGCGGCGATGGCTTCCTCCAATGCGGCAACGAGTTCGGCCACGTCAGCCGCTGCGGTTTCATGCAGCGCCTCCGCGACGATGAGGGCCGACGTGGTCTGCGGGTGGATCGCCGAATAGCCGCTTTGCCGGTTGGTCCATCGGCGCGCATGGGCGCGTCCCTCCGCATCGCGAAAGATCACTTCATCAGGTTCAGGGTGTTCCGTTTCACCGGAGAAGGTTGCATAGACCTCGTCTCCGCCCGCGCGGGTAACCTCGAGATTGCCGGAGATGCGGGAAACGTCGAAGACGGCGATGGGCATGGCAAAGGCCAGCGACACGGCGTTGCACAGGTCGATCAACGGATGGATCGACGGCAGGTCGCCCTCCTTCCTGAACCGGCGCAGCAAGGCTTCGGACGCGCAGCGATACTGCGTCGGCTTCAGTCCCATCCTGGCGAAGGTGCGGCGCCACGCCTGAATTTCCGCAAGTTCGCCTTCGGCGCGCGTTGCAAGAACGTCCCTGGCGATCGCCTGAAACCGCTCGACGGCATCGGCGACCGAAACGTCGCTGCGAATGCCCTCGACGTGGAGCGCGCCGGCTGCAAGCTCGGGAAAATCACGCCAGATGCTGTCTGAATGCTGGAAATGCATGGGATGCCTCGAAGTGGAAGAGATGATGACGGCGTCAGCTCTGCGTTTGGCCGGCAGTCTTGGGCCGGAAATGCGGCATGGCAAGACTGAGGACGGCGACAAGCACGCAGCCGATGCCGGCGAGCTGGTTGATGCTGACGGGTTCGCCGAGAATGACGAAGGCCAGCAGCACGGCGGAGACGGGTGCAAGAGCGGTGAAAACCGAGGCTTCCGTTCCGCTCACCCTGGCGGATCCTGCGTACCAGAGGATGAAGCCGGCAACGGTCGGGACCAGGGCATAATAAAGCACGGCTGCCAGCGACTGCATCGTGACCCCTTGCTGCGACGGCGCTTCGAACAGAGCGGGCACGATGGCGACGGCAACGCCCATGCCGGCCATGATGGTGGACAAGGCGAGAGGTGCGATCGGCGTTCGGATGCGTTTGTTGATCAGGATGAACAGCCCTTCGCAGATCACCGCGCCGAAGACGAGAGTGATGCCGAGCGGCGAATGGTGTGCACCATCGTCGGGCCGAAGCACGATGGTCAGAACGCCCGCTGCCGCCAGCCCGATCGCGACAAGGGTCGAGCGGCTGGGCCGTTCGCCGAGCAGCAGGATGGCGATTCCGGCAGAGACGACCGGTAGAGTGCCGATAACGACGCCGGCATCCGTCGCCGAACTGTAGCGCAACCCGGCAATCAGAAGTGTCGTGTAGCCGACGCTGCCGGCTCCGGCCTGCAAGAGCAGGATCAGCCACTCGCGCCGCTCCAACCTTGGCCAAGGCGTGCCGGTCAGTCGCACCAAGGTGAAGAACAGCGGAAAGGCGACCGCGAAGCGCAAGGCGGTGGCGCTAAACGGCGGTAAGCCGGAAGCGATCAGCTTGCTGGCAATCACCGTGCTGCCGACCGTGATCATCGCCAGCGAGAGGTAGAGGTATCCCTGAATTTTTTCCGTCATGCGGCCACTCCTGCGTTGGCGCGCAGAAAACCTCATCCGGATCTTTCGGTCTTGAACGGAATTGCAGGCGTTAAGGCGTGGCGAGCAAAACTGTGTAGCGATTCTGCATTGACGACATCCGCGAAAACAAGAACGCAAAGCGCGTCTTCAGGTCAATGGAATGCATCGGCATAGGCGCCCGGCGAAATGCCGTACTTGCGCACGAAGATTCGGGTCATGTGGCTCTGGTCGGCAAAGCCGCCTTCCACTGCCGCCTCGGCAAGCGGCACGCCCCGCGCAATCAGCCGCCGCGCCAGATCGATGCGGCGTTGCACGAGATAGGCATGCGGCGTGAGCCCGAAGGTTTTCGAAAAACCGCGCACCACCTGAAATCGGCTGAGGCCGGTTGCCTGCGCAAGGTCGGACAGGGTGATGGCGACGGTCGGATCGTCGTCGATCAGGCTTTGCGCTCTGCGCATCGCCGACGGCACATGTCCGCCATGCGTTTTCCCCTCACGCACGCGCATCACATCGGCCAGCAGCGTCAGGACGTGCTCCTCGCCCTGCATCCCCGTCCGATCGCCATCGGGTGCGGTGATCGCGCTAAAAAGAGCCTGGAAGTGTTTCGACGTTCGCTCATCATGGAAGGCGGGAGCGGTGAATTCTGCACTTCGCGTCCTGCCCTGGCTGATGTCCTCCATGGCGTCGGCGATTGCGGAAGGCTCGAAATAGAGCATCCGCCAGGACCGTCCCGCATCGCCGATCGGCATGCCGTCATGGACCTCGCCGGGGTTGACCGTGATCATGTCGCCGGCGCCGGCTTCCACCATGCCGCGACCGCTCAGCGATTTCTGGGCGCCCTGGTGGATGAGGCCGATGCCGAATTGCTCATGCGTGTGGCGGGCAAACACGTGCCCCGACGCCGCCTCGACGGCCTCGATGCCGCCAATGCGGCCGGGGAATATCGTGAATCGGCCCTTTGCCATCGCCTCGCCTGGTCGGGCACTGGTGGCCCGTCGGATGTTTCAGTTCTTTCTTACACCGGCCGCGCCTTTCCGGCCATGGCGATCGACTGTAACCGCTGCGACGGCCGCAAGGTCGGCGCGACAATGGGCGCAGGCATGGGCTGATGCTTTTGTCCTTCCGGCGTTGCAATCGACGGCCGCATGCTTAAATTCCGCCGTCGAATGACGATGACGACCGGAGATGTGCCGAATGCTGGACCTGCGCGTTCACTTCCTCGAAGCCGATGGAGCCCTTGCACAATGGCGCGAGCAGATCCTCGCAGACGTGCAAGTGACGGCAGAGCGTGTCGGCGGTCGCGTTTCCGCGGCCGACAGGGCTGCGCCCGTCGATGTCATCGTCGAGCGCCGGCCGGGCGAGACGATTCCGGAGCTTGGGTTGTCGGGTGCCTGCTACCGCCGCGGGCTCGTGACGGTCACGCTCGATCCGGACAATCCCAACTTCGCCGCCAGTCTCGCCAATGGCGAGCTGCGAAAGACGCTCACGCACGAACTTCACCATTCCTTCCGCCACGCGATGTGCGGTTATGGTTTCAGGCTGGGAGAAGTCTTGGTCACCGAGGGCCTGGCGGACGCTTTCGACGCCGAGATCAACGGTGGCGATGGCAATCGCTGGAACCACGCTATCCCTGCCGAAGACTGGTTGGGGGTTATCGAGCAGGCCGAGCTGGAGCTCTGGGCCGACGCCTACAACCACAGCGCCTGGTTCTTCGGCTGGAGCAGCCATGGCAACCCGCTTCCCCGCTGGGCCGGTTATTCGATCGGCTATCATCTCGTCAAAGCCTACCTCGCGGCCAACCCGGACGCGCGTCCGTCGCAGATGACCGGAACCCCGGCACCCGAGGTGATCGGCCAAGCCTGGGCACACTTGAAAATAAGGATGACGGCCGAGGCATGACCGGGATTAATCCCTGTCGTGACCGGGCAGTGCACCGACGTCGTTGATCCAGGGCAGGGCGGACGAGCGCCAGATCTGTGATTTCGGGGTGAGCTCACGGCGCTGGTTGATCGTCCCGAGGCGAATGCCGACCTCTTCGGCGTCCTCGTCCGTGCCGGTGGTGTAAACCGGCGAACCGCAGTTCGGGCAGAAGAACTGCAGCCGCTTGCGGCCGTTCTCTGCGGTCTTGACGTAGAGCTTTGGTTCGCCCCCGGTCAGTCGGAAATTCTCGCGGGCCGTGCCGGCCGACACCCGGTAGGCCGTTCCCGTCAGTTGCTGGCAATCGGTGCAGTGGCAGATCGCGACATCGTCCGGATCGATCTCCGCCTCATAGGTCACGAAGCCGCAATGGCATTGTCCGTCGATCCGCATGGCAAAGCCTCCCTGAAAGACCATAACCTAGAGCGTTTCCGTCCTAAACGGAGTCACGGAAACGCTCCATTTTTCGCATTTCCTGAAGGAAAGCCGCTTCGCACTAACGGCTCTGGGGCGGCCCGCATCCGTCCATCCCAGTGCAACGGTACGGCACGGTGCCGTACGGATCGGCGCACACCTAAGGTCCTGATCGGTAGGTGCGCCACGTCGCTCCTAAACGCCGGTAAACAGCCACTCGTGTTCGCGGGCGTTGTGGAACTTCCAGACCCGCTTCGGCCCGGCCATGACGTTGAGATAATAGACGTCGTAGCCGTGCACGGCCGCAACGGGGTGATATCCCCTCGGCACCAGCGTCACGTCCCCGTCTTCCACCGCCATGGTCTCGTCCAGCGAGCGATCGTCGGTATAGACGCGCTGCACGGCAAATCCCTGCGGCGGGTTCAGGCGGTGATAATAGGTTTCTTCCAGGTAGCTCTCGGCGGGCAGATCGTCCTGGTCGTGCTTGTGCGGCGGGTAGGAAGAGGTGTGTCCGCCCGGCGTGATCACTTCGACCACCAGCAGCGACTGGGCGGAGCTGTCGTCCTCGGGCATGATGTTGGTGACATAGCGGGTGTTGGTGCCCTTGCCGCGGGTCAGCTGCGGGTGTGTTCCCGGCTTGATCACCTTGGCCTTGAAACCCTCGCCGCCCGGGGCCGAGCAGATCGCAAGATCGAGATCGGTCGTCGCCGCCACTTGCCAGCGGCTGCCCTTCGGCACGTAGACGGCATAGGGCTGCCCCTCGAACGGCGTCATGCGCTCACCGAGCTCGCCGAAATCCTCGCCATCGACCGAAACCTTCGCCTTGCCCGAAACCAGCACAAGGCAAATTTCCTTGTCGCCCGCCTCGCCCTGCGTCGTCTCGCCCGGCTTCAGCCGATTGAGCGCGAAACCGACATAGGTCCAGCCGGCGCTTTCGGGTGTGACGTTCTGCATCAGGCCGGACTTGGCCTTCGGTTTGACGAGCAGTTTGGACATTTGGCGGTCTCCTGACTTCTTACTTGGCGGCGGCATTCTTGGCCTGCCCCTCACCCTAGCCCTCTCCCCGCAAGCGGGGAGAGGGGATTCTGGAGTGCGCCTGATCTTCTTCGCCTTACGCTGCGAGGGGGGGCGCGGAGCTAGCGGCATTTCCCTTCTCCGCGCGAGCGGGAGAAGGTGGCGGCAGCCGGATGAGGGGCGTTCCCCTCGAACCTGGCAGCCGGATGAGGGGCTGCTAAGCCCGATCGAGCCCGGCTTCCTTGGCAAACGCCTTCAGCGATTTCAGTCCGAGCGACTGATACTCGAAGGGATTGCGCACGGCGGAATCCTGCTCGGCTTCGATCACCAGCCAGCCATCGTAATTGTGTTCGGCGGCGATTTTCAGGACGGGGAGGAAATCGACGCCGCCTTCGCTGTCGCCCGGAACGGTGAAGACGCCGCGGCGCACGCCTTCGAGGAAGGAGAGGCCTTCGCCTTCGACGACCTTGCGCACGGCAGTGCGCACGTTCTTGCAATGGATATGGCGGACGCGGTGCATGCATTTTTTCGCAACCTCGGCCGGGTCGGAGCCGCCGAACCAGGCATGGCCGGTGTCGAGCAAAAGCTTGGTTGCCGGACCGGTGTTCTGCATCAACAGGTCGATTTCCTCGCCGGTCTGGACGATCGTGCCCATGTGGTGATGGTAGACGAGATCGACGCCCTGGTCGGCGCAATATTGCGCGATCGCTTCGAGGTCTGCACCGAATTTCTTCCACTGGTCTGCCGGCAGCACCGGCTTGTCGTTGGCGACCGACTTGGTGTCATCGCCGTGAATGGCGTTCGAGGTCTCGCAGACGATCGCCACCTTGCAGCCATTGTGCTTCAGGAGGTCGAGATGCGGCTGGATCGCCTTCTTCTCTGTCTCGACGTCATGGGTGAGCAGGTTGGTCGAGTGCCAGCCGGAGACGAAGACGAGGTCGTAGGAGGCGAGCTTTGCCTTCAGTGCTTCCGGATCGGAAGGCATCTTGTGGCCCTTCTCGATGCCGTCGAAGCCGATCTTCTGGCAATCGGAGAGGCAATCCTCGAGCGTCAGATGCGCGCCGATCGAATGATCGTCGTCGTTGCTCCAGGCGATCGGATTGGTTCCGTAGCGGATCATGTCTTTCACTTTCTCTTGCGTCATCCGCTTGGGGCGGAAGGTTTGTTGTGTCTCACTCGTACGGCAGGGGAGGGCGACGATGGCTCCTCATCCGGCTGCCGCCACCTTCTCCCCGCTTGCAGGGAGAAGGGATATGCCGCGCTCTCCGAAGTTCCCTCTCCCCGCAGGCGGGGAGACGGTTAGGGTGAGGGGCATAAATGCGCAACGGCGCCCACGTGGACAACGCGGGCGCCGAAAGGGCAATCTCAGCCAAAGCGCTGGGAGGTCAGCGCCTTCTCGTAGCCCTTGCGGGCCTCGTTGACTTCCGTACGGTTGGAAACCTCGGGGACTGCGACATCCCACCAATGGCCGCCTTCGTCGGTGGTGATCAGCGGATCGGTGTCGATGACGATCACGGTCGTGCGGGCTTCGCCTGCCGTTTCCTTCAGCGCCGATTCCAGTTCGGAAATCGAGCCGACCTTGCGGGTGAGCGCGCCCATCGCCGCGGCGTGCGCAGCGAAATCGATCACCGGCAGCTCGACATGGTGCGTGTCGCGCAAGAGGTTGTTGAAGTTGGCACCGCCGGTTGCCATCTGCAGCCGGTTGATGCAGCCGTAGCCGGCATTGTCGAGCAGCACGATGGTGATCTTGGCGCCGAGCATGATCGACGAGGCGATCTCTGAATTCAGCATCATGTAGCTGCCGTCGCCGACCATGACGATGACGTCGCTGTCGGGGCGGGCGAGCTTGGCGCCGAGGCCGCCTGCGACTTCATAGCCCATGGTCGAGAAGCCGTATTCCATGTGGTAGCCGCCGGGCGTTTCCGCCTGCCAGAGCTTGTGCAACTCGCCGGGCAGCCCGCCTGCCGCACAGACGAGGACCGTCTCCGCTCCGCCGCGTGCACGCTGGACCGCACCGATGACCTGTGCGTCCGAAGGCAGCGCCGCATTCGTGGTTGCCGTCGCCTTGTCGGCGGCCTTCAGCCACTCGGCCTTGCCGGCCTTGGCCTTGTCGGTCCAGGCGGTGTCGGCCTTGTGATTGCCGAGCCCGGCGGAAATGCGTTCGAGGCCGATGCGCGCATCGGCGACCAGCGGCAGCCCCTCATGCTTGGCCGCATCGAACGGCTGGACATTGAGGCCGACGATCTTCAGCCCTTCGTTCTTGAACAGCGACCAGGAGCCGGTGGTGAAGTCCTGCAGCCGCGAGCCGACGGCGAGCACGACGTCGGCCGCTTCCGCCAGCTGGTTGGAGGCTGACGTGCCGGTGACGCCGACCGAACCCATGTTGAGCGGATGGCTGTGCGGCAGGGAGGACTTGCCGGCCTGGGTCTCGACAACCGGAATGCCATGCTTTTCCGCGAAGGCGGCCAGCGCCTTGCTGGCTTCCGAATAGAGCACGCCGCCGCCGGCGACGATCACCGGCTTCTCGGCTGCCTTCAGCGCAGCAATAGCAGAGGCGAGCTCATCGGCATCGGGCTCGATGCGGCGCGAAGACCAGACCTTCTCGTCGAAGAAGGCTTCCGGATAGTCATAGGCTTCCGCCTGCACGTCCTGGCAAAGCGAGAGCGTGACCGGGCCGCAATCGGCCGGATCCGTCAAAACCTGCATGGCGCGACGCAGCGCCGGGATGATCTGCTCCGGCCGGGTGATGCGGTCGAAATAGCGCGAAACCGGACGGAAGCAGTCGTTGGCCGAGATCGTGCCGTCGGCAAAACCTTCCACCTGCTGCAGCACCGGATCGGGCCTTCGATTGGCGAAGACATCGCCGGGCAGGAAAAGAACGGGCAGGCGGTTGACGTGGGCAAGGGCTGCCGACGTCACCATGTTCAGCGCCCCGGGGCCGATCGAGGTGGTGCAGGCCATGAAGCGGCGGCGGAAGCTCGCCTTGGCAAAGGCGATCGCGGCATTGGCCATGCCCTGCTCGTTCTGGGCGCGGTAGGTGGGCAGCGTATCCTTGATGCCGTGCAGCGCCTCGCCGACGCCGGCGACGTTGCCATGGCCGAAGATGGCGAAGACGCCGCCGAAGATCGGTACCTTGTTGCCGTCGATGACGGTCATCTGGCGGGTCAGGAACCGCGCCACGGCCTGTGCCATGGTCAGGCGCACGGTCTTCTGGCTCATACTCTGTTTCCTCCTCGTGGCGAAATCGTCCCGTTTCGCCGACTGTATAATTTCTCAGATCGGAATCGAGTTAAGGACTCCGCCGATCCTACGCCGCCTTTGTTTCACCCAGTTGCAGCCAGAGATCCACCAGCGCCTTGAATTTTCCGGCCATGTCGGCGATCGCCTGCTCGTCGGTCATGGTGCCGCCGAGCCAGGCCTTGCTGGCATCGGCAAAGATGGTGCGGCCGACGGCAAAACCCTTGACCGTCTTCGATGTGCGGGCCGCGGCAAAGCCGTCCTTCAGCGCCTCGTAGGGGGCTTCGAGGCCGAGCAGCACGACGCCGCGGCAGAGCGGATCGCGCTTTTCGATGACCGCATCGATCGCTGCCCAGGCGCTGCGGCTTGCCTGCGGCTCGAGCTTCCACCAGTCGGGCTTGAGGCCGGCATCGTAAAGCTCGTTGAGCGCGCGCGGAATGGTCTGGTCGTCGAGCTTGCCGTGTTTGCCGGCGATGATCTCGATCAGGATTTCGCGGCCGACCTTGCGAGCCGCCTCGAAGGCCGAGCGCAGCTTGGCCACCTGCGTCGCTTTCATCTCGGCCGGGTCGTCCGGATGGTAGAAGGACAGCACCTTGATGCAGTGGTCGACCGGCCAGTCGATCAGGCGGCTGCCGAGGTCCTGGCTGAATTCGAACTGCAGCGGCCGCGAGCCCGGAAGCTCGATCGGCTTGCCGATCCAGAAGTCGCGGTGGGCGCCGGCAGCATAAAGCGCGTCGCGGCCGTATTTGTCGTCGATCAACATGCCGAAGCCGGAACGGCCGGCCGCCACCTGTGCCGCCGCCTTGACTGCCAGAACCTTGAAGGCCGGGATGCGGGCAAGTAGCTCCGGGTTGCCGGCGGCCACATCTTCCAGCTGGCTGCGATGGTCGATCGCCAGCGCCATCAACAGCGGGATTTCGCGGCGGCGCGTGGTCGCCCAATGCACGTGATTGATCGCCTCGTCCTTGCGCAGCGCCCGTTCCTTGCTGCCCTTCTCCAGGAAGAACTGCAGCTCGGTCCAGGTCGGGATCTCAGGCGCGCAGAGCAGGCGGGAGACGGCAAAGGCGCCGCAGGCGTTGGCCCAGGTCGCGGAGGTCGCATGCGGTTCGTTCTTCAGCCAGCCGCGCAGGAAGCCGGACATGAAGGCGTCTCCGGCGCCGAGCACATTGTAGACTTCGATCGGGAAACCCTTGCCGACGATGCCGTCTTCGAGGTTATCGGAAATCGGACCGTCATAGACGATACAGCCCATCGGGCCGCGCTTCAGGACGATCGTCGCCGTGGACAGCGCCCGGATCGTCTTCAGCGCTTGCAGCAGGTCGCTTTCGCCCGACGCGATCAACACTTCTTCCTCGGTGCCGACGATCAGGTCGCAGTCGGCGAGAACTGTCTTCAGATGGGCCGAGACGCGGTCGGAGGCGATGTAGCGGCTTTCGCCGGCATCATGGCCGGCAAGGCCCCAGAGGTTCGGGCGGTAGTCGATGTCGAAGACGATCTTCGCGCCGTTTTCCTTGGCGATACGCATCGCCTTGCGCTGCGCCGCATCGGTGTTGGGCTTGGAAAAGTGCGTGCCGGAAACCAGGATGGCCCGCGCCGAACGAATGAAGTCTTCAGAAACGTCGTCTTCGCACAGCGCATTGTCGGCGCAGTTGTCGCGGTAGAACAGCAGCGGAAAGGACTTGTCGTTCTCGACGGCGAGGATGGCGAGCGCCGTCAGGCGCTCCGGGTCGGTTACCATGCCGCGGGTCTCGACGCCTTCGCGGGTCAGCTGCTCACGAATGAAACGGCCCATCTGCTCGTCGCCGACGCGGGTCAAAAGCGCCGACTTCAACCCGAGGCGCGCGGTGCCGACGGAGATGTTGCAGGGGCAGCCGCCGACCGATTTGGCAAAGCTCGCAACGTCCTCAAGCCGGGTGCCGATCTGCTGGCCATAGAGGTCGACCGATGCCCGGCCTATGGTGATGAGGTCGAGCGGCTTTGCTCCCTGTGGCGAAACGTTCTGGCTCACTGCTTCCTCCCCGCGGACGCCTTTGCGGCCCCGACCATTCTCGTTCTGTGGGTGATGCAGGTATGAAACATAAATTCCGGCGTTTCGTCAATATAGAATTTTCATTCTATCCGTTCTATTCCGTCCTCGTCTCTTCAAGCAGGCGGCGACGCTTCTCGGCAATGGCGACTGTCAGCGCCATGGCGAAGGCCATGCTGGCGGAAAGCGAGCGGAAGCCGGCGTGATCCGCCTCGACCAGTTCGAACCAGACCTTGGAAGATTCCGCCAGCGGCGAGAACGCCGAGTCGGTCAGCGACACCACCGGCACCTTGCGCTCGGCAAGCAGCCGCGCCTGGGTGGCGCTTTCGGAGGCGTAAGGCGAGAAGCTGACGGCAAACGCGGCATCGTTCTTGCCAGCCATCGCCAGCATGTCGTCATCGATGCCGGCGGCCGTGCCGACCAGCTGGTATTTCACCTTCAGCTTGCCGAAGGCATAGGCCATGTAGCTGGAGATCGGATAGGAGCGGCGCTTGGCGATCAGATAGACCGTCTCGGCCTTGGCGAGGATGTCGACCGCGCGCTCAAAGGCTTCCGGGTCGACCGAGGTTGCGATGTTGTCGAGCGAGCGGTGGGCGGCGGCGACGAAGCCGTTGAAGATCGAGCCGCTCTCGAGCTTGCTGTGTTCGTTCTCGCTCAGTGCCTTCAGCCGGTCTTCGTAGCCAGGCGTGCGCTCGCGCAGGCGGGCGCGGAAAATCTGTTGCAGGCTGGAGAAGCCCTCGAAGCCGAAGTGCTGGGCAAAGCGCACCAGGGTCGACGGCTGGACGTCGGCCGAGGTGGCGATGCTTGCGGCGGTGCCGAAGGCAATCTCGTCGGGATTGTCAAGCGAATAGGCGGCCACCTGCTTCAACCGTTTCGGCAGCTGCGCCTTTCGCTCCAGAATGACCGCCTTCAGCGCTTCGAAATCCTGCGGGACCTCCGTCGTCGTTTCAGGCGTTGCCATTCTTGTCTGTCTCCAGTCTGACCCGTGTTCTCTAGTGACCTCACACTAATCGAATAGCGGCGGCTGGGATAGAACAGGCATTCCATTTTTTGCCGCCTTTTCCATTCCGACTTTTCGTCAGCCGATCTGGACCCATTCGTTGGTCTTTGCCGATTGATAGGTGGCCGAGAGCACCTTCTGCACCTCATAACCCTCGCGGAAATCGGTCGATGGCGGTTTGCCCTTGGCGATCGCCTCAAGGAACTCGTTCACCTCGATGGCCTTCAGATCATTGAAGCCGATCTGGTGGCCGGGTGCCACGCAGAAGGCGCCGTAGGGCGGATGCTCGGGCCCGGCCCAGATGGTGCGGAAGCCGCGGCTGCGAATATCGTCGCCGGTGGAGTAGACGCGGATCTCGTTCAGGCGCTCCTGCGTGAAGACGATGCTGCCCTTGGAGCCGTAGATCTCGAAATCGTGCTGCATCTTGCGGCCGGTGGCGATCCAGTTGGCCTCGAAGCTGCCGGTCGCGCCGTTTTCGAAGCGCACGAAGGCGCGGGTGATGTCGTCGACCTCGACGGCGCGCATCTCGCTGGCGCCGGCAGAGACGGGGCGCTCAGGGATCTGGATGATGGTTTCGGCAAGCACCGATTTGATCGGCCCGACGAGGTGACGCATGGAGGCGATGATGTGGCTGCCGATATCGGCAAGCGCGCCGCCGCCGCTGGCCGGGTTCAGCCGCCAGCCCCACGGCACCGAGGCATCGGCCATGAAGTCTTCGGCATGGACGCCGCGCATGGAGCGGATCTCGCCGATCTCGCCGCTCTCGATGATGTCCTTGGCGAGGAAGATCAGCGGGTTTTTCAGGTAGTTGAAACCGACCTGGGTCGTGACGCCGGCCTTTTCCGCAGCCGCGACCATTTCGGCGCAGTCAGTGACCATCGGCGCCAGCGGCTTTTCGCAATAGACATGTTTGCCATGGGCAATGGCCGCCAACGCCATCTCCTTGTGCAGAAGGTTCGGCGTGGTAATGTCGATGATGTCGATGTCGGGGTCGGTCAAAAGTTCGCGCCAGTCCGCCGTCGCCTTGCGAAAGCCGAGACGCCGGCGGGCGTTTTCCGCGCTTTCGGTGGTCACATCGGCAACCGAAACCAGGTCAAGCTCGAAGGGCAGATCGAACACCCGCGCGGCGATGGTAAAGCCGAGCGCATGCGCCTTGCCCATGAAGCCCGTGCCAATCAGGCCCACACCCAGTTTCTTCTTGCTGCTCATGCCATTCCTCCGGGGTCAACGACCGTGTCGTGGCTCGGAATGAAATGAAATGTGCAAGATTTGTCAACATGGAATATTTGTTCGAAAATATATTGGAGGTCTATGGAGGCGCCTTGGTTGATGTTTCTGTCGAGACAGCGCGATCGGGTGGCCGAGAATACGGTCCCGGCAGAGCCTGGATGAATTTGTTAACGCATTTTTACCATGTTTCGTCGGAACATCGCTCATGGTTAACGAATCGCATCCGTATGAACGGTGCGAAACCGGAGTGATTTCAGCATGTGCCGCTGGGCAGCCTATCGCGGGGAGCCGCTCTATCTCGAGGAACTGGTGACCTCTCCGGCGCACTCGCTGATCGAGCAGTCCCATTGCGCCACGCGGGCAAAGACGGCGACCAACGGCGACGGCTTCGGCATTGCCTGGTACGGCGACCATCCGGAACCTGGGCGCTACCGCGACATTCTCCCCGCCTGGTCCGACTGCAATCTGAAGAGCATTGCCCGCCAGATCCGCTCGCCGCTGTTCCTCGCCCATGTGCGGGCGTCGACCGGTGGCGGCACCCGGCGCGACAACTGCCATCCCTTCGTCTTCGGGCGCTGGTCCTTCATGCACAACGGCCAGATCGGCGACTTCGAACATCTGCGCCGGCCGATGGAGAGCATGCTCGACAACGACCTCTATTCGGCCCGCACCGGCACGACGGATTCCGAACTCCTGTTCCTGCTCGCCATGCAGTTTGGTCTCGACCACAATCCGCTCGGCGCGATCGCCGAAGCGCTGGCCTTCATCGAACAGCTTGCCGAACATCTGGAGCGCCAGGTTCTGGTGCGCTTCACCGCCGCCTTCTCTGACGGCAACGATCTTTATGCGGTGCGCTATGCCTCCGACTGGAAGGCGCCGACGCTCTACGCAGCACCCATGGGCCCGAGCGGCGGTTACTGTCTTGTCTCCGAACCGCTCAACGACGACGACGGCGCCTGGGTCGAAATTCCTGACGGCACGGCCGTGATCGTCGGCGAAAACGGCGTCGATGTCAGGCTGTTCTCGACGCAGGGCGCGCCGGTACGCAAGCACCGTTCGGCCTGAGGCTTTCAGCATATCGGTGGGCAGTGAGCGGCCCCTCATTCGGCTGCCGCCACCTTCTCCCCGTTTTCACGGGGAGAAGGGATACGCCGCACTCGCGCGTTCCTTTTGCTGCGGATGCTTCATCCACACAGGGCACGTTCCCTCGCCCCGCCTGCGGGGAGAGGGTTAGGGTGAGGGGCTTTTTGGCCAGGTACGGCGATTGATCAACCCTGTTCTCTTCGCTCCAGCTCAGCCGCAATCAGCGCCGCCAATTTTTCGGCAACCGCTTCCTTGTCCATCTCCGGCCAGTCGTCGTTGCCGTCGGCCGAGATCAGCTTCACCCGGTTGCGATCGCCACCCATGATGCCGGTTGCCGGCGAGACGTCGTTGGCGAGAATGTAATCGGCACCCTTGCGCTCGAGCTTCGAGCGGCCGTTGTCGGCGACGTTCTCCGTCTCGGCGGCAAAGCCGACGACCAGCTTCGGCCGGTTTGCATGGTGGCCGACCGTCTTGAGGATGTCCGGGTTCTCGGCCAATTGAAGCGGTGGCGGCGCTTCGCCCGGCTTCTTCTTGATCTTGTTGCCGGCCGCACTTGCCACCCGCCAGTCGGCAACGGCCGCGACCATCACCGCAACGTCGGCGGGAAGGGCGGCAAGCACTGCATCGCGCATTTCCTCGGCGCGCTCGACATGGATCACGTTGACACCTGTGGGATCGGGGATCGTCACAGGGCCGGACACCAGCGTCACATCCGCGCCGAGCCTGGCGAGCGCCGCGGCAATGGCGTGGCCCTGCTTGCCCGACGAGCGGTTGGCGATGTAGCGCACCGGGTCGATCGGCTCATGCGTCGGGCCGGATGTGACGACCGCCTTGCGTCCGGCAAGTGGCTTCGCGCCGCCTGCAAGCAGGTTTTCGACGGCAGCGACGATCGCCAGCGGCTCGCTCATCCGTCCTTCTCCGGCCTCGCCGCTCTCCGCCATTTCGCCGGCTTCAGGGCCGATGAAATGGATGCCGTCGGCGGCGAGCGTCGCGCGGTTGCGCCGGGTTGCCGGGTGCGCCCACATCTTCGGGTTCATCGCCGGCGCGACCAGCACCGGACGGTCGGTGGCCAGCAGGATGGTCGAGGCGAGATCGTCGGCATGACCGTTCGCCATCTTCGCCATCAGGTCGGCGGTAACAGGGGCGACGACGATCAGATCGCATTCGCGCGCCAGCCGGATATGGCCGACATCCTGTTCGTCCTCGCGCGAAAACAGCTCGAGATAGACATGCGAGGCGGAAAGCGCGCCGACGGCAAGCGGTGTCACGAACTGTTGCGCACCTGATGTCATGACTGGCCGGACGCTGGCGCCGCGCTCGCGCAGCCGGCGGATAAGGTCCAGGCTCTTATAGGCCGCAATGCCGCCGGAGATGATCAGGAGAATGCGTTTGCCCGACAGTGTCATTGCGTCCCAGCCTTGCGGCCGCCTTCTTAACCGGAGTTCTTTCCGGTTCAGCCATGGTGTTCAACAGCATCCCTTTCGACGGCTTCGCCGGCGGAGGGACGCGGTTGCAGCGACCCTACTTGAGCGTTTCATCGGGCGCAACGTGTCTGGCCGAACGCCACAATTGCAGCCGTGGCGGCGCACGCCTGGAGGGGCGTTCGGCGATCCTTGCGCGCCGGCAGCAGATCACCCGATCCAGATGGCGCGCCTGGCCGCGTTCCCTTTCTAGCGGCGAATATCCCTTGGTATCTCACTGCCGAAGGCGCATAGTGCATCCATCATCGACCGATCGAACGGGCGTCGGTGGCTGAGAGATCGTTACGCTTTCGCCCCAACTGAGGAGATCGCGTGATGCACCCCATCGACGGATTTCGTGGGCGACCGATCCTTCCCGAGGAATTCCCGATGGTTGCCGATGTTTTTCGGGATGCCGTCCGGGTGCGATACCCGGCGCTTGATCGCGAAGAGGGCGAGGCAATCCTGGCCCGACTCATGGACTTGCACCACAGCCGTGTCGAAAGTCGGCTGCCCCTGGTCCAATAGCTGTCGACCTTCGGATCTGCCGTCCTCAGCAGCCAAAACGCGTCGCGGATGCCGCTCCAGATTTCCGCGCGGGCCTCCCGCACCTCATAAGATGACACGCAGGCGATCGCGTGGCCCGGCCCCAACGGCCGTCGGGCATTTCGACGCCAGGGAGAATGCCATGCTTCATACCTTTGCAATGCATATTCGCCGCTATGACTACGCGCTTGCCGCAATCAAGATGTCGCTCATCCTGTCCCTGCTGGTGATCGCGCTGATCACGCTGAACGGTCTCGTCTGGTAATCGTCCAAAGGCGGCACCATCTGCTCCAGACCGGGCGACCACGCTCGTGTGCCGCCCACACTGTGTTCCAACACCATCTCCAATCGATCAGTGCCGAACGCGGCCGGATCTGGCTTCAAAGCAAGCAGAATGCCGGTTGCACGGGCGCCAAGGATGTTTCCAGACTGAGCGGCGACCAAGTGCTCACGGTTCGCGGCGAGCGGCTATGGCATCCTTGCCTTGAAGAAAACACGATCGATGTTATCTTTGCATCGATAGAAATTACCACAGGATACACGCATCGATGGATTTCCACCTGACAGCAAAGCCCACTCTTTTTGCCATCAGGGAAATCCGTATCCATGCCTGTTTCGATCTCGCTCTCCCATCTCACCTGGTCAACGCCTGACGGCCGCAGCCTCTTTTCCGACCTGAGCCTGACGTTCGGCCCGGCGCGCTCTGGCCTTGTCGGGCGCAATGGCGTCGGCAAAAGCACGCTGCTGAAGCTGATTGCGGGAACACTCCAGCCGCAGGCCGGCACAGTCTCGGTCGACGGCAGCCTCGGCATCCTGCGCCAGACGGTGCAGGTCGCCGAACAGGAGAGCGTCGCCGACCTCTTCGGCATTGCCGATGCGCTGGCGCTTCTACGCCGAGCGGAGGAAGGCACCGCCAGCATCGACGAGCTGTCGATTGCCGACTGGACGCTGGAGGCGCGACTGGCCGCAGCGCTCGCTCGCCTCGGGCTGGAGGCAGAAGCGCAGACGCCGCTCTCATCGCTATCCGGCGGGCAGCTGACCCGTGCCAAGCTGGCGGCATTGGTCTTTGCCGATCCCGATTTCATCCTGCTCGACGAACCCACCAACAATCTCGACCGCGCCGGGCGCGAGGCAGTGATCGAGCTGATGGCGAACTGGCGTGGCGGCGCCATCGTCGTGAGCCACGATCGCGAGCTTCTCGACACGATGGATGTGATCGTCGAACTCACCTCTCTCGGCGCCACCAGCTACGGCGGCAACTGGAGCCACTATCGCGAGCGCAAGGCGATCGAACTCGCATCGGCCCGGCACGATCTTGCCGACGCGGAACGACGCCTTGCGGAGGTCGACCGCAAGACGCAGGAGCTCGCGGAGCGCAAGGCCCGAAAGGATAGCGCCGGCCGCAGAAAGCGCGCCAAAGGTGACGAGCCGCTTCTGCTGCTCGATGCGAAGAAGGAGCGCAGCGAAAAGACGGCGGGCGACAACGCGCGGCTTTCCGAGCGGCGACGCGATCAGGCGCTCGGCGATCTTGCCGCGGCCCGCGAACGCATCGAGACCCTCCAGCCGTTTTCGGTCCGGCTGCCTTCGACCGGGCTGCCGCCCGGCCGTGCCGTTCTTCAGGTCGATGATGTCAGCGCCGGTTATATCCCGGACCGTCCGGTGCTCGCCAATCTGTCGCTGACGATTGCCGGGCCGGAGCGGGTGGCGATCACCGGCCGCAACGGTTCAGGCAAGACGACGTTTCTGTCGCTGATGTCAGGCAAGCTTGCTCCCTGGTCGGGTCAGGTTCGGGTTCTGACGGACTTTGCCATTCTGGATCAACAGGTGAGCCTGCTCGATCCGCAGGTGTCGATCCGCGACAACTTCCGCCGGCTCCATCCCGGCGCCGGCGAAAACGCCTGTCGGGCGGCGCTCGCGCGGTTCATGTTCCGCGCCGACGCGGCACTGCAGCGCGTCTCCAGCCTGAGTGGCGGGCAGATGCTGCGTGCGGGGCTCGCCTGCGTGCTTGGCGGCGAGAGCCCGCCTGATCTCCTGATTCTCGACGAGCCGACCAACCATCTCGATATCGATTCCATCGAGACGGTGGAGGCGGGACTGCGGGCTTTCGACGGGGCGCTCATCGTCGTCAGCCACGACGAGGCGTTTCTGGAGGCGATCGGCATAACGCGCCGGATCGATCTGACGACCCCGTCGGCAGGTCGTCGCTCGAACGTTCGTTAAAGGCGGATGATTTCGGGCGGCACGCCGGCAGTGGGCGCTACTGCGCCCATTTCACGTCGCCGGTAAAGGCGATCGTCAGCCAGCGATCGCGCCCGGCCTCGCCGATTTCCGCGCCGATCTCGGCGCGGATCGCATCGAGGCTCGCAAGCGTATCCACCCGGGTTTCGGCCGATCCGATCAGGTAGATCTCGATCAGCCGGGCCCTGCCGACCTTGGCGACGTATGTGCGATAATCGGCAAAGCCGTGGCGGCTGGCGGCATTGCGCGCTGCCTCGCGCACTTTCTCGTCCAGTTCCGCCGGGGCGACTAGGAAGATTTCCTTCAGCGCGGCATAGACGGTCTTCAGCGGAAGCGGGATCAGGCAAAGTGTCAGAACCACCAGAATTGCCGGGTCGGCATAGGGCGTCCAGTCTTCATAGGCGGTGCCCTTCAGCATCGCGGCGACCACGAAAGCAACAAGCAGGGCTGCGGTAATCGTGCCCGACATCGCCCAGGCACGCACATCCAACGCCAGGAATTCCGAGCCGATCGTGCGGTTCGCCCGCCGCCCGTAGATGAACATCACGATGCAGATGACGACGACGACGGCGGCATAGGCGATCGCCCAGTCGAAGGCGAGTTCGCGGCCGCCCGACAGCAGCGAGTCGACGGCGTTGATAAGGGCGTAGAAGGAGAGCGTCGTGAGTAGGCCGGCGTTTAACAGCAGGACCATCGGCTCGATATGCCAGAAGCCCATTTGAAAGCGGCTGCTTTCCCGTGGGATCAGCCGCGTCACTCCCAGCGCCAGCAGCGTCATGGCGGCGTCGACGACGGAAAACACCCCGTCGAACACGATCGACACCGATCCGGACAACAGGCCGAACAGCACGCCTGTCGCGCCGACGACGATGGTGGCGGCGATCGATCGCTTGAGGACGGTTTGTTCGGTGGCGGTGGTCATGATCTTGTATTCACTCCTGTTTCGACGCGGTGCTTAGGCTGTGCCAGTGACGAAATGGTGACGGTGATCACGCAGACGAGGCGATGGTAGCGCTTCCGGTTGGCAAGAAAAAGCGGCGGCAGCGCTGCCCTGCGGCGATCTCGTGTCGCACCAGGGAGGCGATCGATGAGCCCAAGCATGATGATTGTGAACACGAATACCACCCCTGCGTGGGGCAATGCTGCCTCCGGCCCTAGGCGAATTGACCGAAGCGCATGAGATCTCGGCCGACGGCGCTGCCATCGAGCGCATCGGTGCGTGCCGCCTGCGGGCGGGGCGGCGGCATGGAATGGCCGATTGCAAACAGGAGCGCGCTTGCCGCTGAAAGCAGCGCGAACAGCAGGAACATGCCGGCGCCGCCGCTTGCGCCGAGTGCAAGGCCGCCGATGAGCGGCCCAAGGAAATTGCCGACGGTGGACAGTGAATGGGCGCCGAAATAGGTGCCGCGATTGCCGGCATCCTGCCGTCGACCAGCACATATTCCGAGGGCACGACGAGCACCTCGCCGATGGTGAAGAGGATCATCGAGGCGACCAGCATTTCGACGCCGGACGAGGCTGCAAAGCCGATTTCACCAAGCAGGAACAGCAGGCAGCCGAGCGACAGCGCCTTGAGCGCGCCGATCCTTTCAATGACGAAGCGGGCGGGCGTGCTGGCGACGAGCACCGTTGCTGCGTTGGTCGAAACCAGCAGCGCGAACAGGGTGACGCCATCCTCGAAGCCGGTGTTGAGATATTGCGACAATGTCACCGACCATTGACCATGAACGGCCAAAAGCAGGGTGCCGCCGATGACGAAGAAGATCAGTCGGCGGTCGCGCAAGGCAGCGACAAGCCCGCGCCAGCCGCCCGTGGTGTTGGACCCCGGTCCCGTCTCGACCGCCCGTCTGTTGCTCGCTTCCGGCACGGTGAAGAACAGCACGAGGCCGAAGGCCGCATGCATGATGCCGGCAATGATGAATAGGGTCGAATAGGCAGCGCCGACCCAGACGCCGATCAACGGCCCGACGGCCCAGCCGGCATTGATCGCCAGATAGCGCCAGGAGAATACCCGCAGGCGCAGATGCGCTGGCGCGGCATCGCTCATCAATGCGCGCGAAACCGGTTCATAGACGGCGGCGGCAACCGCAGAGACGATATGCGCCAGCGCGAAGGCGGCGATCGAGTGCGCCAGCCCGAGCCCCGCCAGCGCCAGTCCGGCCATGAAGAGCGCTATGGTCAGCACACCCGTTCGGCCGATGCGATCGGACAGGCTGCCGGCAAACGGGCTGATGATCGCGCCGAGCAGGGGGCCCGCGCCAATCAGGACGCCGATACCTGCCGGGGTAAGGCCAAAATCCCGCTGCAGGCGGATCGCGAGGAAGGTCAGGCTCATGCCCTTGGCGATCGTCACCACGCCGGAGCCGGCGATGAGAAGCAGCGCCACCAGGCGGCCCGTGCGTTCGGAAAAGGCATTCATCGCAGCACCCGCGGGCTGGGCCGCCGACGTTCTCCGAGGAACGCTGGGCGGCAGGGAGGAGAGGGCAATCTCACCTTCGCGATTACACTCGCCGCGTGTGTTCGGCAAGGGCTCTGGTTGTCGAGACACCGTCGGTCGGCGTGAGCAGGCGGGTTGTTCCGGCGCCTCACTGCCTTTGCCGTGCCCGTCCGCCCGTCGGAGGCACCACCGGCCGGCGCTGGCAGTGGCCGCCGCAGGGGGCTGCCCAAGCTGTGGCTGGGCTTGACCGGTGCCGGCCGCTTGTCAGCCCTCTTTTTGACGATGCTGCCATTCCGCATAGAGCGGTGCCAGGTCGTTATCGTCGACCGGCACATGGCGAAAGCGCATCGACTGTTCGCCAAGGGGTTTTGCCAGTTCGGCATAGACTGCCGCCGTCGACAGCCCGTAGGGTTCGGCGTCGGCATTCGAGTGGGCGTAGGCGATCTCGGTGATGCCGGCCATGCGCATGGCCGCAATGCACATCGGGCAGGGTTGGCCGCTGGCATAGATCGCAACGCCTTCAAGACGGGGAGACCCGAGGCGCTTTGCCGCCAGGCGAAGGGCATTCATCTCGGCATGCGATGTCGGATCGCCGGTTTCAAGCATCTCGTTGACGCCGCTGGCGATAACCTCGCCGTTGCGAACGGCAACCGCGCCGAAGGGACGGCCACCTTTTTCGACATTGGCGCGGGCAAGGGCGACAGCCTCGCCGAGAAAGCGTCTTTCCTGCTTCATGTCCCCTCCGATTTCAACGGGCGCCGGCGGCGGTAAGCAGCTTTTCAATCCGGCCATAGCCGCGCTGCCGGGCGTGGCTCAATGGGCTCACGCCCTCGCCATCGGCAAGATTGACGTTCGCGCCCGCGTCGATCAGCAATCGCACGATCTCCGTATGCTTTTCGCCGCCGGTGCCGAGAATGATGGCTTCGATCAGCGCCGTCCAGCCCAGCCGGTTGACGTGATCGACATCGACGCCCGCCTCGATCAGCGTCTTCACCGTTTCGACGTGGCCGCGTTCTGCCGCAGGGATCAGCGCCGTGCCGCCGTAACGGTTGGTGCTTTTGAGGTCGGCGCCGTTGGCAAGCGTCAGCTTCAGGATTTCGAGATGGCCGCGCGCGCCAGCATAGAGGTAGGGACTGTCCTCGATCTTGTCCTTCGCATTGACATCCGCGCCGGCTTCGATGAGCGCGCGGGCAGCGTCGATGCGGTTTTCGTGTGTGGCGACGAGCAGAGCGGTCGCGCCGCTTGCGTCACGCGCGTCGAGCGTTGCTCCGCGCTTGATCAATTCGCGCAGTTCGGCGGCGTTGCCGGCCGAAGCTGCGGCAATCATTTCCTTTTCAAGCATGGCGGCTCCTGCAGCGGCGGGAAGAAGGGCTGAGGCGAAGAGTGCAATCCCGAGCAGCCACCCGGTCGATGGTGAGTTCATGGGGGTCATTCCAGTCGTTTAGCCAGTCGTATGGTCAGCCGGGCAAACGGCGCCCGGCTGCAGGTTTTACTGCATAACCCCTGAAACCAGCATCAATTTGCGGTGAAGTTCACCTGCGAAATTGAAGCTTCTGAACGCCATGTCTGACGCACGATGCAATAATAAATGACCGCCTTGAGCCGGTCGCTTGTATTTTCAAGGGAGGGGCAGGGCGGACAGACGCGGCAACTCAGAGCATCGATCGGCTGAGACCGCCGTCGACGGGAAGTGCCACGCCCGTGACATAGGCCGCGGGCCGGCCCGCGAGAAATGCGGCGGCAGCGCCGAATTCCGCCGGCGTTCCATAGCGGCCGATTGGAATATCCGCCTGGCTGCGCGCGGCAACCGTGGCGATATCGACGCCTTCGTTCTCGGCGTCCATGCGGTCGAAGCCCAAGGTGCGGTCGGTCGCAAGCCGCCCCGGCAACAGCATGTTGACGGTCACGCCGTCGGCGGCGACTTCGCCGGCCAGCGTCTTCAGCCAGCCGGCAACAGCGCTTCGAAGCGCGTTGGAGGCGGTCAGGCCCGGGATCGGCTCGCGGATGCTGGTCGAAGCGACGGCAATGATGCGGCCGAAACCGCGCTCCCTCATGCCGGGCAGAACCCGGCCGGTGATGCGCATGCCGGCGAGCACCATGGTCTCGAACTGCGTCCGCCAGAACTCCGGCTCGATGGTGGACGCAAGCGACGGCGGCGGCCCGCCGCCATTCAGGATGAGAATGTCGATCGCGCCGAAATCGGCGGCGAGCCGATCGAGCAGCGCGTCGAGGCTTTCGGGCTTGGAAAGATCGAGCGCAAAACCGCGGGCGCTCGAACTGAGCTCTGCTGCGACCTTTTCGGCCGTAGTTGCGTCGCGACCGGTCACCGCGACGGCAACGCCTTCAGCCGCGAGTGCTTCGGCGATGCCGCGTCCAAGCCCCTTGCTGCCGCCGAGCACGAGCGCCTTCTTGCCTGTGATGCCGAGATCCATGACGGTCTACCTTCCCATGCGATTTGCGTTGCTGCTTTTGGAGCCCGGCAGCGACGCGGCGTCAATGGGGTAAGCGGATGGGAACCGGCAATTCGGATGAAGGTGATGAGCGCCAGACGTCGAAAAGCCCGGCCGGAAACCGGCCGGGCCTCGTGTCCCTCGCCCCTTGCTATTATTAACGGCAGATGCGGATACGCTCGTAGTAGACATTGCCGTAGTGATCGTAGCGCCTGACTTTCTTGATGAAGCAATAGGGGCGATACTCGTCGTAGTAGCCACCGTAATAGCCGTCGACATAGCCGATCTGGCCGCTCCAGCCATGGCCGTAGGCGCCGTTGCTGAAGCCGATCGTCACACCGCCAGCCTGTGACGGCGCGGCAAAGGAAACGGCTGCGGTGATTGCGACGGCCGCGGCGATGATGATCTTGCGCATGGTGTTCTCTCCTCCAGGGATGAACTCCCGTCATCCATGGGGAGAAGATCGCATGTCGTCTGCTTATTCGCAGTTCCGGATGGAACATGGTTGCAGCCGGCGGCAGAACCGAAAGCCCTGCCACCTCTTCCTCACCACCCGGACGCATGGTCCGGCCGCGATCAGGCGCGAATGCGCGCCATCGCCAGCACGTCGGCCAGCACGCCATTGCGCAGAGCATAGGCCCTGTGCGTGCCTTCGGGTTCGAAGCCGGTCTTGCGATAAAGCGCGATTGCCGCTTCGTTGTCGGTAAAGACGGTCAGCTCGATGCGGCTGATCCCAAGCCAGTTATCGGCAGCATCGATCAGAGATGTAAGAAGTGTCTTACCGATGCCTTCGCCGCGGTGGTTGTCATCGACGCTGATGCCGAGCACGGCGGAGTGATGCCGGCGCCCCTTATTGCGGTGCAGACCGGCCATGCCGACGATGCGGCCGTCGCGCTCGGCCACGATCACAGTGTTGTCCTCCGACAGGCCCTCCATCCACTTGCGCGTCTGCTCCGGTGTCGAATAGGGCAGTCTGAGCGTGCCGGAGCGGATGCCCGGCTGGCTCATAAGTGCGGCGATCGCTTCCCAGTCGACGACGCGCGCCGCTCGAATCCTGAGTGTCGGGGAGGGGGTGGCTTCGGTCATTGTTTCCTCATCAGCTCGCTGGCACCGAGGAAACAGGACCAAACCCTGCTCGCCTCGGCAGGGTTGGTCGGGGGACAGTCCGTTTAACGCACGTGGTCTCCCGCACACCCCTGGATATGCGTGCAAAGCACCATTGCGATCATCGAACGATTGTCCATGTCGGAACGATAACAAGCGGCAGTGGAATTGCAAGCCGGTTCGGCGACCGGATTGCCGGTGGCGCTCAGGTCACCTGCCAGGCGATATAGACGAGCGTGGCGGCAATCAGCCACAGCGCCAGGCGGCCGGAGCGCGTGTGGCGTGCCTCGGCCTTGCCGATGGCATGCGCCGTCTCGGCGTCGAACCGTAGGCCGTTTTCGCTCATGGCCATGATCTCGCTGGAGAATTTTTCCGTGCGGGCGGCGATTTCCGGTGCTGCTTCGGCCAGACGAAGGGCCGCGTGCAGGCCGTCGCGCAGGTCGGTGACGATGCGCTTCGGTCCGAGATTGTCGCGGATCCACTTGCCGACCACAGGCTCGGATGCTTTCCACATGTTGAAACGCGGATTGAGCGTGCGCGCGACGCCCTCGACGACGACCATGGTCTTCTGCAGCATGACCAGTTCCGGCCGTGTCTGCATGTCGAAGAGCTCGGTCACCTCGAACAGAAGCGTCAGCAGCTTTGCCATCGAGATGGTCTCGGCCGGCTGGCCGTGGATCGGCTCGCCAATGGCGCGGATCGCCTGGGCGAAGCTCGCGGCATCATGATGCGACGGCACGTAGCCTGCCTCGAAATGCACGTCGGCGACGCGCTGGTAGTCGCGGGTGATGAAGCCGAACAGGATCTCGGCGAGGAAGCGGCGTTCCTTCTTGCCGAGACGGCCGACGATGCCCATGTCGACGGCGACGATATGGCCGGCATCGTCGACGAACAGGTTGCCCTGATGCATGTCGGCGTGGAAGAAGCCGTCGCGCAATGTGTGGCGGAGAAAGGACTGGATCAGGGTGTCGCCCAGCGCGTCGAGATCGTGGCCCGCCGCCTTCAGCCCGTCGATATCCGACATCTTGACGCCGTCGATCCATTCCATGGTGACGACGTCGCGGCCGGTGCGTTCCCAATCGACCTTCGGTACGCGAAAGCCGGAATCTTCCTTGGTGTTCTCGCCGAGTTCGGAAAGGGCGGCTGCTTCCAACCGAAGATCCATTTCGATCTTGGTCGTCTGCTCTAGCGTCTTGGTGACCTCGACCGGTTTCAGCCGCCGCGTATAGGGCAGGAAACGCTCCTGCATGTGGCTGACGAGATACATCGCCTCGATATCGGAGGCAAAACGCTGGCGGATGCCGGGGCGGATGACCTTGACGGCAACCTTGTCGGGCCGGCCGTCGCGCATGACGATGGCCGGATGAACCTGGGCGATCGAGGCGGCCGCCATCGGCAGGGAAAATTCGGCGTAGAGGTCTTCGACCTTGCGGCCGAGCGATCCCTCGATCGCGGCCTTGGCTTCGCTTTGCGGAAAGGTCGCCATCTGGTCCTGCAGCAGCGACAGGTCAGCGGCAAATTCCGCGCCGACGACGTCGGGGCGGGTTGCCAGGAACTGGCCGATTTTCACATAGGAGGGGCCGAGGCGTGCAACGGCGCGCGACAGCCGGTCGCTGCGCTCCTCGCCTAGCACCTTGCGGCGGGCGAAAAGCCCGGCTGCCTTCTGGGCGAAACGGGCAAAGGGCGGCAGGTGTTCGGTCGGGACCGCCGAGACGACGCCTTCGCGCACGAGAACCCAGCCGATCCGCACGAGGCGGACATATGCTCCAGCTGTGCTCATAAGATCAGATTTTCCAGCCGGAATGCAGCGCTGCGATGCCGCCGGTGTAATTGGTGAAGGAGACGCGCGAGAAGCCCGCCTCCTTGATCATGGCGGCAAAATCGCGCTGGTTCGGGAACTTGCGGATCGATTCCACCAGATACTGATAGGGCGCTTCGTCGCCGGTGATCAGCTTGCCGAATTTCGGGATCGCGTTGAACGACCATGCATCGTAGAAACGGTCGAGAAGCGGCATCTCCACTTCGGAGAATTCGAGCACCAGCAGTCGCCCGCCGCGCTTCAACACACGATAGGCTTCTTTGAGCGCGACATCGATACGCGGGACGTTGCGGATGCCGAAGGCGATCGTATAGGCGTCGAAGGAATTCGCGTCGAACGGCAGTTCCTCAGCATTGGCCTCGACAAAATCGAGATTGGCCGAAAGCTTCTTCTTTTCCGCCCGTTCCGCGCCGACGGCGAGCATCGAGCCGTTGATGTCGAGAACCGTCGAATGCGCCTTGCGGTCGGAGGCTTCGATGATGCGGAAGGCGATGTCGCCGGTGCCGCCGGCGACGTCGAGCGTCCTGTAGCCCTCGCGGCGCGGCGGATTGAGCGCGGCAATCATCGCATCCTTCCAGGCGCGGTGCAGCCCGGCCGACATCACGTCGTTCATGATGTCGTAGCGCTTGGCCACCTTATGGAAGACGTCGTTGACGAGCGGCTGCTTTTCGCCCGTACCGACGTTGCGGAAACCGAAGGAGGTTTCCATTCCGCCATTGGCCGATACCCGCTGATCCGTCATACGAAGAACTCCACCTGAACCAATTTTTCCGGCACCATAGCGAAATCGTCCGACCCGCGCTATCTCGGGGGCAGGGCCATGGCTGCGGCATAGCGCACCCCTATAGGATAAGTAGCCCGCCAAGGAAATGCCAACGGCCGGGCTTATGGTGGTTAAGAATGCCGGGCGTGTGGTGGTTAAGAAAGAAGGAGACGACGCATGCCGGAACTGCCGGAGGTCGAAACGGTAAAACGGGGTCTGGCGCCGACCATGGAAGGCGCGCTCCTCGTCAGTGCAGAACTGCGTCGGCCGGATCTGCGTTTTCCCTTCCCTGTCAATTTTGCAGCCACCGTTGCCGGTCAGCGCATCGTCTCGCTGTCGCGCCGGGCAAAATATCTGATGATCGATCTGGAGGCCGGTGACGTCATCATTGCCCATCTCGGCATGTCAGGTTCGTTCCGTATCGAACAGGGCGCGCTGCCAGAAACGCCGGACGAATTTCACCACCCACGCGCCAAGGATGAGAAGCACGATCATGTGATCTTCCATCTGGAAGGTGCCGTCGGCCCCGCCCGTGTCATCTATAACGATCCGCGCCGTTTCGGTTTCATGGATCTCGCCCGACGGGACACGGTGGCGGCCCACGCCTTCTTCCGCGCACTCGGGGAAGAGCCGACCGGCAACGCGCTCGACGCCGCCTATCTGGCGGCACGCTTTGCCGGAAAGGCGCAACCGCTGAAGGTAGCCTTGCTCGACCAGAAGAATATTGCCGGCCTCGGCAATATATATGTGTGCGAGGCGCTCTGGCGTTCAGGCCTGTCGCCGCTGAAGCCGGCAGGCGCCCTCGTCGACAGCCAAGGTGGGTCGAAGCCGGAACTGCAGGGCCTGACCGTTGCAATCCGCGAGGTCATTGCCGATGCCATCGCCGCGGGCGGCTCGTCGCTGAAAGATCATATCCAGGCCGACGGATCGCTCGGCTATTTCCAGCATTCCTTTTCCGTCTATGACCGGGAAGGGGAGGCTTGCCGCACGCCGGGTTGCGGCGGTACGGTCGCCCGCATCGTGCAGGCGGGACGCTCGACGTTTCATTGCCCGCGCTGCCAGAAATGAACATCCGGGTCCGGCCGGACCCGACCGCTGACACGAATTCGGAGGAGACGACAATGAGTTACGAGACGCTGCTGGTCGAGACGCGCGGACGCGTGGGCCTGGTCACGCTCAATCGCCCGCAGGCGCTGAATGCGCTGAACTCGACCGTTATGCGCGAGCTTGCCGCGGTGCTGAAAGCGTTCGATGCCGATAACGAGATCGGCGCCGTTGTTGTCACCGGTTCGGAGAAGGCCTTTGCGGCCGGCGCCGACATCAAGGAGATGCAGACGCTGGACTTCGTCGAAAGCTATCTCGGCGATTTCATCGGCGGCTGGGATCAGGTGGCTGCTGCCCGCAAACCGGTCATTGCAGCCGTTTCCGGCTACGCGCTCGGCGGCGGGTGCGAACTGGCGATGATGTGTGACTTCATCATCGCTTCCGAGACGGCAAAGTTCGGCCAACCGGAAATTACCCTTGGCGTCATCCCCGGCATGGGCGGGTCGCAGCGCCTCACCCGTGCCGTCGGCAAGGCGAAGGCGATGGACCTCGTCCTCACCGGACGGATGATGGACGCGACCGAGGCGGAACGCGCAGGACTCGTTTCGCGTGTGGTGGCGCCGGAGAAATTGATGGAGGAAGCGCTGGCTGCGGCCGAGAAGATCGCATCGTTCTCGCTGCCGGCGGTGATGATGGCAAAAGAGGCCGTCAATCGCTCGCTGGAGCTCACGCTTGCCGAAGGCCTGCGGTTCGAACGGCGGCTTTTCCATTCGCTGTTTGCCACTGAAGACCAGAAGGAAGGCATGGCCGCCTTCGCAGCGAAGCGCAAGCCGGAGTTCAAACACAGGTAGATCAAGGGGCGACGCGCAGTTTTCTCCAAATTGCGCGTTGACGGGGCGGCCGTTTCTCGCTATATGCCGCCCTCAGTTTGGAACGCCAAATCTGGGCTTTCCGATAATGCTCCCGAATTGCTTTGATGACAGGTCGCAGTGACCCGGCACGGCGAGGGCGGAGTTCATGTCAGTTTTCGAAGAGAGGCATCAATGGCCAATACAACTTCGGCGAAAAAGGCGACCCGCAAGATCGCACGCCGCACTGCAGTGAACAAAGCCCGCCGTTCGCGCGTCCGTAACTTCGTCCGCAAGGTCGAAGAAGCGATCGCAACCGGCGATCAGGCGGTCGCAGCCGCAGCCCTGAAGGCCGCTCAGCCCGAGCTGATGCGCGCTGCCATCAAGGGCGTGCTGCATTCCAACACCGCTTCGCGCAAGGTTTCGCGCCTTGCACAGCGCGTGAAGGCACTTTCGGCCTAATCCGGCTAATAAAAATCTGTTAATTGAAAGCCCGACCCTTGCGTCGGGCTTTTCCGATTCATACATGTGTCATCACGATGGTTAACCTGCACGACATTTCTCGTGTCAATGCGATGACAGAATTTCTATAGGAATTTCAGAGACTTACGAGAGGTCCTTGGTGATAGGGTGTCTCTGGCTGGGGGTCTTCTGGGCCCGTGATGAGTCAAGCGAATTTTTATTTTTTTTCTTTTTCGCCAGCTAATCAAAGAGCCGAAAATCAAAACCCTTGATTCAAAAGCGATTCTTCCCGGACTCGGATTGCGGCAAGCAAAAGGCAGCATGAGAGTCAACGGGCAGCGCTTAAGGTTGCGTAAAAATCGCGATTGATCTTGCCCATCGATCCTGCCTAAATGCCCTCCACAGGGGACACAGACCATATCTGTAAAGGGAAGTACGGAGGCCATTTCAACGAGATGGTTTCAGGCTTTCTGTTCCCTGTATCAGGGCGGCTCCACGTCGTTCAATCAGACAAGTCGAGAACGAAAAACCGGATGGCCCAACCATTCCGGACGAGGACATTTCGACTTCTGGTTGCCGGTGGCGCCACTGCTCAAAGTCAGGTGCAAGCGGTGCCTGACGAGAGATAGAATCCAGCGCTCGGCTGTCCGCTTCGTACGAGGGTGCGAGACAGTTGTCGGCGAGGAGGAGGATCCGGCACGGTCCAGGGCGGACTGGGGGATTTGTTGACAATGAGGCGCGAGGGGACATCAGCCGGCCGGCAAGGCCTGGCAGATGCGCGTAGCGCGCACCCGGTCGGGAGATGAGGAGCCCGGTTGGATTGCGACTGTGACGTTCGGTGAAGCGGCATGACCTCGATGAGGAAGCCGTGGGTGCCGGACATAAGAGATGGGGCCGGCAGAGATGACGGCGTCTGAACATAATCGGAAGGCGGCAAAATGCGGATGAACTTGGTGACGGCGGCGGGCGCGTTTCAAAAGAACGGCGACGTATTTCAGGCCGGAAGCAATCTATCTCAGGCGGCGGGAGATAAGCACGACATGAGGCATGACGCACTGTTCGAACGAGTGAGTGCGCGTTTGAAAGCCCAGGTCGGTCCCGATGTCTTCGCCAGCTGGTTTGGGCGTCTGAAGCTCCATTCGGTTTCCAAGAGCGTCGTGCGTCTCTCGGTGCCCACGACATTCCTGAAGTCCTGGATCAACAACCGCTATCTCGATATCATCACCCAGATCTTCCAGCAGGAAGACGGCGAAATCCTGAAGGTCGAGATCCTGGTGCGGACCGCGACCCGTGGCGCCCGTCCGGTTTCACAGGAAGAGACGCTGCCGCAGGCAACGGAATCGGCTCCTGCAACGCCCGCACGCCGTCCGACGACGGCGCAGTCCGTGGCTTCGGTCGCAGCCTCTGCGGTTGCCAGCGTTCAGCGGCCGACCCAGGCGCCGCTTTTCGGCTCGCCGCTCGACCAGCGTTACACCTTCGACAGCTTCGTCGAGGGCTCTTCCAACCGCGTTGCGCTTGCAGCCGCCCGCACGATTGCGGAAGCCGGCGCCGGTGCCGTGCGCTTCAACCCGCTGTTCATTCATTCAAGCGTCGGGCTCGGCAAGACCCACCTTCTGCAGGCGATCGCCATCCAGGCGCTGCAGAGCGCCCGCGCTCCACGCGTCGTCTATCTGACGGCCGAATACTTCATGTGGCGCTTTGCCACCGCAATCCGCGACAACGACGCGCTGTCGCTGAAGGAATCGCTGCGCAACATCGACCTCCTCGTCATCGACGACATGCAGTTCCTGCAGGGCAAGTCGATCCAGCACGAGTTCTGCCATCTGCTGAACATGCTTCTCGACTCGGCCAAACAGGTCGTCGTCGCCGCCGACCGCGCTCCTTGGGAGCTGGAATCGCTCGATAGCCGTGTTCGCTCGCGTCTTCAGGGCGGTGTCGCCATCGAAATGGACGGACCGGACTACGACATGCGCCTCGAAATGCTGAAGCGCCGTCTCGACTCCGCTCGTCAGGACGATACTTCGCTGGACATTCCCGGCGATATCCTGAGCCATGTTGCACGCAACATCACCGCCAGCGGCCGCGAACTCGAAGGCGCCTTCAACCAGTTGCTCTTCCGTCGCTCGTTCGAACCGCATCTGTCGATCGAACGCGTTGACGAACTGCTTGGGCATCTCGTCAATGCCGGCGAACCGCGCCGTGTCCGTATCGAGGACATCCAGCGTGTCGTTGCCAAGCATTACAACGTATCGCGCCAGGAGCTGGTGTCGAACCGCCGCACCCGCGTCATCGTCAAGCCGCGTCAGATCGCGATGTATCTGTCGAAGACGCTGACGCCGCGGTCTTTCCCGGAAATCGGCCGCCGCTTCGGTGGTCGCGACCACACGACCGTTCTGCATGCGGTGCGCAAGATCGAGGAGTTGATCTCCGGCGATACCAAGCTCAGCCATGAGATCGAGCTTCTGAAGCGCCTGATCAACGAATAGGCGCGAGATAGATTTACTTTCCGATTGCGAGAAAGGCCCGGGAAACCGGGCTTTTTTCGTTTCAGGCGCCGCGTGCCTGCGCGACGATCCAGGCACGGAATGCTGTGACGGCCGGCCGGTCGAGGGCCGATGGCGGATAGACCAGGTGATAGGCGAGATCGGTGGCGATGCCGGTTGGAAACGGCGCGACCAACACGCCTTCGGCAAGCTCGCGCGAAACCAGCGACAGGCGCACGAGAGCGACGCCATCGCCGGCTCTTGCCGCCTCGATGGCGCCATTGCTGTTGACGAACACCGGACCGCGCGTCGTGTCTATGCCTTCGGCGCCGACGGCCTCCAGCCACAGCTGCCAATCCGACCTCTGAACGTCATACAACAGCACATGGGCCGAAAGATCGGCCGGCGTGGTGAGCGGATGCTTGCGGGCAAGGGCCGCGTTGACGACCGGCACCAGCTCGTCATCGATCAGCCGCTCGCTCGTCAGACCCTCATAGCGACCGAAACCGTGGCGGATAGCGATATCGACGCCATCTGACACGAAGTCGGTCAGCCGGTTAGAGGCGCTGATGCGGATGTCGATGCCGTTGAGACGCTGCTCGAAGTCGCTGATCCTCGGCACCAGCCATTGCGCCGCAAAAGTTGGCGTGCAGCTCACCGTCAGTACCGGCGCGCGATTTCGCGCCGTCAGTTCCTCTGTCGCTTCCCGCATCATCCGGAAGGCGCGGCGCAGCGTCGAAAAATAGGTGCTGCCATCCTCGGTCAGAACCAGTTGCCGCGGCCGTCGCTCAAACAGCATCACACCCAGCGTCTGCTCCAGTTCACGCACCTGCAGACTGACCGCACCAGGTGTGACGCTGAGCTCGCGCGCCGCGAGCGTCACACTCAGGTGTCGGGCCGTGGCCTCGAATGCGCGCAGTGCTGCAAGGGAAGGAAGAGGTGTCATTATGATTTAGCCATACTCAATCATGGAAAGAGAAATGCTCGTTTGTGCAAACACTAACATGCTGACACTATTTATGTAAATCGAAGTCAACCAATATGGTTGTTTCAGATGAAGGCGAAGAACTAAATCATAGGAGGGTATGGAGATGCCGGAAACACTTAAGGCGAAGGTGATGGGACCCGGTGAATGGGCCATGCTGATCACACTGTCCCTGTTGTGGGGCGGCTCGTTTTTCTTCGTCGGCGTTGCGGTCAAGGCGCTGCCGCCGTTCACCATCGTTGCCCTGCGGGTCAGCCTCGCGGCGACGGCGCTTTTGATTTTCCTGCGCTTCACCGGCCGCGCGATGCCGCGCGATCCCCGCATCTGGCTTGCCTTCTTCGGCATGGGTCTGCTCAACAACCTGATCCCGTTTTCGCTGATCGTCTGGGGCCAGACTCATATCGCCAGCGGCCTTGCCTCCATCCTCAATGCCACCACGCCACTCTTCGGCGTCGTCGTCGCCCATCTGCTGACCGACGACGAGAAGCTGACCGCCAACAAGCTCTCCGGCGTGTTGATCGGTTTTCTCGGCGTGGCGGTGATGATCGGGCCTGCAGCGCTCGGCGGGCTCGGCTCGAATGTGCTGGCGCAGTTCGCCGTGCTGGGAGCTGCCCTTTCCTACGCCTTTGCCGGCGTTTTCGCCCGTCGTTTCAAGCGGATGGGCGTTGCGCCCATCGTCACCGCGACCGGGCAGGTCAGTGCATCGAGCATCATGCTCGTGCCGATCGCGCTGCTCGTCGATCACCCCTGGACCCTGACCGTGCCGGGCCTTGAAGTATGGGGAGCGATCATCGGCATTGCCTTGATCTCGACCGCGCTTGCCTATGTGCTGTTCTTCCGCATCCTGGAAACGGCGGGTGTCACCAATCTGATGCTGGTGACGTTTCTGATCCCGGTCAGCGCCATTCTGCTCGGCGCCTTGTTCCTCGGCGAAAACCTCGAGCCCAAGCATTTCTTCGGCATGGTGCTGATCGCCGCCGGCCTCGCCGCTATCGACGGTCGCCTGGTCCGGCGTTTCCGTCGCAAACAAACGGTCGATCCGGATCTCGCCTGCGGCGAAAATATCTGAAATCAGGCAAGCTCATGAACGATCGCGGCGGTGCGCAGGCACCTGCCGCGATCATTGCGTTTGGGCCCGTGATTGCAGGTATTTTTTTTGGCGGTCTTGTCGACTATCTCTTCTCCAGATCGTCCTTGTTACAGGAGCAGGAGAGTTCCAATGCTTTACGCCGTATTTTGTTACAACCAGGAAGACGTCACTGCCAACTGGACCAAGGACGAGGACGACAAGGTCATGCGTGACCTTGCTGCCGTCCAACGCAAATATGGCGATGCCGGCAAGCTCGGGCCGGTGGCGCGGTTGTTGCCGACCACGGCGGCAACGACGCTCCGCCACGCCGTTGGCGAGACCGTCGTCATCGATGGCCCATTTGCCGAAACGAAGGAGCAGCTGCTCGGCTTCTATGTCGTCGATTGCGCTTCACTGGACGAAGCGCTCGATTTCGCCCGCGAGCTCAGTGCGGCCAATCCTGCAGACGGCTCCTATGAAATTCGTCCCCTTGCCATCTACAAGCCAAGTGAGTTTCCCTCATGACAGACACGACCTGGATCGACCTCGCACTTGTTTCCGCTCGGCCGCAGGCAATGGGCGCGCTTCTGCGCTATTTCCGCAATCTCGATACGGCCGAGGAAGCATTCCAGGAGGCCTGTATCCGGGCATTGAAGACCTGGCCGAAGAGCGGCCCGCCGCGTGACCCGGCCGCCTGGCTGATCTTCGTCGGTCGCAACAGCGGCATCGACAAGGTGCGCCGGCAATCTCGCGAGACCGCGTTGCCGCCGGAAGAATTGCTCTCCGATCTCGAGGATCAGGAGAGCGATCTTGCCGAACGTCTCGATGGCTCCCACTACCGGGACGACATTCTCAAGCTCTTGTTTGTCTGCAGCAATCCGGTCCTTCCGGCAACGCAGCAGATCGCGCTGGCGCTGCGCATCGTCTCCGGCCTGTCGGTCAAGCAGATTGCCCGTGCCTTTCTCGTCGGCGAGGCGGCGATGGAGCAGCGCATCACCCGGGCAAAGGCCCGGGTCACCGCCGCCGGCATCGCCTTCGAAACGCCTGACGCGGCCGATCGGTCGGAGCGGCTGGCGGCCGTCGCAACCATGATCTATCTGGTTTTCAACGAGGGCTATTCGGCGATGAACGGGCCGGACAGCGTCTCGGCCGATCTTTGTGAGGAGGCGATCCGGCTCGCGCGGCTGCTCCTGCGGCTGTTCCCCTCCGAGCCAGAAATGATGGGGCTGACGGCTCTGCTCCTGCTGCAGCACTCACGCTCGCGCGCACGTTTCGATGCCGATGGCGGCATCATCCTGCTCGATGATCAGGATCGCAGCCTTTGGAAAAAGCCTCTGATCATCGAGGCGCTGGCCATGATCGACAAGGCGGTGCGCCATCGCCAGCCGGGTCCCTACCAGATCCAGGCCGCGATCGCCGCCTTGCATGCGCGTGCGACGCGCCCGGAAGAAACCGATTGGGAAGAAATCGACCTGCTCTACCAGGCGTTGGAGCGGCTGCAACCGTCGCCGGTCATCACGCTCAACCGCGCCGTCGCAGTGTCGAAGAGGGACGGGCCTGAAGCGGCGCTCGCGCTGATCGAGCCACTTGCCGAAAAACTCGCGGGTTATTTCTACTTCCATGGGTTGAATGGCGCGCTGTTGAAGCAGGCAGGCCGGGTTCGCGAGGCGCGCGTCGCCTTTGACCGGGCGATCGCGCTGGCCACCAATGCCGCCGAGGCCTCCCACATCCGCATGCAGCTCGATCATCTGAGCAAGGATGCGGGCGAGAAAAACCTGGCCACTGAAAAAAGATAAAAAATCTTGTCGGCGGTTGTCGGAACCGTGGCTGCAACTTCGTCCTTGGACTGAACCCGCTGACGGAGAAACAAACAATGACCGTTGTCACTGAAATCAAACCTGCCGACGACCGCGAACTGGTCATCACCCGCCTGATCGATGCGCCCCGCGCGCTCGTCTACCGCTGCTGGACGGATGCCAAGCTGCTGAAGAAGTGGTTCGCGCCTTCGCCGTGGACGACGCCGGAGGCAAAGCTCGAGGTTCGCGCCGGCGGCGCCAACCGCATCGTCATGCGCTCGCCCGAGGGCGAGGACTATCCCAATCTCGGCGTCTATCTCGAAGTGGTGCCGAACGAGAAGCTGGTCTTCACAGACGCCTTCACCGATGCCTGGTCGCCATCCGACAAGCCGTTCATGGTCGTGACCATCACCTTCGAGGACGTCGGGGCCAAGACCCGCTACACCGCACGGGTCCGCCATTGGTCCGTCGAGGATCGCGAAGCCCACGAAAAGATGGGCTTTCACGAAGGCTGGGGCCAATGCGCCACCCAGCTCGAAGGGGTAGCCAGGCAACTCTGATCAAGCCCAGGGCTCGACGGCCGTCGCCCTCGCGCCTGCCACCATCGGGAAGGGAGACCCGCCATGTCCGTGATCGACAACAAGAGTGCCGCCGTCGCCGAAATCCGTACGGTGATCGATGATTGGGCGGATGCCATGAGGGTAAAGGACGCCAAGCGCGTCATCGGCCATGGGACGCCTGATTGTGTCCTCTTTTCGCTGGCGCCGCCGCTGAAGTCGTCGGCGATGTCGCATTCGTCAGTATGCTCACCGAACTTTCCGGCGAGAAGATCGATGCCGGGAAAATGTCGGTCTGGTTCCGCCAGACCCTCGGTTTGAAGCGCATGGCTGCCGGCTGGAAGATCGCACACCAGCACGAGTCCGTGCCTTTCTACATGGATGGCAGCCTCAAGGCAGCCGTCGATCTCAATCCGAAATCGACGGTCGACGGGCAAGCGCCGGCGCCGCCACCGATGCTAGGCCCGATCGCCTACCTCTGCGTCGAGGATGCGTACGCGACCGCTGATTTCTACGTCCGCGCCTTCGCCGCAACGGATGGCGGGCGGATGCTCGCCGAAGACGGTAAACGGCTGATGCATTGCCATCTGACGATCAATGGCGGTGCATTGATGCTCAACGATCCCTTCCCGGAACACGGCATGCCCTATGCCGCGCCGCAGGGCGTCGTGCTGCATCTGGTGGTCGAGGACGCGCAATTCTGGTGGGATCGCGCGGTTGCCGCCGGCGCCGAAGTGACGATGCCGCTTGCGGTCGCCTTCTGGGGCGACCTCTATGGCCAGCTGCGTGACCCCTTTGGCATCCGCTGGGGCATCGTCGGACCGGCCAAGAAGACAGACTGAAGAACGATTTGTGACAACGGGAAACGAGGAGAACTCCCCGAATGAACACTGCTCTTGTTATGACGGCTCCGGCTGGAAAAATGGTGATCCTCGGCCGCGTGCTGAGCGGTCTGGTTGTTGCGTTCCTGGCCTTCGACGGAGCGATCAAGCTCGTGCCACTGGACGTGGTGACTGAGACTTTGGCGGTGCTCGGCTATCCCGCCGATGTTGGCCTTGCGCGTCTGCTCGGCGTACTCACGCTTCTGTGTGCGCTGCTCTATGCGATCCCGAGAACGTCGGTCCTCGGCGCCATTCTGCTCACCGGTTATCTCGGCGGTGCCATGGCGACGCATCTGCGCGCGGATAGCCCTCTTTTCACCCATCTGCTGTTCGGGTTCTATCTCGGCGTCATCGCCTGGGCTGGCCTGTGGCTCCGAGACCGTCGCGTGCGCGCGCTGATCCCGTTCAAGAACGAGCAAGCCTAAGGAGAATTTCGCGATGAGCAAAACGGTTAGCGACTACATTGCAGGCCTTTCCGGTACGCCGGCTGCCGTGGCGAAAGAGTTGCACGGTGCCATTCTTGCCGCCGGCGGCACCAGGGACAGCGTGAAATGGGGCCATCCGATCTATGAGGCCGGCGGACCGGTCTGCCTGATCAAGGCTGCCAACGACTATGTGACGCTCGGCTTCTGGCGCGGCGCCGATATGCTCGATCTCGACCCACGACTGGCCAAGGGCGGCGGCAAGGGCGACATGGCCTTCATCAAGGTGAAAGCGACCGGCGAGGTCGACGGCGCCCAGGTGGCGCGGCTGGTAGCCAAGGGTATCGCCCTCAATGCCGAGAAGGGCGATCCGTTCAAATCTTGAACGACGAAACAAACTTGCAAAGGGCGCTCCGAAACAGAGCGCCTTTCTCTTGTCCGATGCAATACATCTTCGCGGGACCGGATAATTTCCTTCCAACACCCGCGAGGCACGATGATCCTCTATTACCAGACCCATTCCCCTTTCGCCCGCAAGGCACTCGTCTTCGCCCACGAGGTCGGCATCGCTGAGCGACTGGAGGTGATCCACCACGAGACCAGCCCGACGCTGCGCAATGAAGAGGTCCATGCCGAAAATCCACTCGGCAAGGTGCCGGTTCTCTTGCGCCCCGAGGATGCGGCGATCTTCGATTCCGACGTCATCTGCGCCTATTTCGATACGCTGCATGATAGCCGCAAGCTCATCCCCGAAAGCGGCGAGGCGCGCTGGCATGCCCTGAGATTGCAGGCCGTGGCGCAAGGGCTGGCGCAGGCGGGGATCGGGTTGCGTTGGGAAACGGAGCGACGCCCGGAAGCCTTGCGCTATCCGGCGCTCGCCGACGGCTATGCCGAAAAGATCGAGCAGACCTATGACTGGCTGGAGCAGACGCTCGATGTCGACGCGCCGCTTGATATCGGCCACATCGCGCTCGCCACGACCCTGTCCTGGATGGCGTTCCGCGACCTGCCGTCGTTCCGTGACCGGACGAAGCTGAGCGTCTGGTTCGATGCCTTCGAGGAACGACCATCGATGCGCGCGACGCCGCTCTCCGGCGAGACCCACGATTGAGCCTTCGGTTTCCTTGCGTTGGATGCAGGCAGGGCGGCCGCTAAAACATTTGCGTCTCAGACGGTGGCATCGAGACGCGATATTTCCTTGCTCTACGCATTTCCTGACGGAAAACCGCTTCGCACTTTTCCTGGAAAAGCGCTAGCAGGCGAGGTCGGCGACGACGGCGTCGAGAATCAACATGCCGGAAGGCGTGCAGCGCAGGCGGGAATTTCCCAGCCGCTCGATGAACCCGTGGTCGATCAGGAACTGCTCGCGGTCTGGATCGGGATCGCGGCCGGACAGCGTCTGCCAGCGGGCGAGATCGACGCCTTCCTTGAGGCGCAGGCCCATCAGTAACAATTCGTCGGACTGGGCCTCGAGGTCGAGCACTTCGCGCTCGACCATGCCGTGGCCGTAGGTTTCGACCAGCCGCAGCCATTCCTCCGGCTTGCGCTCGGTCGCCGTCGCCAGCTTGGCGCCGCCGACGCTGAGGCGGCCATGGGCACCAGGCCCGACGCCGGCATAGTCGCCATAGCGCCAGTAGGTGAGGTTGTGCCGGCTCTCGGCACCAGGGCGGGCATGGTTGGAGACCTCGTAGGCGGGCATGCCGATCGCCGCCGTGATGTCTTGGGTCGCCTCGTAGAGGACCGCCGATTGCTCACCATCAGGAACGATCAGCTTGCCGGCCTTGTGCAGGCCGAAGAAGGGCGTGCCCTCCTCGATCGTCAGCTGGTAGAGCGACAGGTGGTCGACGGCATAGGAGACGGCCTCCTTGAGCTCGCGTTCCCATTCCTCGACCGTCTGGTTGGGGCGGGCATAGATCAGGTCGAAGGACATGCGCGGGAAGATCTCGCGCGCCAGCCGGATCGCTTTCAGCGCGTCTTCGACATTGTGCAGCCGGCCGAGAAATTTGAGGTCCCGGTCGTTCAGCGCCTGCACGCCGAGCGAGACACGGTTGACGCCGGCCGCGCGATAGCCGTGGAAGCGCGTCGCCTCGACACTCGAAGGGTTCGCCTCCATGGTGATCTCGATGCCATCGGGCACATGCCATTCGCGGGCGATGCCCGAGAGGATAGCGTCGACCGTTGCCGGATCCATCAACGACGGCGTGCCGCCGCCGATGAAGATGCTGGTGACGGTGCGTGGACCGGAAAGCTCACGCGCCTCCGCCATTTCCTTGAGGAAAGCGGCGACGAAACGCGGCTGGTCGATCGGCTGGTGGCGCACGTGGCTGTTGAAGTCGCAATAGGGGCATTTGGCCGCGCAGAACGGCCAGTGCACATAGATCCCGAAACCGGGATCCATGCCGTCACCGAGTGCCGATAGCGTGGCCGTCTGCATCGTTGCGTCTCTCATGCGGTAGATCACGTTGACCTTGGGCCGATCGACCCGAAGTCATGACCGCGATCGCTTCTAACAAATTGGAGCGGGATGTTGCGGAAAACCGCATACACGTTTCCTCAGCCCGCTCCAAGGCAGGTTTCGGCGAAGATCTTGAAGGCGCGGGCACGGTGCGACAGCGCTTCAGCATCGCCCGGCTTCCAGCCGTGTTTCTCGTCCGCGCTCATCTCGCCGAATGTAGTGTCGTAACCCTTCGGCTGAAAGACCGGATCGTAGCCAAAACCCTGGTCGCCGCGCGGCGGCCACACGACATGGCCCTCGACCTCGCCGCGGAAAAGTTCGACATGGCCGTCTGGCCAGGCAAGGCAAAGCACCGAGACGAAACGGGCCGTGCGTTTTTCAGGCGCACTTGCGCCCTTGCCCTGCAGCGCCTTTTCGACCTTTTCCATCGCCATGGCGAAATCGCGGCTGCCGTCTTCGCGTTCGGCCCAGTTGGCGGTGTAGACGCCAGGTGCGCCATCAAGTGCGTCGATCGCCAGGCCGGAATCGTCCGAAAGCGCCGGCAGGCCCGAGGCCTTGGCCGAGGCGAGCGCCTTGATCGTCGCGTTTTCCTCGAAGGTCGTGCCGGTCTCATCCGGTTCGACGAAGTCGAGGTCGGCTGCCGACTTGGCCTCGAAGCCGAGCGGCCCGATCAGGTCGCGGATCTCGCGGATCTTGCCGGCATTGTGGCTGGCGACGATGAGCGTCTTGTCATCCAGTGTGCGCATGATGTGTCGTCTCTTAAAAGATGCGGCGCGAAGGCCGCGGTTCATTCGATGGACCAGAGGCCCGGTTCCGCGCATTCGAGGCTGTTGCCGGCCGGATCGCGGAAGTAGAAGGAGCGCGTGCCGTTCGGCCAGACAACATCGGCTTCGATCGTGACACCCGCCGTTTCCAGCTTGGCCCTCCAGGCGTCGAGTGCCGACGCGGAAACGCGGAAGCACATGTGGCCCTGGCCGGTGGTGCCGTGCGGCGGCACCGGCAGGGCCGCATCCGGCGAAGGCGGTTTGACCGTTTCCGCAGGATTGAAAATCAGCAGAACGCCCGAGCCACAGCGAAAGAACACATGTCGGTTCTCCCGCCGTGTAATCTTCTCCAGCCCCAGCACACCGCTGTAGAAGGCCTCGGCGGCGTCGAGATCCGACGCATAGAGCGCAGTCTCAAGAATGCCATCCAGCGCCGGGGCCATCGTCTCCGTCCTTCTCGTCAGCCGGCGATCGCCTGCTTCTGCAGTGCGACAAGCTCGGCAATGCCGGTCTTTGCCAGTCCGAGCAGGCTTGCGAATTCCGCTTCGCTGAAGGGTTTGCCTTCGGCCGTGCCCTGGATCTCGACAATGCCGCCGGTGCCGGTCATGACGAAATTCGCGTCGGTCTCGGCGGCGGAATCTTCGAGGTAGTCGAGGTCGATGATCGACTGGTTGGCGAAGATGCCACAGGATATGGCGGCGACATGGTCCTTCAGGACCTTCTCGACCTTCACCATGTTGCGGGCTTCCATCCACTTCAGGCAGTCATGCAGCGCCACCCAGGCGCCGGTGATCGAGGCCGTGCGCGTGCCGCCATCAGCCTGGATGACGTCGCAGTCGATCGAGATCTGGCGTTCGCCGAGTGCGGGCAGATCGACGACGGCGCGCAGCGACCGGCCGATCAAGCGCTGGATTTCCTGGGTGCGGCCGCTCTGCTTGCCGCTCGAGGCTTCGCGACGCATGCGCTCGCCGGTGGCGCGCGGCAGCATGCCGTATTCGGCCGTCACCCAACCCTTGCCGCCGTTGCGCAGCCAGGCCGGAACCTTTTCCTCAAGGCTGGCTGTGCACAGCACGTGCGTATCGCCGAATCGCACCAGACAGGAGCCTTCCGCGTGCTTGGAGAAATTGCGCTCGAACGAAACCTTGCGCATTTGGTCGATTTTTCTGCCGGATGGCCGCATCATCAAACTCCTATCGTATCTGGTGAGCCTTCTAGAGCATGGCGCAGCCAAAGGGAACCGGTGGACAGCCGGGGATCGGGGCGATTTTTCCCTTTTGCTATCGGGCGCGGGGATCACTATATTTCCGGCGGCAGGATTGGCCTGCGAACATGGAGCGACATGGTACTGCGCAATCCCGGAGTGACCGATATCGCGGCGGCGCTGGACGAGCGTTCCGGTGAAATCTTCCGTCGCATCGTCGAAACCTATTTGAACAGCGGAGAGCCTCTCGGCTCACGCAACCTTTCGCGGTTGCTGCCGATGTCGCTGTCGCCGGCGTCCGTGCGCAATGTGATGAGCGACCTCGAAGATCTCGGGCTGATCTATTCGCCGCACATCAGCGCCGGCCGCCTGCCGACGCAGACGGGCCTGCGTTTCTTCGTCGACGCCTTCATGCAGGTCGGCAATCTCTCCCCAGAAGATCGTGCTTCGATCGATCGGCACGTGCGGTTGAGCGACCATGCCCAGCCGGTCGATACGCTGCTGGCAGAGGCAAGCCAGATGCTGTCGGGCATGTCGCGCGGCGCCGGCCTCGTGATCACCGCCAAGAACGATCCGGTGCTCAAGCATGTCGAATTCATCCGGCTGGCGCCCACCAAGGCGCTGGCCGTGCTCGTCGGCGAGCATGACCAGGTCGAAAACCGCATCATCGAGCTTCCCGCCGGCGTGACGAGCTCGCAACTGACGGAAGCAGCGAACTTCTTGAATGCCCATCTCGCCGGCCAGACGATCGGCGAGGTGCGCTCGCAGCTCGAAACCGTCAAGCAGACCGTGCGCAGCGAACTCGATGCCCTGTCCCAGGATCTGGTCGAGCGTGGACTGGCGATCTGGTCGGGCAACGAGGGCGATGAAAAGCCGGCACGGCTGATCGTTCGCGGCCGGGCCAACCTGCTCGAGGGCCTGGAGGGAACCGAGGATATCGACCGCCTGCGCATGCTCTTCGACGACCTGGAAAAGAAGGACAGCCTGATCGAGCTGCTTGACCTCGCAGAGAGCGGCCCGGGTGTCAGGATCTTCATCGGTTCGGAGAACAAGTTGTTTTCATTGTCCGGTTCGTCGCTGATCGTTGCGCCCTATCGCGACAGTGAAGATCGCATCGTCGGCGCCGTCGGCGTCATCGGTCCGACGCGGCTCAACTATTCGCGCATCGTGCCGATGGTCGATTATACCGCGCAGTTGATGTCGCGGCTTTCGCGCTGATCAGGCGCTTTTGGCCACAGGCAGCATTGAACCCTTGATTTTTCGGCCCTAAACCTCGATATCGGCATCAAATCCAGTCACTGGGCATTTTACGCCATGCGGCCATCGTTGCGCGCGGGCGTCGGAATGCGGAAGACAAGACAGACGAACACCGGAGAACGTCATGACCGACGAAACAAACAAGCACGGACACGAAGCTGCCGCGACCGACGAGGCAGTCAACGATACGCCCGAGGTTGTGGAAGCGGCGCCGGTTGCCGAGCCCGATCCGCTGGAGCTTGCAAGGGCTGAGAACAACGACCTGCGCGACAAGTATCTAAGGCTCGCCGCCGAAATGGACAACCTGCGCCGCCGCACCGAACGCGACGTCAAGGATGCCAAGTCCTATTCCGTTGCTGGTTTTGCCCGCGACATGCTCGCCGTCTCCGACAATCTGCGCCGTGCGCTCGATGCCATCCCGGCTGAAGCGAAGGAAGCCGGAGAAGCGGGCCTTACTGCCCTCATCGAAGGTGTCGAGATGACCGAGCGCGCCATGCTGTCGGCGCTGGAACGTCACGGCGTGAAGAAGCTTGAGCCGGAAGGCCAGAAGTTCGACCCGAACTTCCACCAGGCAATGTTCGAAATCCCGAACGCCGACGTGCCGAACAACACGGTGCTGCAGGTCGTTCAGGCCGGCTACACCATCGGCGACCGCGTGCTGCGCCCGGCCATGGTCGGCGTATCCAAGGGCGGCCCGAAGGCGGCAGCTACGGAAGGCGACAGCCCGGCGGCCTGAGCTGCGGTCTGATCCATTTCAACGCCGCGCGTCCACTCGGATGCGCGGCGTTTCTTGTTTTCGGCAATCATATCAACCGAACAACTGCCGCAGGTGATCGTTGAGGAAACGGCCCTCCGGGTCGACTTTCGCCCGTAATGCCCGGAAATCGCCGGATCGTGGATAGAGCGCAGTCACGTCCTCCGCGCCGAGGAAATGCAGCTTCCCCCAATGCGGCCGCGAGCCGTATTGGCGCAGGATCGTATCGACGTCTTTGAGATACTCCCAATAGTCCGTGCCCGGCTCGCCCGAGACGGAAAGCGTGATCGAATCCTGCTCGTAGAACGGGCTGATCCAGCCGGTGTCGCCTGCGGTGAAGCGGTATTCGATCGGGTAGATGCAGGTCGGGTGCTTTTCCAGCATCAGCTTGCGCACAGCTTTTACAGCCTCCTTGCCGTGGGCGATGGGCACCGCATATTCAAGTTCGTGGAAGTTCGGCACATACTCGATCGGATAGATCTCCGAGGAATAGGCGATCTTCTCGAACCCCTGCTCCATCGGCGGCCGGTCGGTGATGTCGATCACCTTCATCTCGCAGACGTCGGACGTCTTGTCCGTCGTCGAAACCGACGCGGTATCCGGCAGGCAATAGCAATGCCGGCTTTCGGAAACCGGGCACCAGAAGAAGCCGAAGTGCCGATGCTTGGCGGCGAGTTCGTCGTGCTGCTCGATCATCTCGTCGAATGTGCAGCGCCAGAGCTTTTCATGCAGGTTGTAGCTGTCCATCGCCTGCAGCGTGATCTCGGAGATCACGCCGAGCATGCCGATCGAGACGCGGGCCGCCTCCAGCAGGTCCGGCGTCGTCTCGTCGACGACGAGAATGCTGCCGTCGGGCTCAACGAGCCGCATGCCGACGATCTGCGAGGCCATGTTGCCAAGTGCTGCTCCCGTGCCGTGGGTGCCGGTGGTGAGCGCCCCAGCCAGCGCCTGGCTGTCGATGTCGCCCTGGTTGATCAGCGAGAGGCCGTTCGACTTCAATACCTTGCCCAATTGGTTGATCGTCGTTCCCGCCCGGACCGAGACGCGTTTGCGCGCCTGGTCGATGGCGACCACGCCCTGCATGTTGGCAAGCGTCAGGTGGAGCCCGCTGGTCAGCGCCACCGGCGTGAAGGAATGGCCGGAGCCGGCGCAGCGCACATTGAGCCCTTGCGACGTCGCCTCGCGGACCATTTCGGCGAGCGCCGCCTCGCTCTCGGGTGCACCGCGCTGGCGCACGATGCAGGATTGGTTTCCGACCCAGTTGCGCCAGTGGCCGCCCGTCTGAAGCATATCTTTCCCCTCTCTCAGACCGCTGTGAAGCAATTGTCGACGAACAGATGCGTGCCGTTGACGAAGCTTGCCTCGTCGCTGGCCAGAAACAGCGCGGCATTGGCGACCTCTTTCGGGTCGCACATCCGCCCCTGCTGGGCAGCGATCGCCGCTTCCGAGACATCGACGCCGTATTTCCTGAGGCCCACCAGTTCGCGCTTGCCGTGATCGGTGGCGATGAAGCCGGGGCAGACGGCGTTGCAGCGGATGCCGCGGTCGCGGAACTCAACCGCGATGGCACGGGCGAACATGTGGCAGGCGCCCTTCGTCGTGTCGTAGAGCACTTCCATCGGCGTCGCCGCCACGGCCGAGATCGACGAGGTGCAGACGATGCTGCCGCCGCCGGCGGCGAGCATCCCTGGAAGCACCGCCTTGGTCATCAGGAACATGCTGCGCACGTTGACGGCCATCAGCCGGTCCCATTCGTCCTCTTCCGTCTCCAGAAAGGGCCCGACCGCCAGGATGCCGGCATGGTTGAAGAGAACGGTGATCGCGCCGAAGGCTGCTTCGACCGCCTTGACGGCCGAGCTCACCTGCGCAGAAATCGAGACGTCGGCCGGCGCGAAGATCGCATCGCCGCCGTTTGCGCGGATGGCGGCGGCAACCTCTTCGCCCTTGCTGCGTGGCAGATCGACGATGCCGACCTTGGCCCCTTCGCGGGCAAAGAGTTCGGATGCGGCAAGCCCGCAGCCACCGGCGCCACCACTGATCAAAGCCACTTTTCCGGAAAGTCTGCCTGCCATCGTGTCCCCCTGTGCTCAAGCGTCGCGGCTAAACACGTGCTACGATCTTGGTCCCTCGTGGGATGAATTATTGTTGACGAAGAGGGGGCTGTCGATATCCCATGCGGGATACGGGGGTAGGGGAGAGTTCGACGCGGATGCTGGCTCGGGAGTCGGCCGATATTTCGGCCATGATCGGATTGATCGGAACACAGGATTTCGGCGGCGCGCTCGATCGCATGCTGCGCTCGGTCGCAAGCTTCGATCTCTCGGTTGCCTTCGCCTATCCCTATGATAACAGACCGATCGTGCTGCATGACGGCTACACCGCCAAGGTGTCCGCCAGCGCGCTTTCTGCCTATCTCGGCGGCGCCTATCTGCTTGACCCGTTCTATGTTGCCTGCAGCTCCGGCCAGCCGCAGGGGCTATGGCGCATGCGCGAACTTGCGCCTGACCGGTTCTTCCATTCGGAGTTTTCAAGCTCGGCCGAGGTGCATCCCTGCATCTCGATGGAAAGCGGGGTTCTGGTCGAAGAGATTGGCTTCGTCATTCCGCTCGATGACAGCGTGCAGGCCACCTATTCGCTGATGCGCGGCCGCGGCGGCACGCCGTTCAGCGACGAGGAACTGGAGCGCTTGCGGGTCTACGAGCCGATCGTGCGAGAGGCCGTGCGTTCGAACTGGCGCCAGCAAAGCCATGCCGTGGCGGCGACGCCTCGGCCCGACGACGCGATCGAAACCGCTTTCGACAGCCTCTGCGCCGACCGCCTGACCCGGCAGCAACGCAACATCGTCCGCCTGATCCTGCGCGGGCACAGCAACCTGTCGATCGGCAAGACGATGAACATCGCCGAAGGAACCGTCCGCATTCACCGCAAGAACATTTATCGCCGGCTCGGTATTTCGAGCCAGGGCGCACTGTTTCGAATTTTCATTGATCATTTGAACCGCCGTCAGCTTTACTGACGGCCGGTCCGGGCCGTGGCTCAGGCGGCGTGCGAGGTCGTGTCCTCGTTGAGCAGCGTGTAGATCGCGCTGGCGGAATCGCTCGATCGGATCTTCGCCACCATGTCGTGGTCGCGCAGTACGCGGGCGATGCGCGACAATGCCTTGAGATGGTCGGCGCCGGCGCCTTCGGGCGCCAGGAGCAGGAAGACGAGGTCGACAGGCTGGTCGTCGAGCGCTTCGAAATCGACCGGCGTGTCCAGCCGCGCAAAGATCCCGATGATCGACGGCAGGTTGTTGAGCTTGCCGTGCGGGATAGCAATGCCGTTGCCGACGCCCGTGGAGCCCAGCCGTTCACGCTGCAGGATGACATCGAAGATTTCGCGTTCCGGAAGGCCGGTGATCTTTGCCGCTTTAGCCGCCAATTCCTGAAGGAGCTGTTTTTTCGAGTTGGCCCTCATGGCCGGGATGATCGCATTTTGGTGCAGTAAGCCTGCCAATGCCATTCTTTTGTCCTCGTTCGCCGGTTAGAGCCGGACAACATCATCATAAATGCGTCGCAATGGCTCTAACCATCTTTGTCTTGGCGGGTGCCATGCACAGAAAAGTCGTATTTTCCGGCCTGTCCGCTGATCCAAGTGGCGGGAGCGCCGGCGCACCGGCACTCCCTTTTTCCACTCATCCCTTGATATTGGCGGCGTCAATCCAGCCAATATTTCCGTCGTTGCGTCTGTAGACGATATTCAACTCTGCCTTGCCGGGAGTGCGGAACATGAGGACGGGTTCATCCGTCATGTCGAGCGCCATCACGGCGCTGGCGACAGACATCGTCCTCAGGTGTTTCGAGCTTTCGGCGACGATCGTCGGTGCGTAATCCTCGGGGACTTCGTCATCCTCGAATGGCACCGAGTCCATCACTGTGTATGCCACCTCGGTACCTTGACCATTACCGTTGTGGTGGTCCTTGAGCTTGCGCTTGTAGCGACGTAGGCGCTTTTCGATGCGCTCCGACGCTGCGTCAAAGGCAGCCTGAGGGTCATTGGCCTGTCCATTCGCCTGCATAACCACGCCCGTATCGAGATGAAGCTTGCAGTCGGCGCTAAAGCGCGGTCCAGACTTTTCCACAGTGACCTGGCTTGAATATCCTCCGTCGAAATATTTGGTAACGGCCTGCTCGATCTGATCGCCAATGCGGGCGCGGAACGAATCGCCGATTTCCATCTGTTTACCGGATACACGCACACTCATGGAGTTTCCTCTCTATTTCGTGATTTGCGTAGCCAGTCTATTCCAAGCGCTCTCGTCATCCAAGCCTTTCACGCTTGCGGGAGCCTCTCTGTCGCACCTACCGGTCGTGCCGGCCGCCTGAGGAAGACCGTGTCCTCGGCAATTGCGGCGGGCTCATATCCCCTGCGTCGCGGAGAGTCAATTGAAGGTCGCAAAAAAGTTAATACGCTTTAACCTTGCGTCGTCGCTTTAGGCTCTTTTTCTTTCGCATGTCGTCGTCGCAAAACCGCTGAAAAACTGTTGCGCGACCTGCTTTAGAAGCCCGATACCTTGGCCAGCGCCCGCTTTTCGCGCCGTCGCTGCACGGAGGAGGGGATGTTCATCGCTTCGCGATATTTCGCCACCGTGCGTCGCGCGATGTCGACGCCGGCCTGCTTGAGGCTGTCGACGATATCGTCGTCGGAAAGCACCGCATCGGCGACTTCCTGCTGGATCATCATGCGGATGCGGTGACGCACGGACTCAGCCGAATGGCTGTCGCCGCCCTCGGCCGAACCGATGGAGACGGTGAAGAAATACTTCAGCTCGAACAGCCCACGCGGCGTCAGCATGTACTTGTTCGAGGTGACGCGGCTTACCGTCGACTCGTGCATCTTGATCGCATCGGCGACGGTTTTCAGGTTGAGCGGTCGCAGATGCCCGACGCCATGGACGAGGAACGCGTCCTGCTGGCGAACGATCTCGGTGGCGACCTTCATGATCGTCCTGGCGCGCTGATCGAGGCTGCGGGTCAGCCAGTTGGCGGTCTGCAGGCATTCATTGAGAAAGGCCTGGTCCGCGCTGTTCTTCTCGGTGCCGCGCGACACCGTGGTGTAGTAGGCTTGGTTGACGAGGACGCGCGGCAGGGCGTCCGGGTTGAGTTCGATCAGCCAGGTTCCGTCGGGTGCCGCCCGCACGACGATATCGGGAACGATCGCCTCGCTAACGCTGGTCTCGAAGCTCGTTCCCGGTTTCGGGTCGAGCTTGCGGATTTCGGCGAGCATATCGATCAGGTCTTCCTCATCGACGCCGCAGATTTTCTTCAAGCTGGCAAAATCGCGCCGCGCCAGAAGCTCTAGGTTGGCGATGAGGGCTTCCATCGCCGGATCGAGGCGATCGCGAAGGCGCAGCTGAATGGCGAGGCATTCGCTGAGTGTGCGTGCGAAGACACCTGGCGGGTCGAACTGCTGCAGCGTGAGGAGGACGCGGGTGACGTCGGCGCCGGATGCGCCGAGGCGTTCGGCGACCTCCTGCAGATCAGCCTGAAGATAGCCTGCCTCGTCGAGCTGGTCGATCAGGTGCTGGGCAATCAGCCGGTCGGATGGGACGGACAACGCAAAGGGCAATTGCTCCAGAAGCGTCTCGCGCAGGCTCTTGGCGCCGGCCACGAAGTCGTCGAAATCGTAGTCGCCTCCTTCGCCGCTGCCGGGCATCGATTTCCACTGGCCGAGCAGTTCCGGCGCGTCGGCGCGTTGCGGCGCCGTGTCGTCCTGGTAGACATTGCCGAAATCCGCATCGAGCTGTTCATTGAGCCGCGCCCCATCGGTTGCCGTGGCATTGTCGTAGAGATCGCGCTGGCCGGATGCCTCATCCGTTCCGCCGAAGTCTTCACCGGATGCCTGCCCCGCTTCTTCGCGGCTGCCGTGCTCGGAGCTTCCACCGAACTCGTCGTCACCGCCGTGAAGCTCGAGCAGCGGATTCTTTTCGACTTCCTGCGCGATGAAATGGTTGAGTTCCAGATGCGTCATCTGCAGCAGCTGAATCGATTGCATCAGCTGCGGGGTCATGACCAGCGACTGTGACTGGCGCAGATGAAGGCTGGCCGACAATGCCATGCGGACGTGAAACTCCCGATGAAATCTCCACCGGTCGCATCGTTGGCGGGCCGGTTTTTCAATTGGCCCAAAAATTGCTTATTGCAGGGGTTTGGTCAAGCGCGACCGCGGGGCGAGATGCCGGATTCGCCCGCGGATCGCATCAGAGGCTGAAATTATCGCCGAGATAGAGCCGGCGCACGTCCGGATTGGTGACGATATCGTTGGCGCGGCCGTGGGTCAGCACTTCGCCGGCATGGATGATGTAGGCCCGGTCGATCAGGCCAAGGGTCTCGCGCACATTATGGTCGGTGATGAGTACGCCGATACCGCGCGACGTCAGGTGTCGCACCAGCGCCTGGATGTCGGCGACGGAAATCGGGTCGACGCCGGCAAAGGGCTCGTCGAGCAGCATGAAGGTCGGGTCGGTGGCAAGCGCTCGGGCAATTTCGAGACGTCGCCGCTCGCCGCCGGAAAGGGCGATCGCCGGCGACTTGCGCAGATGCGTGATGTTGAACTCGCCGAGCAGGTCGTTGAGCTTGCTCTCGCGGCGCTCCAGGTTCTTATCGTGCAGTTCGAGAACGGCGCGGATGTTGTCCTCGACCGTCAGGCCGCGAAAGATCGAGGCTTCCTGCGGCAGGTAGCCGACGCCGAGGCGGGCGCGGCGATACATCGGCATCGTCGTCACGTCGTTGCCATTGATCTCAATCGAGCCTTCGTCGACAGGCACGAGGCCGGTGATCATGTAGAAGCATGTGGTCTTGCCGGCACCGTTCGGGCCGAGGAGACCGACTGCCTCCCCGCGGCGAACGACCAGCGACACACCATTGACCACGCGCCGCTCGCGATAGGACTTTGTCAGGCCACGCGCGATCAGTGTGCCGTCATAACGCGCCTTGTCGACCGCGTGACCGGTCGCGGCTGGTGTGGCCGCCGACGGTTTGCGGACGCGCTTGCGCTTGTGAAGGAAGGGGAGTTGCACGAGCGGGTCTACGTCAGTTCTTCTTCTGTGACTTCGGGTCGAGCTGGATCTGCACCCGACCGCCACAGGCTTCGAGCTGCGCTTCGCCCGTGTTCATCTGCACATTCAATTGGCAGCCGACGAACACGTTCTTGCCTTCCGACAGAACGACCTTCTCGCCCTTCAATACGAAGGTCTGCTTGGTCATGTTGAACTCGCCGCTGTCAGCGGTTGCCTGCTGGGTGCCGGAGCTGAGGAAGACGCGCTGGCTGACTTCGATCCGCTCGATGTCGGCGTCGCCGCTCGAGACCGAGCCTGCGCCGGACTTGTAGAAGACCGTCATGCTCCCGGCCTGAAGCGTCGTTGTGCCCTGCACGACCTTGACGTTCCCGGTAAAGATCGCCTTGCTTTCTGGGTCCTTGATTTCAAGCTTGTCGCTTTCGATCTGGATCGGCTTGTCGTTCGACAATTCGAGGCCCTTCATCTTGCTCGATGTGGCCTGGGCTGACGCGCCTGAAACGATCATCAATGCGCCGATGCCGGCAACGGCCAGGCTGGCTGAAATCCTGAAAAAAGTAGCGGGTAAAACCGACATGGATGCACCAGATCCTAATTCGTGTTCTTGCGGATGGCGGCGGGTTCGAGATTGACCCTCACCATGCCCTCGAATGTTACTATGCGTCCCTTATCCGTCATTCGCAGCCGCTGCGCAATGATCGAACCGCCCTTCATGCTGATCGCAATCGGTTGTTTTGTTTCCATTTCGCCGGCATTGATGTCCAGATAGGCCGATTGGAAATCGGCGTTGACGCCATTATTCATTGTAATCGTGAACGGGGCGTTCATGTCGAGCGTGTTGGCCCCGCGGTCGTAGATGCCGTTGGTCGCGTCCACCGTGGCGATCAGCTTTTCGTTCACCGGCATTTCGGCATGGATCGTCTGCAGCGTGATGATATCGGGATTGACGATATCCTGCAGCGCGCGCTGCGCCTTCATCGAATAGCTGATGCCCTGCTTGTTGCGCCCGGCAATCGCAGGGTTCTGCATGACGATCTTGCCATCCTCGATCGTTGCACTGTCGAGCTGCAGATCGACCGGCATGAAGGCGCGCACGAAGGAAATGGCGGCAAAGATCGCCGCGATGATGCCGGCGACGACAGGCAGGATGATCTTCAGACGCCGGACGCGCGCCGAATGCCGCGCCGCGAGCGCGTAGGCGTCCGACGAGCTCGCACCCGAATCGGCAAAGAAGCCGGGGGCTGGCGCATGATCTAACATGTGAAGACCTGTTGGTTCCGTTGCTTTCCCGCGGATCGTCGAGAACCGCATTTTACATACATTCGTGTAAGTCGTCGCAAATATGGATACTTTTTGCAGCTGCACAATGGCGCCGCAAAAAACTTCGTGAAGACAGGAAAACGGCGGGCACGGCTTTTAACCGTGACCGACCGCGTCTATTGAATATGCCACCTGCCGCGCAGATAGCATGTTCCATCGGAAACTGACAGAAGCTGCGCCAACAAATTCGGGAGAAACCCACATGGATGAACTAGCCATCGCCGATCGCCGCAGCCTGCGCAGGAAGCTGAGTTTCTGGCGCTGGATCGTCGCCGGCCTGCTCGCCGTCGTGGCATTGGTCATTCTGTTCTGGTCGGGCTGGGCGGAGACCGCAGGGCGTGCCCGCGATCATGTTGCCCGTGTGACGATTTCGGGATTGATCCAGGACGATCGCGAATTGCTGGAGCGGCTTCAACGGATCGAGGACAACGATTCGGTCAAGGCACTGGTGGTCACCATATCGTCGCCCGGCGGCACCACCTATGGCGGCGAGGTCATCTACAAGGCGATCCGCAAGGTCGCCGCCAAGAAGCCGGTGGTTTCCGATATTCGCACGCTAGCCGCCTCCGCCGGCTACATGATCGCGCTTGCCGGCGATACGATTATCGCCGGCGAAAGCTCGATCACCGGCTCGATCGGCGTCATCTTCCAGTATCCCCAGGTCAAGGAGCTGATGGACAAGCTTGGCGTCTCGCTGGAATCGATCAAGTCGCGGCCGCTGAAGGCCGAGCCGTCCCCCTTCCATCCCGCGAGCGATGAAGCCAAGGCAATGATCCAGGCGATGATCGATGACAGCTATGGCTGGTTCGTCGATATGGTGGCAGAGCGTCGCAAGCTGTCGCGCGACGAGGCGCTTCTGCTGGCCGACGGGCGGATTTTCACCGGCCGCCAGGCGCTGGGCCTGAAGCTCGTCGACAAGCTTGGCGGCGATGACGAAGTCCGCACCTTCCTGGCCGACAGGAAAGTGTCGAAGGACCTTCCTCTGGTTGATTGGGATGCGCCGCGCCGGACTCTGCCTTTCGGCCTCGGATCGGCCGTCTCGGAGTGGGTCAAGATGTTGGGATATGACGCTTTTCCGGCCATGAGGGGTCTCGAAAAAATCGGGGGTGACAAGTTGTTTCTTGACGGTCTTGTTTCGGTTTGGCAGGTTGATGCTCAATGAGGATGGCAGCATATGCCCAGCCTGATCCGTAACATGGCCGCCCGCGCCAAGTGAGCGTCGGCCATATTCTTGCGGCAATCACAATGCAGACCGAAAAAGCAAAACAAACAAGAATTTAAGGGGGCGACAGTGATCAAGTCAGAACTGGTGCAGATTGTTGCAGCTCGCAATCCGCATCTCTATCACCGCGACGTCGAAAACATCGTCAACGCGGTGCTCGATGAGATCACAGATGCGCTGGCTGCCGGAAACCGTGTCGAACTGCGCGGTTTCGGTGCTTTCTCCGTCAAGAACCGGCCGTCGCGCTCCGGTCGCAATCCGCGCACCGGCGATTCGGTTTTTGTCGAGGAAAAGTGGGTGCCGTTCTTCAAGACCGGCAAGGAGCTGCGCGAGCGGCTGAACCCGGGCATGAACGGGGACGATGAAGACTGATCATCCCGCCCGATCGTCATGAGTCCGGATTGTCGCCATCGCTGCCAAGGCCTGTCGATGATCCGGAAAACTGGAGCGGCTGAATGCTCAAGAAACTGGTCAACATCATCGTTCTCATCCCGGTCGGCGTCATTCTGATCGTGCTCAGCGTCGCCAATCGCCAGAGCGTCACGCTGGCCCTCAATCCGTTCCGGCCCGAAGACAGCGTGCTGTCCGTGAGCGCGCCGTTCTTTGTTTTCCTGTTTCTTGCCGTCGTCGTCGGGTTGATTCTGGGTGCCGCCGCGACCTGGTTTAGCCAGGGCAAGTACCGTCGGCGTGCGCGCAATGAAGCGACCGAGGCGCTGAAATGGCATCGCGAAGCCGAAAAGCACCGCAGCCAGGCAGAGAAGCTGGCCACCCAGGCGACACTCGCCGCCCCGCAGAACTGAATGGCAGGGCGGCCATGCCCTTCAGCCGGCCGCTTCCGCCGGGCCGCCGATCGCTGCGCCGAAATCCGTGAAGAACTGCTGCGCCAGCTTCTTGGCGGTCGAATCGACCAGCCGGGATCCGAGCTGCGCTAGCTTTCCGCCGATCTGCGCCTTGACGTCGTAGCGCAGCAGCGTCTCCGCACCGTCGTCGACCAGGGTCACATCCGCGCCACCCTTGGCAAAACCGGCAATGCCGCCCTTTCCCTCACCGGAGATCGTGTAGCTTTCGGGCGGGTTGAGGTTCGACAGGATGACGTCGCCGGTAAAGGAGGCCGAGACCGGCCCGATCTTGATCTTGACGACGGCCGAAAGCTCGGTCGGAGATTTCATCTCGATCGACTGACAGCCCGGGATGCAACGCTTGAGGATTTCCGGATCGTTGAGGCCGCGCCACACGGCATCGCGCGGTGCCGAGATGCGTTCTTCGCCGGTCATGTCCATGCGCTTTCCTCCCACTGACGGTGCCGTGCGTCGACAAGGACGCGCGAGGTTGATGTAATCTTTTGAATTCGCTTTACAATCCTGTCCGTAAGTTGATGCCGGACGGTGGAATTATGCAAGTGTCGCTTCCGCACCGATCTTGGCAAATCGGAAACGGCTTTGCCAAGAGCATGAGCGGTGCTATTTGCACCAACAGAAAAAGCTTCGCCTCGAAATCCGGGGTGCGGCGGCATACCTCATGGTGCAGGCCCGTTTACATCCGATATCCGGGAGGGTAGCGCCTCGTGACAAAACAAAGCCCAGGGATCTCAGCGTGAAGGAAAAGGACCGGCGGTCGAAGAATGCCTCCGTGACGACGGCGAAGGGCCGTGGTGCCGAGGCGCGTGGCGGTGGCCGCCATGAAAAGAAGCGTCCACCGTTTGCCAAGTCGGGCGATTTCAAAGAACGGGCCACCATCCAGGCAACGGCGAAAGTTGCAGAGCCGCGCGAGCGGCCTCCGCGGGCACAGCCCGAAAACGAGGCACCGGCGCGCGTCATCCCACGGCGCACCGGCGACAAGCCGGGCGAACAGGTGCCGCTCATTCTCGAAACGTCGGGTGTTTCCGGCTATCATCTGATCGACAGCGGCGCCGGCGAAAAGCTTGAGCAGTACGGACCCTATCGCATCGTGCGCCCCGAGGCGCAGGCGCTTTGGCCGCGTACCCTGCCCGCCAGTGTATGGGAGAATGCCGACGCAATCTTCACCGGCGACACCGACGAGGACGGCATGGGCCGCTGGCGCTTTCCCGGCGCCGTTCTTGGCGAGACCTGGCCGATGCAGCTTCTCGGCACCGAATTCCATGGCCGCTTCACGTCCTTCCGCCATGTCGGCGTGTTTCCCGAGCAGCTCGCCCACTGGAGCTGGGTGAAGGACCAGGTAGAGGCGGCCCGCCGCCCCCTGAAGGTCCTCAACCTGTTCGGTTATACCGGGGTCGCCTCGCTGATCGCCGCCAAGGCCGGTGCCGAGGTCACCCATGTCGACGCCTCGAAGAAGGCGATTGGCTGGGCCCGGGAAAACCAGGCGCTGGCGCGCGCCGAAAAGCTGCCGATCCGCTGGATCTGCGACGACGCGATGAAGTTCATTCAGCGCGAGGAACGTCGCGGCAGCCGCTATGACATCATCCTGACCGACCCGCCAAAGTTCGGCCGCGGTCCGAACGGCGAGGTCTGGCAGCTTTTCGACCACCTGGCTGCGATGCTCGACATCTGCCGCGAAATCCTGTCGCCCGAAGCGCGCGGCCTAGTGCTGACCGCCTATTCGATCCGCGCCAGCTTCTACTCGATCCATGAACTGATGCGCGAGACGATGCGCGGCCGCGGCGGCCGGGTGGAATCGGGCGAACTCATCATCCGCGAAGGCGGCCTTGACGGCCACGAGCCGGGACGGGCGCTTTCGACTTCTCTCTTCAGCCGCTGGGTGCCGTAATGAGCAATGACAGAAGCGAACACGGCGCAGGCCGCGTCGGACAGGTGAAGGAAGTCACCAGCCTCACCAATCCTATTATCAAGGACATCAAGTTGCTGGCGCAGAAGAAGCACCGCGACGAGACACGGTCCTTCATGGCCGAAGGCTTGAAACTGGTGATCGATGCGCTCGATCTCGGCTGGAAGATCAAGACGCTGATCTACGCCAAGGCGGCCAAGGGCAAGCCGCATGTGGAACAGGTCGCAGCAAAGACCTTTGCCCGGGGCGGCCTGGTGCTCGAGGTCAGCGAAAAGGTGCTCTCGACGATCACCCGGCGCGACAATCCGCAGATGGTCGTCGGCATCTTCGAGCAGCGCTACCGGGCGCTGAAGGAGATCCGCCCGCAGCTCGGCGAAACCTATGTGGCGCTCGACCGTGTTCGCGATCCGGGTAATCTCGGCACGATTATCCGCACGGCCGATGCGGCCGGTGCCTCCGGCATCATTCTCGTCGGGGAAACGACCGATCCGTTCTCGCTCGAGACGGTGCGGGCGACGATGGGCTCGGTCTTCGCCATGCCGGTCGTGCGCGCCAGCGCCGATGACTTCGTCAAATGGCAGAAGCAGGCCGGTGTAAAGGTCGTCGCCACGCATCTGGCCGGTTCGGTCGACTACCGGACGATCGACTACAAGTCGAAACCGGTCGTGTTGCTGATGGGCAACGAACAGGCTGGCCTTCCGGAAGAGCTTGCCCGTGAGGCCGGAGCGCTGGCCCGCATTCCGCAGGCGGGGCGTGCCGATTCCCTCAACCTGGCGATCGCCACCGGCATCATGCTGTTTGAGGCGCGACGTCATCTGCTGGCGCTGGATGCCGGCGCATGAGCGAAAAGCAGGTATTGTTTTCGCGGCCGCTCCCGATCGCGGTCTTCATCGCCCTCGCGCTCGCCGCCGACCAGCTGATCAAATATCTGGTCGAATCCTATCTGCCGTTCAATGAGGCGGTTCCGGTCGTGCCGATGCTGGCGCTCTACCGCACCTACAATTACGGCGTCGCCTTCTCGATGCTGTCGGGCATGGAAGGCTGGTTCATCGTCGGCATGCGCCTTGTCGTCGTTGCCTTCGTTCTGTGGCTGTGGCGGCGCACGCCGAAGGACAGGTTCTTCGCGCATTTCGGCTACGCCTTGATCATTGCCGGTGCGCTCGGCAACCTCGTCGACCGGCTGATCTTCGGCTACGTCATCGACTACATCCTCTTCCATACGCAGACGTGGTCTTTCGCGGTCTTCAACCTGGCCGACAGTTTCATCACCGTTGGCGCCGGCGCGATCATTCTCGACGAGCTGCTGCAGGCGAAAAAGGCAAACCGCTAAGATTTTATCGATGCGCTGAAGCCATTCGGAACGCTTGCCGTGTTAGCTGAATGGCATGAGCGAGCCGTCACGATTGCTAGAGCAGATCGAATCCGGTTTCGGTGCACAAGCCCGAACCAGCGGTGCGATGTCCGCTGCCGGCAGGGCGGACGGCATCGGATCGGTGTCGAAGCCCGTGGCATCGGCCTACTCCCTGCGTCGTCTTTCGCTGGCATCTTTGGGGGTCATCGCCTCTGGCCTCGTGCTTGCGCTCGGTATCGCCGCCGGTCTTTATCTGTTTTCCGCGGCGGTTGCGGCGGCCGGCCTTGCGGGCGTGTTGCTCCTGATCGCCGATGGCATCAGGGCCGCCGACAGCGATAGACAGTGCGTGGAGGCAAGGCACGATGGCGACTGGGATCGCCAGGAAACTTCGGCGCTGCTTTCGACCATCCACGATGCGCTCGGAGATCTGGCGATCATGCGCGGCATGGATGGCAAGATCGTCCATGCCAATGCCGCCTTTCATCGCGCCTGCGGCATCGATGATGCCAGGGGGCTGACTTGTGCCGCCATCGGCCTGAACTTCGAACCGAAGATCGAACCCAATCACTACCTCGTGCTGATTGCCGCATCCGAAGGGCTGCGCCTCTACGATTGGCACGATGTCATCGCCCGGGATCCGGCGAACGGTCGGCTGATGCGCCACAGCATCGCGCGCGATGTGACGGAGGAAGCCCGTGCTGCACGTGAACGTGAAGACGCGCGCCGCCGCGCCGAGGACGCGAGCCAGGCGAAATCGCGGCTGCTTGCAACCGTCAGCCATGAAATCCGCACGCCGCTGTCCGGCATCCTCGGCATGAGCCATCTGCTCGGCCAGACCCGGCTGTCGAGCGAGCAGAAGAACTATCTTGCCGGCATGCAGCAGTCCGGCCATGCCCTGGTACAGCTCGTCGAGGACCTGATCGATTTCTCGTCGCTGTCTTCAGGGCGTTTCCAGTTCCGGCCCTCGCGACAGGATCCGCGCGGCGTGATCGAGAGCGTCGTCGAGATGCTTTCCAACCGCGCGCATGAAAAGGGCATCGAGATCGGGGCTACCGTGACGGCCGACGTGCCGGCGCTGATGGAGTTCGATGCAGCCCGCCTGCGCCAGGTGCTGTTCAATGTCATCGGCAATGCTGTGAAGTTCACGGAGGTCGGCGGTGTTTTTGTCAGTGCCGACATCGTCGAGGATTGCGTGCAAATCCTCATCGACGACACCGGTCCCGGCATGTCGGGCGACGAACTGAAACGCATCTTTGAAGAGTTCGAACAGGCCGGCAATCACGAGCAGCGCGCCAAGGGTACGGGGCTCGGACTGGCGATCTCGCGCCGGATCATGCAGGCCTGCGGCGGCAGCCTGACAGCGTCGAGCGCGTCCGGCCGCGGCAGCCGCTTCGAGATCCGCCTGCCACTCGCCGAAGTCGAGCGGGTAGCGCCGGAGCGGCGCCAGAGGCTCGCCCAATCGCATGTCCTGGTGATGGCGCCGGATGGGCCAGCATCCGCGGCACTCTCTGCCACCATCGCCACGCTCGGCGGGCGTTGCCATCGGGCAACGACGCTGGCCGCCGCCCAGAACGTCATCTCGGATGTTCTTTCCGGCGGCGCGCCATTGACCGATATCATCGTCGATCACCGCCACGCCGGTCAGTTCAAGCAGATTCTCGCCTTGCAGCCGGCCGTCGCGCGCCTCGACGTGCGCCGGACCTACCTGATCAACCCGGAGGAGCGCAACAATCACCCTGTCGATCAGATGGACGGTTACGAGGCTTGGCTGATCCGCCCGTTGCGCGAGAAGTCGCTGGTCGAAGTCCTGCTCGGACGGTTGAAGGGTATCGAGAAGCGCGATGCCATCAACGACAACCGGCCGATCCTTCGCGAGGAACCGACAATTGCGCCCGCCAGGCAGAGCCCGCGCTGCATCCTTTTGGCGGAGGACGATCCGGTCAATGCGCTGATCGTGCGCACGGTGCTGGAGCGCGCCGGACAGACGGTCCGGCTGGTGACGGATTTTGGCGCCGTCGATCAGATCCTCTCCGGGACCGGCGATCAGGTCCAGGCGATGCCGGAACTGGTCGTCACCGATCTCAACATGCCGGGCGGCGACGGATTTTCGATGCTGAAACGCCTGCGGGAGAACGAAGCGATGCGGCCGGGCCGGCGCCTTCCGGTGATCGTGCTGACGTCCGATGCACGGCTGGAGATCAGGGACAGACTTGTCGCGGCCGGCGCCGACGTCGTACTGCCCAAGCCGGCGGATCCGCAGTGGTTGATGGCTGAAATAAGCCGCCTTCTCGAGATACGGTAAGCGCTCAAGTCGTAACGGTATCAACGCCCGAGCGGGGGGTTGTGCTCCGTTTTCATGTCACTATGTTGTTGCAGAAACGTGGTCTAAGCCCGGCAGATACGAATGATTCGGGATGACGCGGATGACGATCGACCTTCTGGATTCGACGAGCGTGGTAGACACTTCTCAAGCTTGCGTCGGCAAGACAATGACCGCCCCGGCGACCGACGTTCTCGGCCGAATAGCTAATCTTGAGACCCGGCTTGCACGCAGCGCATCGGAGATCGATGCGGCGCAGGCGGTGCGCTACAAGGTTTTTGTCGAGGAAATGAAGGCGCAGGTCGGGCCGGACGCCGACCGTCGCAAGCGCGACGTCGACAGCTGGGACGCGATCTGTGATCATCTGCTTGTGCTCGACACGGCGATCGAGGGTGATCCGGAAGACCAGATCGTCGGCACCTACCGCCTGCTGCGCCAGGACGTGGCCGAGCGCGCCGGCGGCTTCTATTCCGCTTCGGAATTCGATGTCGGAGCACTTCTCTCCCGCCACTCCAGCAAGCGCTTCATGGAGCTCGGACGCTCCTGCGTGCTGCCGGATTACCGCACGAAGCGCACCGTGGAACTGCTCTGGCAGGGTAACTGGGCCTATGCTCTGAGATACGGTGTCGATGCCATGTTCGGCTGCGGATCGTTTCCAGGCGTCGTCCCCGCCGAACATGCGCTGGCGCTTTCCTTCCTTCACCACAATATCCTTGCTCGCGACGAATGGGCCGTCGGCGCCCGCCCCGAACTGCACCGGACCATGGACATGATGCCGGTAGAGGCCATCAATCCGAAGAAGGCTCTGGCCGCCTTGCCGCCGCTGATCAAGGGCTACATGCGCCTTGGGGCCATGGTCGGCGACGGCGCGGTGGTCGACCATGCGTTCCGCACCACCGACGTGCTGATCGTTCTGCCGATCAGCAACATCTCCGGCCGCTATCTCAATTACTACGGTGCGGATGCCGGGCGGTTTGCCACGTCTGTATCCTGACAGGCGCTTGACGCAATTAACCAGATATTAAGGATGGGTTTGACTTTCGATGTCGAAAGATGGACTAGTCTTGTCAAGAAGTAATTTGGTTTCATGACGAAATTATAGAATAAATAACGGAGAGAACCGCCAGCTTCATATGAGATTGGCGTATATTGCGCTCTGTCTCCATATTATTTTCATCGCACTGGAAGTAAGTCTTCCATCATGTATTGAGCTCGACCCCTTTCCCAAGGGTGTCGAGCTCTTCTTTTGTATGCAGATCCATGCTGTTTCTGCATCGGCTCGACACACCCTGTTCATCGCTGGAGCAGGGTGTGTCCCGAAATCGGACATCAATTACCGAGTCTACATTCCGGCGTTGTAGGCAGCGATTGCCGCCATGTTGACGATGTCGGAATCCTTCGCCGACATCGAAACGATCTGCACCGATTTGTCGAAACCGACGAGCAGGGGACCGATGACGGTCGAGCCGCCGAGTTCCTGCAGCATCTTCGTCGAGATCGAGGCGGAGTGGAACGCCGGCATGACGAGCACGTTGGCAGGGCCTGAAAGGCGGCAGAAGGGATACTGCTCCATCACCCGCGAATTGAGCGCCACGTCGGCGGCCATCTCGCCGTCATATTCGAAGTCGACACGGCGCTTGTCGAGAATGTTGACCGCCTCGCGCACCCGCTCCGAGCGTTCGCCCGAGGGATGGCCGAAGGTCGAATAGGCCAGCATCGCCACCCGCGGCACGTAGCCGAGGCGCTTGGCGAGGCCGGCTGCTTCCTCGGCGATATCGGCGAGTTCTTCCGACGACGGCATGTCGTGTACGGCCGTGTCGGCGACCAGAACGGTGCGGCCGCGGCAGAGGGCGATCGACACGCCGATGACCCGGTGGCCCGGCTTCGGGTCGATGCAGCGGCGCACATCGTCAAGCGCCGTCGAATAGTTGCGGGTTATGCCCGTGACCATGCCGTCGGCATCCCCGAGCGCGACCATGCACGCGGCGAAGTGGTTGCGGTCGTTGTTGATCAGGCGCTGGGCATCGCGGAACAGGGAGCCCTTGCGCTGCAGGCGCGCGTAGAGGTAGTCGGTATAGGCTCCGACCCGCTTGGAAACCCGGGCATTGACGATTTGGATGCCGGGGCGGTCGAGATCGATGCCCTCGCGCTCCGCGGTCTCGCGCATGCGGTCCTCGCGGCCGAGCAGGATCGCGGTGCCGAGCTGCTGGTTGGCATAGGCGATCGCCGAGCGCATGACCTGCACTTCTTCACCTTCGGCAAAGACGATGCGCTTCGGCTGGCGCCGGACGCGCTCGTAGATCCGTTGCAGCGTCGAGGCAATCGGGTCGCGGCGGGCGGAAAGCTGGCGGCCATAGGCTTCGAGATCGACGATCGGCTTGCGTGCGACGCCGGTTTCCATCGCCGCCTTGGCAACGGCCATCGGGATCGCCGAGATCAGCCTCGGGTCGAAGGGAACCGGGATGATGTACTGCGCGCCGAAGCGCGGGCGGTTGCCCTGGTAGGCGGCCGCGACATCGTCCGGCACGTCTTCCTTGGCGAGGCTTGCGAGCGCTTCCGCCGCGGCGATCTTCATCGCGTCGTTGATCGTCGAGGCGCGCACGTCGAGCGCGCCGCGGAAGATATAGGGGAAGCCGAGTACGTTGTTGACCTGGTTTGGGTAGTCCGAACGGCCGGTCGCGACGATCGCGTCGTCGCGGATGCGGGCGACCTCTTCCGGGGTGATTTCCGGATCCGGGTTGGCCATGGCGAAGATGATCGGCCGCGGCGCCATCGAGCGGACCATGTCCTCCGACAGCGCGCCCTTGGCCGAAAGGCCGAAGACCACGTCAGCACCCTCGAGCGCTTCGGCAAGCGTGCGGCGGTCGGTCTTGACCGCATGCGCCGACTTCCACTGGTTCATGCCTTCGGTGCGGCCCTGGAAGATCACGCCCTTGGTGTCGCAGAGGGTGACGTTTTCCGGGTTGAAGCCCATCGCCTTGATGAGCTCGATGCAGGCGATGGCCGCGGCGCCGGCGCCGTTGCAGACGAGCTTGGTGGTCTTGAAGTCGCGTCCGGTCAACGTCAGCGCGTTGATGAGGCCGGCGGCTGCGATGATCGCTGTGCCGTGCTGGTCGTCATGGAACACTGGAATGTCCATGACCTCGCGCAGCTTCTGCTCGATGATGAAACAGTCCGGCGCCTTAATGTCCTCGAGGTTGATGCCGCCGAAGGAGGGGCCGAGGAAGCGCACGCAGTTGATGAACTCGTCGACGTTCTCGGTGTCGACCTCAAGGTCGATCGAATCGACGTCGGCGAAGCGCTTAAACAGCACCGCCTTGCCTTCCATGACCGGCTTGGAGGCGAGCGCTCCGAGATTGCCGAGGCCGAGGATGGCCGTGCCGTTGGAGATGACCGCGACCATGTTGCCGCGTGTCGTGTAATCGTAGGCGGTGGCGGGATCCTCGGCGATCGCCAGGACCGGCACTGCAACGCCCGGTGAATAAGCGAGCGACAGGTCGCGTTGCGTGGCCATGGCCTTGGTGGGGGAAATCTCCAGCTTTCCGGGACGACCCTGCGAGTGAAAATCGAGCGCTTCCTGCGCGGTGACGCTCGTCATAGTGCGATCGGTCTTGTCGGTGGCCGGCATGTTTCCTCTATCCTCCTGTGGGCGACCCTGTCGGGGCGTCTCTTTATGGTTGTCGTCTATAATTGCTTGCGGATAGTGTGCCATCTCTTTTTTCGGGACAATCATGAATTTCGTGACAGACCAATCGAGCCGCTCCGGCGAGGTGTTTTCTGCAGCCGAACTGGCGACCGAGGAGAGCCGCTCCACGGCGACGCCGATGATGGAGCAGTTCATCGAGATCAAGGCGAACAACCCGGATTCGCTGCTTTTCTACCGCATGGGCGACTTCTACGAGCTGTTCTTCCAGGACGCAGTCGAAGCCTCGCGGGCGCTCGGCATCACGCTGACGAAACGCGGCCAGCATATGGGACAGGAAATCCCGATGTGCGGCGTGCCGGTGCATGCGGCCGACGATTATCTGCAGAAACTGATCGGTCTCGGCTTTCGCGTCGCGGTCTGCGAGCAGGTCGAGGATCCTGCCGAAGCCAAGAAGCGCGGCAGCAAATCAGTCGTGCGCCGCGACGTCGTCCGGCTGGTGACACCGGGGACGATCACCGAGGAGAAGCTGCTTTCGCCCTCGGAGACCAACTATCTGATGGCGCTCGCCCGCATCAAGAGCGGTTCGGAGCCGGCCTATGCGCTGGCCTGGATCGATATCTCGACCGGCATCTTCAGGCTCGCCGAAACCGGTGAGAGCCGGTTGCTCGCCGACATCCTGCGCATCGAGCCGCGCGAACTGATCCTCGCCGACACCGTCTTCCACGACCCGGAACTGCGTCCCGTGTTCGACGTGCTCGGCCGGGTGGCCGTGCCGCAGCCGGGCGTGCTGTTCGACAGCGCCACGGCCGAGGGCCGCATCGCCCGCTACTTCGGCGTCAAGACGCTCGATGGTTTCGGCAGCTTTTCGCGCGCCGAACTGGCGGCGGCATCCGCTGCCATCTCCTATGTCGAAAAGACCCAGCTTGCCGAACGTCCGGCTCTCGGCACACCCGAGCGTGAGAGCGCTGCCTCGACATTGTTCATCGATCCGGCGACGCGGGCCAACCTCGAGCTCGTCAAAACCCTGTCGGGCGCCCGCGAAGGCACGCTTTTGAAAGCGCTCGACCGAACCGTGACGAGCGGCGGAGCGCGGCTCCTGGCCGAACGGCTGATGTCACCGCTGACCGATCCCGATCGCATCAACCAGCGGCTGGATTCGATCGAGATTCTGGCCAGCCAACCCTCCTTTGCCGGCGATCTGCGCGATTCTCTTCGTCGCGCCCCCGACATGCCGCGTGCGTTGTCGCGGCTGGCGCTTGGCCGCGGCGGCCCGCGCGACCTCGGCGCCATCCAGGCGGGCCTCAAGGCAGCGGCAACGATCTCCCGGCTGATGGCTTCCGGCAATCTGTCTGAGGAGCTTGTCGAGGCACGGGCGGCGATCGATGCCCTGCCATCGGCCGTCCTCGACCACCTCGATACGATGCTTGCCGACGAATTGCCGCTTCTGAAGCGCGACGGCGGCTTCCTGCGGGAAGGGGCAAGTGCCGATCTCGACGAGGTGCGGGGGCTGCGCGACCAGTCACGCCGGGTTATCGCCGGGCTGCAGCTGCAATATTCCGAAGAGACCGGCATCAAGTCGCTGAAGATCAAGCACAACAACGTGCTCGGCTATTTCATCGAGGTGACGGCGGGCAATGCCGGCTCGATGACCGACACCGACGAGGGCCGCGCCCGCTTCATCCATCGCCAGACCATGGCGAACGCGATGCGCTTCACCACGACAGCGCTTGCCGAGCTTGAGAGCAAGATCGCCAATGCGGCCGACCGGGCGCTGTCGATCGAGCTTGCCGCGTTCGAGGCGATGACATCAGACGTCGTGGCGGCGGCCGAAATCATCAAGGCTGCGGCGCTGGCGCTTGCGACCGTCGACGTTTCGGCTGGCCTCGCGACGCTTGCCGAAGAGCAGAACTATGCTCGCCCCATCGTCGACCACACGCGCATGTTCGCCATCGAAGGCGGCCGCCATCCCGTCGTCGAGCAAGCCTTGAAGCGTCAGGCGTCCAACGCCTTCGTTGCCAATGGCTGCGATCTGTCGCCGCCAACAGGCGAAGAGGGCGGGGCGATCTGGCTTCTGACCGGTCCGAACATGGGCGGTAAGTCGACCTTCCTCAGGCAGAACGCGCTGATTGCGATCATGGCGCAGATGGGCACCTTCGTTCCCGCCGCAAGCGCCCATATCGGCATTGTCGACCGCCTGTTCTCGCGCGTCGGCGCCTCCGACGATCTTGCCCGCGGACGCTCGACCTTCATGGTCGAGATGGTCGAGACGGCGGCAATCCTCAATCAGGCGACCGATCGCTCGCTGGTGATCCTCGACGAGATCGGCCGAGGCACTGCGACCTTCGACGGTCTGTCGATTGCCTGGGCAGCCGTCGAGCATCTGCATGAGGCGAACCGCTGCCGCGGATTGTTCGCGACCCACTTCCACGAGCTGACCGTGCTTTCGGAAAAGCTCGGCCGGCTTTCGAATGCGACCATGCGCGTCAAAGAGTGGCACGGCGACGTGATCTTCCTGCACGAGGTCGGGCCGGGTGCCGCCGACCGTTCCTACGGTATTCAGGTCGCCCGTCTTGCCGGTCTGCCGGCTTCGGTCGTGGCTCGGGCCAAGGACGTGCTTGCCAAGCTCGAAGACGCCGATCGCAAGAACCCCGCAAGCCAGCTGATCGACGATCTGCCGTTGTTCCAGGTGGCGATCCGGCGCGAGGAAGCCAAGCCCGCTGGAAACTCCAGGGTTGACGAGGCGCTGAAGGCACTCAACCCCGACGATATGACGCCGCGCGAGGCGCTGGACGCACTCTACGCCCTGAAAAAGGAACTGAGCGCCCGGTGACGGGCATACCGTTTTTCCTGTGCATGCGTCGGTGAAAAAGGCTATACAGCGCCGCGCGCCTTTCGAGGGCGTGGCGATGAGCCTGTATTAATTTTGAAATGCTGCAACGTCCCGGTTCGGCCTTGATCGGATGGGAGCATGCAGGAATGCTCTTCATGCAGCGGACCACGCAACCAGTCGGACAGGACGCCCCTCGGCACTTCATGGGCAGACACGAAACTTCCTTTCCCGAAATTCTCGACGTCGCGGCGCTTCGGGCGAAATGCGACTTCATCGCCTCGGCCCACGCCGAGCAGCGCGAACCGATGCGTCAGGCACTGCTTGCGGCCTTCAAACAGGCAAATGTTGCAGGCCGCGCCAAGGCGCGCGAACTGTTTGCTGGCGATGGCGGCGGTATCCTTTGCGCCGAGCGTATCTCCTGGCTTCAGGACCAGCTGATCACGGTGCTGCATGATTTCGTGCTCAACGAGATTTTCGATGCCGCCAATGCAGCCCCGGCAAGCCGCATCGCTGTCGCTGCCGTTGGCGGTTACGGCCGCGGCACGCTGGCACCCGGCTCGGACATCGACCTGCTCTTCCTGCTGCCGGTGAAGAAGGCCGTCTGGGCCGAGCCCGCCATCGAATTCATGCTCTACATCCTGTGGGATCTGGGCTTCAAGGTCGGCCACGCCACCCGCACGATCGAGGACTGCATCCGGCTCTCGCGTGCCGACATGACGATCCGCACGGCAATCCTCGAGACCCGCTATATCTGTGGTTCCGAAACGCTGGCGGCTGAACTCGAAACGCGCTTCGACCATGAGATCGTGCGCAACACCGGGCCGGACTTCATCGCCGCCAAGCTTGCCGAACGCGACGAGCGCCACCGCAAGGCCGGCGACACGCGCTATCTCGTCGAGCCCAACGTCAAGGAAGGCAAGGGCGGGCTTCGAGACCTGCACACACTGTTCTGGATCGCCAAGTATTTTTACCGGGTCAAGGATTCGGCCGATCTGATCAAGCTCGGCGTCCTCTCCCGCACGGAATACAAGCTGTTCCAGAAGGCGGAGGATTTCCTCTGGGCGGTGCGTTGCCACATGCATTTCTTGACCGGCAAGGCCGAGGAACGGCTGTCCTTCGACATTCAGCGCGAGATCGCCGAGGCGCTCGGCTATCACGACCACCCCGGCCTTTCGGCGGTCGAGCGCTTCATGAAGCACTACTTCCTGGTGGCCAAGGATGTCGGCGATCTCACCCGCATCTTCTGCGCCGCACTCGAAGACCAGCAGGCCAAGGACGCGCCCGGCCTTTCCGGCATCATCGGCCGCTTCACCCATCGCAGCCGCAAGATTGCCGGCACGCTCGACTTCGTCGATGACGGCGGGCGCATAGCACTTTCGAGCCCCGATGTGTTCAAGCGCGATCCGGTCAACCTTTTGCGCTTCTTCCACATCGCCGACATCAACAATCTCGAGTTCCACCCGGCAGCGCTTCGGCAGGTGACGCGCTCGCTCGGCTTGATCAAGCCGCAGCTGCGCGAGAACGAGGAGGCGAACCGGCTGTTCCTGTCGATCCTGACCTCGCGCCGCAAGCCGGAGCTGATCCTTCGCCGCATGAACGAAGCGGGCGTGCTCGGGCGGTTCATTCCGGATTTCGGCAAGATCGTCTCGATGATGCAGTTCAACATGTACCACCACTATACGGTGGACGAGCATCTGCTGCGCGCGGTCGACGTTCTCTCGCGCGTCGAGCGCGGCATCGAGGAGGAAGCCCACCCGCTGGTCGCCAAACTGATGCCGGGGATCGAGGACCGCGAGGTGCTCTACGTCGCCGTGCTTCTGCACGATATCGCCAAGGGTCGGCCGGAGGATCATTCGGTCGCCGGTGCCAAGGTGGCGCGCCGGCTCTGCCCGCGCTTTGGCCTGACGCCGAAGCAAACCGAGCTTGTCGCCTGGCTGATCGACGAGCACCTGACAATGTCGATGGTCGCCCAGACCCGCGACCTCAACGATCGCAAGACCATCGTCGACTTTGCCGAGCGGGTGCAGTCGCTCGACCGGTTGAAGATGCTCTTGATCCTCACCGTCTGCGACATCCGCGCCGTCGGCCCGGGCGTCTGGAACGGCTGGAAGGGGCAGCTGCTCCGTACACTCTATTATGAAACCGAACTCCTGCTTTCGGGCGGCTTCTCCGAGCTGTCGCGCAAGGAGCGCGCTGCCCATGCGGCAACGATGCTGAGCGACGCGCTGACCGACTGGCCGGCAAGCGAGCGCGAAGCCTATGTGCGGCTGCATTATCAACCCTATCTGCTGACCGTGGCGCTCGAGGATCAGGTGCGTCACGCCCGCTTCATCCGCGAGGCGGATGCCGCCGGCAAGGCGCTGTCGACCATGGTGCGCACGCACCAGTTCCATGCGATCACCGAAATCACCGTGCTGTCGCCCGACCATCCGCGGCTCTTGACGGTCATCGCCGGCGCCTGTGCTGCGGCGGGCGCCAACATCGTCGACGCGCAGATCTTCACCACTTCGGACGGCCGGGCGCTTGATACGATCCTGGTCAACCGCGAGTTTTCCGTCGACGGCGACGAGACGCGCCGGGCGGCCAGCATCGGCAGGTTGATCGAGGACGCGCTGTCCGGTCGCAAGCGGCTGCCGGAGGTGATCGCCAGCCGCACCAAGGTCAAGAAGCGCAACAAGGCCTTCACTGTTACGCCTGAGGTGACGATCAGCAATACGCTGTCGAACAAGTTCACGGTCATCGAGGTCGAGTGTCTCGACCGTCCCGGCCTGCTGTCGGAGATCACCGCCGTCCTGTCGGACCTTTCGCTCGACATTGCCTCGGCGCACATCACCACCTTCGGCGAGAAGGTCATCGACACCTTCTACATCACCGATCTCGTCGGCCAGAAGGTCACCAGTGAAAACCGCCAGATGAACATCGCCGCCCGCCTCAAGGCCGTCATGGCCGACGAGGCCGACGAGGTTCGAGACCGGATGCCATCCGGCATCATCGCGCCTGCCGTAGGCACGTCCTCCGCTCAAAGAACGACAAAAGCCGAAACATGAGTCTGGTCAAGAAATTTGCAACCGTCGGCGGCGCCACGCTCGGCAGCCGTCTGTTCGGCTTCATCCGCGAAACCTTCATGGCGGCGGCCCTCGGCACCGGCCCGGTCGCCGATGCCTTCAACACCGCCTTCCGCCTGCCCAACACCTTTCGCCGGCTCTTTGCCGAGGGCGCATTCAATTCCGCCTTCGTGCCGCTTTTTGCCAGGGAGATCGAGGCGAACGGCATGGAAGGGGCGCGGCGGTTCTCCGAAGAAGTCTTCGGCGTTCTCTTCACCGTGCTGTTGTTCCTGACGGTGGTGATGGAACTGACGATGCCGTTCATCGTCAGCAACCTGATCGCGCCCGGTTTCGCCAATGATCCGGCGAAGCTCGGCAATACCATCGTCTTCGCGACGATCATGTTTCCCTATCTCGCCTGCATGTCGCTTGCCGCGATGATGGCGGGAATGCTCAATTCGCTGCACCGCTATTTCGCCGCGGCGATCGCTCCGGTGTTCCTCAATATCATCCTCATCGGCATCCTCGGCTATGCCTGGTACATCGGCCAGGATCCGATTGCGGTCGGCTACGGCCTCTCCTGGGGCGTGATGGCGGCCGGTCTCGTGCAATTGGCGATCGTCTGGGTCGCGGTGCGCGACGCCGGCATCAAGATCGGCTTTCGCCGCCCGCGGCTGACGGCCAATGTCAGGCGGCTGCTGGTGCTGGCGTTGCCGGCCGCGATCACCGGCGGCATCACCCAGATCAACCTCCTGATCAACACCAACATCGCCTCGGCGCAGGAAGGTGCTGTGTCGTCGCTCGTCTATGCCGACCGTATCTACCAGCTGCCGCTCGGCGTCGTCGGCATTGCGGTCGCAACCGTGCTTTTGCCGGAACTGGCGCGCGCGCTGCGCTCCGGCAACGTCAACGAGGCCGCGAACCTGCAGAACCGCTCGGTGGAATTCACCCTGTTTCTGACGTTGCCGGCGGCGGCGGCCTTGCTTGTCATGTCGGAGCCGATTGTCCGGCTGCTGTTCGAACGTGGTGAATTCTCCGCGTCGTCGACGGTGGTCGTCGGCCATATCCTGGCGATCTACGGCCTCGGCCTGCCGGCTTTCGTGCTGATCAAGGCGTTCATCCCCGGCTTCTTTGCCCGCGAGGACACGCGCACGCCGATGGTCTTTGCCGGCATTTCGGTTGCGGTGAACGTGTCGCTGGCGCTGACGCTGTTTCCGCGGCTGGGCGCAAGCGGCATCGCGACGGCGGAAATCGTTGCCGGCTGGGTGAATGCCGTGCTGCTGTTCGGCATGCTCGTCTGGCGTGGCCATTGGGGACGCGACATTCCGCTTCTGACCCGCATTCCCCGTCTCGTCATTGCCGCGGCCGGCATGGCGCTCGCCTTGCATTATGCTCTTCAGTGGTTGGCCTACGAAGTGTCGTCGGCAGCGCCGTTGATCGTGCGCGCAACCACGCTCTGCGGTCTGGTGGCCGTCGCCATGGCGATCTATTTCGCGATCGCCTTCGGTATCGGCGGCGCTAATCTCGGCATGATCCGCCGCAACATCAAGCGCAAGGCGAAGGCCAAGGCAGACCCTGCTCCAGCGCCGGACGCAGACGCCTGAACCATCCGGTGATGAAGCGGCGATGCCTATTTTAATCGGCGTCGCCCACTCGGATTCGCACCACTTGATCGCGCCCCGCCCGACGTGCATAAGCCATGCCGTTAGCAACATGGGTGATGAACCCTGGGGCCCTCCACCAGCCTATTGAGGACGACATGAACGAATTCAAGCCGCTCGTATTTTCCGGTGTGCAGCCGACGGGCAACCTCCATCTCGGTAATTATCTCGGCGCGATCCGCAAGTTCGTGGCTCTGCAGGAAAACAACGATTGCATCTATTGCGTCGTCGACCTGCATTCGATCACCGCGCAGCTCGTGCATGAGGACCTGAAGGGGCAGATCCGCTCGATCGCCGCAGCCTTCATCGCGTCCGGCATCGATCCGGAAAAGCATATCGTCTTCAATCAGTCGGCCGTGCCGCAGCATGCGGAACTCGCGTGGATCTTCAACTGCGTCGCCCGTATCGGCTGGATGAACCGGATGACCCAGTTCAAGGACAAGGCCGGCAAGGACCGCGAGAACGCCTCGCTGGGCCTGCTTGCCTATCCGAGCCTGATGGCCGCCGACATTCTCGTCTATCGCGCCACCCATGTTCCTGTCGGCGACGACCAGAAGCAGCATCTCGAATTGACGCGCGACATCGCCCAGAAATTCAATATCGACTTCATGGAGCACATCCGTCGTGGTGGCTACGGCGTCGACATGGTCGTCGGCGAAGAGCCTGTTCATGCCTATTTCCCGCCGGTGGAGCCGCTGATCGGCGGCGCAACGCCGCGTGTCATGTCGCTGCGTGACGGCACCAAGAAGATGTCGAAGTCCGATCCGTCGGATCTTTCGCGCGTCAACCTGATGGATGATGCCGAAACCATCTCCAAGAAGATCCGCAAGGCCAAGACCGACCCGGATGCGCTCCCGAGCGAGCTCGACGGCCTCAAGGGACGCCCCGAGGCGGAAAACCTCGTCGGCATCTATGCGGCCCTTTCCGACAAGACCAAGGAAGAAGTGCTGGGCGAATTCGGTGGCCAGCAGTTCTCGGTGTTCAAGCCGGCCCTGGTCGACCTGGCGGTCGAGGTTCTGTCGCCAATCACTGGCGAGATGCGCCGCCTGATGGGCGACACGGCCCACATCGACGCCATCCTTCGCGATGGTGGCGAGCGTGCCCGGGCGCGGGCGGAAAAGACCATGAGCGAGGTTCGCGAAATCATCGGATTTCTGCAGTAAAAGGCGAAAATGAGGCCTTGCGGCGGCTTATCTGGAGTGTAATGTTCGCCGCATGGTCTCGACCCGACTCTCACGACTTGAAGGTCACCGCCGCAAATTCATGGCGGTGATCGACGATACCCCGGAATGCGGCCGCGCTGTCCACTATGCTGGCATGCGCGCCAAGAATTCCAATGGCGGTCTCGTCCTGCTCTATGTCATCGCCGACGGCGACTTCCAGCAATGGCTGGGGGTCGAGGAAATCATGCGTGCGGAAGCGCGCGACGAGGCGGAAGCGACGCTCGCCAAGGTGGCGCAGTCCGTCCGCGAGCGCATCGGGATAGAACCCGAAATCGTCATCCGCGAAGGGGCAGCAACCGAGCAGATCCATTCGGCCATCGAAGAGGATCGCGACATCGCCATCCTGGTTCTGGCCGCAGGCTCGGCAAAGGAGGGCCCCGGTCCGCTGGTGTCGTCGATCGCCGGCAAGGCGGCCGCCTTCCCGATCCCGGTGACGGTCATCCCGGATCTGCTCACCGACGAGGAAATCGACGCGCTCAGCTGAGCTGCGTCTCTTTGCGCTCTTGCGAGGGCGGAACGAAGATCTTATATTCTTTTGAATTATTCTAAAGAGCCGGTTGAGAGAACCGATCCCGGCGAGACGGAGAGAGACATGTTCATCCAGACCGAAGCCACGCCGAACCCGGCCACGCTCAAGTTCCTGCCGGGCAAGGTCGTTCTGGAAAGCGGCACTGCCGAATTCCGCGACGAGGAAGAAGCACGCGCCGGTTCGCCGCTTGCTGCCCGCCTGTTCTCGATCCCTGGCGTCAGCGGTGTCTACTTCGGCTACGACTTCATCACCGTCAGCAAGGACGGGCAGGAGTGGCAGCACCTGAAGCCCGCCATCCTCGGCTCGATCATGGAGCACTTCATGTCCGGTGCGCCGATCATGGCCGGAGCGGGCCGCGCCGAGCAGCTGGACGAAGAAGACGAATTCTTCGAGCCCGGCGACGAGACCATTGTCGCAACCATCAAGGAACTGCTCGAAACCCGGGTTCGCCCGGCGGTGGCTCAGGACGGTGGCGACATCACCTTCCGCGGCTTCAAGGACGGTACCGTGTTCCTGAACATGAAGGGTGCCTGCTCTGGCTGCCCGTCGTCGACGGCGACCCTGAAGCATGGCGTGCAGAATCTGCTGCGGCATTTCGTTCCCGAGGTGGAAGCGGTCGAAGCCGTCTGATATCGCGATGGCGAACGGCTGCGCCTTTCGAGGCTGCAGCTGATCACTAGTGTGAGTAAGCGTAACCGCGATGCCGATCGGGCTTCGCGGCATGATGCGTCTGGAAATCGCTGCAACTGAAATGATCGTACTTGCCATCGACACATCAGGGTCCGGCTGTTCCGCTGCCATCTATGACAGTGGTTCGTCGGCAGTTCTCGGGCAATCCGGTGCCGACATCGGCCGTGGCCATGCCGAAAGGCTGATGGAGTTCGTCGACGAGGCGCTCGTCGCAGCCGATCGCCCGATCGGCGATATCGACCGCATCGCCGTCACCATCGGCCCGGGATCGTTCACCGGTATCCGTGTCGGGGTCGCGACGGCGCGCGGACTGGCGCTTGCGCTTGGCAAGCCCGCGGTCGGCATTTCCTCCCTTCACGTTATCGCAGAAGAAGCCCGTTCCGCGGCGCCGGGCAAATCGGTGCTGGTCGCGATCGACGCCAAGCGCGACGAGGTCTATGTCCAGGCCTACGATGCCGCAGGCCATGCCGTCACGGAGCCGGAAGCGCTGTCGGTCACGGTTGCCCGCGACCGCTTTGCCGGTTTCGAGGGATGCGTGGCCGGTTCGGGCGCCGAACTGCTCGCCTCTCTGACGCCGGTCAAGACCCCGGATCTCGTCGATATCGCAGTCGTTGCGCGGCTCGGTGTTATTGCTGATCCAGCCTCGGCCAAGCCGAAGCCGCTATATCTTCGTGGGCCCGACGCCAAGCCGCAAGCGGGCTTTGCCGTTGCCCGAGCCTAGACACAGATGAACTTCACCGATTACTTCACGCGCCGTGCCGAATTCGACATCTTCCCGCTGGAAGAGCCGGATCTCATCGCCGCCGCCGGCCTGCATCGCCAGCGCTTCGCGGCGCCTTGGAGCGATGGCGAAATCCACGCCTTGCTGGTCCAGGACACGGTGTTCGGCTTTGTCGCTCGCCAGACCAACGGCTCGCTCCGGCCTGCCTTCGGCGGCTTCGTTCTGTCGCGTGCGGTGGCCGGCGAGGCCGAAATCCTGACCATCGGCGTCGATCCGCGCTATGCCCGTTCCGGCCTCGGCTGGCGGCTGATGCAGGCGGCGATGCGCGAAGCTTCGGTCAAGGGATCGGACACGCTGTTCCTCGAAGTGGACGAGACCAATCAGGCCGCGATCGGGCTTTACCGTAAGCTCGGCTTCCTCAAGGTCGGCGAACGCCGCGCCTATTACCAGGACAAGACAGGACAGCGCACCGCTGCGCTTGTCATGCGGCTCGATCTTCGCTAGTGCGAACCGGATTGGTTCGGCACGCCCCGGATGAACCGGGGCTTCGCGCAACCATGCGGAGTGGCGCGTGAACGGCGCAGGAAATCCTTTTCGATGATCAATTGGCTGCGGATCATTTTGTTCGCGCTGGTGCTGGCGTTGGCCTCGCTCGTGCTGATGCCGATCCAGATCGTCTGCCTTTGGCTCGATCTGAAGCCGCGCCGCCTGTTGCCGCGCTACTGGCACCGCATGGCCTGTTATCTGCTCGGCATCAAGGTGCGCGTCCATGGCATGCCCGAACGCCGCCGGCCGCTGCTTCTGTGCGCCAACCACGCCTCGTGGAAAGATATCCTGGTGTTGTCTTCGGTTGCCGACGTCGTCTTCGTCGCCAAGTCCGAGGTCAAGCAATGGCCGGTCTTCGGCATTCTCGCGCGGTTGCAGGCATCGATCTTCGTCGTGCGCGAGCAAAAGCGGTCGACCGGAAAGCAGGTCAGCGAGATCGGCCAGCGGCTCGCTTGCGGCGAGATCGTCGTGCTTTTCCCGGAAGGCACGACCTCCGACGGCAACCGCCTGCTCGAAATCAAGACGTCGCTGTTCGGCGCAGCCGCTTCTGCTGTGCCGCATTCACCGACCGGCATGGTCCACGTTCAGCCGGTCGCCATATCCTATACGGGCATTCACGGAATGCCGATGGGGCGCTTCAACAGGCCGATCGCCGCCTGGCCCGGTGATACCGGCTTGGTGCCGCATCTGCTCGGTATCCTGCGCGAAGGGGCGATCGAGGTGGATGTCGATTTCGGCGAGGCCGTCGACTACGACCACCACACCAACCGCAAGGAAGTCAGCCGCGTGATCGAGCAGCGCATCCGCTCGATGCTGTCGGACCGCCTGCGCGGACGGGCCTGACGCTGGTGGCCACGTGAATGCCGGCAGGCAAAAATACTTCAATTCTGACCCGCTTTGCACTAAAGAACCGGCATGACCCAGGAAACAGCTCTTCTGACGACGCCCGCAACGGGCGACGAACGCACGCCGGCCCGCAAGGTTTTCGTCAAGACCTACGGCTGTCAGATGAATGTCTACGATTCCGACCGCATGTCGGATGCGTTGACGCGTGACGGCTATGTCTCGACGGATGTGCTTGAGGATGCCGACTTCGTCCTGCTCAACACCTGTCACATCCGCGAGAAGGCGGCAGAGAAGGTCTATTCCGAACTCGGTCGCCTGCGCGATCTGAAGAAGGCGAAGGCGCTCGAGGGCCGGGAGATGGTGATCGGCGTTGCTGGCTGCGTTGCCCAGGCCGAAGGCAACGAGATCCTGCGCCGCGCGCCGGCGGTCGACCTCGTCATCGGGCCGACCACCTATCACCGTCTGCCGGAAGCGCTGAAGCGTGCGCGCAACGGCGAGCGCGTCGTCCAGACCGACTACGCCGTCGAGGACAAGTTCGAGCATCTGCCGGCACCCGACAAGGCCAGGACCCGCGCGCGCGGCGTCACAGCGTTCCTGACGGTGCAGGAAGGCTGCGACAAGTTCTGCACTTTCTGCGTCGTTCCCTATACCCGCGGATCGGAGGTCTCCCGTCCCGTCGCCCAGATCGTCTCGGAAGCGGAAAAGCTGGTCGAAGCCGGTGTGCGCGAGATCACCTTGCTCGGCCAGAACGTCAACGCCTGGCATGGGCTCGGCCCCGACGGCCGCGAATGGGGCCTCGGCGATCTGCTGCAATGTCTTGGCGACATCGAGGGGCTGGCGCGGCTGCGTTACACCACCAGCCACCCCCGCGACATGGACGACAGCCTGATCGAGGCGCATCGATCGATGCCGAAGCTGATGCCCTATCTGCACCTGCCGGTCCAGGCAGGCTCCGACCGCATCCTCAAGGCGATGAACAGGCGGCATACGGCGGCCGAGTATCTGGCGCTGATCGCGCGCATCCGCGCGGTGCAGCCGGACCTCGCCTTGTCGGGTGATTTCATCGTCGGCTTCCCCGGCGAGACCGACGAAGACTTCGAAGCGACCATAAGGCTGGTCGAGGCCGTGGGTTATGCACAGGCATTTTCGTTCAAATATTCGACCCGTCCCGGCACGCCCGGCGCCGACCTCGAGGATCAGGTTCCGGAGGACGTAAAAGCCAAGCGTCTGGAAAGATTGCAGGCTTTGCTGATTTCGCAGCAGCGCGCCTTTGCCGAATCCTGTGTCGGACGCGAAATCGACCTGCTTTTGGAGAAGCCGGGCCGCATGCCCGGGCAACTCGTCGGCCGGTCCCCCTGGCTGCAGCCCGTGAATGTTGATGCAAAAGCATCGCAAATCGGTGACATTATCAAGGTGCGAATCATCAAGGCGGGACCGAACAGTCTGTTTGCCGAGATGATCGGGTAAGGACCAAACACAGGAGCCTGAACCGCTTGAACGGACACGAACTGATCTCTTCATCATCGCGCCAGTCGAAAACAACTGCGACAGACGCCAATCACTTCGTGCTCACATTCGAGAACAACCGGTTCGCCAGCGAACTCTTCGGGCAGTTCGATCAGAATCTGAAGCTCCTCGAGGAGCGCCTCCGGATCGAAGCGCACCCGCGCGGCAATTCCGTTGCGATCTCAGGTGATGTCGTTGCCACCAATCAGGCGCGCCGCGCACTCGATTTTCTCTATGGACGGTTGCAGAGTGGCGGATCGATCGATACGTCGGATGTGGAAGGCGCGATCCGCATGGCGGTCGCTGCCGACGACCAGCTGCAATTGCCGACCATGGAGAAAAAAGCCAAATTGACGATGGCGCAGATTTCAACGCGCAAGAAGACGATCGTCGCCCGCACGCCGACGCAGGATGCCTATATCCGCGCGCTGGAGCGTTCCGAGCTCGTCTTCGGCGTCGGTCCGGCCGGTACCGGCAAGACCTACCTCGCGGTTGCCCATGCGGCGCAGCTTCTTGAGCGTGGTGCCGTCGACCGCATCGTGCTTTCCCGTCCGGCCGTCGAAGCCGGCGAACGCCTCGGCTTTCTGCCGGGCGACATGAAGGAGAAGGTCGACCCCTATCTCAGGCCGCTCTACGATGCGCTCTATGACATGATGCCGGGCGACAAGGTGGAGCGTGCCATCACGGCAGGCGTCATCGAAATCGCACCCCTGGCCTTCATGCGCGGTCGCACGCTTGCCAATGCCGCCGTCATTCTCGACGAGGCCCAGAACACCACATCGATGCAGATGAAGATGTTCCTGACCCGTCTCGGCGAAAACGGCCGGATGATCGTGACCGGTGACCCGAGCCAGGTCGACCTGCCGCGCGGCGTCAAATCGGGTCTGGTCGAGGCCTTGCAGATCCTGCGCGGCGTCGAGGGTGTCTCGGTCGTCCGGTTCAAGGACGTCGACGTCGTGCGCCATCCGATGGTGGCACGCATCGTCCGGGCCTACGAGGCCCAGACCGCCGTGCACGATGAAAGCGAGCAGAGCGACCGCTGATCGGCGGTCGTTGCGATCATGACTGCATTGGATATCCAGATCAGCGTCGAGGAGGGCAATTGGCCCGACGAAGAGACGCTTCTCGCCTTTTCGTCGCCGGTGCTCGAGGCGGCCGCAGCCTTCCTGACTGCGGAAGAGGGCCAGCCGTTCCCGAAGATGCCGCCCGAGCTGTCGCTGGTTTTCACCGACGACGCTTCCATTCGCATGATCAATGCCGAATGGCGCAGCCAGGACAAGCCGACCAACGTGCTTTCCTTCCCGGCGTTTCCGCTGACGCCCGGCAAGATGCCGGGGCCGATGCTCGGCGACATCATCGTTGCGCGCGAAACCCTCGAGCGCGAAGCTGAGGGTCTGGAGAAGACGTTCGATGCGCATCTGACGCATCTTCTCGTGCATGGATTCCTGCATCTTTTCGGTTATGATCATATGGTAGATGATGAAGCCGAAAGAATGGAAAGCCTGGAGACTCGCATTTTGGCGCGTCTTGGCTTATCTGATCCTTACGGGGACCGATCCCCGGATTAACAGTTTGGACCAATGAGCGACTTTAAAACACAGCCCGTCGCAATGGCGACCGAGGAGGCCGATGCCTCCGGAGAGGCGGAGGCGGGCAGTAGTAGCACCGCCACTCGACAAGAGGGCACCAAATCCACATCGTCCTTCTGGAGCCGGGCCGCGCGCATTTTGCGTGGTGCCAATCCTTCGAGCCTCCGCGAGGACCTTGCCGACGCACTGCTGACGGACGCCGACAGCAACACGGCATTTTCGCCCGAAGAGCGGGCGATGCTCAACAACATCCTGCGCTTCCGCGAAGTCCGCGTCGAAGACGTGATGGTCCCGCGCGCCGATATCGAAGCCGTCGACCAGAGCATCACCATTGGCGAATTGATGGTGATCTTCGAGGAATCGGGGCGCTCGCGCATGCCGGTCTACAACGAAGGTCTGGATGATCCGCGCGGCATGATCCACATTCGCGACCTGCTCGCCTATGTGACCAAGCAGGCCCGCAACCGCCGTCGCAACGGCAAGGCTCAGACTACCGCCGCGTCGTCGTCTTCGGCTGAAAAGACACCAAGATCGCCGAAAGCGACCTTCGATCTGTCGCGTGTCGATCTCGGCAAGTCGCTGGAGGAGGTGGGCATAATCCGCCAGCTCCTGTTCGTGCCGCCGTCGATGCTTGCTTCGGACCTGATGCAGCGCATGCAGGCCGCTCGTATCCAGATGGCGCTCGTCATCGACGAATATGGCGGCACCGATGGTCTCGTTTCGCTGGAAGACATCGTCGAGATGGTCGTCGGCGACATCGAGGATGAGCATGACGACGACGAGGTCATGTTCGCCAAGACCTCGGAGGACGTCTTCGTCGCCGATGCCCGCGTCGAGCTGGAGGAGATCGCCGAAGCGATCGGTTCCGATTTCGACGTTCGCGAACAGCTTGAGGATGTCGATACGCTCGGTGGCCTGATCTTCGCGTCGCTGGGGCGGATTCCGGTGCGGGGCGAGGTGGTGCAGGCACTGCCAGGCTTTGAGTTCCAAATCCTCGACGCCGATCCTCGCCGCGTCAAGCGGGTGCGGATCATGCGCAAGCGTCCGCCGGCCCGTCGTCGCATCGTGCGATCCGAAGGCGAGTTGGCACAGGAACAGGCGCCCGCCAATCGCGGCAACGGTACCGAGCCGCAACAGGCCGCCGCCGGAGAGCAATAGGCTTTTCCCCACATTGTTTTCTCAGCGAAGCTCGGTCTCGACCTTCGCTGAGAACGGCCACCGATCCTCGATCGGTGGCGTCCCTTTTGCGCGTCAAATTCGACGCGTGGTGCTGCAAAGGGGACAAGCAGCCACTTTTTTGGAACACTGCCGGCAACTGATTCGGTTGTTCTTCCCGCGCAGCGTCGTGTTTCGCGGCCTGCGCCAACAGGAGGCTGCATGGAAAGACTGGCTGGCAGGATCATGCTTCTGTCGGGCGCCCCCCGGCTATTGCTCGCGTTTGCCGCGGGCCTCCTGGCTGTTCTGACACAGCCGCCGTTCGGCATCTTTGCGGCTGCCTTCCTCTCCTTTCCTGTTCTCGTTTGGCTGCTCGACGGCGCGACCGGCCATCCGGACGGCGGCGTAATCCGGCGGCTCTGGCCGGCAGTCTGCATCGGCTGGGCGTTCGGTTTCGGCTATTTCCTCGGCGGGCTCTGGTGGCTTGGTAACGCACTGTTGGTGGAGGCGGACAGCTTCGCCTGGGCATTGCCGCTGGCAGTCGTAGGGCTTCCGGCGTGCCTTGCCCTGTTCTACGCGCTCGCGGCCCTGATTGCCCGCATCCTCTGGTCGGATGGCGTGGGCCGGATCGCAGCACTGGCGCTGGGTTTTGGCTTGGCTGAATGGTTGCGCTCGTTCATCTTTACCGGCTTTCCCTGGAATGCGATCGGCTATGCGGCGATGCCGATGCCGTTGATGATGCAGTCGGCAAGTGTCCTGAACCTCGCAACCATCAACATGCTGGCGGTTTTCGTCTTTGCGGCGCCGGCCCTTATCGCGACCGGCAAGGGCAGCCGTATTGGTCTCAGCCTTGCTGTGGCGCTTTTCGCGGCCCATACCGGCTTCGGCTTTTATCGGCTTGCGCTGCCGGCGCCCGGCGGACCGGATCAGCCGCTTGCCGTTCGCCTCGTTCAGCCGGTGATCGATCAGGCAAAGAAACTCGATGATAGCGAGCGCGGCGCCATCTTCGAGGAGCATTTGGCTTTGACCACGGCACCAGCCGAAGGTGAAACCAAGAAGCCCGATATCGTCGTCTGGCCGGAAACCTCGATCCCGTTCATCCTCACCGACAGTCCCGATGCGCTTGCGCGCATTGCCGAAGTGCTCGATGACGGGCAGATCCTCATTGCCGGCGCGGTGCGAGCGGAAGATGCCGGCGCCGGCCTGCCGCCGCGCTATTACAACTCGATCTACGTCATCGACGAACGCGGGCAGATCATGAGTGCTGCCGACAAGGTGCACCTCGTTCCCTTTGGTGAATATCTGCCGTTCGAGGACATGCTCTCGTCCTGGGGCCTAAGCTCGGTCGCGGCCGCCCTGCCGGGTGGTTTCTCGGCCGCCAAGACCCGGTCGCTACTGACCTTGCCCGGCGGGCGCACGTTCTACCCGCTCATCTGTTATGAGGCGATTTTCCCCGACGAGATCGGCACTGATGCGCGCGGCGCCGACGCGCTGCTCAACATCACCAATGATGCCTGGTTCGGCGACACGCCGGGCCCCCGTCAGCACTTCCATCAGGCGCAGTTGCGTGCAGTGGAAACGGGATTACCCCTTATCCGTGCAGCCAATAATGGTATATCAGCGATTGTTGATGCACGTGGGGTTTTAGTGGTAGGATTGGCCTACAATTATAGGGGAGTGATCGACACAATTCTGCCGGGAAGGCTTCCTACGCCCACGAATGAGGTCATTCGTAGCCGCATTTTCGGGTTGTGCGCAATCTTCCTCCTGCTGGTTGCAGCCTTCTCGCGTGTTAGTTTTAATATTAGGAAGAATTGACCTAAAACCCCTAAAATTGCATAGTGGACCGGACCATCGGTTTCTGCTGTGGCGACTCGTTTGTCTTCACCGTTGCGGTTGCAGCGGTGTGCGGTGTCCCCACGCCAGTCCGTGGATGATCGAAACAGCGTGTTTAGGAACGCAGATATGATGGAAAATAAAAAGAAGCCGAACCCGATCGACATTCACGTCGGTAGCCGGATTCGCCTTCGCCGCACGATGCTTGGCATGAGCCAGGAAAAACTGGGCGAAAGCCTGGGGATCACCTTTCAGCAGATCCAGAAGTACGAAAAAGGCACGAACCGCGTTGGTGCCAGCCGGTTGCAGAACATTTCCAGCATCCTGAACGTCCCCGTTTCCTTCTTCTTCGAAGACGCTCCCGGTGAAAACACCAGCGCTTCCGGCTTGGCCGAAGCCTCCAGCTCGAACTACGTTGTCGACTTCCTCTCTTCCTCGGAAGGCCTTCAGCTCAATCGCGCGTTCGTCAAGATCAACGATCCCAAGGTGCGTCGCAAGCTTGTCGACCTCGTCAAGGCTCTGGCTGCGGAAGCAGAAAGCGAATAGTCCCGAAACCCATCGGGATTGGAAAACAAAGCGGCCATTTGTGCCGCTTTTTTCTTGTCCGCCGTTTCCCTCTGATATCGGAAGTGATTGGCTCCGATGTCGATATAAAGATATATTTATGTCGTTGTTCGCTTGTTTTTCGGTCGCAAAACCACTAACACGATGCCAGCGCTTATCTTCTTGAGGGGAATTCCCGCATGCGTGCAAACTACCTGTTCACGAGTGAATCCGTAGCCGAAGGCCACCCGGACAAAGTATGTGACCGTATCTCCGACGAGATCGTCGATCTGGTCTACCGCGAAGCTGCCAAGACCGGTGTCGATCCCTGGGGCGTACGCATTGCCTGCGAAACGCTGGCAACGACGAACCGCGTTGTGATCGCCGGCGAAGTCCGCCTGCCGCCGAGCCTTCTGAAGAAGGACAAGAACGGCAACGACGTCATCAACCCCTCGAAGTTCAAGTCTGCCGCACGTAAGGCGATCCGCGACATCGGCTACGAGCAGGACGGTTTCCACTGGAAAACGGCCAAGATCGACGTGCTCCTGCACTTCCAGTCCGCACACATTGCCCAGGGCGTCGACAGCGCGTCCGACAAGCAGGGTGAAGAGGGTGCTGGCGACCAGGGCATCATGTTCGGTTACGCCTGCCGCGAGACCTCGGAACTGATGCCGGCGCCGCTCTATTATTCGCACCGCATCCTGCATCTGCTCGCAGCCGCCCGCAAGAAGGGCGACGGCGAAGTCGCCAAGCTCGGCCCGGATGCCAAGAGCCAGGTCACCGTTCGCTACATCGACGGCAAGCCGGCGGAAGTCGTCTCGATCGTTCTGTCCACCCAGCATCTCGATGAGAGCTGGGATTCGACCAAGGTTCGTGCGGTCGTCGAACCCTATATCCGCGAAGCGCTTGACGATCTGAAGATCGCCAGCGATTGCACCTGGTACATCAACCCGACCGGAAAGTTCGTCATCGGCGGCCCGGATGGGGATGCCGGCCTGACGGGTCGCAAAATCATCGTCGATACCTATGGCGGCGCAGCTCCGCATGGCGGCGGCGCCTTCTCGGGCAAGGACACGACCAAGGTCGACCGTTCGGCTGCCTATGCAGCCCGCTACCTCGCCAAGAACGTCGTTGCTGCCGGCCTCTCCGATCGTTGCACGATCCAACTTTCCTACGCCATCGGCGTTGCCCAGCCGCTCTCGGTCTATGTCGACCTGCACGGCACTGGCAAGGTCTCCGAGGACCAGGTGGAAAGCGCGATCCGCAAGACGATGGACTTGTCGCCGACCGGCATTCGCCGTCATCTCGACCTCAACAAGCCGATCTACGCCAAGACCGCTGCCTATGGCCACTTTGGTCGCAAGGCCGGCCGTGACGGCTCGTTCTCCTGGGAGAAGCTTGATCTGGTCAAGCCGCTCAAGGAAGCCATCGGGGCTTGACGCTTCGACATTTGCCGGACACAGAACGTCCGGCCGCTAAAGATAAAGGCGGATGCCCCCGAAAGGGGTGTCCGCCTTGCTCGTTGAAGGAAGATTGTCATGACTGAACCGCGCCGCAGCCGCGCCACGGAAGCCTTCTTCGGACGCCGCAAGGGCAAGCCCTTGCGCGAGCGCCAGGCGGCACACCTCGAAACCATTCTACCGAAGCTGAAGCTCGATCTCGGCACTGCCGCGCCGCAGGACATGAAGTCGCTCTTTCCCGAGCCGGTCGATCGCGTCCGTATGGAAATTGGTTTTGGCGGCGGCGAGCATCTGATCCACCGCGCGGCCGAGACCCCCTCGACCGGTTTCATCGGCGTCGAACCCTTCGTCAATTCGATGGCGAAGCTGATCGGGCAGATCGAGGAGAAGGGTGTCTCCAACATTCGTCTCTACAATGACGACGCCACGCAGGTGCTCGATTGGATGCCGGACGCCTGCGTCGACCAGGTTGACCTGCTCTATCCTGACCCCTGGCCGAAGCGCAAGCATTGGAAGCGTCGTTTCGTCTCCAGCGTCAATCTCGACCGCTTCGCACGGGTGCTGAAGCCCGGCGGCCTCTTCTGCTTCGCATCCGATATCGACACCTACGTCAACTGGACGCTGCTGCATTGCCGCGACCATGCCGCCTTCGAATGGACGGCCGAACAGGCATCGGATTGGTTGACGCCGTTTGAGGGCTGGCCGAGCACGCGCTACGAGGCCAAGGCGCGCAGGGAAGGGCGGAGTTCCGCCTATCTTACCTTCCGTCGCGTTTAAGCGGCGGTCTACGCACAGCATATTAAGGACACTCGAAGCGTTGCAGCAGCTTCTGTTGCGCGCCAGATTTGACGCGCAGCGCCTTGACGTTCCAGCGGCGAGCTTCGCCGCAGCTGACGATCAATGCAGGCTGACGGTCTTCAGATCGTCTTCTGCAGCCTTGTAGAAGGTGCTGGAGCGGTTGTCGGTCAAAAGGATCGGCGTGCCGTCCGCACCGAACAGGGCCCACAGATCGATGCCCGGTCCCATTTCAGGCGCTTCCGGGAAGCAGCGGGAAACCTCTTCCGAACGCATCTTTCTGATATAGCCGACTTCGCCCTCTCCCAGATGTGCGAGGTCGTTTTTTGACAATGACGAGGTGATGGCTTTCAGTCCCATGGTGGTACTCCGTGGTCGCCGGCCAGGGGAAAATCCCGCCGGTTATCCTACTCTGGGACTGAAATGTTAATTTTCTTTACCATACGCACCGGTTCCGGACGAACGAGATCGACCGAGAGCAGGCCGTTGCGCAATTCCGCGCCAAGCACCTTCATGCCGTCGGCAAGCACGAATGTGCGTTGGAACTGCCGGGCGGCAATGCCGCGGTGCAGGTAATCGCGATCGCCGGTGTCGATCTGACGGCCGCGAATGACGAGCTGGTTTTCCTCGGTCGTGACGTCGAGATCTTCTTCGGAAAAGCCGGCGACGGCGAGCGTGATGCGCAATCGCTCTGGCGCATCGACCGAATCGTCGCCGCGGATGCGCTCGATATTGTAGGGCGGGTAGCCGTCATTTCCCTTGGCGATACGCTCAAGGGTCTTTTCCATTGTGTCGAAACCCAGCAGGAGTGGGCTCGTGAAAGGCGTAATTCTGCTCATTCCCAAGTCCTTGTAAGATCAAGCGACCATTCTGCGGACCTGCCAAGCAGCATCCCCTTCCAATATGGTAGCTGTGCGCAATGAGCGCAAGCCGCTTGCCTCCGGCGTGCACGCAAATCATAGTCCGCAGCGCGAGAATCCGAAGGAGGAACACAAGCGTGCCTGTGCCGAGAAAAATAATCATAGACACTGATCCCGGGCAGGACGATGCCGCCGCCATCATGCTCGCTTTCGGCAGTCCGGAAGAAATCGATATCCTGGGGATCACGACGGTCGCCGGCAACGTTCCTCTGGCCATGACCGCGCGCAATGCCCGCATCATCTGCGAACTGTGCGACAGGACCAAAGTCAAGGTCTTCGCCGGCGCCGACCGGCCGATCGCCCGTCCGCTCGTCACTGCCGAGCATGTGCACGGCAAGACCGGTCTCGACGGACCTGTTCTCGACGAGCCGAAGATGGCGCTTCAGGCCCAGCATGGCGTCGACTTCATCATCGACACGTTGCGCGCTGAAGCACCTGGCACGGTCACGCTCTGCACGCTCGGTCCGCTGACCAACGTCGCGCTTGCCCTTCAGAAGGCGCCGGACATTGCACCGCGGGTGCGCGAACTGGTGATGATGGGCGGCGGCTTCTTTGAGGGTGGCAACATCACGCCGGCGGCCGAATTCAACATCTATGTCGATCCGGAAGCGGCCGACATCGTCTTCCGTTCGGGTATTCCGATCGTGATGATGCCGCTCGACGTCACCCACCGGGTGCTGACGCACAAGGCGCGCGTGGCGAAGATCCGTGAGATCGGCAGCGCACCGGCGATCGCCATGGCGGAAATGCTGGAATTCTTCGAGCGGTTCGACATCGAAAAGTACGGCACCGACGGCGGCCCGCTGCATGATCCGACCGTCATCGCCTACCTCCTGCGGCCGGAGCTTTTCACCGGTCGTGACTGCAATGTCGAGATCGAAGTTCAGTCGCCGCTGACATCAGGCATGACCGTGGTCGACTGGTGGCAGGTCACGGGCCGCACGCACAATGCCAAGGTCATGCGTCATATCGACGATCAGGGTTTCTTCGACCTGTTGACAGAGCGGCTGGCGCGCATCTGATCGCCGCGAGCCAAAACCACAAAAGAAAACGCCGCCCCGAGAGGCGCCGTTTTTTTGCTTTATCGATTACTGGATCAGAACTCTTCCCAATTGTCCTGTGCCAACGCGTTGGCGCCGGACGTCTGTGTCAGGACGCGTTGGGTCGATGGCGTATAGCCGGCGCGCGCGGCACTCGGTGCCGGACGGGTGTCGCGGGCATAGGTAGGAGCCGGTGCGGGTGCCGGGCGTTCGGCCGAGCGCATGCGCTCGGCCGTACCGCGCAACATCTCCGTCGAGTTCGGCTGGGCTGCCGTCGTTCCCGAGCGCTGAGCGACGCGGAAGCGGGCGACCAGCGTGCTCAGCGAGCGTGCTTCCTCGTTGAGCGCCATGCCGGCGGCAGTGGTTTCTTCGACCATCGCGGCGTTCTGCTGGGTCACCTGGTCCATCTGGTTGACGGCCGAGTTGATCTCCTTGAGGCCGACGGCCTGTTCGGAAGCCGAACTCGAGATCTGGCGGATGAGGCCGTTGATCTGCACCACCTGTTCGGCGATCTTTTCGAGCGCGCCGCCGGCGCGACCGACGAGGTCGACGCCTTCGCGCACCTGGCCCGCCGAGGTGTTGATCAGCGTCTTGATCTCCTTGGCAGCGTTTGCCGAGCGTTGGGCAAGCTCGCGGACTTCCTGGGCGACGACGGCGAAGCCCTTGCCGGCGTCACCGGCGCGCGCGGCTTCGACGCCGGCGTTGAGCGCCAGCAGGTTGGTCTGGAAGGCGATCTCGTCGATGACGCCGATGATGCGGCTGACCTCGTGCGACGACTGCTCGATGCCCTTCATCGCGGCAATCGCCTTCTGCACCACTTCGCCGGACTGTCCGGCATCGCTGCTGGCCACGTCCACCGACTTGGCGGCGACCTTGGCGTTCTCGGCGCTGGCGTTGACCTGCGAGGTCAGCTCGTCGAGAGCTGCCGCCGTCTCTTCCAGGCTTGCCGCCTGCTGTTCGGTGCGGTGCGACAGATCGTTGGCGGCGCTGCTGATCTCGCTGGTGCCGTTGCCGATGTTGACGACGGAGTGGTTGACGGTGCGGATCGTCTCTTCGAGGCTGTCCATTGTCGCGTTGAAGTCGCGCTTCAGCTGGGCATATTCACCGGGGAATTCGTCGGTGATGCGGAAGGCGAGATCGCCGGAGGAGAGGTGCGAAAGACCCTTGCCGAGGCGGGCGACGATGTCGCGCTGGAGGGCGCTGGATTCGGCCCGCTCGGTCTCGGAACGGCTACGCTCGTGTTCCGCCTGCTCGCGCTCGTGGCGGGCTTCGCCTTCGAGCCGCTTGGTGTCGGCCAGCTGGTGGCGGAAGCCTTCGAGCGCCTTTGCCACCTGGCCCGTCTCGTCGGAGCGGTCCTGGCCGGTGATCGAATTGCCGTAGTCGCCGTTGCTGAGGTTGCGGACGTCCCTGACGAGGCCTGCAAGCGGCTGCTGGACAAAACCACGGACTGCGAAGTAAAGGCCGAGCAGCACCGCGCCGAGAACGACCAGGCCCCCGATGATCATCATGTAGGTCTGGTCGCGGACCGGCGCGTTGATCGCCGTGCGCGGCACGTCGACGAGCACGATCCAGCTGGTGTTCACACCCGAAACGGCGAAGGGGTAGACAACGCGGTCGAAGGGCTCGTTGCCGTCGTAGGACAGGTTCTTGACGACGCCCGAAGTTCCCGAAGCCAGTGCCTTCTTGACGACCTCGTTGCCTTCGCCGTCATAATCCTTGAGCAAAAGCTCCGGGATCGGCGCGACCAGCCACTTGCCGGTCTGGGACAGCAGGTAGACGCGGCCGGTTTCGAACGGCTTCAGCTTGGAGAGGCCGTCCGCCAGCGAAGCGAGCGAGATGTCGACGCCAGAAACGCCGATCAGCTTGCCGTTGGACGTGACCGGATAGGCGATCGAGCTCATCGCAGTCGGGACATCGGTGTCCTGCGCGGTATAGGGCGGGGTGATTGCGCCCTTGCCGCTCTTTGCCGCAAGGCTGTACCATTCCGCCGCGTAGTCCGCGCGGAAGGTCGAGAACTGGATCTCGTTTTCGCGGTTTTTCGACCAGTAGGGCGCAAAGATGCCTTCCTCGTTGGCACCCAGCTCCTTGTTGTTGGCCACGTCCTCCTTGCGGCCGTCAAAGGCCTTGGGCTCTTCGGCAAACCAGCTGCCGAAGGCGAATGGGTTCTGTTCGAGATTGGCCCTGAGGATGTTGATTACACCGGCGCGTTCCATCGATTTTTCCGCGTGGCTGCGTCCAAGGATGCCGGCCATCGAGCGCGAAGCGCTTGCCAGTTCGCCGATGCCGCCGGCGATATCAGAAGCGATGGCTTTCGCTTCGCCGGTTGCCTGGTCGAGCACCAGCGTTTCGACGCGCTCCTGTGTCTGGGAGATGAGAACGAAGTTCGAGGCGAGCAACACGAGCGCGATCGTGCCGCCTGTCACCGCGATCAGCTTGGTCGCCAGCGATTTGGCTTGGAACTTGAACATGAAATCCTCACGTGCTGGGAGGTCCGCAGGAGACAACCTGCGGCGAACGCATTTCACAATGTGGGTGAAACTCCATCATGGAGCGCCAGATGCCGACCGGCATTAAGGAGGCTGCCCATTCCTTGGGGAACCGGCTTTCTCATGGTCTTGAATAGCCGAGCAAATCTTAAGATTGGGCCAACGCAACGGCCAATTCATGCGCCGCTCATGGAGAATTTCCGCGCAAAGTTTTACCTCCGCGACAAAGACTGTCCGGATTGCGCAAAGGCTGTCGAAGAGTGATTTTCAGGGTCGTTGCCCGCTGAAAGGGCGCTTTCGGCACAGCAGGAACGGAAAGCCTCGCCGTTCAAACCAGGTCGCGCGACGGGCGTCAAAGTCTGCCCGGAAAAGTGTGCAGCTATTTGCGATAACGACATCGGCAAAAGCGAGAGCTTTGAAGTGCGGCAATCGAACGATCGCAACGCACTTCAAGATCGGATCAGGCCCTTAGATGCGCGGCTCGACTTCCGAGGCAAGCGGGATCGAGGGCTGGGCGCCGCGCTTCAGGCAGGCGAGTGAACCCGCCACCGCGGCGCGTCGGAGCGCGTCGGGAAATGCGAGCTTCTCGTCGAGGCTTGCAGCCAGGTAACCGCAGAACGTATCGCCGGCACCGACGGTATCGACCGGGTCGATCTTTAGGCCGCGGGCGCGATGGACCTCGCCTTCGTGCACGGCGATGACGCCTTCCGCGCCCAGCGTGACGATGACTGTGTGGCCGGTTTCGGCGTGCAGCTTTCTCATTGCCTCTTCGCGTTCGTGACCTTCGATCCCGGTCTTGCCGGCCAAAAGTTCGAACTCCGTCTCGTTGGCGATGACGATATCGGCCAGCCGGCCGAGGCGGGCCGCTTCCGGGGTCAGGGGCGCGATATTGATGACGGAGCGAATGCCCTTGCGCCGGGCTTCCGAGAGCGCCTTTTCCACCGACGCTGCCGGTATCTCCAGCTGCAGCATCAGGGTGTCGCCGGCGTTCAGGCCACCAACGGCGGCAACTGCATCGGCTTCGTTGACCGTTGCGTTGGCGCTGGCAACGACGACAATGACATTCTCGCCTTCACCGCCGACGAGGATATGGGCCGTGCCCGTCGGCTCCTCGACGGTTTTGGTCAAGGACAGGTCGGCGCCGGCCTCCCGCAGCAATTCGAGCGCGCCGTCGGCAAAGCTGTCCGAGCCGACGGCGCCGGCCATGTGAACGATGGCGCCGGCACGCCGTGCGGCCAGCGCCTGATTGGCGCCCTTGCCACCGGCGGCAGTCGAAAAGCCCGAGCCGGCAACGGTTTCGCCCGGCTTCGGCAGACGCGCGGTCGTGGCGATCAGGTCCATATTGATGGACCCAAAAACAGTGATCATGTGAAGATGTCCCGTCGAATTGCTGATTTTGGCCGGAGAGTGCCCGAGACCGTCAGTCCTCGTCAACCACCCTGAGGCGCAATTGCCCGACGCGATTGTCGACGGCATGGCGCGGTTCTTCCGGTCGTGCCGCACCTTCCGCCTCAAGTTCCAGCGCTTCGATCTTGGCGCCGCGGCGGGAAAGCTTGCCCGAGGAGATGAGGATCTCTTCGACATCCTTCTGGCTCATGGCGAAGTGACCCTGCAGCTTGCGGACCCGTTCGTCGAGGCGCGTCAAGTCCTCCATCAGCCGCCCCACTTCCCCCTGGATGAGATGCGCCTGCTCGCGCATGCGGGCGTCACGGAGGATCGACTGGATCACCTGGATCGACAGGAGCAGCAGCGACGGCGAGACGATGACGATCCGCTGGCGATGCGCCTTCTGGACGATCGCTTCGAAATGCTCGTGGATTTCAGCGAAGATCGATTCCGAGGGAACGAAGAGGAAAGCCGTCTCCTGCGTCTCGCCGGGGATCAGGTACTTGCTGGCGATATCGCGGACATGCACCTCCATGTCGCGGCGGAACAGTTGCACCATCTGTTGCCGGCGCTCAGGCGTTGCAGCGTCCCGCATGCCGTTCCAGGCCTCCAGCGGAAACTTCGCGTCAATCACCAGCGGCGGTTGGTCGTTCGGCATGCGGATGGTGCAGTCCGGCCGGGCGCCGTTGGAAAGCGTCGTCTGGAAGGCAAAGGCGCCCATCGGCAGGCCGTCGGCGACGATCGTTTCCATACGCGACTGGCCGAAGGCGCCGCGTGTCTGCTTGTTCGAAAGGATGGCCTGCAGCCCGGCCATGTCCTTGGCCAGCGACTGGATGTTGTTCTGGGCGGTGTCGATCACTGCCAGGCGCTCCTGCAATCGCCGCAGGTTTTCGTGCGTCGCCTTGGTCTGCTCGCTGATCGAGGCGCCGATCCGGTGCGTCATGCCATCGATCCGCTGGCTCAGCGTCTGGTTCAGTTCCGCCTGGCGGCTGCCGAACACGTCGGCCATTGCCGCGATGCGGCCCTGCATTTCCGTCTGCGCTGCCAGCAGCATGGCCATCTGCTCGTGACGCTCGTCGTCGCCCGCCCGCCGCCGCCGCGAAACGGTCATCAGCACGAAGCCAATCGCCAGCACGGCCAGAACCATGCAGAGATGGGCGACAGTGACCGGCACGGTGCCGATGAGAAAAACAGGCTGGTCAAACGAAATTGGCGCAGGTTCCATGCGGCAAGCCTAACAGATTCTTTTTTGAAGACCAGATCAAAACGAGAACATTTACCCGGCGCGGTTAACGGGAGACGACATTGCCGCGATGCCCGTAGCGTGCGCGCCAATTTTCTTGCACCCGGATGGAAAGATCGGTTATGGGAGCGATATGACGATCAAGCCGCTTATCATCCTTCCCGATCCTGTTCTGCGTCAGGTCTCGACCCCGATCGAAACCATCGATGCCGACATCCGTCGCCTGGCCGACGATATGCTCGAGACGATGTATGACGCCCCGGGTATCGGGCTCGCCGCCATCCAGATCGGCGTGGCGAAACGCATGCTGGTTCTCGACGTCTCCAAGGAAGGCGACGAGAAGACCCCGCACGTTTTCATCAATCCCGAAATCGTCGCTTCGTCCGACGCGTTCTCGGTCTATGAAGAAGGCTGCCTCTCCATTCCGGATTATTATGCCGAGGTGGAGCGTCCGGCGGAGGTCACCGTCAAGCACCTCGACCGTGACGGCAAGGAACAGATCGTCAAGGCCGACGGCCTGCTGGCGACCTGCCTGCAGCATGAGATCGATCACTTGAACGGCGTGCTGTTCATTGACCACATCTCCAAGCTCAAGCGGGACATGGTGATCCGCAGGTTCACCAAGGCTGCAAAGACCCGCGGCGCCAAGGCGATCTGATCCCGAGGAAAGCGCCCGCAGGGCGCTTTGTCGTTGAGGGGCTTGATTTGAGGCGCGTAAACCCGTTTGAAGGGGCCTGATTTCAAACGGTCGGAGTATCCGCCTTGTCGCTTCGCATCATCTTCATGGGAACGCCGGAATTTTCCGTACCGACGCTTGCCGCACTCGCAGGGGCAGGTCACGAGATCGTTGCCGTCTATACCCAGCCGCCGCGGCCCGGCGGACGGCGCGGGCTCGACCTGCAGAAGTCGCCGGTGCACCAGGCGGCCGAGCTGCTCGGCGTTCCCGTGCTCACGCCCGTCAACTTCAAGGACGAAGCCGATCGCCAGACCTTCCGTGATTTCAATGCTGACGTTGCCGTTGTCGTCGCCTATGGCCTGCTGTTGCCGGAAGCGATCCTGACCGGAACGCGGCTCGGCTGCTATAATGGCCATGCCTCGCTCTTGCCGCGCTGGCGTGGTGCGGCTCCCATCCAGCGTGCCATCATGGCCGGCGACCATGAGACCGGCATGATGGTGATGAAGATGGACAAGGGGTTGGACACAGGCCCGGTCGCGCTCACCAAGGCGGTGCAGATCGGCGAGACGATGACGGCGGGCGAGCTGCATGACCGGCTGATGCAGGTCGGCGCTAACCTGATGAAGGAAGCGATCGGCAAGCTTGAGGCCGATGACCTGCCACTGACCGAGCAGGCGGGCGAGGGCGTCGTCTACGCCGCCAAGATCAGCAAGGCCGAGACTCGCATCGATTTTGCGAGGACCGCGCGCGAAGTGCACGACCATATTCGCGGCCTGTCGCCTTTTCCCGGCGCCTGGTTTGAGCTCGAGATCGCCGGCAAGCCGGAGCGCATCAAGGTTTTGAACTCCGAGCGCGTGACGGCGGCAGGAACCGCCGGAACGGTGCTCGACGACACTCTCACCATTGCCTGCAGCGACGGTGCCGTGCGGCCGACGCGGCTGCAGCGGGCAGGCGGCAAGGCTCTCAGTGTTGCCGATTTCCTGCGCGGTACGCCCATCGCCGCCGGCACGAGGGTCGGCTGATGCCGCGCTTTCGACTGATCGTCGAATATGACGGCTCCAACTATGTCGGCTGGCAGCGCCAGGACAACGGCGCTTCCGTCCAGGGCGCGATCGAAAAAGCGATCCTGTCCTTGACCGGCGAAACCGTCTCGATCCGCGGTGCCGGGCGGACCGATTCCGGCGTTCATGCCGTCGGGCAGGTGGCGCATGCGGACCTGACGCGCGAGTGGAAACCTCACACGCTGCGCAATGCGCTGAACGCGCATCTGGGCATGGCCGGCGAGGGCGTCTCGATCCTCGACGCCCAGGAAGTCACAGACGCCTTCGACGCACGGTTTTCGGCGCTGCGCCGGCATTATCTCTACCGCATCATCTGCCGTCCGTCGCGGCTGGCGCTGGAGGCGAAGCGTGCCTGGTGGGTGACGAAGCCGCTCGATCACGAGGCGATGCATGAAGGCGCGCAACGGCTCGTCGGCCACCACGACTTCACCACCTTCCGCTCCGTCCATTGCCAGGCGACAAGCCCGATGCGCACGCTCGACCGGCTGGATGTCTCTCGCACCGGCAATCTGATCGAAATTCGCGCCACGGCGCAGAGCTTCCTGCACAATCAGATCCGTTCCTTCGCCGGCTCGCTGAAGCTGGTTGGCGAAGGCAAATGGACGCCGGACGAGCTGCAGGCGGCACTCGAAGCGCGCGACCGCAAGGCCTGCGGTCCGGTGGCGCCGCCCGACGGGCTTTATTTCATGCAGGTCGATTACTGAGGAAGGTAACGTCGCGCGCAGATGGCGCGTGACGTCTGTCAGGTCGGGATAAGGCCGAAGAACTGCTGCAGCAATTCGCCCATCATCATCGACGGCAGCAGGAAAAGCGCCGTCAGCGCCGTGGCCAGCAAGGTCTGGTTTCCGGTAATGATGCGCAGCAGCCGGAAGAGTATGCCGATGCTGACGAAGAGCAGCACCAGCCAGATCAGGCTCGTCAGCCCTTCGCTGCCGGGAATGACGAGGCGGATCGCCGCCGGCACCGCCATCGCATAGGACAGCGGCACGGAAAGCCAGTTGGTGGTGACGACGATCGGCACCACGGCGGCGGCAAAGCCGAGTGGGCGCGCCAGGACGAAGACCAGCACCAGCGGCAGCAGCCAGCTGGCGAGATCGACAACCAGAAGCTTGAAGACGAAGCCGAAGCCGACAGTGGTTCCTGTTGGCATTGCAGAGAGATAATAAAGCCGCCAGGATGCCCAGGTGACGGCAATGGCCGGCAGGCACCAGAGCATCGCTGTAAACGAACGCCACAATCCGCTCTCGCTGAAATCGAGCCAGCGGAAGCCTTCGCCATTGCCCTGGATCAGCAGCCAGAGGCCCTTGATATAGGAAAGAACCTCCTCAAGCAGCGGCATGGCCGAACCAGCTGAAGATGAAGGTTTCGTAGATTTCCGTCAGCGTTTCGAGATCGGCGACGGCGACACGCTCGTCCACCATATGCATGGTCTGGCCGACAAGCCCGAATTCGACGACGGGGCAATAGTCCTTGATGAACCGCGCATCCGAGGTGCCGCCGGTGGTCGAAAGTTTCGGCTGCTGGCCGGTGACCGCTTCGATAGCGCCTGACAGCGAATCGATCAGCGCATTGTTGCGCGTCAGGAAAACGTGGCTCGGCCGTTCGTTCCAGGTGATCTCGTAACGGACCGGGTCGCGGCCTGCCCGCAGAGCGCCGTCCGTTGCCGCGCGGTCGAGGCGGGCGATGATCTCCGCCATCAGGCTCTCGGCGGTCCAGGTGTCGTTGAAGCGGATATTGAAGGCAGCAGCCGCCTTCGCAGGGATGACGTTGACGGCGCCATTGCCGACGTCGATGGTCGTCACTTCCAGGTTCGACGGCTGGAAGTTTTCCGTGCCGTTGTCGAAGGGCGGGTCCATCAGTGCCTGGGTCAGTTGCAGGATGCCGCGCACCGGATTGTCCGCCAGGTGCGGATAGGCCGCGTGGCCCTGGACGCCGTTGACGGTGATCCGGCCGGAAAGCGAGCCACGGCGGCCGATCTTGATCATGTCGCCGAGACGGTCTGGATTGGTCGGTTCGCCGACAAGGCAGGCGTCCCAACGCTCGCCCTTGGCGGCAGCCCAGCCGAGAAGTTTCGTCGTGCCGTTGATCGCAGGGCCTTCCTCGTCGCCGGTGATGAGGAACGAAACCGAGCCCTTGGGGACCCCATGCTTTTCGATGTGGCGGGCGACGGCTGCGACGAAGCAGGCAATGCCGCCCTTCATGTCGACCGCGCCGCGGCCATACATTTCGCCGCCGGCGATATCGGCGGAAAACGGACCGTGGGTCCACGCGCCGTCGTCGCCGACCGGCACCACGTCGGTATGGCCGGCAAACATCAGATGCGGGCCGTCGCTGCCGAGCCGGGCATAGAGGTTCTCGATATCGGGCGTACCCGCGTCTTTGGCCGTGACCCGGTCGACGGCAAAGCCGAGCGGCTTGAGCATGGCTTCAAGCGCTGAGTGCGCGCCGCCTTCGGCAGGGGTAACGGAGGGGCAACGGATGAGGGTGGCGAGATTGGCGATCGGATCGGTCGAGGTCATGTAGCGATATGCCGTCTGCGTGGCGCTGGGGCCAATGGGATTGAGGGTGCTGGTTTATCCGATCGTTGCGCGGCTGTCACGCAGGATGGGTGTGCAGCCGACGGCTGAGGCTATCCGTCTGTCTTCAACGTAAGCGGGCCGGATCAGATCCGGCCCGCTCAAAGCGCATATGCGGCAAGATTACCTCATTCTCCGGGCGCGAGATGAGGTGCTTCGATATGCGCTCCGGCGTGCTTCAGAGGCCGCTCGCCCGAGAGCTTGCGGATCAGCACGTAGAACACCGGCGTCATGAAGATGCCGAAGGCGGTGACGCCGATCATGCCGGAAAAGACCGCGACCCCCATGGCCGAGCGCATTTCGGCGCCGGCGCCGGTGGAGATCACCAGGGGCACGACACCCATGATGAAGGCCATCGAGGTCATCAGGATCGGCCGCAGGCGCAGCCGGCTCGCTTCGATCGCCGCCTGGACGGCGGTGCTGCCTGATAGTTCCAGTTCGCGGGCGAACTCGACGATCAGGATCGCGTTCTTGGCGGAAAGCCCGACAAGCACGATCAGGCCGATCTGCGTGAAGACGTTGTTGTCGCCTCCGGTCAGCCAGACGCCGGCAAGGGCGGCCATGATGCCCATCGGCACGATCAGGATAATCGCGATCGGCAGGGTCAGGCTTTCATACTGGGCGGCCAGCACGAGATAGACCAAGAGCAGCGCCAGCGGGAAGACGAGCATGCCCGAATTGCCGGCAAGAATCTGCTGATAGGTCAAATCCGTCCACTCGAATGCGATACCGGGCGGCAGCGTTTCCGCGGCGATCTTCTCGATCGCGGCCTGAGCCTGGCCCGAGGAGAAGCCCGGCGCCGGGCCGCCGTTGATGTCGGCCGACAGGAAGCCGTTGTAGCGGATCGCCCGCTCGGCGCCGACCGTCTGCTCGACCTTCAACAGTGCCGACAGCGGGATCATCTCGCCCGATTGCGAACGCACCTTCAGCTTGCCGATGTCGTCGGCGTGGCTGCGGTAGTTTGCATCGGCCTGGACGCGCACGCTGTAGGTGCGGCCGAAGGCGTTGAAGTCGTTGACGTAGAGCGAGCCCAGATAGATCTGCAGCGTCTCGAACACATCGGTCACTTCGACGCCGAGCTGGCGCGCCTTGACGCGGTCGAGGTCGGCGTAGAGCTGCGGCACGTTGATCTGGAAGCTCGAGTAGATGCCAGCCAGCTCCGGCGTCTGGTAGGCCTTGGCAATGAAGGCCTTGGTCGCCTCGTCGAGTGCCTGGTAGCCGAGGCCGTTCTTGTCCTCGATCTGCAGCTTGAAGCCGCCGGTGGTGCCCAGCCCCTGGACGGGCGGCGGCGGGAACATGGCGATGAAGGCATCCTGGATCGCGCCGAATTCCTGGTTCAGCTGCATGGCGATCGCCCCGCCCGAAAGCTCGGGCGTCGTGCGCTCCTCGAACGGCTTCAGCGCCACGAAGACGATGCCGGAGTTCGACGAGTTGGTGAAGCCGTTGATCGACAGGCCGGGGAAGGCGATGGCATTTTCGACGCCGGGATGCTTGAGCGCGATATCACTCATGCGGCGGATGACGTCTTCCGAGCGGTCGAGCGTCGCTGCGTCAGGCAACTGTGCAAAGCCGATCAGATACTGCTTGTCCTGGGCGGGCACGAAGCCGCCGGGAACGGCGCGGAACAGCACGAAGGTGACGCCGAGCAGCAGGACATAGACGCCCATGATCAGCGACTTGCGCGACAGGATCCTGCCGACGCCGCGGCCATAGGCTTCCGAGCTGCGACCGAAGAAGCGGTTGAAGCCGCGGAAGAACCAGCCGAACACCTTGTCCATGGCACGGGTCAGCCAATCCTTCGGCGCATGGTGATTGCGCAGGAGGAGGGCGGCGAGCGCCGGGGAAAGCGTCAGCGAGTTGATGGCGGAGATCACCGTCGAGATGGCGATCGTCAGTGCGAACTGGCGGTAGAACTGCCCGGTCAGGCCGGTGATGAACGCAAGCGGCACGAACACGGCGACGAGCACCAGCGCAATGGCGATGATCGGTCCGGAAACCTCCTGCATCGCACGGTAGGTCGCCTGTACCGGCGACAGACCCTGCTCTATGTTACGTTCGACGTTTTCGACCACGACGATGGCGTCGTCGACGACGATGCCGATCGCCAGCACCAGGCCGAACAGGCTGAGCGCGTTGATCGAGAAGCCGAAGACGTACATCACCGCGAAGGTGCCGACGATCGAGACGGGCACCGCCACGAGCGGGATGATCGAGGCGCGCCAGGTCTGCAGGAAGACGATGACGACGATGACGACCAGCGCGATCGCTTCAAGCAGGGTGTGGATGACCGACTCGATCGAGGCACGCACGAACTGGGTGGTGTCGTAGACGATCTCGTAGTCGACGCCGTCGGGCATGGTCAGCTTCAGCTCGGCCATGGCCTTGTGAACGTTTTCCGAGATCTGGATCGCGTTTGAGCCCGGCGCCTGGAAGACGCCCATGCCGACGGCGGCCTTGTTGTCGAGCAGCGAGCGCAGCGAATAGTCGGCAGCGCCCATTTCGACGCGTGCGACGTCGCCAAGCCGCGTGACCTCGCCGCCGGCGCCCGACTTGACGACGATGTCGGCAAAGTCCTCAGGCGTCTGCAGGCGGCCTTGCGCGTTGACGGAAAGCTGCAGGTCGAGGCCGGGAACCGACGGCGAGGCGCCGATGACGCCGGCGGCGGCCTGAACGTTCTGCGCGCGGATGGCGTTGGCCACGTCGCTTGCCGCAAGACCGCGTTCGGCAGCCTTCTGCGGGTCGATCCAGATGCGCATCGAATAGTCGCCGCCGCCGAAGATCTGTACCTGGCCGACGCCGTCGATGCGGGCGAGCCGATCCTTGACGTTGAGCACGCCGTAATTGCGCAGATAGTTGATGTCGTACTGGCCGTTGGGCGACAACAGGTGCACGACGAGCGTCAGGTCCGGCGAGCTCTTGACGGTCGTGACGCCGAGACGGCGCACTTCCTCGGGCAGGCGCGGCTCGGCCTGCGCGACGCGGTTCTGTATCAGCTGCTGGGCCTGGTCCGGGTCGGTGCCGAGTTCGAAGGTGACGGTCAGCGTCATCAGACCGTCCGCCGTCGCCTGGCTCTGCATGTAGAGCATGCCCTCGACGCCGTTGATCTGTTCTTCGAGCGGCGTTGCCACCGTCTCGGCGATAACAGCCGGGTTGGCGCCGGGATACTGCGCCCGCACGACGATCTGCGGCGGCACGACTTCGGGATATTCGGAGATCGGCAGGCCGGTCATGCCGAGCAGGCCGCCCACGAAGATCAGGACCGAAAGAACGCCCGCGAAGACCGGGCGGTCGACGAAGAAGCGTGAGAAGTTCATTGACGTATCCCCCTTGGGACGAGTTCAGGCAAATCTCCGGCTGTCGCGGCAAGAACACTCGCCACGTGCCGGGATCTGCTAAGTGATGTCTGGGCGGCCAATCCCGCCTCGGCGACAGCCGAAGCGGGTGCCGTCATGTCCTACTTGGTTGCGATCGACGCCGTCGTTTCTTCGACCTGCTGCGGTGCCACGAGCACACCCGGGCGTACCCGCTGCAGGCCGTTGACGACGATGTTCTCGCCGGTCTTCAGGCCGCTTTCGACGATGCGCAGCCCGTCGGAATTCGGGCCAAGCTTCACCTGGCGGTACTCGACCTTGTTGTCGGAGCCGACGACGAACACGAATTTCTTGTCCTGGTCGGAGCCGATGGCGCGATCGCTGATCACGAGCTTTTCTTCGGGCTCCGGTTCGCCGATGCGGATGCGCACGAACTGGCCGGGGATCAGCCGCCCGTCGGCATTTTCAAGCGCGGCGCGGACGCGGATCGTGCCGGTCGCCGCATCCACCTCGTTGTTGATGAGCTGGATATGGCCGGAGATCGGCGTGCCTTCGTCGGCAGCGGTGCCGATCTGCACCGGGATGCGCTCGATGGCGTTGCCGCCGGCCGAGGCCTGGAGCCGGGCGAGTGCAGTGGTGACCACTTCTTCGCTGGCGCTGAAGCTTGCGTAGATCGGGTCGACCGAGACCAGCGTCGTCAGCACCGGCGAAGCGGAGCCGGCGGCGACGAGGTTGCCGGCGGTCACTTCCAGCCGGCCGACGCGGCCGGAGATCGGTGCCTTGACTTCGGTGTATTCCAGGTCGAGTTCGGCCGTGCGCAACGCGGCCTTGGCGGAGCGCACGCTCGCCTGCGCCTCGTCGAAGGCGCTGAGGCGCTGGTCGACGCCGCTCTGTGGGATGGCGCTCGTGGTCACGAGCTTGCGTCCGCGGTCGAGTTCCGTCCTGGCGAGCGCCACCCGCGCCTCGGCTGCTGCGACCTCGGCTGCAGCCCGGTCGACGGCTGCCGCATAGGGCTCGGGATCGATGGTGAGCAAAAGGTCGCCCTTTTTCACCAGTGCACCCTCGCGGAAGTGGGCTTGGAGAATGGCGCCGCCGACACGGGGGCGAATCTCGACGCGTTCGATCGCTTCCAGCCGCCCGGAAAAATCTTCCCAGGTGGTGATGCGGCGCGACTGCGCCTTGGCCACCGAAACCGGCACGGCCGGTGGAAGCGCGGCTGCCGTTTCGGTTGCGGCATCCGCCTCGAAGTGCTGCGGCAGGCCAAGAAGAACCGCGGCACCGCCGGCGGCGGACAATAGGATGCTCAGGCCGGCGCCCCAGAGGGCCCGGCGGGTCACTGTCGATTTCATTTTTCTCTCCTTGCCGGTTGGGAGCCGGCGTTTTTGCTGCTGTCGTCAGCGAAAGGGAAAGGCCGGCGGCCCTGTCGTCCTTGGCTAACGCATCGTCATTTCAGCCGGCTTCGCCCCCGCCTGCTGGAAGAAGCGGGAAAAGATGCCGGTAATCGTTTCTTCCTGGGATGCCCAGGTTTCAGCGTTCACGGTATTTTCCGGTATCCACCCGGCGCGGCCGGGAAGAATATGGGACTGAACGCTCACGCCCGCCTGGCGAAGACGGTCTGCATAGGCAGCAGTCTCGTCGCGCATCGGGCATTCCTCGCTGGTCAGGATGAGCGAGGGAACAAGGCCGGCGAGCCGCGTACAGTGCGCCGGAGCGGCATAGGGATGCGTGAATCCACCGCATTCGCCCAGATACCGTTGCCAGCCTTCGGCGATCGATTGCACCGAACCCTCGGGACAGTATTTGCGAAACGATGCGGTCGCCAGGCACGGATCCAGCATCGGCGACAGGAGGATCTGCCCCTTGAGGTCGGTGAGGAACTGGTCGCGAGCCATCAGCGCCACGCCGGCTGCCACGTTGCCGCCCGCCTCCTCGCCGGCGATGAACAGCAACGATTTTTTATGCGCGAACTGCGGGCAACGCGCACGCATCGAAGAAAGCATGGAATAGGTGACGTCGAGTGCGGCCGGGAACGGATTGAGGCAGGCCGACGCATATTCCGGCGAGATGACGATGGCACCGGCCGCCGCAAGCGCCTTGGCGACGCGTTCGCCGGCTGCGATCGAGCTGCCGACGAAGGAGCCGCCATGCAGGTGCAGCACCACGGGCGGCGGGTTGAGCAGCGTTTCGCCACTATAGACACGTGCCGGGCACGAACCTTTGCCCGTCTGCATCGTCTCTACCGTAAAGCGTTCACCCATCTCTCTTGCCTTTGCCACGGGGTCATCCCACATGAGGCGACAACCCGCCATGATGGGAGAATAACATTGTCTTCTGTCTGGAATAGTCCGTCTAATCCGACTACACTATTCAGTATCTCGAACAATAATGGCTATTGAAAATGGACCAGCTCACGGCCATGCGCGCGTTTCTCCGCGTTGTCGAAACCGGCAATTTCACACGTGCTTCCGCTTCGCTCAATATGCCCAAGGCGACCGTCACCAATCTCATCCAGGGATTGGAAGCGCATCTGCGCACCAAGCTGCTCAATCGCACGACGCGGCGGGTTCTGGTGACCCCGGATGGCGCGCTCTATTACGAGCGGGCCGCGCGCCTCGTGACCGACCTCGATGAGCTCGACGGCAGCCTGTCGAGCGCCCAGACGCTGCCGAAGGGGCGGCTGCGCGTGGAGATGGCAAGCGCCATGGCCAATCTCATCGTTATCCCGGCTCTGTCCGAATTCCACAAGCGCTACCCTGACATCCAGATCGATCTCGGCGTCTCGGACCGCACCGTCGACTATGTTGCCGAGAATGTCGACTGCGCCATTCGTGTCGGCACCCTGACCGACCAGTCGCTGATTGCCCGGCGCATCACCGACATGAGCTTCGTCGCCTGCGCGGCACCCGACTATCTCGACCGTTGCTCGACGCCGCAACATCCCTCCGATCTTTCGAAGAATTGTTATGTCGTCGGCTATTTCCGCCCGCAGACCGGCCAGCAGATGCCGTTCTATTTCAAGCGCGGCGCGGAAGAGATCGAGGTTCATGGTCGTTATGCGGTGGCCGCCAACGAATCGACCACCTATCTCGCCGCCGCCCGTGCCGGCCTCGGTGTCATCCAGGCGCCCCGCTTCATGGTGCGGGAGGATCTTGAGACCGGCGCGATGCGGAGGGTGCTGCAGGACTGGCAAATCGAATCGATGCCGATCTATCTCGTCTATCCGCCGAACCGACACCTGAGCAGCCGTCTGCGCGTCTTTGCCGACTGGGTGGTGAAAGTGATCGCCCAGTCGCAACTCGACGGCGAATAGGCCTATTTGCCCCGCTCGGCGTCGTAGCGCGCGCGCGCCGCGTCGAGAGTGCCGAAATGCGTCTCGGCCCAACGGTCGAGCACCAGCAGGGTTTCGCTGAGCGAACGGCCGACAGCGCTGAGGCTGTATTCCACATGCGGCGGCACGGTCTTCTTGTCCTCGCGAATGACAAGGCCGTTCCGCTCCAGTTCCTTCAGCGTCTGCGTCAGCATCTTCTGCGAGACGTCGCCAAGCCGGCGCATCAGCGCGGCGTTGCGCATCGGCCCTTCTTCGAGCGCCGAGATGATCAGCATCGCCCATTTGCTGGCGATCAGCTCCAGCGCATGCCGCGAGGAGCAGGTCGGGTCGAAGACATCCGGAATGGAGGTGATGGGTGCTTCGAGCGGGTCTGTCGAGATTTTCATAGTTACCAAAAGGTGCGTAATTGCTATCCAGTGCCTACCCTACCAGATTGTTCTCCAGATGGAAATTTCGATGGAGACGGTAATGGCATGGATCATCCTGATAGCGGCGAGCCTGATTGAAATCATCATGGGCCTGGCGCTCAAATATGCCGAAGGCTGGACGAAACTGGTGCCGAGCGCGATCGGCATCGCAGCGGCGCTCGGCAGCGTCTACCTCCTGACGATCGCCATGCGCGACCTGCCGGCCGGCACTGCCTACGCCGCCTGGACCGGCATCGGCTCAGTCGGCATCACGGTGCTCGGCATCGTGCTTTTCGGGGATCCCGTCTCCTGGATGCGGATCACCTGCATCGCGATGATCATCGTCGCCGTCGCCGGCCTGCGCTTCCTCGAAGCCTGATACGGCCAGCCGCCGCAACTGCAGACAAAAAAAAGCGCCGCGATTTGATCGCGGCGCTTTTTGATTTGGGCTGACGCCGTTGCTGCGGCAAGCTTAGCTCTGGCGGTTCTTGGCGTTGTTGCCCTTGGGCTTCGGCTTGAAGCCGCCGTCCTTGCCGGCGTTCGGCTTGGCCTTCTTTTTAGTCCAGGCGTCGCGGTTTTCCGGCGGCTTGTCGTCGGTGTGGGCCGGGGCGGCGGCGTAAGCCGGCTTCTTGTCGAACTTGCGCTTCGGCTTGAAGTCGCCGTCACTGCGTGCCGCATCGTCCGAATAGGGGCGCTTCTTGGCAAAGGCCGGTTTGTCCTTGGAGAAACCTGGCTTGTCCTTGGAGAAGTTCGGCTTGTCCTTGGAAAAACTCGGCTTCTCCTGGCGCTGCTGCGACAGATCGGGAGCGCCCGGCAGCGTCTTCACCCGGATGCCCTTCTCCAGCATGCCCTCCTTGCCGATCGACGACAGGAAGCGCTCGGCTCCATCGGAGGTCATTTCGACGAAGGTCTCTTCCTGCTGCATGCGGATCGCGCCGATGTCGCGCTTGGTCAGCTTGCCGTGGCGGCAGAGCATCGGGATCAGCCAGCGCGGCTCGGCATTCTGCTTGCGGCCGACCGAGAGCGAGAACCAGCTGCCATCGCTGAAATCGGCGCGCGGCGCGTCATAGTCTTCGCGCGGTGCAGACTTCTCATCGCGGCGCGGCTTTGCGCGGCTGTCGCCGACGGCAACCTCGATCAGGTCTTCCGGGGCCGAGCGGCCAGAGCGGAACTGGCGCACGAAGGCGGCAGCCATCTGCTCGGCACCATGAAGCTCGATGAGCGCGCGCACGATCGCCTCTTCGTCTTCGCGGATCGGTTCGGCAAAGCTCGTGTCGGCAAGCAGGCGCTCGTCGTCGCGGCGGCTGACCTCGTCGGCCGACGGCGGGCGGGCCCAGTTGGCGGTGATCCGGGCGTTTTCGAGCAGGCGCTCCGCCTTGCGGCGCTGGCTCACCGGCACGATCAGGGCGCTGACGCCCTTCTGGCCGGCGCGTCCGGTGCGGCCGCTGCGGTGCAGCAGTGTATCCGGGTTGGTCGGCAGGTCGGCGTGGATGACCAGTTCGAGGCCCGGCAAGTCGATGCCGCGGGCGGCAACGTCGGTGGCGATGCAGACGCGGGCGCGTCCGTCGCGCATGGCCTGCAGCGCGTGGGTGCGTTCGTTCTGGCTGAGTTCGCCCGACAGAGCCACCACCGAGAAGCCGCGGTTGTTGAAGCGGGCAGTCAGATGGTTGACGGCTGCACGGGTCGAGCAGAAGACGATCGCATTCTTCGCTTCGTAGAAGCGCAGGACGTTGATGATCGCGTTTTCGCGATCGTTCGACGCAACGGTCAGGGCGCGGTATTCGATGTCGACGTGCTGCTTCTGCTCGGACGCGGTGCTGATGCGCACGGCGTCGCGCTGGTAGTTCTTGGCAAGCGTCGCGATCGAGCGCGGTACGGTCGCCGAAAACATCAGCGTGCGGCGGTCGTCGGGAGACTCCTCGAGGATGAATTCGAGGTCCTCGCGGAAACCGAGATCGAGCATCTCGTCGGCCTCGTCGAGCACGACGGCACGCAACGAAGAAATATCGAGCGAGTTGCGGCGGATATGGTCGCATAGGCGTCCGGGCGTGCCGACGACGATGTGGGCGCCGCGCTCCAGCGCGCGCTTCTCGGTGCGCATGTCCATGCCGCCGACGCAGGACGCGATCGTCGCGCCAGTCTGCTCATAGAGCCATTCGAGCTCGCGCTTGACCTGCAGCGCCAGTTCGCGCGTTGGTGCGATCACAAGCGCCAGCGGCGCGCCGGGCGCGCTGAAGCGGCGCTGGTCGCCAAGCAGGGTCGGTGCCAGCGCCAGGCCGAAGGCGACGGTCTTGCCGGAGCCGGTCTGGGCCGATACCAGCGCATCCTTGCCCGCCAGATCAGGATCGCGCATCGCCTGTTGAACCGGCGTCAACTCGTTGTAACCGCGTTTTGCCAACGCCTCGGCGATCGCAGGCGCGATCCCTTCGAATTCTGTCATCTCTCGTCTTTCGGATTTCGGTTTTCGCGCCGGTAAACGAACAAGACCTTGGATCAGGTCGTCATCAGGCGCCGATTGCCGCGGCCAGCATCTTATCGCCGGCCTGTTCATGGCGCGCTACATACGCGTTCGGGCCCGAAATGTACAGTGCGCCGCTCAAGCGCCGGGTTCATCGCTGGTTTGGCCGAATTCGTTCGGCCCCTCGGTGCCCGGCCAGAGACAGAGCGCGATGAAGACGATGGGGCTCAGGACAGGGATGAACAGGCAGATCGCCAGCGGTCCGGGATAGCCGATATCGTGCAGCCGCTTGATCGCCAGCATGGCGATCGAGAGCGTGGAAACGATGCCGGACACGATCAGCGCCAGCGTCCAGAGCGCCAGCGCGGTCCTGTGGTTCTCGTTGGCGAGCATCTGCGCGACGACGAAACCGCCTATCAGCAGCCAGAAAAGCCAGGACAGGAAAAAGGGCAGGCGGGTGATGCGGCCGGAGGGGCTGAAGAACAGCCAGATCATGCTCGGCCGTCGCCCCTCCGGTGTCATCGGATCAGTCTCGAAGCAGTTCGTTGATGCCGGTCTTGGAGCGGGTCTTCTCGTCGACGCGCTTGACGATGACGGCGCAGTAGAGGTTCGGTGCCGGCTGGCCGTTGCCCATGGTCGAGCCCGACGGCATCGAGCCGGCGACGACGACGGAGTAGGGCGGGACTTCACCATAGGTCACTTCGCCGGTGGCGCGGTCGACGATCTTGGTCGACTTGCCGATGAACACGCCCATGCCGAGAACCGAGCCCTCGCGCACGATGCAGCCTTCAACGACCTCGGAGCGGGCGCCGATGAAGCAATTGTCCTCAATGATCGTCGGGCCGGCCTGCATCGGCTCCAGCACGCCGCCGATGCCGACGCCGCCGGAGAGATGCACGTTCTTGCCGATCTGGGCGCAGGAGCCGACCGTGGCCCAGGTGTCGACCATCGTGCCTTCGCCGACATAGGCGCCGAGGTTGACGAAGGACGGCATCAGGATGGCGTTCGGCGCGATATAGGCCGAGCGGCGCACGACGCAGTTCGGCACGGCGCGGAAGCCGGCCTTCTCGAACTCGTTGACGCTCCAGCCGTCGAACTTGGAGGCGACCTTGTCCCACCAGACGGATTCCCCCGGGCCGCCCCGGACGATTTCCATCGGGTTGAGGCGGAAGGAGAGCAGAACGGCCTTCTTCAGCCATTGATTGACGGTCCAGTTGCCGTCGGCGCCACGCTCTGCCACCCGCACCTTGCCGCTGTCGAGCAGGTTCAGTGCCGTTTCCACGGCGTCGCGCACCGCGCCGCGCGTTCCGGTGTTTACGGAATCGCGGTCATCAAAGGCGGCGTCGATCGTCTGCGACAGGGAGGCGAGGTTGTGGTTCGTCATCGGAATTCCTTAAAGTTCGGCGGTTATCCTGCGAAAGCTCTACTGCATAATTCCGAAAATCGGAATCGATTTAAGGACAAAATTAGGCAGCGACGCGATGTGCGCCCGTGGGTGTTCTGTATCGGCTGGAATGCGCGGCGCCCGAGGCCCGTTCCGGAAAAGTTGGACCGCTTTTCGGCTCGACGCTGCCGGCAGGGCTTGGCAAGCGCGGTCGACTGCGGCATCAGGGGCATTCATGACCGATGAAACAGGATAGGACGCGTCCGCCCGAGATGCCGATTGTCCGGAACGCGACGGGAAAGACGATAGCATGGCACGCATGAAGAAGCGCAATCTGCGCCGTAAGGATGGGGTTTGGGATCCGCTGGCCGATAGCTCGCAGAGCCGGCAACGGGCGCAGACGGTGCCGGTGACGCCGCAGTCGGCCTCTCCTTCCTATCGCCTTGCCTATATCGACGACGATTTTCTCTGCCGCGAGGAACTGCGCCCGGTGCGGCTGCAGCTCGAACTCTTGAAGACCGAAATGATGCTGGAGGAGTACGGCATCAACTCGACCGTGGTGATGTTCGGTGGCGCGCGCATTCCCGAGCCGGGCGGCGACGCCTGGGCCGCCAGGAACGATATCCAGCGCAAGAACCTGGAAGCAGCCTCGGTCTATTACGACGAAGCGCGCAAGTTCGCGCAGATCGTCTCGGAACATTCCGCCAAGCTGCACTACAAGGAATATGTCGTCGTCACCGGCGGCGGGCCGGGTGTGATGGAGGCGGGCAACCGTGGCGCTGACGATGTCGGCGCGCCGTCGATCGGCCTCAACATCGTGTTGCCGCACGAGCAGGCGCCGAACCGCTTCGTGACGCCGGAGCTGTCGTTCAACTTCCACTATTTCGCCATCCGCAAGATGCATTTCCTGCTGCGCGCCAAGGCCGTCACGGTGTTTCCAGGCGGCTTCGGCACGTTGGACGAGCTGTTCGAAACGATGACGCTGATGCAGACCGGTCGCCTGGCGCTGGTCCCGCTCATTCTCTTCGGGGAAAAGTTCTGGCGCTCGATCATCAATTTCGAGGCGCTTGCCGAGTTCGGCACGATCGCGCCGAACGATATCGATCTGGTGCAGTTCGTCGAAACCGCCGATGAGGCCTGGGATATCATCTCCCGCTTCTACGAGACCGTCGATCCGCGGTCGGTGCCGATGGCGAACGGCAGGCGATAGCGCCTCTCCGGTAAACTTGCGAAGCGGTTTCGCTCAGGGGAGGCCATCTTCATTTCCTCCGGTTCTCGTGTATTTTGTGCCCATGCAGAACGACAATCGATCATCAGTCAGAAAAACAATCTCCCTCGCCCTGGGTGCCGCGATGACGCTTGCCGGAGCGATCGGGTTCCTGATCGAGAGCCTTCTTCGTCATTCGGTTTGATGCCGCCCTAAGCCCTGCATCCAAAACCGGAACCAGCGCCAGCAATCAATGCCGGCGAGCCAGTCGTTGAGCCAGCCGCCGCGCCTAGTGCTTCGGTAACGGCAATGCGTCAAAACAAGGATTGTGCATTTCCGCCGCCCTGTTTGACACGGAGCTTTCGACACCGCCGCGTGCCAATCCAGGCGCGCGGCGGTGTCGTCGGATACTCCTTTCACCGGGCGGCGGGAAAGGGCACCGATGGATCAAATTTTCTTGGTGAAGTCGGCGGCGTCGATGACACCGTCGCCGTTCTTGTCACGACGCTTGAACATTTTTTCTGAAGCACTTGCGACCTCGGCAGCGCTCAAAGAGCCGTTGCCGTCGGCGTCGACGCGCTTGAAGGCCTTTGGCCGCATGCCGGGCACCATGGCCGGCCGCGCGTCCTTCAGTTGGGCAAGGGCTGCGTCGCGCTCCTTGCCGTCCTTGCTCTTGGCTTCCTGCCAGGCCTTGCGGGCGTCGCGGAACGCCTGGCGCTTCGCCTGCATCTCGTCGGCACTGATCTGGCCGTCGCCATTGGTGTCGAATGCCTTGAAGTTCGCGGTCATGTGCGCCTGTAACTCGTCGAGTGACACCTTGGAATCGCTGTTGGTGTCCAGTCGCTTGATCATCCGTTCGGCCCGCTGTTCGGGCGTCATCTTGTCTCTGGCGGCAAATGATGGCGCAGCCAATCCGGTAACGGCGACGGCAAGGGCGGTTACGCCAAGGATCAGGGTTCTGTTCCGCATCATGCTTCCTTTCGATCGGGTTATGCCCGAACGAATGATAGGCAGCGTGACGGCGAGCACCAGTTAAACTTTGGTAATTTAAGTCTTTGGCGGGAAAGGGGTTTTTCCCGGGCCAAAATGTGTCGGGGTCAGAGGTCGGCGACCACGCGCCTGAGGAAGCTGGCGAGATCCTCGGTGACGTAATCGATCTGCTCGTCCTCGTCTCCGGACTGCTCCCAGGATTCGGCGAACTCGTATTCGAAGTTGCGCGGCACCAGTAGAACCGTCTTCATCCCGAGCGTTTTCGGAACCAGAAGGTTGCGCGGCAGGTCCTCGAACATGACCGCATTGCGGGTATCGACCCGGTGCAGGCTCATGAACTTGTCATAGGTTTCGCCGGCCGGCTTCGGCGCGAAATCGGCAGCGACGATATCGAAGATGTCGTTGAAGTGATCGAGGATGCCGAGTGCGCGAGCGGTCATTTCCGCATGTGCAACGCTGCCGTTGGTGAAGATGAACTTGCGCCCCGGTAGCGCCTTGATCGCTTCGCCCAGCGTCGGATCCGGCGGCACGATGCTGTAGTCGATCGCATGCGCCTTTTCGAGGAAGTCGCTCGGGTCGATGCCGTGATGGATCATCAGGCCTTTGAGCGTCGTGCCGTGATCGCGGTAGTAGTCTTTCTGCAGCTTCTTCGCGTCCGCCGGCTCGAGCGACAGCAGCGCCGAAACGTAAGCCGTCATGTTACGGTCGATCTGCGAGAACAGATTGACGTGGTGCGGGTAGAGCGTGTTGTCCAGATCGAAGACCCAGTCGGTGACATGGGCGAATTCGTCGTGGGTCGGCAGGCGATCGAGCTTTTTCATGACCGCCTTATGACACGGGTATGGGCGGCCACCAAACGAGAAAATTCACCCCGCCGCACGGGCTACCCTACCGGCGCAGACGTTTCCACTTTGAATTGCCAAAACAACATGGCATCGTTCGGCCGGCGCGGCTTTGACGTAGGGGTTCCGGATGCCGATGTCGGACGAACTGTTTTACCTGCTGTTTCTGTTCGGATTCTACGCGACGACAGTCGTTACCTATTTCGCCCTGGGTTATGGCCTGACCTGGGTCAACGACCGCAATCCCGAGCGAAAGATTCAGAAGGGACGCGGTTCCGACAAGCGCCGCAGGGCGGAAGTCCGCCAGAGCCTGGTGTCGATGTTCAGCGCCTGCCTGCCGCTGACGATCGGCCTCTATGTCCAGCAAAAGGGCTGGGCGCCCGGGCCCTGGACCTTCAATTGGTGGGCGGCGGTGCCGCTCTTTGTCCTGTGCATGTTCCTCTACGATACCTGGTTCTATTTCATGCACCGGCTGCTGCACACCAAGTGGCTGTTTCCACTGCACGCCCTTCATCACAGAAGCGTCGCACCAACGATCTGGAGCACCTATTCTGAGGATTTCTTCGACAACTTCCTCTTGCAGAGTTTTTCAGCCGTCGTCGTTTTCGCCGTCCCGTTTCCGCCGGCGATCCTGATCGGGCACCGGTTGTTCGAACATTTCAACGGCATGTTCGGGCACTGCGGGTTCGAGTATTTCGCCTCATCGACGGCGCGATATCCGTCCCCTCTCTTGTGCACGACGTTCCACGACCAGCATCATTCCGGCTTCAAGTACAACTACGGCAACTACTTTTCGTTCTGGGATCGCGTGCTCGGCACGATCTCGCCGAACTACGATCAGCGCGTGAAGGCCTTCGAAGACGAAGGTCAGCCGCTCACGTTCAGTCGGGCGGTCGACCTGGCGGAAGTTCAGGAAAAGCCGGACTGATATCAGCGCAGGTTGGTATATATCGGCGAGACTGTACGGAGTTCTTGGCAATATCAGGACCCGCGTGCTAGCTCGCAGCCATGGAAACCTGGGTAATCATCACCGTCGCTGCGGCCTTCCTTCAGAATGTCCGCTCCGCCATGCAGAAACACCTGAAGGGCGTCATGGGCACGACCGGCGCGACCTTCGTGCGTTTCGGTTTCGGCCTGCCTTTTGCGTTGCTCTATCTCATCGTGCTCTGGCGCGTGGCGGGCCATCCGCTGCCGGTGCCGAACGGCACATTCTTCCTGTGGGCGGTCATCGGCGGGCTGGCGCAGATCGCGGCGACCTTCCTGCTGGTACACCTCTTCTCCTTCCGCAACTTTGCGGTTGGCACCGCCTATTCGCGCACCGAGCCGGCCCAGGCAGCGCTCTTCGGCCTCATCTTCCTGGGCGAGCGGGCGAGCGAGGGCACGCTGGTGGCGATCGCCATCTCCGTCGTCGGCGTCATGCTGATTTCGGTTGCGCGTACGACGCTGAGCCCGCGCTCGCTGGTCACTTCGGTTTTCAGCCGCACGGCCGGGATAGGCCTTCTCTCGGGCACGTTCTTCGGGCTTTCGGCCGTGGCCTATCGTTCGGCCTCGCTGGTGCTCGCGCCCAGCCTGCCGGCACCGGATTACATGATGCAGGCGAGCTTCACGCTCGGCTTCGTCATCCTGCTGCAGACGGTGGTGATGCTGATCTGGATCGTGCTGCGCGAGCCGGCCGAGCTGAAGCGCATTGCCGCTGCGTGGAAGCCTGCCTTCGTCGTCGGCTTCGTCGGCGCCTCCGCTTCCTTCGGCTGGTTCATGGCAATGACGCTGCAGCAGGCGGCGATCGTGAAAGTAGTGGCGCAGGTCGAGATGCTCTTCACATTCGCCTCGTCCTTCTTCATCTTCCGCGAGTGGATCAATCGTCTCGAACTCCTCGGCTGCCTCCTGATCGTGCTCGGCGTGGTGACGCTCGTGCTTATCTGAACTGTCGCCAAACCATCGCCGGAAAAATAGACGCCCGAAAACCGGCGCCCGTCCCTTCGCACACATGGTAGAAGGGCCGCATGTTGTTCGATCTTCCTTCCGACGAAACGCTTTACGATGCCCTGATTGCGCGCAGCACCGAATACGAGGGCGCTGCCTATGTCTGCGTCAAGACGACGGGCATTTTCTGCCGCCTCTCCTGTCCCGCTCGCAAGCCGAAGCGCGAGAACACCATCTTCGTCGGCTCGATCGGCACCTGCCTCGAAGCCGGCTTTCGCCCGTGCCAGCGCTGCAAGCCGCTTGCAACCGTCGGTGCCAAGGATCCGCTGGTCGATGACCTGCTGCAGGCACTGGAGGCAGCACCCGAACGGCGCTGGACCGAGGACGACCTGGTTCGCCGCGGCCATGATCCGTCGACCGTTCGCCGCGCCTTCAAGCGCAATCTCGGCATCACCTTTCTCGATCTTGCCCGACATCGGCGACTGGGCCTTGCCGCCCGCCAACTCGCCGAGGGCGGCCGGGTCATTGATGCGCAGATCGACGCCGGATACGAATCGCCGAGCGGCTTTCGCGCCGCCTTTGCCAAATTGCTCGGCGAAGCGCCGGCTATGTCGCAGGGCCGTGTGCTGCTGTTTGCCGACCGCATCGACACGCCGCTTGGCCCGATGGTGGCGGTCGCCGACAAGACCCATCTGCACATTCTCGAGTTTCACGATCGCAAGGCGTTGCCGACCGAGCTCGAAAACCTGAAGCGCAAGACCCGCTCGGCGATCGTCCCAGGCCGCACGGCGCCGATCGACCAGATGGAGGCGGAGCTGAAAGCCTATTTCTCGGGCGATATCGCAGAGTTTCGCACGCCCCTGGCGCCTGGCGGCACTGCCTTCGAGCGTGAGGTCTGGGCAAGGCTCGTGAAAATTCCGCTCGGAGAGACACGTTCCTATGGTGACATCGCGCGCGAGGTCGATACGATCCAGGCCGTGCGTGCCGTGGCGAAGGCCAACGGGTCCAACCAGATCGCCATCGTCATTCCCTGCCACCGCTGCATCGGCTCCGATGGTTCGCTGACGGGATATGGCGGCGGGTTGTGGCGCAAGCAATGGCTGCTGCGGCACGAAGGCAAAATGAAACCTGTGGGATTGTTTGCGGAGGAAATGCAATGAACCAGACTGAAAAGGCCACCGAATTCGCCGCTCTGCATCGCAAGGGCGATCCGGTGGTGCTCTACAATATCTGGGATGCGGGCAGCGCCAAGGCCGTGGCCGAGGCTGGAGCCAAGGCGCTTGCGACCGGCAGCTGGTCGATTGCCGCCGCGCATGGGTTTGGCGATGGCGAGAAGGTTCCGCTGGCGCTGCTTACCGATATCGCCCGGCTGATCGTCGCCTCGACCGAACTGCCGGTCACGGTCGATTTCGAGGGCGCCTATTCCGACGACCCGGCAACGGGGGCTGCCAATGTCTCGCGTCTGATCGACGTCGGCGCCATCGGCATCAACTTCGAAGATCAGGTTGTCGGCAAATCCGGCGTGCATGCGGTCGAAAAGCAGGCCGCCCGCATCCGCGCGATCCGCGAAATGGCGGACCGCCGCAGTGTGCCGTTCTTCATCAATGCCCGCACCGACCTGTTCCTGCAGGAAAGCGATGCTGGCCGCCATGCCGGTCTTGTCGATGAGGCGATTGCGCGCGGAAAGGCCTTTGCCGAAGCCGGCGCCAGCGGCTTCTTCGTGCCGTGGCTGGTCGATGCCGCGCTGATTGCCAAGGTCTGCGCCGCTTCGAGCCTGCCGGTCAACGTGATGATGCGGCCGGGTGCGCCGGACCTGCAGACGCTCGCCGGCGCCGGCGTCGCACGTGTCAGTTACGGACCTTTCCCCTACCGGGCGATGATGGAAAAGCTGAAGCAGGAGGCCCAGGCCGTTTATCAGGCCTGATCAATCAGCCCAAAACAAAAGCGGGATGCGGCCTGAAAACCGCATCCCGCTTTTTCGTGTTTTCGGTTTGCTGTCGATCAGGGAACGATCAGCGTGCCGGCACCGCGCTCGGTGAAGATTTCGAGCAGCACGGAATGCGCCGTCTTGCCGTTGAGGATGACGACGCCCTGGACGCCGGCCTTGATCGCATCAATGCAGGTTTCGACCTTCGGGATCATGCCGCCGGAAATCGTGCCGTCGGCGATCAGCGCCCGTGCCTGCGCTACGGACAGTTCCTTGATCAGCTTGCCTTCCTTGTCGAGCACGCCGGGAACGTCGGTGAGGAACAGGAGCCGCGTGGCGTTCAGCGCACCGGCAATTGCACCGGCAAAGGTGTCGGCGTTGATGTTGTAGGTGTGCCCGTCGCGGCCAGGTGCCACCGGCGCGATCACCGGGATCATCTCCGAGCGGGCGAGCAGGTCAATCAGGGTACGGTCGACCTCGACGACCTCACCGACGAAACCGAGATCGAGCACGCGTTCGATGTTGGAATCCGGATCCTTGATGGTCTTGCGTGCCTTTTCGGCAAAGACCATGTTGCCGTCCTTGCCGCAAAGGCCGATCGCCCATTCGCCGGTCTGGTTGATGAGGGCGACGATTTCCTTGTTGATCGAGCCGGCCAGAACCATCTCGACGATCTCGACGGTCTTTTCGTCGGTGACGCGCAGGCCGCCTTCGAACTTCGATTCGATGCCCATCTTCGTCAGCATCGCGCCGATTTGCGGGCCACCGCCGTGCACGACGATCGGGTTGACGCCTGACTGCTTCAACAGAGCGATGTCGCTTGCAAAGGCTCGGCCCAATTCGGCGTTGCCCATGGCGTGGCCGCCATATTTGACGACGATCGTCTTGTTCTCGTAGCGCTGCATGTAGGGCAGGGCCTGGGTGAGCAGGCGTGCCTGGATTTCACTTTCATTAGCGGACATGGCGGACCCTCGAAAAATACCGGCTGCTGTTTAACGCAAGTTTCCCGTCGATGGAATGATCGGCGAGCAACATAAAACAGCAATGACGATGCGCGCTGGCGGATAGCGATTTGTGCTCTATGTCCTATCTCAAGAATGCATCGGGTCGGGTTGGCAATGATCGACGAGGAAATTTCCGGACTGCTCGGCCGTGTTGCGCTCAGGGATCGTGCGGCCTTTGCCGAACTTTACCGGCTGACCAGCCCGAAACTTTTCGCCATTTGCCTGCGTATCCTGAGAGACCGAAGTGAAGCGGAAGAAACGCTCCAGGAAATCTACGTCAGAATCTGGCAGCACGCCGACCGTTTTTCGCCCGGCCAGTCAACGCCGATGTCCTGGTTGGCGGCGATTGCGCGCAACCGTGCCATCGATCTGATCCGGGCGCGAAAACCCGTAGCCAACGCGATTGACGAAGCCTACGATTTGGCTGATCCTGCTGCCGATCCGGAAAAATCGGCAGTGGTCAGAGCAGAGGGCAGGCGGATCGATGCGTGCATGGAGGAGCTCGAAACCGATCGGGCGGACGCCGTGCGGCGTGCCTATGTCGAAGGTCTGAGCTACCAGGAACTGGCTGAAATGTACGCTGTGCCGCTGAACACGATGAGGACTTGGTTGAGGCGCAGCCTGTTGAAGTTGAGAGAGTGCATGGAGCGATGACAGCGTCCACCCCAGACAAAGGAGATTTCCGCCGCGACGAGGTGATCGCCGGGGAATATGTGCTGGGTGTGCTATCCGCCGACGACCGCCGCAAAGTCGAGGCCCGCCTTGCATCCGACCGCAATTTCGCCGCCATGGTGACGCGCTGGCAAAACAATCTCTCCTCCTTCGACGAAGCCTATGATCCCGTCGTGCCGCCGGCGCGGATTTTCGCGGCGATCGAGCGCCGGCTCTTCGAAACGGCCCCGCCTGCCGCGGCCCCGGTGCGGGCAGGCATATGGCAATCGCTTGCGCTCTGGCGTGGTCTCGCACTCGCCTCGCTTGCTGCCGTCGCCGTCATGGGCGCGTCCATGGCAGGGCTGTTTGCACCGCCGTCCGGCGGCCGGCCGCTTGTCGCCGAAATGACCGGCAAGGGCATTTCGGTCGATCTCGTCGCCCGTTTCGATCGCGAGACCGGCCATCTCCGGGTGACGCCGGTTGCCGCACAGCAGGCCGAGCAAAAATCGCTGGAGCTGTGGCTCATCAACGGCGACAACCCGGCCGTTTCCCTCGGCGTGCTGCCCCAGACCGGCGAAGGCGAGATCATCATCGCCCCGGCCATGCGCGGGAAATTCTCGCGCGGTTCGGTTCTGGCCGTCAGTATCGAGCCGCTTGGCGGTTCGCCGACCGGATCGGCCACCGGCCCGATCATCGCGCTCGGCAAGGCCCGCGATCTCTAACTCAGCGCACGCGGGCCTTCCCGGTCCTGCAGCGTCGGTCGCTTCTCACGTCGTTTTTCGCCCAACCGACCGGCAATCCGAAAATTCCTGAAACTCTTTTTCCAAGGCTTCCGTTGCTTGTCATGTTCCCGGGGAGGGAACGGCAATTTCAACGAGGCGGCTGGGTGTCGCCTCCCTGACAGGTTCAACAGGAAGGAAGACCAAGATGTTCACCTATGGAATCCGTTCGTTCGCTGCCATCACCATACTGACCGCAAGTGCGGCAATCGCCCATGCCGAGAACCCGATGGTCGGTGGCGCGGCGATGTATGCGGACAAGAATATCGTCGAAAACGCCGTCAACTCGAAGGATCACACCACGCTGGTGGCGGCGGTCAAGGCGGCCGGGCTGGTCGAGACCCTCCAGGGCAAGGGGCCGTTCACCGTCTTCGCGCCGACGAACGAGGCTTTCGAGGCCTTGCCGACCGGCACGGTCGACACGCTCCTGAAGCCGGAAAACAAGGACAAGCTGACCAAGGTTCTGACCTGCCATGTCGTCTCCGCCGACGCGATGTCCTCGGCGATCGCCAAGATGGTCAAAGGCGATGGTGGCGAACACGACGTCAAGACGGTTGGCGGCTGCGATCTCCAGGCCAAGGATGACGGCGGCAAGATCACACTCACGGACGAGACCGGCGGCACGGCCACGGTCACCATCGCCGACGTCAAGCAGTCAAACGGCGTGATCCACGTTATCGACAAGGTGCTGCTGCCGAAGGGCTGAGCTCTCGCTTCCTCCGGATCGCCGCGGCAGACATTCGCAGGCGATCCGCCGCCGGGGTCTCATCCGTGGCGCGCCGGCGCTTCTGCCACCGATCGCTTGCGATCGGTGGCCTTTCAACCCGGCTTCTTCACGGCGCTTTGATCGGTCTTGTTTTGCCGCGTGACAGGCCGGCCGCTATCTTCGACCTCGGCAGCGTCAAGGGGCATGACAAGGAGGGTTCGATCGTGAACCGGCGGAATTTTCTGATTTTTGGCGGGACACTAAGCGTGATCGCGATCGCGGCGGCAAAGGGGTTTCCGCTGGCGGCGCGCCCAGCCTCGGCCGAAACGTTCGAGGTCACGAAGACCGATGCCGAATGGCGGGCGATCCTGACCGACGAACAGTATCGGATACTGCGCCAGGAGGACACCGAGCGTCCGTTTACCAGCGCGCTCAACAATGAAAAGCGCAAGGGCACGTTTCAATGCGCCGGTTGCGCGCTCCCTGTCTATTCCTCCGAAGCCAAATATGACAGCGGCACCGGTTGGCCGAGTTTCTGGCAGTCCCTGCCGGGCGGCGTGGCAACGCGCGAGGACAACGCACTGTTCATGACGCGAACGGAATGCCACTGCCATCGCTGCGGCGGACATCTCGGCCACGTCTTCGACGATGGCCCGCCGCCAACCGGCAAACGCCATTGCATCAATGGTTTCGCGCTGACATTCGTTGCGGCGAGCGCCTAGGAGCACTTCCAGGAGAAGTGCGAAGCGGTTTTCCGGCAGGAAATGCGCGAAAACAAAAAGATGGTAGTTCTGCGACTCCGTTTAAGCCGAACGCACTAGCGCCCGTTCCTGCGGTCGACGATGCGCCCGCAGGAAGATCGCGCTGATGCGGCTCAGAACGTTCCGGCTTGCGGCGAAGGCGTCTGGGCGTCGGAGAGCGCCGCCTGGAGCTTCTGCTCCTGCTCGGGCGACAGCGATGTTTTCAGCACGCGGCCGCGCAGGCCTGAGAATTCGGCCAGGACCTTTTCCGGCTGCACCTTGCGCACCAGGACGAACAGCGCCGACGAGTTGTTCGGGATGGTGTTGCCGAGCGACTTGATGAATTCGTCGTCGATGCCGTAGTCGGTCAGCGAGCCGGAGAGCGCACCGGCGCCGGCGCCGAGCGCGCCGCCGATGGCAAAGCCAGCGAGTGGATTGAGGAACAGCAACCCGACGAGCCCGCCCCAGATGGAGCCGGACAAGAGACCGGAGGTCGCCCCGATCGCGGTCAGGTTGAGGCTCTGCTTGAGGTGGACCTTGCCTTCTGCGTCGCGCACGACGACGACGGCGTCCTCGAGATCGATCAAATATTCCTTCTTGAGGCCGGCGAGCTTGACGAGAACCTTGTCGGCCTCTTCAGGCGTGTCGAATCCCACAACGATCAAATCGGACATGTGTCTCTCCTATCCTTGACGCTATCGCGCAAGGAAACGCGCGACCGCACGGCAGAGATAGAGCGGTTTGCATGTCAGAGTAGTGACGGAGATCAAAGACTTTCGGGCGATCGTCGCTCTCAGCGCGAAAGCGCAAGCTCGATCGTCGCGCGAAGCTCATCGATGCCCTCTCCCTTTTCCGAGGAGGTGGAGAGGATTTCGGGAAATGCGGCGGGGTGCTTCTTGATCTTCTCGAGCGTCTCGGCGATCAGCCGCGGCACGCCGGCGGCCTTGATCTTGTCCGTCTTGGTCAGGATGATCTGGTAAGAGACGGCCGCCTTGTCGAGCAGCGACAGCACGTCCTCGTCGTTCTTCTTGATGCCGTGGCGGGAGTCGATCAGCACGTAGACGCGCTTCAGCGTCGCGCGGCCGCGCAGATAGTCGAACACCAGTTTGGTCCAGGCATCCACCTGTTCCTTCGGCGCCTGGGCATAGCCGTAGCCGGGCATGTCGACCAGCGCCATCGGCGGCAGATCGCCCGCTTCACCGGAATAGCCGTCGGGCACGAAGTAGTTGAGTTCCTGGGTGCGTCCGGGCGTGTTGGATGTGCGCGCCAAGCCCTTCTGGCCGACCAGCGCATTGATCAGCGACGACTTGCCGACATTCGATCTGCCGGCAAAGGCAATTTCGGTCGGTCCTTCCGGCGGCAGGAACTTCATCGCCGGGACGCCGCGAATGAAAATCCACGGCCGGCCGAACAGCGGCTTGTCGTCTTTTGTCTTTGTGTCGGCCATCGATGTTCATTCCTTCGTCAAGATTGGCTTTGGCTTCACGGTTTTGGCCGGCGATGTCAAGCTTTCGGCTCGGCGCAGCTATCGAACCGGCGGGATTTGCTGGCGCAGCCCCTCGACGGTGAGCTTAGAGCGGCCGAACGAAAAAGCCCCGGACCGAGGTCCGGGGCCTTGTGAAGGCTCTGTCTGCCGGCGTCACTCCGCCGGCTTGGGTTTCTTCGAGAACAGGTTCTTCAGATTGTCGAACAGCTCGATCTTCACGCCCTGGCGCTTCATGATGATCGACTGCTGCAGCACCGAAAGCGTGTTGTTCCAGGCCCAATAGATCACCAGACCGGCCGGGAACGAGGCCAGCATGAAGGTGAAGACAACGGGCATCCAGGTGAACAGCATCGCCTGGGTCGGATCGGGCGGCGTCGGGTTCATGCGCATCTGCACGAACATGGTGATGCCCATGATGATCGGCCAGACGCCGAGGTGCAGGAAGGACGGCGCGTCGAACGGCAAGAGGCCGAAGAGGTTGAAGATCGTCGTCGGATCCGGCGCGGACAGGTCGTGGATCCAGCCGAAGAACGGTGCGTGGCGCATCTCGATGGTGATGTAGATCACCTTGTAGAGCGCGAAGAACACCGGGATCTGGATGAGGATCGGCCAGCAGCCCGCGAGCGGATTGATCTTCTCGTCCTTGTAGAGCTGCATCATTGCCTGCTGCAGGCCCATGCGGTCGTCGCCGAACTTCTTCTTCAGCTCTTCCATCTTCGGCTGAACCTTCTTCATGTTCGCCATCGAAGAGTACTGCTTGTTGGCAAGCGGGAAGAACAGCAGCTTGACGACGATTGTCGTCGTCAGGATGGCGATGCCGAAGTTGCCGAACAGACGGAAGAAGAAATCCATCATTTTGAACATCGGCTTGGTGATGAAGTAGAACCATCCCCAATCGATCAGCTTGTCGAAGTTAGGGATAGAATAGGCGGCCTCATAGTTGTCGACGACGGGCACTTCCTTGGCGCCGGCAAATACGAGGTTCTTGAGTTCCGAGGACTGACCGGCGGCAATGGTGATTGCGTCGCTCTTGTAGTCGCTCTGATAGCGGGCGCGGCCATCTGTGAAGTGCGAGAAGCGGGTCTCGTAAGGCGTCGCCTGCGGCGGAACGATCGTTGCGGCCCAATACTTGTCGGTGATGCCGAGCCAGCCGCCCGTCGCCTTGCCGGGTTCGATCGCCTTGTCGTCCTCGATCTTCGAATAGCCGACTTCCTGCAGGCCATGATCGCCGATGACCCCGATGAAGCCTTCATGCAGAACATAGACGCTCGGTGTCGTCGGCTTGTTGAAGCGCGTCACACGACCGTAGGAGGAGAGCGACACCGGTTCTGCGGCACCGTTCTTGATGCTGTCGACCACCTGGAACATGTAGCGTTCGTCGATCGAGATCGTCCGGTTGAAGGTGATGCCCTTCTCGTTGGTGAAGCTCAGCGTCACCGGCGTTGCGGGCGTCAGCTTGTCGCCGCCCGAAAGCGTCCACACGGTCTGCGGGCCGGGCACGCTGCCGCTTGCCGCATCGCCGACATAACCGATTTCGGTGAAGTAACCGTCGGTGGTCTCAGCCGGGCTGAACAGGGTGATGATCGGGCTCTGCTTGCTGACGGTCTCGTGATAGGCCTTGAGCTTGAGATCGTCGAAGCGCGCGCCGGTCAGGTTGATGGAGCCGGAAACCGCAGGCGTGTCGATGGCAACGCGCGCCGACTTGGCAAGCGCCTTGTCGCGGTTTTCGCCCGTCCCGGGAACTGTGCCGCCAGGCAGGGCCTGACCGGTCGCCGGCTGTTGAGCCGTGGTGCCCGGCTGCGATTGGGTCTGCTGAGCCTGCTGGGCCTGCAGCGCTTCCGCAGCGATGCGTTCCTTTTCCATCTTCGGATTGACGTAAAGGAACTGCCAGGCGACGAGGATCAGCACGGACAGGCCAATCGCCACGAAATAGTTGCGGTTTTTTTCCATCATTGTTTCCTGGAACCGGCCGGCGGCCGCTTCTGTTTCGGCTTGTTTTCGATGCGCTCGCCAAGCCCCCGGGTCAAGGCGTCGAAGGGGGCATTCAGGAGATCGCGTCGGGCGACAATCACATAGTCGTGTCCGGGTTTCATTGCAAACCCGGCGGAAAGCCGCACCGCCTCTTTCAGGCGTCGGCGCATCCGGTTTCGCTCGACGGCATTGCCGTGTTTCTTGGTAACGGTGAAGCCGACGCGGGCCTCTCCCTCCGGATCGTTGCGGTCGAGCACTTCGAGGAGAAACAGCGGGCCTCTACGGCTTTCTCCTGCCCGAACGGCCAAAAACTGCGGACGGCTTTTCAGCCGCCCGACAGTCGTTTTGTCTTTATCTGACGTCATGTGCCCGGACACTGGTTTCGGGCAACTTCGGCTTAAGCCGAAAGACGCTTGCGGCCACGAGCCCGGCGGGCTGCGAGGACCTTCTGGCCACCCGAGGTGGACATGCGTGCACGGAAGCCGTGACGGCGCTTGCGAACAAGCTTGGACGGTTGGTAAGTACGCTTCATTTATTTTAATACCGCGGTGTGCGGCCCTTCTTGGGTTTGCATGTAGCAAGGAGCGTTTACGTTCCGGACATAGCTCCGCCTGTCGGGCAGGCAGGCTTGGCCGGACGTGGGCGGCTTATAAAGGCAAATTTCCCGGAAAGTCAATCACGCGAGGCCTTCGATGGGCAAAAGTGATCGCATCCCGATATCCGGGCGACCTCGATTTCGCAGGCACAAGCCGCGACGCACTATCTCAGACTGGTAAACAGGGAGCTAACCGGCACTCCCCAGAATGCCGGCCGGCCACCGCGATCTTTATTAACCATGAATGTTTTAGCGTGACTGCGGTGCAATGAGGCCGCGACCCTTCCGATAACCGGGCAAGTCTTGCGGTGTCGTGGAGGCAGGGATGAAAATACGTGGTAAGATCAATCTGATCGTCGGGGTAATGAGCCTCCTGGCGATCGCGGTGACCGGCATGTCGCTGCTGGTGGTTTCTCAATACAACAGCCGGTTCCATCAGTACCAGAACGCTTCTGAGCGTGCCTTCAACGGCGAGCATCTCAATCGACTGGTGACCGGCGTCGTCATGGAAGCGCGCGGAATCTACGCAGCGCCCACCATCGAAAAGGCAAAGCCCTTCGCCGAAGGCATTCTGAAGAACCTCGAAAAAATCGATGCGCTGTTTGCCGAGTGGCGACCCCTGGTGCCGGCCGACAAGCTCGGCTCGTTCGATGCGCTGGTCAAGCGCGCTGAGGAGTTCAAGACGTTCCGCGTCGAAACCGCGCGTCTTGGCCAGGAGGTATCGCCGCAGGCGGCCAACGAGCAGGGCAACACCGACGCCAACCGCGCCAACCGCAAGGCCTTCCAGGGCGAGATCGACGCCGTCGTCGAAGCCAACCTGGCAACGCTCGAGACCGTCAAGGCTGACATCGCTTCGTTCGAACGTTCGGTCATCGTCATCATTCTCGGCATCGCCGGGCTCGGGCTCGCCGTCGGTATCGGCACCGCCTTCTATATCGGCACCAATCATCTGAGCCGTCCGATCCTCGATCTCACCGGCAAGATGAAGCTGCTCGCCGGCGGCGATCTTTCCGCCAACGTACCCTTTGCCGACCGCAAGGACGAAATCGGCGAGATGGCTGCGGCCGTGCAGATCTTCAAGCAGAATGGCCTTGCCGTTCGCGATCTCAACGCCCAGGAAGCGGCGCTGCGCGAAAAGAGCGCCGATCTGCAGATGAGCATCGGCGTCGTCGTCTCGGCTGCGGCCGCCGGCGATTTCACCAAGCGCATCGGCAAGGACTACGAGAACGACGATCTCAATCGTTTTGCGTCGAGCGTCAACGAACTCGTCGGCAGCGTCGATGCCGGCATTGCCGAAACGCGCCGCGTCGTCGCCAGCCTTGCCGCCGGCGACCTGACCCAGAGCATGAACGGCCAGTTCCATGGCGCCTTCGCCGAATTGCAGAAGAACGTCAACGAGACGCTGTCGACGCTGCAGAAGACGCTGCGCGAAGTGCGTGTCACCACGGACTCGATCAACGGCAATTCGTCCGAGCTTCGCTCCGCCGCCGACGATCTGTCGAAGCGCACCGAGCAGCAGGCCGCAGCACTCGAAGAGACGTCTGCGGCACTCGACGAGATCACCGTCGCCGTCAGGAGTTCGACCGAGCGGGCGCAGGAAGCGACCGTAATGGTCAACGAAGCCAAGGAAAGCGCTGCCGAATCGGCCGCAGTCGTGCGCAACGCGGTCGAGGCCATGGGCCGGATCGAGCAGGCATCGAGCGAGATCGGCCAGATCACCAATGTCATCGACGAGATCGCCTTCCAGACCAACCTGCTGGCGCTGAATGCCGGCGTCGAGGCTGCCCGTGCTGGTGATGCCGGTAAAGGCTTTGCCGTTGTCGCTCAGGAAGTTCGCGAGCTTGCTCAGCGTGCGGCCAGTGCTGCCAAGGACATCAAGGCCCTGATCTCGAAGTCGGGCTCGGAAGTCGCAACCGGCGTCCGGCTCGTGCAGGAAACCGGCGCGGCGCTTGGCGAGATCGAGGAGCGCGTGCTCAAGATCAACGATCATATCCACTCGATCGCAACGGCCGCACGCGAACAGTCGACCGGCCTCGGCGAAGTCAGCACCGCCGTCAACCAGATGGACCAGGTCACCCAGCAGAACGCCGCCATGGTGGAAGAGGCGAATGCCGCGACCCACAAGCTGTCGGCGGAAGCCAACAACCTTGCGAGCCTGATCGCCTACTTCAAGCTCGACGGCACTTCGGCGGCACGCACGATCGCACCGGCGCGGGAAACCAGCCGTCCGGTGGATTCGCCCGCCCGCCGGATGATGGGCAACGTCGCCCGCGCCTTCAGCGGCGGATCTTCGGCGGCCGTCGCCAGGGACAACTGGGAAGAGTTCTGATCCGACCAGTTTGACGGATCGCACCAATCGACGCCCGCGGACGACTGACGTCTCCGCGGGCGTTTTCCGTGGATAATCTGCAATCATCGCCCCGTCGTTGCCGCCACGCTCTCGTGTAACGGCAACGTGAGTTGTCTTGTCGGCCCGTTCACGCTGTCGTTTTGCAACGCGACCATTCGTTATTGGTCTCCGGTATGGATTGCCGATACTGCAAGGAAAGACTTTTCCAAGAAACGAAATCACATGAACCGAAGCGCCATCAACAGAGCCGGGGATGCCCGTCCAACGCCGTCGGAGGCACCGGACGAGGGCTCGCCCGAAGACCGCGGCAAGGTCGCGTGGCGTCTGGTGCTGTTGGCCCTTCTTGTCGCCGGCGGGTTTGCCTCCTATGCCTTCGGACTTCAGCGTTATCTGTCTCTGAGCGCACTCGTCCATCACCGTGAGGCGTTGCGCCTCTATGTCGAAGCCTATCCGCTTCAGGCCGCCGGTCTGTTTTTCCTGGTCTACGTAGCAGTGGTGGTCTTCTCGATCCCGGCTGCTTCGGTTCTGACGATCTTTGCCGGCTTTCTCTTCGGCTGCGCCGGTGGCGGCCTTCTCGTCGTTGCAGCCGCGACGCTCGGCTCGTGCCTGTTGTTTCTGGCGGCCCGCAGCATGTTCGGCGATCTCCTGCGGCGGCGTGCCGGGCCATTCCTCGCGCGTTTTGCCGATGGTTTCTGCCGCAATGCGTTTCTCTATCTTCTCGTCCTGCGGCTCACGCCGATCTTCCCGTTCTTCGTCGTCAACATCGCGCCCGCCTTCTTCGAGGTGAGATTGAGAACGTTTGCGATGGCAACTCTGATCGGTATCGTTCCCGCCACCTTCGCCTATGCCTGGCTCGGCGGTGGGCTCGACGAGGTGATCGCCAGTTCGGCTGCCGTTGGCCGCGAGCTGTCGGTGTCGGATTTCGCAACGCCGAAATTGACCTTGGCGCTTGTGGTATTAGCGTTGTTTGCGGCATTGCCACTCGCTTTCAAGCGGGTATGGTCGCGCCGCAAGGCTGTTTGACGGGTACGGGGCAGGCGTGGCAAAAGTCATCAATCCGGATATCTGCGTGATCGGTGGCGGTGCCGCCGGGCTTTCCGTGGCGGCGGGTGCCGCCGCCTTCGGTGTTCCCGTGGTCCTGATCGAACGCGGCACCATGGGTGGGGATTGCCTCAACCACGGATGCGTGCCGTCGAAGACGCTGATTGCCGTCGCCAGGCACGCGCAGGCGATCCGTATGGCGGGTCGCTTCGGTCTGGCCGCTGGCCAACCCGTCGTCGACTATCAACGCCTTCATGCCCGCATCCACGAGGTCATTGCCGGTATCGCTCCGCACGATAGCGTCGAGCGCTTTACCGGCCTCGGCGTCGAGGTGCTGCAATCCTCGGCCCGGTTCGTCGATGAAAATACCGTTGCCGCCGGAGACCATCTCGTCCGCGCCCGCCGTTTCGTCGTCGCCACCGGCTCGTCGCCGGCGATCCCTGATATTCCGGGCCTCGACAAAGTGTCGTTCCTGACCAACGAGACGCTGTTCGATCTGACCCGGCTTCCGGCCCATTTGATCATTGTCGGTGCGGGTCCTGTTGGCATCGAGATGGCGCAGGCCTATCGCCGGCTTGGCGCCGGCGTCACCGTCATCGAGAGCCGGCGCGCGCTTTCGGATGCCGATCCCGAGCTTTCATCGATCGCGATTGCCGCACTTCGGCACGGGGGCGTGGTCCTGCACGAGGCAACGACGATCCTTGGCGCCGAGCAGGATGGCGGGCGGGTCGTTCTGCGATGCGAGAATGGAGGCGGCGTTTTCCAGGTCGAAGGCAGCGATCTCCTGATTGCCGCCGGTCGTCGGCCGAACCACGCATCGCTCGGCCTTGCCGCCGCCGGCATCGACCACAATGCGAAAGGCATAGAGGTCGGGCCCAACCTTCGCACCAGCAATCGCCGCGTCTATGCGATCGGCGATGTCGCAGGCGGGCTGCAGTTCACCCATGTGGCGAGCTATCATGCACGGCTGGTGCTGCAGCAGATGCTGTTTCGATTGCCGGCGCGGGAAGATCGGACGATTGTGCCGAAGGTCACCTACTCCGATCCGGAAATCGCCGAGGTTGGATTGAGCGAGACGGAGGCGCGGGAAAAATTCGGCGCCGTCGACGTCATCAGGACCGATCTTGCCGCAGGCGACCGTGCCCGCACGGACGGGGTCGAGGCTGGCGTGATCAAGATCGTCGCCGGCCGCCGCGGACGCATCCTCGGTGTCGGCATTGCCGCCCCAGGTGCAGGGGAGCTGATCAACATGTGGTCGCTTGCGGTCGCCAACGGCATGACGCTGAAACAGGTCCGCGGCTATGTCGCACCCTATCCGACCCTTTCCGAGATTGGAAAACAGACGGTCATCTCCTATTATGCGCCCTTGGCGAGGAAGGCGGTCGTGCGGTCCGCCATCAGGGCCTTGCGGTATTTCGGCTGACGGACAGGGATTTTTCGGGACGATGAGCGAAGAGGCGCAGCCGACGACGGTGAGTGAAGCGCCGCGAACCGCAGCGGGCTTCCTCCGCGGGCTCTCGGGCAAGCTGCTGTTGCTGACGATCGTTTTCGTCATGCTGGCCGAGGTGCTGATCTTCGTGCCGTCGGTCGCAAACATGCGCATCCGCTGGCTGCAGGATCGGCTGAACACCGTCGCTGCCGCCGCCGTCGTCGTCGACGGCCTGCAGAATGTCGAGCTGCCCCGAAACGTGCAGGACGACACGCTGATGGCAACGGGCACCAAGGCGATCGTCATTCGCCGCAAGGATGCCTCGCGGATGATCGCTGCCGCCGACATGCCATCAGAGATCGACGGCGAATACGACACCGCCAATTTCACCGCCTTGGCGGCGATCCGCGATGCCTTCGATACGCTGCTGTTCGGTGGCAACCGGGTGGTGCGCGTCTACGGGCCGCTCGGTGAAAGCGACGCGGTGATCGAGCTGGTCATGGCTGATGCCAGCCTGCACAAGGCGATGCTCGTCTATTCCCGCAACGTGTTCTTCCTGTCGATCATCATCTCGCTGATTACCGCGACGTTGATCTTCCTTGCGATCAACCGGATGCTGATCGTGCCGATCCGGCGAATGACGGCGAGCATGCAGGAATTCTCCAACGATCCGTCCAATCCGGCGCGCGTGCTCGTTCCGCCGGAGGGGCGCGACGAACTCGCGGTCGCCGGCCAGCATCTGGCGAGCATGCAGCGCGAGCTGCAGAAGACGCTGAAGCAGCAGAAGAGCCTTGCCGAGCTTGGCCTGGCGGTGTCGAAGATCAACCACGACATGCGCAATATCCTGTCGTCGGCGCAGCTGATCTCCGACCGTCTCGCCGATGTCGATGATCCCGTCGTCAAGCGCTTCGCACCGACGCTGCTGCGGGCGATCGACCGGGCCGTCGGCTATACCCGCGAGGTTCTTTCCTATGGCCGTACCACCGAGGCCGAACCGCACCGCCGGTTCGTCGCCCTCAAGCCGCTGGTCTCCGATGTCGCCGAGCTGCTTTCGATCGATCCGCAATCCGGCATCGAATTCCAGATCCAGGTGCAGGACGACCTTGAGGTCGACGCCGACAGCGAGCAACTGTTCCGGGTGGTGCACAATATCTGCCGCAACGCCGTCCAGGCGCTGACGAATCACGAGGCCGAGGACGGGCGGCCACGCGTCGTCAGCGTTTCGGCGATGCGCATGGGCAGTGTCGTCACCATTTCCGTCGACGATACCGGCCCAGGCATGCCGGCAAAGGCCCGCGAAAATCTTTTTGCAGCCTTCCGCGGCTCGGCGCGCTCGGGCGGCACCGGTCTTGGCCTGGCGATTGCACGCGAATTGGTGCTCGCCCATGGGGGAACGATTGCCCTTGTGGAAAAGCCGACGCCCGGAACGCTTTTTCGCATCGAATTACCGGACCGCCCGGTGCCGCTCGATGCATTTCGCTCCAAAGCCCGGCATTGAAGGGGTTCGCGGGTGAGATTGCGCGCTGATTTCGCCGTGAAAATCCACAGCTTGAAACCGCGTCGTCGTAAAAATGAAATTTTTTGCCGAGCGGCGCTTGCAATCCCCGAAAGGACCCTTTAGAGAACCGCTCACGCAAGCGGTTCGACCGCTTCAGGCAAGCACCCGTAGCTCAGCTGGATAGAGCACCAGACTACGAATCTGGGGGTCAGGAGTTCGAATCTCTTCGGGTGCGCCAACAATTTCAAAGCCTTAACTGAAGGCGCTTCTCCAGCATTCCCTACAGCGTCGCGCGTCTTATTGGACGCGCAAAGGACGCTGTAGCACTTTGACTTGCCCCCGCAGGCACCAACTCCACGTCGTCCTCTGCGAGGTGTACGATGCAGGATTGCGGCGTCTACGGCAGGTGGCTGAAGCGGGCGACCTGCGCATCCTTCATCAGGCTGCGAAAGTTAGGTCCGGTGACGTGCACCAGTGTCTTGTGGTCGCCGCCTTCGAAATAGACGTCGCTGGCGTCTTCGAGGCTTTCGTCGAGGATCACCGGTACATCGTAGGCCGATCCGATCGGCGGCACCGCGCCAATGTCGCAATCGGCGAAAAGCGAACAGACCTCCTCCTCCGAGGCGAGGCCAAGGCGTCTGTTCATAACACTCTGCAATGTGGAGAGCTCGATCCGGTGCGTACTCGGAACAACGGCGAGGACGTACCCCATTTCGTGGTGTACGACCACGGACTTGGCCAGTCTGCTGCCCGGAACATGCGCGGCGCGCGCCGACTGGCTGGTCGTTGCCGTACGATGGTGCGCGACGGTGTCGTAGGCGACACCCTCGCCGTCGATATAGTCCTGAAGTTTCCTTGCGATAGTCATCGTTGGGCGCCCCTTGTGTTACGTTGTGACGCATAAGAAGACATTTTCCTCTCATCGCCTGCGAAGTCAACGACGAGCCTATGGTCGCAAGCGTGCGCGCGCTTCGGTTGATTGAGCATCCGGCTACGTTTGCGAGGCGTTTTCGTCGGCGCTTCACTAGCGCCGCGATCAAAAAAAACCGCGCTGGTTCTCCGTTCCATCCGATCGTGATGCGCCTCGGCGGAGCCGTAAGAACAGTTGTAATAAATCTATATATTAGTATAATGTAACTTACAGGCTGCGCGCTTGCGTTGCGCCTGATGGGGGCGGAAGAGAGCGATCCGGAGGCGTCTGCGGCGGCCGGAAAAAGGGGGCATCCTCACGATCTTTTGAAGCCTGCGACTGAAAAATGGCCGGTCCGATTCCCATATAAAAGGGAGCCGTGCGGCTGATGGAAGGAGGTGCCCGATGTATCGTTATATGATGAAAGAGCTGCTGGTGATCGTAGCCGGGCTTTCCGTCTGCGCTTTCGTGATCCTGTTCTTCCTCGCGAGCGCCGCGCACGGCGTCTAACGCGATCCGCGGGCTGAATGCCCCTGGCGCTTGTGCGCCGTCATGGCGAAGGCGGGCCGAGCAGGTCGAGCGTTCGTCGATCCTCTTCCCCGGCAAAATAGAAACTGAGGGCCTGCCCGAAGACGCTGCCTGTGTTTGCGGCCTTCGAAAACAGCGTCATCGACGAGCGGAATTTCATGTCATCAGGGCTTGCGAAGATTTCGTGTGCCGAACACCCGATCAGCCCGTTGACGGTCTCGGTGCATTCGACAAGCCTGGGCCCGAGGATTGGATGGGCGAGATAGGCCCTGGCCTCCGCGAGCCCGGAGATGGCGAAGCGCTGGGCCATCGGCGAATGCCCGAGGCCCGCAAGCTGGGGAAAGACGAACCACATCCAGTGGGTCTCTTTGCGGCCACGCCGCAATTCGTCGAGCGCTGCGGCATGGACGCGGCCCTGAGCGTCGACAAAGCGCTGCAGCACGAAAGGGTCTGCCATGATCGCTTCTCCCGCCCTGGCGCGCCTGTGTGCCCGCTACAGCGCCGCGCGTCTTATTAGACGTGCAAAGGTCGCTGTAGCACTTTGAATGGCTGCATGTTTTTATCCTTAAATCGAATAGGACTTAAGGAAACATGCAGTCGGGTGGTGTCCGCTGCCGCCGGTCGCGCCCATTGGCGGCGGCCCCATTGGCAGCTACGATACATCCTACCAGCGATGATGAACATGAACCTTGACCAGCCGCTCGTAAAGCGCGGCGATGGCGGCCTTGGCTTTTTCGTCGATGGCAGGCAGCGCGCTGGCAGCCGCATTGGATTGCGCCTGCGTCTCATTGCGGGCGCCAGGGATGACGACGGACACGGCATCCTGCTCCAGTATCCAGCGCAGGGCGAACTGCGCCATCGGCACGCCTGCGGGCACCAGCGGGCGAAGCTGCTCGACGGCTTCCAGTGCCGTCTCGAAGGGCACGCCTGCAAAAGTCTCGCCGACATCGAAGGCTTCACCGAAGCGGTTGAAGTTGCGATGGTCGTCGGCGGCAAACGCCGTGTCGCGGGTAATCTTGCCCGACAGCAGCCCGGAGGCGAGCGGCACGCGCACGATCACGCCGACATTCTTCTTCCTGGCTTCCGCGAAGAACAGATCCTGCGGCCGCTGGCGGAAGATGTTGTAGATGATCTGGACGGTGGCAACACCCGGATACTCGATCGCCTTCAGAGCTTCCTCGACCTTCTCGACCGAGACGCCGTAATTGCGGATCTTGCCCTTGGTGATGAGCTGGTCGAGCGCACCGAAAAACTCCGGACGGTAATAGACGTCGGTCGGCGGGCAGTGGAGCTGGACGAGATCCAGCGTTTCGATACCGAGATTGCTAAGACTGCGATCGATGAAGGCTTCGATATTGGCGCCGGTGTAGCCTTCGGTGACATGCGGGTTCAGCCTGCGTCCGGCCTTGGTGGCGACGAACGGCTTTTCGCCGCCGCGCTCCTTCAGGACGGCGGCAATGATCTTTTCAGACCGTCCGTCACCATAGACGTCGGCCGTGTCGACGAGGGTGACGCCGCTGTCGAGTGCGGCATTCAACGCGCGCTTGCCGTCCGTTTCGCTGACGTCGCCCCAGGAGCCGCCGATCTGCCAGGCGCCGAAGCCGATCTCCGAAATCGTCGCACCTGTCTTGCCCAGAACTCTCGTTTTCATGCAGATCATCTCCCTGGCGTCGAAATCGTTTTCGGATTGAATATTATTCGGTTTGCGGGTCGCTTTTATGATGGTTCGATCGGCAAGGGGAAGGCGATCAATCGTCGGTCGAAATGACCGCGCGGCCGCGGCTGAGATCGGTGACCATGGCAAGAATGCCGTCTGCTTCGTCCTTGCGCATGTCGACCGTCATTACCGGCCCCTTGTCGGTGAAGGTTTCGCCTGAGATCGTGACGTCACGGGCAAGAAGGCGGGCCTTGATCAGCGCCAGATCGGCAAAGTCGCAGGCGATGGTGGTGCGTATCGTCTCGATCATTTCGATCTTCTCGGCCGCCCGCAGGCAGAGCGCGGCGGTGCCGCCATAGGCGCGGATCAGGCCGCCGCTGCCAAGCAGGATGCCGCCGAACCAGCGGGTGACCACCACGACGACGCGGTCGAGCGACTGGCCATCGATCGCAGCGAGGATCGGCTTGCCCGCGGTCCCGCTCGGCTCGCCGTCGTCGTTGAAGCGATAGGCCTGGCCGATGCGCCACGCCCAGCAATTGTGGTTGGCGGTGGGATCGGAATGCTCAGCAAGGAAAGCCTTTGCCGCCTGCTCGTCGGGCACGGGCGCGCAGATTGCCAGAAACCGGCTCTTCTTGATTTCCTGCGTCGAGGTTTCTGTGTGCTTGAGGGTGAACATCCGCTGCTTCCGTTTGTTCAACGCTGATAGCGGATTGCTGCCAAATGCGCCATCCGGCGCACGCAGGTAGCGCGGTCGTCAAAGTCCGAAGCGGCGGACCGGAGCAATGAGAACTGATTTATCCCTCTCCCCCGTGGGGGAGAGGGCCGTACTTGTTGATGCAGGCCGGCTCAGCCGATCGCCATCAGGCTGGCATTGCCGCCGGCAGCGGCGGTGTTGATCGAGGTAGACACCTCTTCCAAGAGCCAGTTGAGGCAATAGGCGTCGGGGTTGCGGCCGATCTCGTCAGTCGAGGCGGCCTGGACCAGAACCAGCGGACCCGGCAGGCCGGCGATCACCTTGTTCACCTCACGCACACGCTCGCCGTCGCCTTCGACCAGTGCACCGGCGAAGGGGCCGTCCGCCGACCAATCCTTCGACCAGGACAGGCGGGTGGAAACACTTGCCGGCAAGGTCTTCAGCGAGGACTGCAGGCCCGACGCCGCGTCGATGACGACGGTGTTGCCGGTCGCCAGTGCCGCGCCGAGCTGGCGATAGAGGCCGGTCTCGGTGGCTGGCACCAGGAGCACGCGGCCGCGAGGATGCAGCGCATAGAGGTTACGCTCGCCAACCGGGCCTGGAAGCTCGGAGATGAGGCCGAGGGCCGAGTTGCTGCCGGCTGTGCGGGCGGCTTCGGCTTCCGCCTTGACACCCTTGCCGTCGAGCCATTTGGCGAAGTCGAGCAGCGCCGGATCGGTGTGGACGGAGCTGTGCTGCGGCGGCACCGGGGCGGTGGCGACGAGGCGGCCGAGATAGAGCGGACCGCCTGCTTTCGGGCCGGTGCCCGAGAGGCCACGACCGCCGAAGGGCTGTACGCCGACGACAGCGCCGATGACGTTGCGGTTGACGTAGAGGTTGCCGGCCTTCACGCGAGACGTGACGTGGGCAATCGTCTCGTCGAGGCGGGTGTGCAGGCCGAAGGTCAGGCCGTAGCCCGTCGCGTTGATATCGTCGATCAACCGGTCGAGATCGTCACGGCGGTAGCGGATGACGTGGAGAACGGGACCGAAGACCTCGCGCTTGAGGTCGGAGAGCTTTTCGAGCTCGACGATCGTCGGCGGCACGAAGGTACCGAGTTCGGTACCGGACGCGAGGCCGATCTGCTCGACCTTGCGACCCATGCCGCGCATGGTTTCGATGTGCTTCTCGATGATCCCCTGCGCTTCCGCGGTGATGACAGGGCCGACGTCGACGGAAAGCTTGTCCGTGCGGCCGATCTTCAGTTCGTGCAGCGCGCCCTTCAGCATCGCGAGGATGCGGTCGGCGACATCTTCCTGCAGGCACAAGACGCGCAGCGCCGAGCAGCGCTGGCCGGCGCTGTCGAAGGCCGAGGCGATCACGTCGCCGACGACCTGTTCGGCGAGCGCCGAACTGTCGACGATCATGGCGTTCTGGCCGCCGGTTTCGGCGATCAGCGGGATCGGCCGGCCCGACGGCGACAGCCGGTCGGCCAGCTGCGCCTGGATGAGGCGTGCGACTTCGGTCGAGCCGGTGAACATCACGCCGGCGATTTCAGGCGCGGCAACCAGTGCCGCACCGATGCGACCGTCACCGGGCAGGAGCTGCAGCGCGTCGGCCGGAATGCCGGCTTCGTGCAGGATGCGCACGCCCTCGGCGGCGATCAGTGGCGTTTCTTCCGCCGGCTTTGCCAGCACCGGGTTACCTGCGACGAGTGCTGCGGCAATCTGGCCGGCAAAGATCGCCAGCGGGAAGTTCCACGGGCTGATGCAGACGATTGGTCCGAGCGCCTTATGAGCAGGACCGAGTGTGCGGCGGGTCTGTTCGGCATAGTAGCGCAGGAAGTCGATCGCTTCGCGCACTTCGGCGATGGCGTTCGGCAGCGACTTGCCGGCTTCGCGCACGATCAGGCCGAGCAAAGTCGGCATGCGGGCTTGCATGATGTCGGCTGCACGCACGAGGCAGGCTGCACGCTCTGCCGGTGAAACCGCCGACCAGCTCGAGGCGGCCTTCGCGGCAAGGCTTGCGGCCTGGCGGGCGTCCGCTTCCGATGTCTCGGTGACGGCGCCGACGATATCGCGGTGGTCGCCGGGGTTGACGACCGGGCGGGTCTCGCCCGATGCAGGACCGGTTGCCAGTTGCGGCACCGCGCGCCAGTCGATGGCAGCACTGGCCTTGAGCGCTTCGGTTAGCGATGCGAGCGAGGTTTCGTTGGAAAGGTCGAGACCACCGGAGTTCGGGCGTGCATCGCCGAACAAACCGACCGGCAGGGCGATCTGCGCGTGCGTCGCGCCGACGACAGGCATGGCGCGCACGATGTCGACCGGATCGGCAACCAGTTCGTCGATTGAGACCTTCGGGTCGGCGATGCGGTTGACGAAGGAAGAGTTGGCGCCGTTTTCAAGCAGGCGGCGCACCAGGTAGGCCAGCAGCGTCTCGTGCGTGCCCACGGGCGCATAGATGCGGCACGGCCGGTCGAGATTGCCCTTGCCGACGACTTCGTCGTAGAGCGGTTCGCCCATGCCGTGCAGGCACTGGAACTCGTACTTGCCGACCTGGAAGTCCTTGCCGGCCAGTTCGTAGATGGTGGCGAGCGACTGAGCGTTGTGGGTGGCAAACTGCGGGAAGATCACGTCGGTTGCTGCCAGCAGCTTGCGGGCGCAGGCGATGTAGGAAACGTCGGTGTAGATCTTGCGGGTGTAGACGGGGAAGTCTTCCAGGCCGTCGAGCTGCGCGCGCTTGATCTCGGCGTCCCAATAGGCGCCCTTGACCAGCCGGACCATGATGCGGCGGCTCGCGCGGCGGGCGAGGTCGATGATGAAGTCGAGCACGAAGGGGCAACGCTTGCCATAGGCCTGGACCACGAAGCCCATGCCGTCCCAGCCGGCGAGATCCTTGTCGAGGCACAGTTCTTCGAGCAGGTCGAGCGAAAGCTCCAGCCGGTCGGCTTCCTCGGCGTCGATGTTGAGGCCGATGTCGTACTTCTTGGCAATGACCGCGAGTGCCTTCACCTTCGGCAGAAGCTCTTCCATGACGCGGGCCGACTGCGCGCGCACGTAGCGCGGATGCAGCGCCGAAAGCTTGATGGAGATGCCGGGGCCTTCGTAGATGCCGCGTCCGGCCGATGCCTTGCCGATGGCATGGATCGCCGTTTCGTAGTCCTTGTAATAGCGCTCGGCGTCTTCAGCCGTGGTCGCGGCTTCGCCCAGCATGTCGTAGGAGTAGCGGAAACCCTTCTGCTCGAGCGCGCGCGAGCGGCGCAGCGCCTCGTCGATGGTTTCGCCGGTGACGAATTGTTCGCCCATCATCCGCATCGCCATGTCGACGCCGCGGCGGATCACCGGTTCGCCGCAGCGGGCGATCAGGCGCGTCAGCGCGGCCGAAAGGCTGCGGTCGTTGACCGTCGACGTCAGCTTGCCGGTCACGACCAGACCCCAGGTCGCGGCGTTGACGAACAGCGAGCGGCCACCGCCCAGATGCGACTTCCAGTCACCGTCGGAAATCTTGTCGCGGATCAGCGCGTCGCGCGTTGCCGTGTCGGGAATGCGCAGCAGCGCCTCGGCCAGGCACATCAGCGCCACACCTTCCTGGCTCGACAGCGAGTATTCGTGCACCAGTCCTTCGACGCCGGAACCTTTATGTTTTGCGCGCAGGGCCTCGATCAGCTTGCGGGCGGTTCTGGCGGCTGCCTTCTGTGTCTCGGCCGGAAGCGTTGCTGCTTCGACGAGCGGCGGCAGCGCTTCGGTTTCCGGCCGGCGGTACGCGGCGGTGATCGCCTGGCGCAGCGTGCCTTGCGCGCGGATCGGCGGTGCGAAGTCGGCAAAGGGGGCCGGGGCCGCATCGGCCTTTGGGCTGGATTTTTGAAGCTGGGTCTGGCTCATCGAACGCGGTCCTCCGGAAGGCGGTGACAAGGCGCAATGCGCCTTGGATTTCGTGGGCAGAAAATACGCGTCGTCCCGCCGAACATCCATCCGGCAAATTTCGTCATTCTCGGAATGTTTCACTATCGCAGTGCCGGCAAACCGATGGGGATACGGAATGTAGGCTTGAGTGCCGGATGATCCGAAGTTCTACGCGGCCTGCCCGAAGTGCCGTTCGCGCGCCATCAGACACTCGTCGTCACCGGGCATGCAGGTGCGACAGACGATCGGCCTCACAGCGTAGATCTTGCAGGCGACATGCACCCCGAGCTTGCCGCCGAGTGCCGTGCAACGGTTGTCTTCGCAGCGCATGCCGCCGAGGTCGGCGGCGACGTACTCTTCCGGTATCAGGTCGAGTTCCTCGTCCGTCTCCATCGAGAATCGCGGCCAGTCGGAGGAGTAGGCGCAGCAGGCGCCGCAGCTCTGACAGTCGAGGATTTCATCGGTGGCGGTGGTTTGGGTCATGGGCCAACCTAGCATGAAGGCCCGGCGGCCGGAATGCCCCTCATACCAACCTGCACGGATATTGGCCCACTGCGTGGGACCGTCTGCGGTCGTCCGGGAAGGAGCGGACCTTAGAGCGATGCCTGGACATCGGTCGAGGATTGCGAGGCTGCCGGTGGCCGACAGGCGGCCCATCCGAAGGGCCGGGCGCTTTTGGCCTCCTGATAGCGTCGACAATCCTCACCGGACCGCGTGGTCCGGCTCCGGTTTTCTCCTTACAGGAAACCAAAATCGCGCCGGCGCAATGGGTCAATATCCGTGCAGGTTGGTATCAGGCGAAGGCAGCGTCCCGGCGGGCGATTTCGTAATCCTCGGTATGAACGAGAACGCCATCCTTCGTCACCACGGCAATGCCGTAGGCTGCTGGTTCATCGACTGAGAGCGAGGCATCCGGCGCATCGAACGGCATCGGCTGCTGGTGCACCGGGCTCTTGAAGACAGAGAAGGGTATGCCGCGGCTGGAACCGCTGATCGTGCGGTGCACATGGCCGGCGAAGATGTGGCGCACATTGCCGTGGTTCTTCACGAGCGCATAAAATTCCACTTCGTTGACGAGGCGGATCATGTCCATGCCGGTGAAGCCGGTGGCGTGCGGGGGATGATGCATGAAGATGAGCACCGGCCTGTCGCCGGCTTCTGCCAATTGGCGATCGAGCCAGGTAAGGCGTTTCTGGCACAGGAGCCCGGCATGGCTGTTGGGGTAGTCGTAGGGCGGCGCAAACAGCGTGTCGAGCAGGATCGCCCGGCAATCGCCAAAGTCGACCACTTGCTGCACGAAGCCATCGTCGTCCGTTACGGCGTCTGCAAAGACGTCGAGAAACACGTCGCGCCGGTCGTGGTTGCCGATCATGATGGCGGCCGGAGGCAGCAATTGATCGGTCAGCGTTTTCAGCCGCTCGTAGGAGGCGCGGTCGGCATGATGCGCGAGGTCGCCGGTGAAGATCACCCGGTCGGCATCCGCGTGGTAGCGGTTCACATGTGCGATACCGTTGGCCAGGCGCTGGTAGGGATCGAGGCCGATGATCGTCGTGCCCTCGGGCACCATGTGCAGGTCGGTAAAGATAATCAGTTTCGTCATTACATTTCCAGGCGAGGGGTGTCTTCCCGCCACGCTGTAGTGCGCCCGGCTGCACGTCAAGCTGCATCTTTGGGGGGAACCTGTCGGGACATAACGCGGACCGACCGGTTGAGGTCGGCTCGCAATGCGTCACTTGATGCGGCTGGTCTTGTCGAGCATGGCCGTCTCGAAATTGCTGCCGCCGCTGAGTTCGGCGAACTTGCGCTCAGCAAAGGCGTCGCCCTCGGCCGCGGCTTTGCGGAAGATGGCGCGCGCGGCCGATGAATCCTTGGTTACGCCTTCGCCGGTCTCCAGCATCAGGCCGAGATTGACCATCGCGTCGACATTGCCGCGCTCGACGGCGAGGCGATAGAAGCGCGCGGCCCTGGCGTTGTCTTCCGGCACCAGCTTGCCTTCATCCAGGATGACCGCGAGGTTGAATGCGGCGATGTCATCGCCGGCGAGCGTCGCCCGCTCGAACCATTCGATGGCGAGCTTGCCGTTGGCGGCGGTGCCCATGCCGTCGCGGTAGGCGACGCCGAGATTATAGGCAGCGAGGATATTGCCGGCTGCGGCGGCTTTCTGGTTGAGCGCGAATTCGGTCTTGATGTCGCCCTGTTCGCCGACAAGCACCGCATAGTTGGTCATCGCCAGCGCATGGCCGTGTTCGGCCGCTTCGCTGAGGATGCGCAGCGACTGGATCTTCTGGCCGGCCTTGTCGAGCACGCGGGCCAACTGGAACTCGATGCGGGCGCCGGCATGCTGGTTATAGGCCTCGCGGCAGGCCGAAAGGGCGATACCGATCTTCATGTCCTCGGTCGCAACTGCCGGGAAGGCCTGGTTGCGCTGCAGGTCGAAGATGCTGCCCGCCTCGCGGTCGCAGATGTCGACGGCCGAAAGTTCTGCCGCACGGGCGGGAGGAAGCGCGATTGCCGCAAGCGCCAGGAAGCTGACGATGGCGAGAAGCAATGCGTTGAAGATGCGAATGCCTGTTTTGCGCTGATTTTCCATGATGCTCTCCCCGTCTCTTGACGCGAACTTAGCCCGGTGGGTTCGCACTGCCTGTTCCGGCGGTAACAGCCGGATTGCTGGGGCTCTGGCGAAGTGGAGAGGTGGCAAGGAACGCACCATTGCGCGTTCGGCTTGTTTCCGCTGATATCGGGGATATCCTTTGGGAAAGCCGGACGCTCGAGGGCTCGAACGCGTCGAACAGGGAGAAGGACCATGATGGACCGGGAGCTGGTGCGGCAGATGCTGGTGAGCAGGCGCGTCGTCGTTGGTGGCCTGTTGTTGGCGGCCATGGGCGGCGGCGTGGCAACGACCATGGCGAGCCCGGTGATCGGCAAGGCAACGGAAATCCGCGGCGACGTTCGTCGTCGACAGACTGAGCAGGAAGAGGCTCTGGCTGTCGGTGCGCAGATCTTCGACAACGATCATGTGCGCACCGAGGCCGAAAGTTTCGCAACCCTGGCGCTTGGTGCCGACACCCGCGTCCTCTTGGGTGCTGAGACCGATCTGCTGGTCGACAGCTTCATTGCCGGCCAGGGCGGTACGCTCGAACTCGGCATCGGCCGAATGGTATTCGACCGCCCCGAGGGGCTGCCCAAGGTCGATGTTGCCGTCAGGACCGCTTTCGGCATGATCGGCGTGCGCGGCACCAAGTTCTTTTGCGGCCCGAGCCGTGTCGCCTTCGCCGTCTTCGTCGAGCATGGCAGCGTTGCGGTCGCCGCGGGCGGCGTAACGCAGATTGTCGCTGCGGGGCAGGGCGTCGAGTTCCGACAGCGAGGCGACGCGCCGAGCGACCCCGTCAACTGGGGACAGGCGCGGATCCGGGAAGCCTATGCCAGTGTTGGCCAACAGTAGCGTCGGCAGCACCACGAGGAGCAATTCTCTGCCTCAATCGATGCCGACCATGGAATTCTGCAGTGGCGCTACACCTGTTCAGGGTCGGCGACTGTGAAGAGTTCCATCGTGGCAAAGCCGCGGATTTCATGGCTGCCGAGCGAGCGAAGCCGTTGCTTGCTTTCAGCTGCTGCAGCCGGGCCGACGCAGATGGCCGTGCCCAGAAATTTGTTTGCCTCCTGCAGTCGCGCTGCAAGGTTGATGGCGTCGCCATGGGCGGTGTAGTCGAGCTTGCCGCCGGCGCCGACTTCGCCAAGCACCGCCTGACCCGTCTCGACCCCGATGCGCGTGCGCCCGAAATCCCGTGCGGCAAACTGCGGTCGCCTGCGCATTTCTTCGGTCAACGCATGGATTGCCTTGGCGCATTCGATTGCCTTGTCGACATGATCGGCCAGATCCTCCGGCGCGTTGAAGAAGGCGTGCACGGCGTCGCCGACCACCTTGTCGACCATGCCGCCATATTGCGCTACCAGCCCGTTGACCTCGGTAAAATAGATATCGAGCAGGGCGATGAGGTCGCGCGGCCCGAGTTTTTGCGAAAGCGTCGAAAAGCTCTCGATGTCGGTGAACAGCGCCGTCACCGCCCGTTCCTCGCCCGCAACCCGGGCAGCACCTGGATTGTCGATGTAGCGCGCGACGACGGATTGCGGCAGGTATTGCGAGAATTTTTCCCGCGCCGTCGCTTCCGCCCGCCTGACATGGGCGAACTGCAGCGTGCTGGTCACTGCCAGCACGGCAGCAAGTGCGACTGAAATGCTCACTGCATCGACGAGCCAGCCGCTGGTGCGGTAGATCGCGGCAGTCGCCGCGACGACGACGGCAACCGCGACGATGCCGAGCACGGCCGATGTCATCGGCCGGAGCCTTGCCGCGCCATAGGCGGCGGCAATGCCCGCTGCCAGCGAGAACAGGGCCTCGATGACGGGAAGCCGCGCGTCACGCCGTGGAATGAAACCGGTGGCGATCGCATTGGCGATATCGGCATGGATCTGAACCGAGGGCTCGAGCGGCATTGAGGCGCTCGGCCGGAGGCCGCCGAGATTGGGCAGGCTGCTGCCGATGAAGACGAGTTTGCCCGCAAACCTGTCGCTGCCTGCTTTCCCTGAGAGAACGTCGGCTGCCGAAATGGTCCGGGCGGCGATCAAGTCAGGGGTGCTCGCGACGAAGCGCAGGCTGCCGGTATCGTCGAGTGTGATCACCTGCCTGTCGAGCCGCAGCCAGGCTGGGTCGCCGCCGAGTATCGGCGTTCCTGCACCCATCATCAGCCGCGTCGCCTCGATCGCAAGCGTCGGATAGGCCTCTTCGCCGAGAACAGCGAAAGCCTGCACCCGTCGGATACGGGCATCCTCGTCGCCGACAAGAAATGATGCGGCCGCCGCCTTGGCGTGATCCATGAAGGAAGGGCAGGAGGTTTCCGCGCCGTCGAGGAACCAGAGTTCCGGTGCTGCGAAGGGGCGGCTCAACGCCAGTGGCGGAGCCGGGCGAGGGCGCTCCTGCAGCGTATCGGCAATGAGAAAGCCGAGAACGACGGGGGTCTTCGAAAGCGCTTGCGAAAGCGATGTATTGCCTGGCAGCTCTGCCGCACAATCGGAACTGAAGACGAAGTCGACGGCGATGACCTTGGCGCCGGCCACGGTCAGTCCGGATAGGAGTTCGGCGGTTGCCGCCCTGTCCCAGTCTCCATCAGGCCGGGATTGGTAGGCCGCCCGGTCGATATCGACGACGACGATGTCGGGCGATTGCGGTGACGGCACCCATTGCATCAGGCGGTCGAAGAACAGCTCCCGCTGCGTTTCGAATACCGGTTCCGCATAGAAATAGAGTGCCAATGCGACGATCAGGCTCGTCAGGATCCCGCCGGCGAGCGGAGTGAAGCGAAATTGCCGGCGAGGTTGCACGGTCATGCCGCCTAATCCTCTTCAGGATCGGCGATGCTCAGCAGCCGGCCGACCTTGCAGGCGATGATCCCTTCTCCCCGCTTGATGGCGCCGCTCTCCTCTAGCCACAGAATGGCCCGGTTGACCTTGGGGCGACTGGCGCCGAGAACGCCGGCGATATCCGTCTGGCTCATCGTCAGCCGCAGATTGGCGCTTTCGGGAAGCTCGTTGCCGTGGATCTGCCGGAGTGTGGCCAGGAAGAACCGCGCAACGCGGGCGTTGAGGTCATAGAGCGCGATGGTTTCCAGCCGCTCGGTGGTGTCGCGCAGCTGGGCGCAGAGAAAGCGGATGACGGACTCAGCTGCCGCCGGCCGGGTAGTGACCATATCGAGAAACGCCTTCTTGCCGATCACGTAGCCTTCGGACGCCGTCTGCGCCGTGGCGTCTGCCGACCGCGTCTGGCCGTCGAGCACCGCCATCTCGCCGAAGATCGCGCCGGCTTCATGCTGGCGCAGCATCAGTTCGCGGCCCTGCGGTGTGATCAGAGAAAGCTTGATGCGGCCCGATATGACCACGATCATATAGTTGCCTTCGTCGCCACGCTGGAAGATCACCGTGCCGGCCGGCCACTTTCGATAGGTGGCGATATCGGCGAGATCCTCGATCGTTTTCTTGTCGAACCCTTCGAAGATCGCGAATGAGTGCCAGAAGGCCGGGCTCCTGTTGATTTCGTTCATGAGATGCCCCCGCGCGGCGTCCCCTGCCGCGCCTGAATTTCACCCAGCAGCCCCGTCCTTGCAACAGAAAAGAACACTTGTGGCCGAACCAGCGCTCGCTAGGACGAAAAGCACTGCACAGACTGGGCCGCGGCTCAAATGTCGGTTGACGATAAATCCCGGTTGTCTCTACGTTGTGAACGATCTGTCGCCGGGCGTGCGGCTAGATGAATTTGAAAATGCTGATACTTCTGCTGCCAACACTCGTTTCTCACAGGAGCCTCGCATGTCTCAGAATGTCGTCGTCCTCATCGGGCGCATTCTCCTTTCGATCATGTTCATCACCGCTGGCTTCGGCAAGCTGACTGATCCCGCCGGCACCGCCGGAATGATTGCTAATGCCGGCTGGCCGGCAGCAACCGCGCTTGCCTATCTCGCCGGCGCTTTCGAGCTGATCGGCGGTCTTGCCGTTCTGGTCGGCTTCCAGACGAAGATTGCAGCCTACCTGCTGGCTCTGTTCTGCCTGGTCACCGCCTTCGTCTTCCACAGCGGCGCAATCAACATTCCGACGTTCCCGCCGGAAGCCAACGGCCTGCTGAGCGTCTTCAACGGCCTGATGATGATGAAGAACATCTCGGTTGCCGGCGGCTTCCTGGTGCTTGCCGCCTTCGGCCCGGGCGCACTGTCGATCGACGCACGTCGCGCCTAAGACATTCCAGACATGAAACGAAAAAACCCGCCGGTTCCGCCGGCGGGTTTTTCGTTTTGTCGCCCGATCCGTCAGGGATAGATCACGCCCTTGCGCAGGATGACGTTGCCGTAAAGCCGCGGTTCGCTGGTCTGCACCACCGTGTGCGCCGCTTGCACCCGCGGATAGAATTCCGGGCCGAGCAGGGGCACGACCGTTCGTGCCGGCTCATGCCTGCCGCAGCAATCGATGATCTCCCGGTGGACGGGATCTAGCGCGTCCCGGTCCTGCTTGACTGTAGCGCGGAAGATCGCCGCCGGCACGAAATCGTCGATCGGCATCACGCTGAGAATGGCGTCCAGCACCGGGATCAGCCCGTGGCCGTCGAGCCGAACCAGCCGGCGAGCATGTTCCTGGCCGGGATAGTTGCCGTCGACCAGCGCAATCTCGTCGCCATGGCCCATTGCCCTAAGCGTCGCCAGCAATTCGGGGCTGAGGATCGGGTCTATGCCTTTCAGCATCAGCTGAGCTCCTTGAAGAGGACGTTGGTGTCGAGCAGGTAGCGGGAGAACAACGGCAGGCTCGCGCCGCCGATGGCGCGGGCATGGCTGCCGACCAAACCTTCGACCAGTTCCGGGATCGTCACGCCCTGCAGGTCGAGGTCGTAGAGCGCCTTGCGCGTTGCCGTCAAAAGCCGGGCGCGGACCCAGGGCGGGAAGCCGCCGTCGATGACAACGGCGGAGAAGTCGATGATCGAGGCGGCGGAGACGACCGCCTGGGCAAGGGCTGCCGCACTGTCGTCGATCCAGATCGTGAGTGGCTCACCGAAATCGATCCAGTCGTCGGCCGAATACCACAGCGGCTTCGGATCGATGCCGCGTTCGCGCAGCAGGTTTTCGAGCACGAAGACCGAGGCGATCTTCAGGAGCTGGATGGTCTTGCCGTCCTTGCCGGAAACCGGCAGCGGGCCGACGGCGCCGGCGGTGCCGGTGCGGCCGGAAAAGAGCGCGGAATTGATGACGATGCCGCCGCCGATGAACGAGCCGATGTAGAAATAGACGAAGTCGGGATAGCTGGCGCCGACGCCGAAGGCGAGTTCGGCGCCGCAGGCGCTGGTGCCGTCATTCTGCAGGAACACCGGGTGGCGGGTGCGTTGGGCCACGATCGCCTGCAGGTCCACCTCGCGCCACCGGTTCATTTCTTCCCGCGGGGCGCCGACTTCTTCCGCCCAGTTCCACAGTTCGAAGGGCGTGGCGATACCGACCCCAGCGATGCGCTTGCGCTCCTCTGGGCTCAGTTGCGCCTCGAGTTTCTCGATGCCGCCGACGATGAAGTCGACCAGTTCGCCGGGCAGCGGATAGGCATGGATCTGGTGCAGGTGCAGGCGGATATTGCCGACGAAATCCATCAGCACCAGGTCGGCACTTCGACGCCCGATCTTCACCCCAAAGGAAAACACCGCATCCGGGTTGAGCCGCATCGGCGTCGACGGCTGGCCGACACGGCCGCGCACCGGCGCGCCGCGCACCAAGAGGCCATCGCTTTCGAGCGCCCGCATGATGACGGAAACGGTCTGCGCCGAAAGGCCGGAGCGTCTGGCGATATCCGCCTTCGACAGCTCGCCGTGACGCCGCACCAGCGACATCACCAGCCTCTCGTTGTAGGCGCGCACGCGCGTCTGGTTCGCCCCGCCGCTCGGGTCGATGACCTCAGGTTGTATCGGTCCCCTGTCGGGGCCGTCTGTCAATGACATGCCACCGTCTCCTCCCGTTGGCATTGGTGCCCGCTTGGCGCGGGTCTGTTGTTTCCGCTCTGGGCGGACCTGTCAATTTGCGCGACGGCCCGGATGGCCTCGGATCGCTGTTATCCAGAGAATGCCACATCGAAATAATAATTCAATTTGATTTATTTATTGACACCCCCGAAATTTAATGTTTGTTTTTGATCCGGAAGCGCCTGCTGCAGCAGAGGAGAATGCTGTGGCGGCGAGGCCTGGGCCGGTCCACCGGCACGTTTTTCATCCTTGGGAGGATTACATGAAGAAGACTGTTCTCTCCGCCGCGTTCGGCGTGCTGTCGCTCGGCGTCGTTTTTGCCGCTCCGGCACAGGCCGCCGATATCGGCGCCTGCCTGATTACAAAGACCGATACCAACCCCTTCTTCGTCAAGATGAAGGAAGGCGCTACCGCCAAGGCCCAGGAACTCGGCGTCACGCTGAAGTCCTATGCCGGCAAGATCGACGGCGACCATGACAGCCAGGTGGCTGCGATCGAATCCTGCATCGCCGATGGCGCCAAGGGCATCCTGATCGCCGCTTCCGACACGAAGGCAATCGTCGACCAGGTGAAGAAGGCGCAGGAGGCCGGTCTTCTGGTGATCGCGCTCGATACGCCGCTTGATCCGGCCACCGCCGCCGACGCGACGTTCGCTACAGACAACCTGCTCGCCGGCAAGCTGATCGGCCAATGGGCCGCCGCCACGATGGGCGAGGGCGCCAAGACCGCCAAGGTCGGCTTCCTCGATCTGATACCGTCGCAGCCGACCGTTGACGTCCTGCGCGACCAGGGCTTCATGATCGGCTTCGGCATCGACCCGAAAGATCCTAACAAGATCGGCGACGAGGATGATGCCCGCATCGTCGGCCACGACGTCACCAACGGCAACGAAGAAGGTGGCCGCAAGGCGATGGAAAACCTTCTGCAGAAGGATCCTGATATCAACGTGATCCACACCATCAATGAGCCGGCCGCCGTCGGCGCCTACCAGGCGCTGAAAGCCGTTGGCAAGGAAAAGGACGTGCTGATCGTATCGGTTGACGGCGGTTGCCCCGGCGTCAAGTCGGTGGCCGAAGGCGTCATCGGCGCGACCTCGCAGCAGTATCCGCTGATGATGGCGGCGCTCGGCATCGAGGCGATCAAGAAGTTCGCCGACAGCGGCGAAAAGCCGAAGCCGACCGAAGGCAAGGACTTCTTCGACACCGGCGTTTCGCTCGTCACCGACAAGCCGGCTGCCGGCGTCGAATCGATCGACGTCAAGGTCGGCACGGAGAAGTGCTGGGGCTGATCGCTCCCGTTCTTCGAACGCATGAGCAGCAACGGAAGGGCGGCCCGGGCCGCCCTTCGCGTAAGCGTCGATGTCTTTGACAAGGCGACGAAAACCGCGCAGCTTCTTGAATGAGTGCTGATGCCCGCCACATGGTGGGCGGGCTGTGCACCAGATTGCATCGCAACCCCTTGGGAGTGGGGTTCACCGGAGGAAGGTCCATGGGCGAGCCCAACGCAGCCGCACAGCCATCCCAGGAATTCGAAAAGGTCCTGGTCAACAGTTCGACGCAGGTCGCGTCGTTCGACACACATGACAAGACGCTGATCCAGAAGATCCAGCATTTCCTGCATTCGACGCCGGCGGCTGTGCCGTTCATCGTGCTCGTTGCAGCGATCCTGATCTTCGGTCTGACGATCGGTGGAAAGTTCTTCTCGTCCTATACGCTGACGCTGATCCTGCAGCAGATCGCCATCGTCGGCATCCTGGGGGCCGCGCAGACCCTGGTCATCCTGACGGCCGGCATCGACCTTTCGATCGGTGTGATCATGGTGCTTTCGGCTGTCATCATGGGCAATTGCGCCGTGACTTACGGCCTTCCGGCGCCGATCGCGATCTTCATCGGCTTCGTCGTCGGCGGTGCCTGCGGCTTCCTCAACGGCTTCCTCGTCTCCAGGGTCAAGCTTCCGCCGTTCATCGTCACGCTCGGCACCTGGTACGTCATCATGTCGACGAACTTCATCTACTCGGCAAATGCGACGATCCGCGAGGCCGATGTAGCGGCCGTCACCAAGATGCTTCACCTCTTTGGCGTCAGCTTCAAGGTGGGATCCGCCGTCTTCACGCTCGGTGTGGTGATGATGGTCGTGCTGGTCCTTGGCCTCTGGTACGCGCTCAACCATACGGCCTGGGGACGCCACCTTTATGCCGTCGGCGACGATCCTGAGGCAGCGAAGCTTTCCGGTATCCGCACCAGCCGCGTGCTGCTCAGCGCCTATACGCTCGCCGGCCTGATTGCGGCACTCGCCGCCTGGGTCTCGATCGGCCGCAACGGCTCGATCTCGCCTTCGGCAGCGGTCACCGACTACAATCTTCAGGCCATCACCGCGGCCGTAATCGGCGGCATCTCACTCTTCGGCGGGCGTGGATCGATCCTTGGAACGCTGATCGGCGCGATGATCGTCGGCGTGGTCTCCATGGGGCTCAACATGTTGGGCGCCGATCCGCAATGGAAAGTCTTCCTCACCGGCGTGCTGATCATCACCGCCGTCGCAATCGACCAATGGATCAGAAAGGTAGCAGGCTGATGGCTCAGGAACCCATTCTCACCGCGCGCGGCCTGGTCAAGCGTTATGGCCGAGTTACGGCTCTCGACTATGCCGATTTCGACCTCTACCCGGGCGAGATCCTGGCCGTCATCGGCGACAACGGCGCCGGAAAGTCCTCGATGATCAAGGCGATCTCCGGCGCCATCACGCCGGATGAGGGGGAAATCCGGCTCGAGGGCCAGCAGATCAACTTCCGCTCGCCGATGGAGGCGCGCACGGCCGGCATCGAGACCGTCTATCAGAACCTGGCGCTGTCACCGGCGCTCTCGATCGCCGACAACATGTTTCTCGGCCGCGAAATCCGTAAACCCGGCATCATGGGCAAGCTTTTCCGCACGCTCGACCGTGCGGAGATGGAGAAGCGGGCGCGGGCAAAGCTGTCCGAGCTCGGCCTGATGACCATCCAGAACATCAACCAGGCGGTGGAAACGCTTTCGGGCGGCCAGCGCCAGGGCGTGGCGGTGGCGCGAGCCGCAGCCTTCGGTTCCAAGGTGGTGATCATGGACGAGCCGACGGCAGCCCTCGGCGTCAAGGAAAGCCGGCGGGTGCTGGAGTTGATCCTCGACGTGCGTTCGCGCGGCCTGCCGATCGTGCTCATCTCGCACAACATGCCGCATGTGTTCGAGGTGGCCGATCGCATCCACATCCACAGGCTTGGCAAACGCCTCTGCGTCATCAATCCGAAGGAACACACGATGTCTGATGCCGTCGCCTTCATGACCGGCGCGAAGGAGCCGCCGCGCGAGGCGCTCGCCGCATGAATGTCGGGCCGGTGGTTGATCAGATCCTCGAACGGGCGGCTGGAGCCGCCCGTTTCGTCGTGGCGATTGCCGGCCCGCCGGGTGCCGGAAAATCCACCCTGTCCGACGCGCTTGCCGAAGCGCTGGTAGCTGCAGGAGAAATGGCGGCGGTGCTGCCGATGGACGGCTTTCACATGGACAATGCCGTGCTCGAAGAGAAGGGCCTGCTTGCCCGCAAAGGTGCGCCGGAAACCTTTGATGTCAGGTCGTTCCTGGCGACGATCGCTGCGGTCAGGGCCAATGACGGCGAGGTGCTGGTGCCGGTCTTCGATCGCTCGCGCGAACTGGCGATCGCCTCGGCGCGTGTTGTAGCGGCCGATACCCGCATTATTCTCGCCGAGGGCAACTATCTGCTGCTCGACGAGGCGCCCTGGAACAAGCTTGCCGGTGCCTTCGATTTCTCCATCTTCATCAATCCCGGCATCGAGGAACTGGAGCGGCGGCTTTTGAAGCGCTGGTTCGACCACGGCTACGACGAGGAGGCGGCGAAGCGAAAAGCCCATGGCAACGACATCCCCAACGCGCATCGTGTGGTCGAGCATCAGCGACGCGCAGATGTCGTGCTTGCGGATTTCTGAGCGATGGTCGGATTGCGGATTGTGTTTGCGGGCGCATTGGTGATATCGAGACGCGGTTTCACCACATGAGTAACCGCCCAACACCCGCACCTGCCGGCTGCAAAGCTGCGCGCGCGGATCGGGCGCGAGCACCGGGAGGGGGATCAGGAAAAGTGTACGCGGTTTTCCGCCTGCATCCCGCCCTGACTTAGGAGAACGCTGACCATGCAAGACCTCGTTATCCGCCGGCCGGATGATTGGCACCTTCACCTGCGCGACGGCGACATGCTGAAGGGCGTCATCGCCGACACCAGCCGCCATTTCGCCCGCGCGATCATCATGCCCAACCTCGTGCCGCCGGTCGTCACCGCGGCCGACGCTGCTGCCTATCGCGAGCGCATCCTCGCGGCCATCCCGGCAGGCGACCGGTTCGAGCCGCTGATGACGCTTTATCTCACCGAGGGCACGAACCCCGACGACGTCGAGGCCGGCCACAGGAGCGGCCTCGTCAAGGCAGTCAAGCTCTATCCGGCTGGCGCGACGACGAATTCGCACAGCGGCGTGCGCAACATCGATGAGGCGATGCCGGTGCTCGAGCGCATGGCGAAGATCGGCCTGCCGCTCTGCGTGCATGGCGAGGTCACGACATCGGACGTCGACATCTTCGACCGCGAGGCCGTGTTCATCGACACCGTGCTTGATCCCTTGCGCCAGCGCCTGCCGGAACTGAAGGTCACGATGGAGCACGTCACCACCAAGGACGGCATCGACTACATCAAGGCGTCGAAGGCCAATCTTGCCGGCTCGATCACCACCCATCACCTGATCATCAACCGCAACGCCATTCTCGTCGGCGGCATCAAGCCGCACTACTACTGCCTGCCGGTTGCCAAGCGCGAAAACCACCGTCTGGCGCTGCGCGCTGCCGCCGTCTCGGGCGACAAGCGCTTCTTCCTCGGCACCGACTCAGCACCGCATGTCGATCCGCTGAAGGAATGCGCCTGCGGCTGCGCCGGCATCTACACCTCGATCAACACCATGAGTTGCCTGGCGCATGTGTTCGAAGAGGAGGGCGCGCTCGACAAGCTCGAAGCCTTCGCCTCGCTGAACGGTCCCACCTGGTATGGCCTGCCGGTCAACGAGGAGACGATCACGCTCAGGAAGCAGGCAGAAGCCGTGACCTATCCCAAGAAGATCGAGACCGGTGCCGGTCCGGTCACCGTTTTCGATCCGATGTTCCCGCTGCACTGGGCCGTCGCCTGATCGTTTGGAATTTTGAAGGAGAGTTTGATGTTTTCCAATGCGTTCACCGACAAGGCCGTGATGGCCGAGCTGGTCGCCAAGATGCTCTGGGAGATCAAGGCGGTGCATTTCAGCGCCGACAAGCCCTATAAGCTCTCGTCCGGAATGGCGAGCCCGGTTTATATCGACTGCCGCAAGCTGATCTCCTATCCGCGCATCCGTTCGGCCGTTATGGATTTTGCCGCGGCATCAATCCTGCGCGAGGCGGGCTTCGAGCAGTTCGACGTCGTCGCCGGTGGCGAGACGGCGGGTATTCCCTTCGCGGCGATGCTGGCCGAGCGCCTGGGCCTGCCGATGATCTACGTGCGCAAGGCGCCGAAGGGTCATGGCCGCAACGCCCAGATCGAGGGCCACATGCCGGAGGGCGCCCGTGTTCTTGTTATCGAGGACCTGACGACCGCCGGCGGCTCGATGTTCAAGTTCATCGATGCGATCCGCGCAGCCGGCGGCATCGTCGACCACGGCATCGCGCTCTTCTATTACGATATCTTCCCGGAGGCCGTCGGCGAGATGAAGGGCAAGGGTGTCGACCTGCACTGGATCGCCACATGGCGCAACGTGCTTGCCGTTGCCCGCGAGCAGGCGCTGTTCGACGACGAGACGCTTGGCGAAGTCGAGGCCTTCCTCAACGACCCGCTGGCCTGGTCTGGCCGCAATGGCGGCGTCAGCGCGCTTGCCGCCCAATAGTCGGCGACACTCTGGGATTTCGTCGAAAGTCATTGAAATCAGTTGAAATGTCTTCAGGGGAGAAATGCCGATGATCGTATGTTGTGGTGAAGCGCTGATCGACATGCTGCCGCGGGACACGACCGCGGGCGAAAGTGCATTTGCGCCCTATGCCGGCGGGGCGATCTTCAATACGGCGATCGCGCTCGGTCGGCTCGGCATTCCCACCGGCTTCTTCACCGGCCTTTCCGATGACATGTTCGGCGATGTCCTCCGCGAAACGCTGAAGGCGGCGAATGTCGACTTCGCTCCCTGCGCGACCCTGTCGCTGCATACAACGCTTGCCTTCGTCAAGCTCGTCAACGGCCATGCCACCTACGCCTTCTTCGACGAGAACACGGCGGGGCGGATGATTACGAAAGATCATCTGCCGGCGCTCGGCGACTTCTGCGAGGCGCTGCATTTCGGCGCGATCAGCCTCATCCCCGAGCCCTGCGGCTCGACATATGAGGCGCTGATGACCCGCGAACACGAAAAGCGGATCATCTCCTTCGACCCGAACATCCGGCCCGGCTTCATCAAGGATCGGGAAGCCCATCTCGCCCGGATGAACCGCATGGCGGCGATGTCTGACATCATCAAGTTCTCGGATGAAGATCTCGACTGGTTCGGCATGACCGGCAGCCACGACGATCTGGCGGCCGAATGGCTGAAGCGCGGTCCGAAGCTGGTTCTGATCACCAAGGGCGCCGATGGGGCCGTCGGCTACACCGGGCGTCACAAGGTCGACGTTGCCGGTGAGCGCGTCACGGTCGTCGACACGGTCGGTGCCGGCGATACCTTCGATGCCGGCGTGCTCGCATCGCTGAAGCTGAGCGGTCTCCTGACCAAGGACGCCGTCGCAAACCTCTCGGAAAGCGCTGTTCGCGACGCCCTGGCCCTCGGCGCCAGGGCCGCCGCCGTCACCGTTTCGCGTGCCGGCGCCAACCCGCCCTGGAAGCATGAAATCGGGCTCTGAGAAGAGCCCGCACGAAACTCAATCCTTTTCCTCCGGGCGATATTCGAGAATGTCACCCGGCTGGCAATCGAGAACGGCGCAGATCTTCTCCAACGTGTCGAAGCGCACGCCTTTGACCTTGCCCGATTTTAACAGCGATATGTTCTGCTCGGTAATGCCGACCTGTTCCGCAAGATCGCGCGAGCGCACCTTGCGTTTCGCCAGCATGACGTCGAGGTTTACGACAATCGGCATCCGTTAAACGAAGCTCCTGTTCTCGGCTTCGATCCCCGATGCGATGACCATGACATGGCCGAGCACCAGAAGCAGCCCGGCCATCAGCATAACGATAATCGTTCCCCCATTGATGTCGATGAAGACGGAGTGCCCGGTCGTACTGGGATTGTCGTAGGTGACAGCCATGATGCCGATTGCGTTGCTGACAGTCATGCACAAGGAACCGACGATGGCGATGATGCCGATCCGCTTCAGCAGGACACCATTGCGGCTGGAAAGGATCTCACCGCGTTCGAAACCGTCGAAAAGTTGCCAGGCAAAGGCGAGGCCGGCAATAACAAGCGCATTGTTCATCGCAGTGAGAAACATGACGGTTATTATCGCGCGATAGGAGAGCGTGATGGCGGAGACCTTCGGGAAGACCACGTCGCGAATACCCTGCTCGAAGCCGGCCCGGTCGAAGAAAATCTGCCAGTGCCCGTAGACGACGGCCGAGCAGAACACTGCGCCGCACAATACGACCATCAGTTTCATGATGCGGCTCAGCTTGCGCAGCCGCTCGGGAGATCCGTTCATTAAAAAGTTCCTTATCGGCTCACTTGTTTTTTTATTGTAAAACGATAATTATTTCGCGTCAATTATGATTTTGGTGCGTTTCATGACTTTCCGTATTTTGATGAACCCATGCCTTTTCCTGTCCCTCAACGTGCTGGCCGCCTGTGCAGCGCTCAATGTCGGCTCGTTTGAAAAACTGTCTGGCGTCGATCCGCTCACGTCCGATCCGGCAGAACTGCGTGTTGCCCTTTTGGTGCCCGAAGCGCTGTCGCTCAGGCGCGGCGACGCAACACTCGGCATTTCGTGGAAGGCGGATGGTGCGCCCCTCGACACCCACCGTTTTGCCCTTCAGATCCAATCCGGAAATGTCGGGGCGCCGGGGCTGACCGAGGGGATGCGGGAGGGGCAGACGCTCTATGTCCTGACGCTGACGCCCGCCGATGCGGAGCGCCTGCGCGATATGCAGGAGAAGATCGCGGCGACCAAAGGCACGGAGGCCAAGGGTCGCGGAAGCCTTACGGTCGGTTTTTCCGGTGGCTGCTGGAGCGGTGCGTTTCCTGCTGACCAGAAAGTCACGGTCGATGCCTGGATCCGTACGCGTTCCGACGAAAACTACTTCCAGCTCCTTTCGGGACTGGATCTGATGGATATGCTCCGCCAGTCCGGCGTCAAGGCGCTGCCGGCCTGCGCGGCCTGAACGGCCAGGGCACGCCGGGCGCGCCCTGGCCTCGCATTCTTAGCGAGAAGCCTTGAGCAGCACGGCCACAAGGCCCGCCGTCGACGAATCGTGACCGGCAGCACTTTCCTTGCCTTCGACCACGGGCAGCAGGCCCGTTGCCAGCTCCTTGCCGAGCTCGACGCCCCACTGATCGAACGAATTGATGTTGAAGAGCGCGCCTTCGACGAAGACGCGGTGCTCGTAGAGCGCGATCAGCCGGCCGAAGGCGAAAGGATCGAGCTGGTCGTAGACCAGCGTCAGCGACGGGCGGTTGCCGGCAAAGACGCGGTGCGGCGCGATCTTGTCTGCCTTGGCATCCGCCATGCCCTTGGAGGTCAGCTGTGCCTTCGCCTCGGCAAGCGTGCGCCCCTTCATCAGGGCTTCAGACTGGGCGAGGCAATTGGCAATCAGCAGTTCGTGCTGGTGGCGCAGGTTCTTCTCGTGGCCGTTGGCGGCGATCATGAACTCGGCCGGGATGACGTCCGTGCCCTGGTGGATCAGCTGGTAGAAGGCGTGCTGGCCATTGGTGCCCGGCTCGCCCCAGACGACCGGACCCGTCGAATATTCGACCGGTTTGCTGTCGAGCGTGACCGCCTTGCCGTTCGATTCCATGTCGAGCTGCTGCAGGTAAGCCGGAAAGCGCGACAGGCGCTGGTCATAGGGCAGGATCGCCCGCGAGGGATAGCCGAGAACATTGCGGTGATAGAAGCCGAGGAGGCCCAGCAGCATCGGCAGGTTCTGGCGGATCGGCGCAGTGCGGAAGTGCTCGTCGATGGCATGGCCGCCATCGAGGAAGCGGCCGAAATTCTCCTTGCCGATGGCGATCATCAGCGGCAGGCCAATGGCCGACCAGATCGAATAGCGCCCACCGACCCAATCCCAGAAGCCGAACACGCGCGCCTGGTCGATGCCGAAAGCTGCGACCTTGTCGAGTGCCGTCGAGACGGCGGCAAAGTGGTGGCCGACTGCGGCTTCGCCGAGCTTGCCGGCGATGAAGGCGCGGGCAGTCGCCGCATTGGTCATCGTCTCGATGGTCGTGAAGGTCTTGGAGGCGACGATGAAGAGCGTCGTTTCCGGATCGACGAGCTTCAGCGTATCGGCGATATGCGCGCCATCGATGTTGGAGACGAAATGCAGGCGCGGGCCGTCATGGAACGGCGCGAGCGCCAGCGTCGCCATCACTGGGCCGAGATCCGAGCCGCCGATGCCGATATTGACCACATCGGTGATCTTCTTGCCGGTCGCACCTTTGAGCGCGCCCGAGCGGATGCCATCGGCAAAGGCGCCCATGGTTTCAAGCACGCCGTTGACGTCGGGCATCACGTCCTTGCCGTCGACCATGACAGGACGATTGCCGCGGTTGCGCAGCGCCGTGTGCAGCACGGCCCGTTCTTCGGTAATGTTGATGATGTCGCCGCGGAACATCGCGTCGCGCTTCTCTTCGACCTTGGCCGCTTTCGCCAGCGCCTCAAGACCGTCGAGCACCTGTTCGTTCACTGCGCATTTCGAATAATCGAGCAGCAGATCGTCGAGCGAGGTGCTGAAGCGCGAGAAGCGCTGGGCATCGCTCGCGAAGGCGGCGCGGATATCGGTCGCATTGGTCTGCGCGGCGGTTGCTTTGAGTTGATCGACAAGCGCTTTCATCGCGGGGCTCCTTGTGTCGGACATTCGCCTGCGTAGCTATTCGCTTTGCATTGTCCAAATCAAGCCCGCAAAACCGCCGGGATGGCGGTTTTCAGGATTTTTTAAATCGTTTTAAGTCGAGGCTGGCCCTAGCCCCGGAGGTCCTTGCGCAGGATCTTGCCGACATTGGTTTTCGGCAACTCGGTGCGGAACTCGACGAAGCGCGGCCGCTTGTAGTTGGTGAGATTGGCCGCGCAATGCCGCTTGACGTCCTCTTCGGTCAGGTCAGGATCCTTGCGCACGACGAACAGCTTGACGGCTTCGCCCGAATGTTCGTCCGGAACGCCGATCGCCGCGCATTCGAGAATGCCGGGATGGGTCATCGCCACTTCCTCGATCTCGTTAGGGAAGACGTTGAAGCCCGAAACCAGGATCATGTCCTTCTTGCGGTCGACGATCTTGACGAGGCCGGCGGGGTTTATGAAGCCGATATCGCCGGAGCGGAAGAAACCGTCGGGCGAAATCGCCTTGGCGGTTTCGTCCGGACGCTGCCAGTAACCGGCCATGACCTGCGGCCCGCGAATGCAGATTTCGCCGACGTCGCCGATCGCCAGGGTGTTGCCCTGGTCGTCGCGGATCTCAACCTCGGTCGAAGGGATCGGAAAGCCGATCGTGCCGGTGAACTCGGTCGAGTCGAGAAGGTTGGCGGTGGCGACCGGCGACGTCTCGGAAAGCCCGTAGCCTTCGGCGATCGGGCACCCCGTCATCTTCTGCCAGCGCTCTGCCACCGGTCTTTGGATGGCCATGCCGCCGCCGAAGGTGAGCATCAGCGACGAGAAGTCGAGCTTCTGGAATTCGGGGTTGTTCATCAGCGCATTGAACAGCGTGTTGAGACCCGGGAAGATGTTGGTCTTGTACTTGCCGAGCTCCTTGACGAAGCCGGGAATGTCGCGTGGGTTGGGGATCAGGATGTTGTTGCCGCCGGTGGCAAGGCCCATCAGCGAGTTCACCGTCAGCGCGAAGATATGGTAGAGCGGCAGAGCGCACATGAAGACGAGACTGTCCGGCCGCGGACGCGAGCGGAACGCCGTGTCGAACCAGATTTCCATCTGCGCCATGTTCGACAAAAGGTTGGAATGGGTGAGCGTCGCCCCTTTGGAAATACCCGTGGTGCCGCCGGTATATTGCAGGAAAGCGACATCGCTCGGCGCCACATTGGGTTTGGTCAGCTTCAGGCGGCCACCTTCGGCGAGCACGGACTTGAAGGAATGATGGCCGGGGATCGACCAGGCGGGCACGAGCTTCTTCACCCGGCGCACGATCAGATTGACGATCGTGCCCTTGAAGCCGAGCATGTCGCCCATCGTGGCGACCACCACATGCTTGATGCTGGTCTTGGCCGCAACCTGCTGGACCGTATGAGCGAAGTTCTCAAGCACGAAGATCGCCTTGGCGCCGGAATCGACGAGCTGATGTTCCAGTTCGCGCGGCGTGTAGAGCGGGTTGACGTTCACGACCGTGAATCCTGCCCTCAGAATGCCGAAAACGATAACAGGGTTCTGCAGGATGTTCGGCATCATCACCGCGACGCGGTCGCCCTTCGACAGCCCGCGCGCCTGCAGCCAGGCGCCGATCTTGGCGGATTCGGCATTGAGCTCGGAGAAGGTCAGCGATTTGCCCATGCAGGTAAAGGCGAAGCGGCGCGAGTAGCGCGCGACGGCATGGTCGAAGAAGTCGCCGATCGATTTGTAGGGCAGAGGGCCGATTTCGGCGGCAATGCCCGGCGGATAGGACTTCAGCCAGATCTTCTCCGGGCTGATGCCTGTTGGTTGCGTGTTGAGTTCCGCCATGACCTCTCTCCCTCTGGTCGCCACAGGCTAGCCTTGCTTGCGGCCAAAGAAGTAACCCTCCCGGTCTTCTCTTGCCGATGAAGATGATGCTTTTACGACACCTCTTCAAGCCGAGATTCGGGATTATATAACTTTGACGTAAACGTCAACTCAGCGAACAGTTAGCCGGTCTGCTTCACCAGCGTGTGAAAAAGTATGATGAGTGCCGCAAAGCCTTTGCCAGCCGGGTTTAAAGCCTGTATTGCATTGCAGCATATCCCCGTCGGAAACCGTCCGATACCACGCCGCCAGCACCCCACAGATTTGTGCCGCTGTTCGAGGCCGAACGACACAGGTCATTGCTCATGTGTGACGAAGCCTATTCTTCTGCCGTCGATTCGCGCCGAAGCCGCATCTCTGTTGCCGAGGTTGCGCTCGCCGTTGGCGGGTTCGGCATCGGTACGGGCGAATTCGCCATCATGGGCCTGCTGCCGCAAGTGGCCGATGACGTCGGCGTTTCGGTGCCGCGCGCCGGCGCCGTCATCAGCGCCTATGCACTCGGCGTCGTCGTCGGCGCACCGTTGATCGCGGTGCTTGCGGCGCGGTTTTCCCGCTTTCGGGTGCTCTTGGTGCTGATGCTGCTGTTTGCGATCGGCAATTTCGCAAGCGCCATCGCACCGGATTTCTACACGCTGGTTGCCGCGCGCTTCTTTGCCGGTCTTCCGCACGGTGCCTATTTCGGTGTGGCGGCGCTCGTGGCTGCAGGGCTGGCTGCACCCAACCAGCGGGCGCGTGCCGTCGGGCGCGTGATGATGGGCCTGACGATCGCGACCCTGTTCGGAACGCCGCTCGTTGCCTGGTTCGGTCAGGCGCTCGGATGGCGGTCGGCCTTCGCCATTGTCGGCGGCATCAGCCTTCTGACCATTGCGCTCACCTGGTCCTACGTGCCGCGCGACAAGGGCAATCCGCAGGCGACGCCGCTGCGCGAGCTTGGCGCCCTGGGCAAGCTGCAGGTGTGGCTGATGCTCGGCATCTGCGCCATCGGCTGCGGCGGCATGTTCGCCGTCTTCAGCTACATCGCTCCGGCATTGACGGACGTCGCAGGCGTTTCCGTGGCGAACGTGCCGATCATGCTGTCGGTGTTTGGCGCCGGGATGATCCTCGGCAACATCGTCGGCTCCAGGCTCGCCGATTGGGCGCTGCTGCCGGCGATCGGCATCGCGCTTGCCTTCAATATCTTCGCTTATGTGCTGTTCTATTTCACCATGGGCAATCCGTGGATCGCCATCGTCAACGTCTTGTTCATCGGCGGCGGCTTTGCCGTCGTACCGGGTGTGCAGACCCGACTTATGGACGTGTCGGGCGAGGCGCAGACACTTGCCGCAGCACTCAGCCATTCCGCCTTCAACCTCGCCAATGCGCTCGGCGCCTGGCTTGGCGGCTGGTCCATTGCCGCTGGCTATGGTTGGACTTCGACTGGTCTGGTCGGTGCCGTCATGGGGGTTGCCGGTTTCGGTATCTTCCTCGCATCGGTTTTCGTCGATCGCGCCGAGACGACCAAGCGGGCGGCGATACGTGCGGCAGAATGACTTCTGCCATCAAATGAAGCCTGAGAGCTTGCGCGCCGCTAAATTTTTCTGTCATGTCCCGCCGCTAGCGTCGGCTGTGGCCCCGAAACTACCGTAAACCGGGGGCATGGGGGCGGCACTGCATAATTTTGCGCTTAAATCGGATCGATTTAAGCGCAAAATTATGCATCAGATCCTGGTACAGCGACCTTTGCACGTCTTTGTGGGAGACACGCGGCACTGTACAGGCTGGCAAGGCCTCGGGTTTGTTGTAAGGTCGTCTGGAGACGGAGGAATGTTGGTGCAGTTGGGCAATCGCGAACGAGAAAACCTTCCCGTAGAGCCGCGACTCTTCGGGCATGCGGCGGCGTCGCGCTCGGCTCTGGTTGGTCCGATCACCGCTGCGCGCTGGATGCTCGTCTTCGTGCTTCTGGCCGGCGTCTATTTCTTCCACGGCTTCCTCGTCCCGGTTCTGGCTGCTGTCGTCATCGGTTTTGCCAGCTGGCCGATTTATCGCCGCCTGCTGGCGGCCGTCGGCGGCAACCGCACACTGGCGGCGACCATTGCCATTATCTGCGTCGTCGCCTTCATCGTCGTGCCGATCTCGGTCGCTGCCGTCTACGCGGTCGACGAAGTGCGCGACTGGCTGGTCTGGGCGGTTGAAACCAATGCCAACGGCGCCGGCGTGCCCGTCTGGCTGACCTCGATCCCCGTCGCCGGTGCCTGGCTCGGCGAGCAATGGGTCAAATATGTCGGCCATCCCGGAGCGCTCGGCGAACTGGTGCAGCTCGTCAGCGGCTCCAACATCGGCAATATCTATCGCGGCGTGCTGGTCATCGGCGCGTCGGCGTTTCACGCCTTCCTGACGCTGCTCTTCATGCTGATCACGCTGTTCTTCGTCTATCGCGACGGACACTCCTTCTCCAAGCAGCTCGATCATCTCGGCGAACGCATCTTCCCGATGCGCTGGGAACGGCTGTCGCGCGTGGTGCCGCTGACGATCAGCTCGACGGTGACGGGCATGGGCATCATCGCCATCGGCGAGGGCATCGTGCTCGGCGTCGCCTATTGGCTGGCCGGCGTTCCCTCGCCGGTCACGCTCGGCATCATCACCGGCCTGATGGCGCTGATCCCCGGCGGTGCGCCGCTCTGCTTCACGCTGGTTTCCGTCTATCTCGTCGCCAGCGGCTCGCCGGTCCAGGGCATTGCGCTGTTTGCCTGGGGCACGACCGAACTCTTCATCGTCGACAAGACGTTGCGTCCGCGCCTTGTCGGCGGCCCGATCAAGCTGCCGTTCCTGCCGACCTTCTTCGGCCTCGTCGGCGGCGTGAAGACCATGGGCTTTCTCGGTCTGTTCGTCGGTCCGGTGCTGATGGCACTGCTCGTCGCCATCTGGCGCGAGTGGATGCGCGAAGTGACCACCGAAGCGGCACCCACCGTAAGCCCGATCATCAAGGGCTAGGGTTTTTCCAGCAAAGATGCGAAGCGGTTTTTCGCCAGGAAATGCGTAAAAACAAAGAGCTAAAGCGTTTCTGTTACTCAGTTTAAGTTGGAAACGCTCTGACGCCACCAATCCGCCAGCCGCCTTCGGACGGTGGCAGTATCCTTATCTTTTCCTTATGCGCGCGCGAAACCATCGCAATCGATAATTGACCCGCTGAGGGTGCATCATCCGGCCATAAACAGTTCCGGAGAATGCACATGTCCGATTTCCTTTTTCTTGCCGCCGGTCTCGGCGGCCTTGTCGTGTTTGCGCTCTACGCGCGCACGCTCAGCCGGCTCTAGGAGGCGTCGATGTTCGAAGCCTTCATTGGCCTCGCCGTCGCCTTTGCGCTCGCGGCCTATCTCATCGTGACCCTCGTTCGACCGGAACGGTTCTGATCGTTCAGCCGTATTTTGCGGAGAATTCCTCATGTCTATTATCGGGTGGCTGCAGATCGGCCTCCTCTTTCTCGCCGTCTTCCTCGCGATCAAGCCATTGGGCCTTTACATGGCCCGGGTTTTCGCTGGCGAGCGCAACTTCCTCTCTCCGGTTCTCGGACCCGTCGAGCGTGGGCTCTATCTCGCGGCTGGCGTCGATGCTAGGAAGGAGCAGGGCTGGCTCGCCTATACACTGTCGATGCTCGCCTTCAGCGCGGCCGGCTTCGCGCTTCTCTACGTCATCCTGCGCTTCCAGGGGTCGCTGCCGCTGAACCCGCAGGGGTTTGCCAACGTCCCGCCAGACCTCGCCTTCAACACGGCGGTCAGCTTCCTCACCAACACCAACTGGCAGTCCTATGGCGGCGAGACCACCATGAGCCATTTCAGCCAGATGGCCGGCCTGACAGTGCAGAACTTCGTGTCGGCTGCAACGGGCATCGCCATCGCGCTTGCCGTCACCCGCGCCTTTGCCCGCTCCGGCGCCGCGACACTCGGCAATTTCTGGGTCGATCTGACCCACTCGACCCTCTATGTGCTGCTGCCGCTGGCAGTTCTCGTTGCACTCGCTTTCGTCGCGATGGGTATGCCGCAGACGTTCCACGCTTCCGTCAGCGCCACCACGCTCGAGGGCGTGCAGCAGACGATCGCGCTTGGTCCGGTCGCAAGCCAGGAGGCGATCAAGCAGCTCGGCACCAATGGCGGCGGCTTCTTCAACGCCAATGCGGCGCACCCGTTCGAAAACCCGAGCGCGCTCAGCAACTACCTGTCGATCTTCGCGATGCTGTCGATCACCTCGGCGCTGGTCTACACCTTCGGCCAGATAGTCGGTGACCGCCGCCAGGGCTGGGCCTTCATCGCTGCCATGGCAACGTTGCTGATCGCCGGTATCGGCGTCATCTACTGGGCCGAAAGCTACGGCAACCCGATCCTGCACGGCCTCGGCCTCGAGGCGTCTCTCGGCAATATGGAAGGCAAGGAAGTCCGCTTCGGCCAAGCGATGTCGGCGGCTTATGCCGGCGTGACCACAGGCATTTCGACCGGTGCGGTCAACGGCATGCACGGCTCCTTCACCGGCATTGGCGGCCTTGTCCCCATGCTGCTGATCCAGCTTGGCGAAGTGCTGCCGGGCGGCGTCGGCTCCGGCCTTTACGGTATGGTCGTCTTCGCGATCCTCGCCGTCTTCGTCGCCGGCCTGATGGTCGGGCGCACGCCCGAACTGCTCGGTAAGAAGATCGAAGGCCGCGAGATGAAATACGCGATGCTGGCGATCCTCATCCTGCCCGCCTCGATCCTCGGCTTCACCGCGATTTCTGCCGTCATGCCCTCGGCTGTCGCCAGCATCGGCACGTCAGGTCCGCATGGCCTGTCGGAAATCCTCTACGCCTATACCTCTGCTACCGGCAACAACGGCTCCGCGTTTGGCGGCCTCTCGGCCAACACGCCCTGGTACAACACGACGCTCGGCTTCGCGATGCTGCTCGGCCGTTTCGCCTACGCGATACCGGTGCTGGCGATAGCCGGCTCAATCGCCGCCAAGACCCGCGTTCCGGCTTCCCAGGGAACCTTCCCGACGCACACGCCGCTCTTCGTCGGCCTGCTCATCGGCGTCATCCTCATCCTCGGCGGGCTGCAATATTTCCCGGCCCTCGCGCTTGGTCCCATCGTCGAGCAGTTCGCCATGCTCTCGGGCCAGACCTTCTGAAGGAACAGACAATGTCTTCGAAACCCGTCGCCCCAAGCCTTCTCGACCCGGCGATCCTGCTACCGGCCTTCAAGGCCGCATTCACCAAGCTCGACCCGCGCCAGCTTGTCCGCAACCCGGTGATCTTCGTCACCGAGGTGGTGGCAGCCATGGTCACGGTCTTCTTCATTCGCGATCTTGCGACTGGAACCGGCACGCCGCTGTTTTCGGGCCAGATTGCCGCCTGGCTGTGGTTCACGGTGCTGTTTGCCACCTTCGCCGAAGCGGTCGCCGAAGGACGCGGCAAGGCGCAGGCCGACAGCCTGCGCCGCACCAAGTCCGAACTGACGGCCCGCAAGCTTGTCTCGGCCGAAGGCAGGGAAACGCAGACCATTCCGGCGACATCGCTGAAGGTCGGCGATCTCGTGCTGGTCGAAGCCGGGGAACTGATCCCCGGCGACGGCGACGTCGTCGAGGGTGTCGCCTCGGTCAACGAAAGCGCCATCACCGGCGAATCCGCACCCGTCATCCGTGAGTCCGGCGGCGACCGCTCCGCCGTCACCGGCGGCACGCAGGTGCTGTCCGACTGGATCAAGATGCGCATCGGCACGGCGCCCGGCGACACCTTCGTCGACCGCATGATCGCGCTCATCGAAGGCGCGCAGCGCCAGAAGACCCCGAACGAGATCGCGCTCTCTATCCTGCTCTCGGGCCTGACGCTGGTCTTCCTGGTCGCCGTCGTGACACTCTGGGGTCTTGCCGGCTACTCCGGCACGGTTCTGTCGGTCACGGTTCTTGCAGCCCTGCTCGTCACGCTGATCCCGACCACCATCGGCGGCCTGCTGTCGGCCATCGGCATCGCCGGTATGGACCGGCTGGTGCGGTTCAACGTCATCGCCACATCCGGCCGCGCCGTCGAGGCGGCTGGCGACGTCGATACGCTGCTGCTCGACAAGACAGGCACGATCACCTTCGGCAACCGCATGGCCGCCAACTTCATGCCGGTCCCCGGCGTGACGGATGCCGAGCTTGCCGATGCCGCGCTGCTGGCAAGCCTTGCCGATGAGACCCCCGAGGGCCGCTCGATTGCCGCCCTTGCGACCGGCGAATTCGGTCGTCAGACGCCAGCCGTATCGCTGCCAGCTTCCGACAAGCAGACGAGCCGCGAGGTTGTGGCTCTGGCTGTCGGTGGCGGCTCGGTTCAAACAGGTGCCTTGGCAATTGATGCCGTCGTGCCCTTTGCCGCCGAAACGAGACTGTCGGGCGTCGATTTCGGCGGACGCCGGCTGCGCAAGGGCGCCGTGGATTCGATCCTGAAGTTTGCAGGCGTTCGCGACGAGAACGTGCCGGCCGAATTCCGCCGTGCCGTCGACCAGGTCGCGCGCACCGGCGGCACGCCGCTTGCCGTTGCGGACGGCAATCGCCTGCTCGGCGTCATCCACCTCAAGGACGTGGTCAAGCCTGGCATCAAGGAGCGCTTCGCGGCACTGCGTGCCATGGGGATACGCACCGTGATGGTGACCGGCGATAACCCGGTAACGGCAGCGGCAATCGCCTCGGAAGCCGGCGTCGACGATTTCCTCGCCGAAGCGACACCGGAAGACAAGCTCGGCTATATCCGCAAGGAACAGCAGGGCGGCCGATTGATTGCCATGTGCGGCGACGGCACCAACGACGCGCCGGCGCTGGCCCAGGCCGATGTCGGCGTGGCGATGCAGACCGGCACGCAGGCGGCGCGCGAGGCGGCCAACATGGTCGATCTCGATTCCAGCCCGACAAAGCTCATCGAGATCGTCGAGATCGGCAAGCAACTGTTGATGACGCGCGGCTCGCTGACGACCTTCTCGGTCGCCAACGACGTGGCAAAATACTTCGCCATCATCCCGGCGCTGTTCATCACCACCTATCCGGCGCTGGCCGCGCTCAACATCATGGGGCTGTCGTCACCGCAATCGGCAATCCTGTCAGCGGTCATCTTCAATGCCTTGATCATCGTCGCGCTCATCCCGCTGGCGCTGAAGGGCGTCAAGTATCGCCCGGTCGGCGCCGCAGCACTCCTGCGCCGCAACCTGCTGGTCTATGGCCTCGGCGGCCTCCTGCTGCCCTTTGCCGGCATCAAGCTCGTCGACGTCGTCGTCTCTGCTCTCAATCTGGTGTAATCATGTTGAACCAACTTCGTCCCGCAATCGTCATGGCCTTGTTGCTGACTGCGATCACCGGCCTTGCATATCCCTTCGCGATCACCGGCGTTGCCCAGGCATTGATGCCGGCGCAGGCCAATGGCAGCCTGATCCGCATCGATGGCGCGATCGTCGGCTCCGATCTGATCGGGCAGAACTTCACCGCCGACAAATATTTCTGGCCGCGCCCCTCCGCGACCGGGCCCGAAGCCTACAACGCCGGCGGCTCGACCGGATCCAACCTCGGCCCGACCTCGGTCAAACTGAAGGACCGGGTTGCCGCCGACGTCGAGAAGCTGCGCGCCAGCGGTATAACAGGCGAGATCGCCGCCGATGGCGGCACCGCGTCCGGCTCCGGCCTCGATCCGCATATTTCGCCGGCTTTCGCCCGCGAGCAGGTGTCCCGTGTTGCCAAGGCCCGCGGGTTTGCGGAAGCCGACGTGGCGAGCCTGGTCGAACAGGCGACGGAAGGTCGTCTGCTCGGGATCATAGGCGAGCCGCGCGTCAATGTGCTAGAACTCAACCTCGCTCTGGATGCCCGGAGAAGCTGAGTGTGAAGCCTGAGATGCGGCCAGAGACGCTGCCAGAGACCCTGAATGCCTGAAACCGACCGCGAATCGAAAAGCCGTCCGGACCCGGACGCACTGCTGGCGCTGGCCGGGCAGGGGCGAAAGGGGAAGCTCACGGTTTTTCTCGGCGCAGCCCCCGGCGTCGGCAAGACCTACACGATGCTGACGCGGGCGCGTCGGTTGAAGGCCGATGGCGTCGACATCGTCATCGGTCTGGTGGAAACCCACGGGCGCGGCGAGACCGCCGCGCTCGTCGAAGGGCTGGAGATACTGCCGCGCCGCGATGTCAACCATCGCGGCCGTGTGCTTTCCGAATTCGATCTCGACGCGGCGCTCGCCCGCCGTCCGCGGATCATCGTCGTCGACGAACTGGCGCACAGCAACCCCGAGGACAGCCGCCATCCGAAGCGCTACCAGGATGTCGAAGAGTTGATTGCCGCCGGCATCGACGTCTGGACGGCACTCAACATCCAGCATCTGGAAAGCCTGTCCGATGTCGTTGCCCAGATCACCGGCGTTCCGGTGCGCGAGCGGGTGCCCGACACGGTTCTCAGCCGTGCCGATGACGTGCTGCTCGTCGACCTGCCGCCGGCCGAACTGATCGAGCGGCTGAACCAAGGCAAGGTCTATCTGCCTGACAGCGCCAAGCGCGCGATCGAGCGCTTCTTCCGCCTCGGCAATCTGACGGCGCTACGCGAGCTGGCGCTGCGGCGGACGGCCGACCGCGTCGACGACCAGATGGTCGACTATCTCAAGCAGAACGCCATCGAAGGCCCCTGGGCGAGCGGCGAACGTCTGCTGGTGTGCATCGGGCCCGACCCGCTGTCGGAAAAGGTCGTGCGCACCGCCAGCCGCCTGGCCTCGGGGCTGAATGCGCCATGGATCGTCGTCTTCATCGAGCGGGCCGACCGCGAAAGCGGCGATGGCGAAGCGGCGCGACGGCTTGACGAGACTTTTCGCCTGGCCGAACAGCTCGGCGCCGAAACCCGCCGCATCGTCGGCAACGATTTCGTCGAGGAGATCCTCAAGCTCGCCCGTCGCGAGCATGCGACGCAGATAGTCATCGGCATCAGGCGCCAGCGGTTCCCGCTACGGCTGTTCCGGCAATCGCTTCCCGACGCGCTGGCCGAACGCATCACCGGCGTCGGCATTCATCTGGTTACCGACAAGGAGCAGCCGCGTCCGAAAAGTCGCCTGAGCGTCAAGCGGCAAATGCCGGAGGGCTTCGGGCGGGCGCTCGCGATCGCGGCCGTCACCGTGGCGGCGGCGACTGCACTTGGCGTCCTGATCGAGCGCTTCATCATCCTGCCGAATATATCGCTGCTGTTCCTGCTGGCGGTGCTGGCGTCGGCGACCTATGCCGGCCACGTCGCGGCGATCGCGGCTGCCCTGTTTTCGGTTCTTGCCTACAACTTCTTCTTCATCGATCCGGTCGGCACCTTCACGGTCGCCGAACCGCACGAAGTCTTCGCGCTGTTCATTTTCCTGGTCGCGGCTGCGCTTGCCGGTAGTCTGGCCTCCCGGGTGCGCGAACAGGCGAAATCAGCGCGACGCCGTGCCGCGGCGACGCAGGCGCTCTACGATTTCTCCCGCAAGCTCTCGGGTACCGCCAATGTCGACGATGTGCTCTGGGCGGCGGTGACCCAGATGCAGACGACGCTGAAGCGCAATGTCGCGCTGCTGTTGCCGGAGGAGGGCGATCTGCAGCTCAAGGCCGCGTGGCCTCCGGACACCGAGCTCGATGTCACCGATACCATGGCAGCGCGCTGGGCGATGGACAAGCAGGAGGCGGCCGGCAACGGCACCGGTACGCTGCCGAACAGCCCCTTCCATTTCCGACCGTTGACCAGCCCGCATGGCGTCGTCGGCGTCTGCGGTTTCGCCCAGGCCGGCAAGCCGCTGGAGATCAACGAAGAGCGGGCGCTCGCCGCCATCCTCGACCAGACGGCGATCGCCATCGACCGGGCGCGCCTTTCGCGCGAGAGCCTCGATCACGCCGCCAAGCTGGAGGGCGAGCGGTTTCGCGCTGCCTTGCTGTCATCGATCTCGCACGATCTGCGCACGCCGCTTGCCACCATCACCGGCGCCGTCACCAGCCTGCGCCAGCTGGGCGACCGCATGCCGCCGGAAAGCCGCGACGACCTGCTGCAATCGATCGAGGAGGAGGGCGCACGGTTGACGCGTTTCGTCGCCAACCTCTTGGACATGACCCGCATCGAAGCGGGGACAGTCAATGCCAAGCGCGACTGGGTGGATGTCGCCGACGCCGTGCGGGCAGCCGTCGATCGGGCGCGTAAGTATTTTCCGGACCGTGAGATCGAAACCAGCATCGCGCCCGAACTACCGTTGATGCGCGGCGACAGCGTGCTTCTCGGCCAGGTGCTCTTCAACCTGCTCGACAACGCCAACAAATACGGCGGCGAGGAGCCGGTCAGCATCTATGCCAGGCGGGACGGCAACGAGATTGTGCTGTCGGTCACCGATCTCGGCAAGGGGATTGCTCACGGTGATCTCGAACACGTATTCGAAAAATTCTTCCGGCGGGGCAAGGTGGATGGCCGCACGCCGGGCACCGGCCTCGGACTGTCGATCGCCAAAGGCTTCGTCGAGGCCATGGGCGGCCGCATCAAGGCTGAGAGCCCGGCTTTGAGGCGTCGCGGAACGCGCATTTCCATGCGTTTTCCCGCCGCCGAAGCAGAAATTTCTGAAAAGGACCGTGCATGAGCGTGGAGCGCATCCTCGTTGTCGACGACGAACCCCAGATCCAGCGTTTTCTGCGACCGGCGTTGAGTGCCGCTGGCTATGACGTGCTTGAGGCGCTGACGGGCACCGAGGCGCTGAAGGCGGCGGCGACCACCGCGCCCGATGTGGTGATTCTCGATCTCGGCCTGCCCGACATGGACGGCAAGGATGTGATCGCCAACATCCGCGCCTGGTCGCAGGTGCCGATCATCATCCTGTCGGCTCGCGACCGCGAGAGCGAAAAGATCGCTGCCCTCGACCTCGGCGCCGACGACTATATCGAAAAACCTTTCGGCATCGGCGAGCTGACGGCGCGCATCCGGGCAGCGCTTCGCCACCGCATCCAGATGGAGGGCGGCCACACCCAGCTCTCGGCCGATGGCGTGGCGATCGATACGATCAAGCGGCTGGTGACGCGCGACGGCGAGCCGGTGCGTCTGACGCCGAAGGAGTATGATCTGCTCGTCATGCTGGCGCACCATGCCGGACGCGTCGTCACCCACAAGACGCTGCTGACCTCGGTCTGGGGCGCGGCGCATGGAGAGGACCTGCATTATCTGCGCGTCTTCATCGGCCAGTTGCGCGGCAAGATCGAGCGCGATCCGGCCGACCCGAAGATTATCCGCACCGAGCCTGGTGTCGGTTACCGCTTCGTCGGCGACGACGACTGAGGCCGACCGGTTTTTCCGGTCGGCCCTCGAAACGTCCACTCAGTTGATCACCAGCGGCTTCGGTTGGTCTTCGGACAGCGTGTCGCCGACCACCTGCCGCTTTTTCGTCGGGCGTGGATTCTCGATGATGCTGACCGGCGCGGACAGCGTTGTCGCAGCGACGTTGCCGACGCCTCTGGCTGTGCCGGCGACGACGGCCGCAATGCCCGTGCCGACCGAAATGTTGGAATCGGTCAGAGTCTGGCCCTTGATCAGCCGCTGGCCGATCAATTGCACGATCTCCGGGCTTTCGGCGAACTTGCCGTGATGCAGCCCGTCATCGGTCTCAACCTTGGTCAGGTCGATGGCGGTGATGCCGGATTTCTCCAGGTCCGTGCGATAGGGTTCCTTCGATGGGTCGATGGCGCCGAGCCTAGAAACGTCACCGGAAATGAAACTCGAAAGCGCGAGCGCACGGTCGTCCTGCGAGACGAAGATCGTGAACTTCGGTTTCTTCTTGCCCATCTCCACCCATTGCTTGGCAAAGACGTCGAGGTCGATATCGGGAGAGGCTAGGATCACGTTCTGGATCTTCGAGGGGACGTTGCCGTCGCGAATACCCATCTGCCTGAGCGATTCCATCGTCAGCCAGGTGCCCATGGAATGGGCCAGGATGGTGATGTCCTTGACATCAGGCGCGTCGGCGAGGATGCGCAGCGTATCCTCGAGTGCGGTGCGCGAGTAGTTCGTGCTTTCCTTGTCGTAATTGTATTCGAACACATTGGCGCGCGACGGCCAGGTGAACAGGATCGGCGTTGTCTGGGCGCCGGAATCATGGATGATCTGCGCAAGCCGGAAGACGGAATCCTCGTAGCGGTTGTTGAAGCCGTGAACGAAAACGAAGGTGTGGCCGCCGACACTGTGCTGCCTGAACCAGGCCTTGCCGTCGGCAAGTGTGTCGAGTTCCCGCACCCGCGTTACCGCAAAGTCGGTCGCCGGATTGGGCGGCAGCTTGCGCGGCCATTGCACGGTGCCGGGCTTGCGCACCGAATCCGGAGGGATCGATACCGAAACATCGGTCATGAAGGTGTTGACGTCTCTTTCGCCTGAAAACAGAGTCGCAGGATCGCCGGAAGGCTGCCGGGTCGTTGCGACCAGCATGTCCACCTGTGAGGTTTTCGGTGTTTGTGCCGTCAGGGCGACCGGCGTCATCACGCCCTTGGGCTTGCCACCGCACCCGGCAAGCCCCAGCGAGAGGACAACGGGGAGGATGATCGTCATCATTGCCGGCATCCGCGCCGTCGAGATCTTAATACGCGCATTCTCAATCATCGGCGCCCCACGCAGAAACAAAACGAGCCGCATCAGACTGTGCTTTCGCGACGGCGCGATGACAGCATTCCGGGCCGGCGGATGCAAGCGGGTACTTCCCGGGTTCTCGCGTTATGGTGGCGCTGTGCAGATAGCGGCTGCTTAGGCGGCGGCCCAGCCGGCGGACCTTGGCGCTTCTCGCAGGCGCCGATCCGTGCTAGGAGCGCGGTCAAAGGGATAACCGAAGCTCTGCCTCGAAACCCGGTGTGCAACCAGTCGCCACACCGGGAAGACCTTTTCCGATCGTGGCGTCCACCGATCGGGAAAGGCAACATGAACATCCCCCTTCTTCTCCTCGCATTGGCGACCTTCGCCACCGGCACGGCGGAAAATCTCGTCATCGGCATCCTGCCCGATGTGGTGTCAGGGCTCGGCGTCTCGATCGGCCTCGCCGGGCAGCTGACGTCGGTCTTCTCCGTGACATTCGCGTTGGCGGCGCCGGCAGCCCTCATGCTGACGGCGCGCCTGGAGCGCAGGACCCTGCTTTTAGTGACGCTGGGGCTCTTCATCACAAGCAACGTCGTGGCCGCTGCCAGCCCGAATTACGGCGTCCTGGTTGCCGCCCGCATCGGCATGGCGGCCGCGAGCGCAGCGTCTTTATCGGCCTTGAGCTGTTTGCGGCCTGCGTGATGTTGGCATGTGGCTGGTTCGTACCGGGGGGCGGTCGGTCGAAGCCGGCGCACGGTGGCTCCTATGCCGGCCATCTGCGCTCGCTACCCTGCGTCTGCGCGCAGCTCGTGTCCGTGCTGATGATCGGCGGTCACTTCATCCTGTTCGCCTATCTCGCACCCTATCTGGCCGAGATCGTCGGGATGCGGGGCGATGAGGTCGTCACAGCCTTTTTCGCCTTCGGCGTGGCCGGCGTCTGCGGTGGATATCTCGGCGGCCGGTTCAGCGATGCCGTTCCGCCGCGGCTGGCGATCCGGTTGACGCCGCTCGCCTACCTGCTTGCGCTGATCGCCGTACCCTTCATGTCCGAGATGCGCCTGCTGTTCCTAGTGGTGATGATGCTGTGGGGCTGCATCAGCTGGATGATTTCGCCCGTGGTGCAGAGCTTTCTGATCAGCCAGAGCCCCGAGACGGCGGAAGCCGGCATCGGTCTCAACCTGTCGGCGATGCATGTCGGCGTCGGGCTGGGCACGGGCATCGGCGGTCTGCTTGTCGAAGCGGCCTCGCCATCTGTGCTTCCGGCCGCAGCCGCGATTCTGGCGGGCCTTGCCGTGGTCGCGGCATTCGCGCGACATGGCGTGTGCCAGCGCCGGAAAGGGCCGATCGCCAGCCGGCGGCGTGAGCGAGCGGTCGACAGCGCCGCGCGTCTTATTAGACGCGCAAAGGTCGCTGTAGCACTTTGAATTGCTGCATGTCTTTTGTCCTTAAATCGAATAGGATTTAAGGAAACATGCAGTAGGCTGTCGTTTGACTGCAGATCAGGATGTGGCGCCGGGTAGCGGCAGGTTGAGCGCCGGGCCGGGGCTGACGCCGTGCTGTCGGCGGACCTGCCGCGATGCGCTGCCGTCGAACAGCGACATTGGCAACGTCCCTGTCAGGATCCAGCGATAGGGCGAGCCGGCATCCGGTTCGCGCGATTGATGCGGTATCGACGCCAACGGCAGCACGTATTCCGGACGGCGCAGGCCCGCGTCCTTGTTTCCGAGCCAGGTGAGCACGACAAACACCTCGCCGCCGATCTCCAGCGCCGACAAGGAACAGGTCCGGCCGGAGACATTGGCCTGGACGGCATCCTCGTGAACTTGAAAACGGCTGACTTTAAGCGACATCGATCGGCTTCCTCGAAATGGACCTCTTGCCGGCCGCTCATGCGTGGCAAGACGAGCTGACCTTCGGCCAGCTTCAGACTTTCATCCCGCTACAGTGCTCATTTCTTTGAAGGAAAATGGTGCCGCTTAGCAGACTCGAACTGCTGACCCCATCATTACGAATGATGTGCTCTACCAACTGAGCTAAAGCGGCCCTGAGGCGGTTCCGCGAAAAGTCCGCGGAACGAAGTGTGAGGCGCTGATAAACGCAAAGCGCCAAGATTTCAAGCCATCAGTTTCGAGAACTTGAAAATTCCTTGTTGGCGGCGATCGTGGGGGCGGGGCGGAGCCCGAGGCGGGCGCGCGCGGCGTCGTATTCGCGCTCCCACCGATCGACCATATGCGCGACCGAAGTGACCTCGCGGACCGCGCCGATGCCCTGGCCGCAGCCCCAGATGTCCTTCCAGGCCTTGGCGCCCTCGGTGGCCTGGGCGAAGTCCATCTTCGACGGGTCGGCTTCCGGCAGGCTTTCCGGGTCCATGCCAGCCGCCAAGATCGATGGCTTCAGGTAGTTGCCGTGAATGCCGGTGAAGTAGTTGGAATAGACGATGTCGGCGGCATTGCTGTCGACGATCATCTGCTTGTAGGCGTCGCTGGCGCGCGCTTCTTGCGTGGCGATGAAGGGCGAGCCGATATAGGCCATGTCGGCGCCCATCGCCTGGGCTGCCAGGATGGCGCCGCCATTGGCGATCGCGCCGGAGAGAAGCAAGGGGCCGTCGAACCAGGAACGGATTTCCTGGACGAGGGCGAAAGGCGAGAGCGTGCCCGCATGGCCGCCCGCGCCCGCTGCAACGGCGATCAGGCCGTCGGCGCCCTTGCGGATCGCCGAATTGGCGTGGCGGTTGTTGATCACGTCGTGCAGCACGATGCCGCCGTAGGAATGAATGGCGGCGTTGACCTCGGGCACGGCACCGAGCGATGATATCACCACCGGCACCTTATACTTGATGCAGAGCATCAGGTCCTGTTCGAGGCGGGTGTTGGACTTGTGGACGATCTGGTTGACGGCAAAGGGGGCAGCCGGACGGCCGGGGTTCTTGGCGTCGTGGTCGGCCAGCGTTTCGGTGATTTCGGCAAGCCACTCGTCGAGCTGCGATTGCGGGCGGGCGTTCAATGCCGGGAAGGACCCGACCACTCCTGCCTTGCACTGCGCGATCGTCAGTTTGGGATGCGAGACGATGAACAAGGGTGCGCCGACAACAGGCAGTCTCGTCGTTCCGGAAAGAATTGGCGGCAGCGACATCGAGTTCTCCATCCCATGAAATTTTTGACGTTTGCGTAAACGTCAAAATAGATAGCAGCAAGTTGCGCGCTTGCAAAGATGCGGATTTTCGAAGCGAAGCGACGGTTCGGAAGCAGTTTTCCCCGCCGTTGCCGGGGCTGCCGGCGCGTCGGACTTGCGGATTTTGAAAGCAGCGGTTACGCAATTGTTAACAAAACCAACGGCGTGCATCCGGAATTAACCGATAAGAGCTTGCGGATGATGAAAAAGGCACCGATCGAATGCCGAGCGCCGGCGGGGGCTACTGCATAATCCTTTAAATCGGATCCGATTCAGGGATAGGATTATGCAGCAGATTTAAGGCGTTACAGCGTCCTTTACGCGTCATATTTGACGCGCGGCGCTGTAAGGCCCGGTGTGCACAGAAGGATTTGACGTGAGCGGACTCGAAACTGCAATCCGAAATGCGCTGGAGCGCTCCGACAGAACCAACGCCGAAACGCGGGCGCGCATCTATCAATCTGCGCGACAGGCGCTGGAAACCGGGCTGCAGAAGCAGGGAATCGAGGATCAGAACGTCGTCGCCCAGCAGCGCCATCGGCTGGAAGCGGTCATCCATGCGATCGAAACCGAGGAGCGCGCGGCGTTGAAGGCACGCCCGGCGCCGACCCCTTCGGTCAGCCTCGACGACGCGGTCACGCCACGCGATACAGCAACGAGCAGGCCCGAGCTGCAGCCGTCCGCGCCCGCTAGCGGCCGCCGCGAGCCGGCTTTCGCCGGCCAGGCACCGCGCGATGCGCCGAATGACGGTGGGCTTGGCAGCCTTCGCGCCGACCGCGATGGCCCCGTTGTCTCGACGGCAGCGGCCGGCGAGGTCGCGGCCAGGCAGTCGCATGAAGGCCGAGGCGCAGTTGCGCCGGAAGCGCGCGCGACGGACGGTCGCAAGCGGGGGCGTCTGCTTTCGCTCGCCATGGTCGTTGCGACGCTTGCCGCCGCGGTCGTGGCTGCCGTCTGGTGGGTCGAGACCAACAATCTGCTGCAGTCGCCGGCCGCGCGCGATACCAATGTCGCCAACCCGCCGGCAACAGTGGCATCGCAGGATTTCGACGGTGCCGCCGGTCTGCAGACCCTCGGTGCCCAGGAAGGCTTCACCGGCGACTGGGTCGAGGTGTATGCGCCCGGCAAGACAGGCGCGATCACGCCCGGCCCGCAGGCGACCGCCGAACAGGTCAACGACGATGGCGGACCGCGCGCCCTGCTGACATCTGGGAATGCCGATGCCGACGGTGACGTGACCATCGAGATCCCGGCCGCGATCCTGGCCGAGCTTTCAGGCAAGACGTCGACACTGGCGTTGACCGTCCAGGCCGCACCTGGCAAGTCGACCGAGTTTGCGGTGGAGTGCAACTTCTCTTCGCTGGGCGAGTGCGGTCGCCACCGTTTCACCCTGCATGACGAACGGGTCGACATGCTGTTCAAGGTCACCTTCGATCGCAGCCTTGCGCCGAGTGCTGCCGGGCAGATCGTCATCAACAGCGACATCAGCGGCGGCGGCAAGGGCATGAACCTTTACGCCATCCGCGTCCTGCCGGGTCAATAATCCCAACGCAGGTGGGTATAGACCGACGGGCGGCCGGCTGACGCTAAAGCGCGTCCCGATCTCAAGTGTTCTCTTGTTGCGCTTTACAGCGCCGCGCGTCTTTTCTTGCGCATGTCGTTGTCGCAAAATCGCTGCGCACTTTTGCGCGACAGGCCGCGGGCCTATTTCAGGAAGCCGGGGCCCGAGCCGATGATCTTGTCATCGACCTCGCCGATGGCGTCCTTGTCCTTGCCCTCATAATCGAGCTTGGAAAGCATGTGCCGAATGAGGTTGAGACGGGCGCGCCGCTTGTCGTTGCCACGCACCACGGTCCATGGCGCCTGGTCCGTATGGGTCTCTTTCAGCATCTGGTTGCGCTTATCGGTATAATCGTCCCATTTGTTGAGTGCGGCGATATCCATCGGCGACAGCTTCCAGATTTTCAGAGGATCATGGCAGCGGTCGTGAAAGCGCTTGAGCTGCATCTCGCGGCCGATGTTGATCCAGAATTTGAAGAACTGAATGTCTTCGTGCACGATCATCTTTTCAAAGCGCGGCACCTGCTTCAGGAATTGCTCGTGCTGCTCGGGCGTGCAGAAGCCCATGACCGGCTCGACGCCGGCGCGGTTGTACCAAGAGCGGTCGTAGAGAACGAGTTCGCCTGATGTCGGCATCGTCGCGATGTAGCGCTGGAAGTACCATTGCCCACGCTCGGTTTCTGTCGGCTTCGTCAGCGCGACGACGCGCGCCCAGCGGGGGTTCAGGTTGCCGCTGGTCGCATGGATCGCGCCGCCCTTGCCGGCCGCGTCGCGGCCCTCGAACAGGGCGATGATGCGCTTGCCGGTTGCCTGCTGCCAGAGTTGCAGCTTGACCAGTTCGATCTGCAGCTTTTCCAGCGTCTTCAGGTATTCATCGTCGTCGAGCTTCTTCTTGTAGGGGTAGTCGTCGGAGGAGAACGCGGCCTCGTCGATCCACTTCGGCAATTCGGGATTGTCGATGTCGAAGAGCCGCTTCTTGCCGCCGATATCGAGTTCTACCGCCCGGCTTTCGGTCTTCGTTGCTGCCTGCGTTGACGCCATTTGGTCTTCCTCCAGCCCGAGCGATTTCCTGTGAGGAGGCCACAATTGCATTGCGGATTCAAGCGCGTCGTGAAAATCATGTCATGAACGGTCGCTATCTCTCGACCATTTAGGGTCGGGAGGAAGACAAAGTGATTCATGAGGATATCGTGCTGGACGGTTCCAAGGCGTTCTGGCGGATGCTCGTGCCGCGACTGAAGGCAGAACGTTGGCTCCTCGGCCTGACGGCGCTGCTCGCCGCGCTTGCGACCGTCGCCGGCATTCATTTCCTCGTCGTGCTGCCGTTCTGGATCGTGCTTGCCGCAGCCCTGCTCAACCGCAGCGCGCCTTCGGTGCTACCGAAGGCCGCAAAAGCGGCAAAGGTGGCCGCGGTTGCGGGCGCGGCCAGCGACGCCCTGATCCCAGCCCTGAACGCGCTCGATATGCCGGTGCTGGTGGTGGCTGTCGATGAAACGGTCGTCTTCCAGAACATCGCTGCCGAAAAGGCTTTCGGCACCATCCCGCCCAACAGCTATCTTGCCGCCCGCGTTCGCTCGCCCGGCATTCTCGATATGGTCCGCGAGACGATCGCGACCGGCAAGATCAACCAGATCGAGCACACCGAGCGGCTGCCGTCCGATGCCGTCTATGTGGTCCGGGTGGCGCCAGCCGAAATCGGTGGCGATGGCCCATGGCGCCGGATCTTTCTCTTGACCTACCGCGATATTTCGCAGGCCCGCCGCATCGATCGCATGCGCTCTGACTTCGTCGCCAACGCCAGCCACGAGTTGCGCACGCCGCTGGCGTCGCTGCGCGGCTTCATCGAAACCATGCAAGGCCCGGCGCGCAACGACGCGAAGGCGCAGGAGAAGTTCTTCGGCATCATGCACGAGCAGGCGACGCGCATGAGCCGCCTCGTCGACGACCTCCTGTCGCTGTCGCGGCTGGAGCTGAAATCGCACATCGCGCCAGACGATACGATCGATCTGCGGCCGCTGCTCGGCCATGTCCGCGACAGTCTTGCTCCGCTTGCGGGCGATCTTGACGTGACGATCACGCTGACAATGCCCGAGACGCCTGTGGTCGTTCAGGGGGATCGCGACGAACTGATCGAGGTTTTCGAGAACCTGATCGAGAATGCCTGCAAATACGGCCAGGAAGGCAAGAGGGTCGATGTCGAGCTTTCCGGCGACGACGGCGGGCAGGCGGAGGTCGTGGTCAGAGACTACGGCCCCGGCATTCCGGCCGAGCATGTGCCGCGCATCACCGAGCGGTTCTATCGCGTCAATGTGGAGGCCAGCCGCTCGAAAAAGGGCACCGGTCTCGGCCTTGCGATCGTCAAGCACATCCTGACCCGCCACCGCGCGCGGCTCCTGATCCACTCGGAGTTGGGCAAGGGCACGGTGTTTACCGTGCGCTTTTGACATATTGGCGCGGGATAATGCCGCTGTGTTCATTTTTCATTATTATTTTCAATGACATGAGCTGTCATAAATGTTTCGCGAAACTGACATAAAAGGTGTGGCTATCGGCGGCTAGTTAGGGGCAGCCGATCAAACGGCGAAGAGCGCTGCAACGCTTGGCGCACTCAACACCAGCCCATTCCGGGAGAACTTTTATGAAAGCTCTTAAACTCACCGTAGCGGCGCTTGTCGCATCCGCCGCATTCGCCGGCGTGGCTGCCGCGCGCGATCAGGTTCAGGTCGCCGGCTCCTCGACCGTTCTTCCCTACGCAAAGATCGTCGCCGAGACGTTCGGCGAAACGTTCCCGGACTTCAAGACCCCGGTTGTCGAATCCGGCGGCTCCTCGGCCGGCCTGAAGGAATTCTGCAAGGGCGTTGGCCCTGATACCATCGACATCGCCAACTCCTCCCGCAAGATCAAGGACAGCGAAGTCGAGGCCTGCAAGGCCGCCGGCGTCACCGAGATCCAGGAAATCCAGATCGGTTATGACGGCATCGTCTTCGCAACCGACGCCGGCAACGCCGACCTCGCCCTGAAGCCCGTTGATCTCTACAAGGGTCTGGCTGCCGAAATCGTCGTCGACGGCAAGCTCGTTGCCAACCCTTACAAGAAGTGGTCTGAAGTCAACTCCGCTCTGCCGGACGCCGACATCGCCGCCTTCATCCCGGGCGAAAAGCACGGCACGCGCGAAGTCTTCGAAGAGAAGATCCTGGCCGCAGGTTGCAAGGAAGCTGGCGCCATTGACGTCATCAAGGCCGCCGTTGCCGATGAGAAGCAGCAGCACAGCAAGTGCGTCGCAGTCCGCAAGGACGGCATGGCTGTCGACATCGACGGCGACTACACCGAAACGCTGGCCCGTATCGCTGCCAACAAGAACGGCATCGGCGTATTCGGCCTGTCCTTCTACGAAAACAACGCCGACAAGCTGAAGGTCGCCACCGTCAACGGCATCGTTCCGTCGACCGAAACGATCGCTTCCGGCGAATACCCGGTTTCCCGCCCGCTGTACTTCTACGTCAAGAAGGCACATCTCGGCGTTATCGCGGGCCTCAAGGAATATGTTGAGTTCTTCCTCGACGATCAGATGATCGGCCCGGAAAGCCCGCTTGCAGAATACGGCCTCGTCGCTGCTCCGGACGCCGAGCGCGAAGAAGTTCGCAAGGCTTTCGCAGCCGGCAACATGCTCTGATACTGACAAGCCCCGGCGCGATGGTCTCGCGCCGGGGCATGCCTCCATCCGAACTGCCGGCAGCGCATTGAGCGTCACGCCGCGGAGACGTGCCGATGAGTACTTCATTTCTTCTTTTGCTCATTGTTGTAATTGGTTTTGTTTCTTATTTTGGGGGTCGTGCGCGCTCCTTCGCACAGGCTGGCGGCAAGCTCTCCAATCTGCATTCCTTACCCGGCTATCACGGCAGCTATGTCGCCATCTGGGCGATCCTTCCAGCGGCGCTCGTACTCGGCGCCTGGCTCGTCGCCGCGCCCATGTATATCGACTCCAGCACCCGGGCGACCTTGCCCGAGACGGTGCAGACGCAGGGCGGCGCCACGGTCGAGCTGGCGCTTGGCCAGGTCAAGTCGGTCGCCGGCGGCCTGAAGCGGTTGACGGCCGAAGAAGTTTCGGCGCTTGAAAGCGGTTCGGCCAATCTTCGCTCGACGCTTGCGGCCAAGGGCGTGGCTCTTGCCGGCGAGGGCGAACCCTACATGATCACCGCCGCCCAGCATTTCAACGCGATGAGCGCCACCAATCGCTGGCTGATGAGCGCCGTCGTCCTGCTGATCGCGATTGCCGGCGGCTTTTATGCCATCCGCAACATCGCCACCCGCTTCCGCGCCCGCAACCAGGTCGAGCGCGTCATGCTCGGCGCGCTGATCGTAGCGTCCTCGATCGCCATCCTGACGACGGTCGGCATCATCGCCTCTATGCTGTCGGAAGCCGGCCGCTTCTTCACGATGGTTTCACCCTTCGAGTTCTTCTTCGGCACGGTCTGGGACCCCCGGTTTGCTGCCGCCGGAAGCGGTGGCTCCTCCGGCCAGTTCGGCCTGATCCCGCTTCTCGCCGGTACGCTCTACATCGCCTTCGTCGCCATGCTGTTTGCGGTGCCGATCGGCCTGTTTGCCGCCATCTACATGGCGGAATATGCCAGCCCACGACTGCGTTCGACGGCAAAGCCCCTGCTCGAAGTGCTCGCCGGCATCCCGACCATCGTCTACGGTTTCTTCGCACTTGTGACCGTCGGCCCATTCCTGCGCGATATCTCTGCCCAACTGAACGGTCTCGTCACCGGCAATTATCAGAACTTCATCCAGGCACAGAGCGTCGTGACCGCCGGCATCGTCATGGGCATCATGCTGATCCCGTTCGTGTCCTCGCTTTCCGATGACATCATTACCCAGGTACCGCGGGCCCTGCGCGACGGTTCGCTCGGCCTTGGTGCCACCCGCTCCGAGACAGTCAAGAAGGTCATCCTTCCCGCAGCACTTCCGGGCATTGTCGGCGCTCTGCTTTTGACCGCCTCGCGTGCCGTCGGCGAGACGATGATCGTGGTGCTTGCCGCCGGTGTCGCGGCCCGCATGCAAATCAATCCTTTCGAGCCGATGACCACGGTGACGGTGAAGATCGTCAACCAGCTGACGGGTGACCTTGAGTTCACCTCGCCGCAGACGCTGGTTGCCTTCGCACTCGGCATCACGCTCTTCGTTATCACGCTCGGCCTCAACATTTACGCGCTCTACATCGTGCGCAAATATCGGGAACAGTACGAATGACCGACATCGCTTCCCCGGCCGTCCGGATCTCCGTCCGCCCCGCATCCGCCAAGCGTGATATCGGCATCAAGCGTCGCTACGCGGCCGAGCGTCGGTTCCGTGCCTATGGCATCAGCGCCATCAGTCTTGGCCTGTTCTTCCTCGCTCTGCTGCTGTGGACGGTGATCTCCAACGGCTACACCGCGTTCCAGCAGACGACGATCACGCTGCCGATCGAATTCACCGAAAAGGTCATCGATCCCAAGGGTGAGCGCGCGACCGACGGCAAGGTGCTGGTGGCGGCCAACTATCCGCTGCTGGTCCGCGATGCGCTGATCAAGCAGCTCGGCATCGATCCGAGCAATCGTCCGCTGGTCAAGCGGGCCACCGACATGGTGTCTGCAAGCTCCCGCACGCTGTTGCGCGACATCGTCGTCGCCGACCCGTCGGTTATCGGCAAGACCATACCGGTGACACTGCTCGCCGAAGCCAATGTCGACTCCGCCTTCAAGGGGCAGATCGACCTGAAGGTCGATGAGAGCAAGCGCAAGGTCAAGGACCAGCAGGTCACCTGGATGAACGAGCTTGCAAGCGCCGGCGTCCTGAAGAAGAGCTTCAACACCGGCATCTTCACCTTCGGTGCCTCGAGCCGTCCGGAAGCGGCAGGCGTCGGCGTTGCCGCCCTCGGTTCGCTGTTCATGATGCTGATCGTGCTCGTGCTGTCGCTGCCGATCGGCGTTGCCGCCTCGATCTATCTCGAAGAGTTTGCGCCGAAGAACCGGCTGACCGATCTCATCGAGGTCAACATCAACAATCTCGCCGCCGTTCCGTCGATCGTCTACGGTCTCTTGGGGTTGGCCGTATTCATCAACTTCGCCGGCATGCCGCGCTCGGCCGCCCTCGTCGGCGGCCTGGTGCTGACGCTGATGACCCTGCCGACGATCATCATCGCCACCCGTGCAGCGTTGAAGGCGGTCCCGCCGTCGATCCGCTCGGCAGCGCTCGGTCTCGGTGCGTCGAAGATGCAGACCATCTTCCACCACGTCCTGCCGCTGGCGATGCCGGGCATCCTGACCGGCACGATCATCGGTCTCGCCCATGCACTTGGCGAAACCGCGCCGCTGCTGTTGATCGGCATGGTCGCCTTCGTCGTCGATTATCCCGGCTCGCCGATGGAGCCGTCGACCGCGCTGCCGGTGCAGATCTACATGTGGGCCAACGAGGCGGAACGCGCCTTCGTCGAGCGCACATCCGGCGCGATCATCATTCTTCTCATCTTCCTCGTCGTCATGAACCTTGGCGCCATTCTGTTGCGACGTCGCTTTGAGCGCCGTTGGTAGTGAGGTAATTACTATGAACATCATGTCAGAAGCAGCAGTCGAAAAAGCCTTGGATCAGAAAATGAACACCGTGCCCTACAAGATGATCGGCAAGGATGTGTCGGTCTACTACGGCGAGAAGCGTGCGCTTTTCGACGTCAATCTCAATATCCGCGAGAACACGGTGACAGCGCTGATCGGCCCTTCGGGCTGCGGCAAGTCGACCTTCCTGCGCACGCTGAACCGCATGAACGACACCATCGAGAACTGCCGCGTCACCGGCAAGATCACGCTCGATGAAGACGACATCTACGACCCGACGATCGACGTCGTGGAACTGCGAGCCCGCGTCGGCATGGTGTTCCAGAAGCCGAACCCGTTCCCGAAGTCGATCTACGACAACGTCGCCTACGGCCCGCGCATCCACGGGCTTGCCCGCACCAAGTCTGAGTTCGACGAAGTCGTCGAGACCAGCCTGCAGAAGGCTGGTTTGTGGAACGAGGTGAAGGATCGCCTGCAGGAGCCGGGCACCGGTCTTTCGGGCGGCCAGCAGCAGCGTCTGTGCATCGCGCGCGCCGTTGCCGTCAGCCCTGAAGTGATCCTGATGGACGAGCCCTGTTCGGCGCTCGATCCGATCGCGACGGCCAAGGTCGAGGAACTGATCCACGAGCTGCGTACCAACTTCACGATCGTCATCGTCACCCACTCGATGCAGCAGGCGGCGCGTGTTTCGCAGCGCACTGCCATGTTCCACCTCGGCAATCTTGTCGAGGAGAACGACACCGACAAGATGTTCACCAATCCGGATGACCAGCGTACCCAGGACTACATCATGGGCCGGTTCGGTTGATGGCCGAAGCTCCTCTTCACCCCGTTTCCTGAACGCGCCCGCAAGGATCGAAGACTATGTCCATGCACATAATGTCCGCCTACGACGAAGAACTGAAATATCTCACGCGCCGCATCTCCGAGATGGGCGGGCTTGCCGAGCAGATGGTGGGCGAATCCGTTCGTGCGCTTGTCAATTCTGACCTCGCCTTGGCGCAGAAGGTGATCTCCGACGACACCATCCTCGATGAAGCCGAACGCCAGATCGGCGAAAAGGCAATCGTCACCATCGCCAAGCGCCAGCCCGTTGCTGCCGACCTGCGCGAGATCATGGGATCGATCCGCATCGCGTCCGATCTGGAGCGCGTCGGCGACCTCGGCAAGAACAACGCCAAGCGTGTCATCGCGGTTGCCGGCTCCGGCATCCCGCGCAAGCTGGCGCGCGGTCTTGAACACCTGGCAGAGCTTGCGCTGGTGCAGCTCAAGGAAGTCCTCGACGTCTACGCTTCCCGCTCGCCGGAGAAGGCCAACAGCATCCGCGAGCGCGACGAGGAGATCGACGCGATCTACACCTCGCTGTTCCGCGAGCTGCTCACCTACATGATGGAAGATCCGCGCAACATCACGCCCTGCACGCATCTTCTCTTCTGTGCCAAGAACATCGAGCGTATCGGCGACCACGCCACCAATATCGCCGAGACGATCTACTACATGGCGACGGGCGCGCAGCCGGAAGGCGAGCGTCCGAAGGACGACAATACGTCGACGCTGGGTGCCGTGAAGGACTAACGCATGTCGCGCAAAAGTGCGCAGCGGTTTTGCGATAACGACATGTGCAAAAACAAGAACTTAAAGCACAACAAGCGCATCTTAGAGATCGCGACGCGCTTTAAGACCCGGATACGTTCGAGTGCCTGCTTATGAACCTGCTCCGGTCGCAGCCCTGGTTGCGGCCCTGCTCTACTGCGTCTGAAGCTATACGTTTTCGCGCGTGCCTATGAAAACGCGCGGAGTGCTCCAGATTCTATATGTTCGAGCATCTCTTTGCGTTCGATCGAACGCGAGACGCTCTGGGTAAGGAGACGTTGCCTGATGTTGCCGAAAATCGCCGTTGTCGAAGACGAAGAGGCGCTGAGTGTCCTGCTGCGTTATAACCTCGAAGCCGAAGGGTTCGATGTTGATACGATCCTGCGCGGAGACGAGGCGGAGATCCGCCTACAGGAGCGCCTCCCGGATCTCCTGATCCTCGACTGGATGCTGCCGGGCGTTTCCGGCATCGAGCTTTGCCGCCGGCTGCGCCAACGTCCGGAAACCGAGCGCCTGCCGATCATCATGCTGACGGCGCGCGGCGAGGAGAGCGAGCGGGTTCGTGGCCTTGCCACCGGCGCCGACGATTATGTCGTCAAGCCGTTCTCGACCCCGGAGCTGATGGCCCGTGTCAAGGCGATGCTGCGGCGCGCCAAGCCCGAGGTCCTCTCGACGCTGCTTCGCTGCGGCGACATCGAGCTCGATCGCGAGACCCATCGCGTGCATCGCCGCACCCGCGAGGTCCGCCTTGGTCCGACGGAATTCCGCCTGCTCGAATTCCTGATGTCGTCGCCGGGCCGGGTGTTCTCGCGCTCGCAACTCCTTGATGGCGTCTGGGGCCACGATATCTATGTCGACGAGCGCACCGTCGACGTGCATGTCGGTCGCTTGCGCAAGGCACTGAATTTCTCGAGCATGCCTGATGTCATCCGCACCGTTCGCGGTGCCGGCTACTCGCTCGAAAGCTGAGCCAGCCGGCCACTGCAGCGCCGCGCATCTTAATGGACGCGCAAAGGTCGCTGTTGCATCTTGAATTGCGGCATGTTTCCTTGAAGCGAATACGAACCAGGGAAACATGCAGCAGCCAATAAAAAAGGGGCCGTGCGGCCCCTTTTCTGCATGTGGTTTTCGGTCGTCTCAGCGAGCGCGACGGCGCTCGGAGGTCGGCTGATAGGCAAGCCGCGCATGGAATGTGCAATAGGGCGAAGCTTCCGGGGAATCGTTGCCGCAGAAGTGGAATTCTTCCTTGAGCGGGTCGCCGATCGGCCATTTGCAGGTGCGCTCGGTCAACTGCGTCAGCTCCAGGCGGCGCGACATTGGCACGACCACATCCGTCTGGATGCGGAAATCCTGTTCGGCGACGAGATCGACTTCGACCTCTTCCTTGAGCACGGTCGCGCCGGCCGCACGGGTAACCGTCCGTGTCGTGACGCGCGAAGCGTAGTTCGGAGCGCGCGGCGCCGAAGTCGGGCGCTGCTTCGGCCGGGTCGCGGCGGTGGTTCCGCCAGCCTTGGCCCTGCCGGGCAGGCTCAGCCGGTGAACCTTGCCGATGACCGCATTGCGGCTGACGCCGCCGAGCTGTGCCGCGATCTGGCTCGCGCTCAGGCCCTCGGACCAAAGCTTCTTCAGTTTTTCCACCCGCTCGTCAGTCCAGTTCATTTCTGCACTCTCCGTTCTCAGCGTTGGCGATGACAGAATCTCTCACCACGCTCCGGACAGGCTCCGGAGCTGCAACGCGATAACACTTTTGGTGACTAGGCCCGCCGCATGCGTCTAGTAATTGAACATTAACCTACTGACCGGCGGACTCCGTGGCAAGAGTCCCGCGAATCGCGCCGAATCGATTTCTTGGTTTTCCCCAACTTGCTCGGTGGGCGTTGCATTTTTGCAAGCCCCGTCGCGTGATTTTTTCGTCGCATGGATCAGACCCGTCCGACCGCACTGCAAAGCTTGGTTTTGTTGACATTGCGCTGCGAAATAGGAATAGTGCCTGCGCCGCCGCAAGGCGGCATTTTTAATTTTTTGCCGCGCTCAACAGGGGCTCGGATCGATGCCGATAGCAATGAAGGAGAGGCTCGCCATGACTGCAACCACGCCGCTTTACGACACCTACATGCGTGCGCCGTTGCGTTTCGAGCGAGGAGAGGGCGTCTGGTTGATCGCCGAAGACGGCTCGCGCTATCTCGACTTCGCCGCCGGCGTCGCCGTCAACTCGCTTGGCCATGCGCATCCGCATCTGGTCGAGGCGTTGAAGGCGCAGGCCGAGAAGGTCTGGCACCTGTCCAACCTTTATGAGGTCCCCGGCCAGGAGAGCCTTGCACGCCGGCTGACGGCCGTCACCTTCGCCGATCGTGTCTTCTTCACCAACTCGGGTGCCGAGGCGCTCGAATGCGCGATCAAGACTGCGCGTCGCTACCACTATGCCAAGGGCAATCCGGAGAAGTTCCACATCATCACCTTCGAGGGTGCCTTCCACGGACGCACGATCGCGACCATCGCGGCGGGTGGTCAGCAGAAGTACATCGAGGGCTTTGGCCCGAAGGCCCCGGGTTTCTATCAGGTTCCCTTCGGCGATATCACGGCGCTCAAGGATGCGATCACCGACGAGACGGCGGCGATCCTGATCGAGCCGATCCAGGGCGAGGGCGGCATCCGCCCGGTCACCAAGGAATTCATGCAGGAGCTGCGCGCGCTTTGCGACGAGTTCGGTCTGCTGCTGATCCTCGACGAGGTCCAGTCCGGCGTCGGCCGCACCGGCAAGCTTTTCGCCTATGAATGGGCTGGCATCCGTCCGGATATCATGGCTGTCGCCAAGGGCATCGGCGGCGGCTTCCCGCTCGGTGCCTGCCTTGCGACCGAAGAGGCGGCTGCCGGCATGGTCGCCGGTACGCACGGTTCGACCTATGGCGGCAACCCGCTTGCCATGGCTGTCGGCAACGCCGTGCTCGACGTCATCCTGGCCGACGGTTTCCTGGAGCATGTCCGCGACGTGGCCCTGGTCTTCCGCCAGGGCCTCGCGTCGTTGAAGGACCGTTTCCCCGATGTGATCGAGGATATCCGCGGCGACGGCCTGATGCTCGGCATCAAGGCGAAAGGCCCTTCGGCCGATCTCCTGAAGGCGATCCGCGCGGAGAAGCTGCTGGCTGTTCCGGCCGGCGAAAACGTCCTGCGCCTGTTGCCGCCGCTGACGGTGACCGCCGCGGAAGCGCGCGAAGGCCTGGCGCGGATCGAGCGCGCGGCCGAAGCCGTGAGAAGCAGCAGCGGTACCGCCGCAGCCTAATTTGTGAACCCGGAGATCGGCAGCGATTTTCCCAAGGGTCCATGCGCGAGCCCAAGGTGTCGAGCGTTCTTTTGGCTCTTCGACACCGGTCGCGCTCCACGGGCCATTCTGAGACAGGAATTGACTACGATGGCAGGCACAAGACATTTCATCGATCTTTCGGCCATGACGGCAGCCGATCTGCGCACGATCATCGATGACGCACGCGTGCGAAAGACGGCGACGAAGGCCGGAACCGCCGAAAAGCCGCTCGCCGGCAAGATGTTGGCGATGATCTTCGAAAAGCCTTCGACCCGCACGCGCGTCTCCTTTGACGTCGGCATGCGCCAGCTCGGCGGCGAAACCCTGTTTCTCTCGGGCACCGAAATGCAGCTCGGCCGCGCCGAGACCATCGGCGACACTGCCAAGGTGCTGTCACGCTACGTCGATGCGATCATGATCCGCACCACCGATCATCGCCGTCTTCTCGAGCTTGCCGAGCACGCCACGGTGCCCGTCATCAACGGCCTGACCGACGACACCCATCCCTGCCAGATCATGGCCGATATCATGACCTTCGAGGAGCATCGCGGCCCGGTGAAGGGCAAGACCATCGCCTGGACCGGCGACGGAAACAACGTGCTTCACTCGCTGATCGAGGGCTCGGCCCGTTTCGGCTACCGCATGAACATGGCGGTGCCGCTCGGTTCCGAGCCGCACGACAAGATCCTCAACTGGGCGCGCAACAATGGCGGCGAGATCCTGCTTTGCCATGAGGCCGAGCAGGCCGTTGCCGGCGCGCATTGCGTCGTTACCGACACCTGGATTTCCATGAACCAGGAGCATCGCGCTCGCGGCCACAACGTCTTCCAGCCCTTCCAGGTCAACGACGCGCTGATGAGGCACGCCTCGCCGGACGCACTGTTCATGCACTGCCTGCCGGCGCATCGCGGCGAGGAAGTGACCGACGAGGTCATCGACGGGCCGCAGTCGGTGGTATTCGACGAGGCGGAAAACAGGCTGCACGCACAGAAGTCGATCATCGCCTGGTGCATGGGGCTCGTCTGATCGGCGCGTCTGCCTATTGAAATTTCCCGCATGCGACACGATTTAGGCCGAATGCGGGACGTTCCGGGGTGGAAACAACGGACGTTACCTGACGACAGGCAGCGCATGATCGGCCGGCAAAACGGCACATGCCTGCTAGACAAATCCGTTTATGGCGGGATCGAATAGGATAACGGGCAGGCTGCACCGGAGGATGTTTATGTTCTCTGCGCGGCCCTCTCCCAAGCATGTCGCGGAAAAGTGCGCAGCGGTTTTGCGATAACGATATGCGCAAGAACAAAAACTTGAAGCGCAGTCAGCGAATCCTGGCGATCGCGACGCGCTTTAGTGACGTAAGGAGCAGCAGATGACTGAGATGGCACCAGGACTTGGCGAATTCGACTTTGCCGGTGACGATCATGTCGTGCCCTTCCAGGTGGAGGGCCTCGATGTGCGTGGCCGCGCCGTTCAGCTCGGCCCGATGCTCGATGCGATCCTCGACCGCCACAACTATCCGCTTCCGGTCGCGCGGCTGGTTGCCGAGACCGTGGTGCTGACCGTGCTGCTCGGAACGTCGCTGAAGTTCGACGGCAAGCTTATCGTCCAGACGAAGAGCGACGGCCCGGTCGATCTTGTCGTCGCCGATTTTGCCACGCCCGATCGGGTGCGCGCCTATGCCCGTTTCAACGAGGAAGCGCTGGAGGAAGCTCTGAAGGACGGACGCACCCAGTCGCATGAGCTGCTGGGCAAGGGCGTTCTCGCCTTCACCATCGATCAGGGTGCCCATACCCAGCGCTATCAGGGCATCGTTGCGCTCGATGGCGCCACGCTCGAGGAGATTGCCGGCGTCTACTTCCGCCAGTCGGAGCAGATCCCGACCAAGGTGCGCCTCGGCGTTGCCGAACTGCTCGACCGCGACGAGAACGGCAAGCCGCGCCATCGCTGGCGCGCCGGCGGCATGGTCGCGCAGTTCCTGCCGGATGCGCCGGAGCGCATGCGCCAACCGGATCTTTCGGGGGGTGACGGCGACGACAACGAGGATCTCTTCGACGAGGACGATCTCTGGGCGGAAGCCAAGGTCATGGTCGAGACGATCGATGCCGACGAACTGACCGACCCGATGGTCGGCACGGAACGTCTGCTCTATCGGCTGTTCCACGAGCGCGGCGTTCGCGTCTACGAGCCGCAGGCGGTCTATGATCGCTGCAGCTGTTCGCGCGAAAAGATCCGCTCGGTGCTCACCGGACTGCACGCCGACGATATCGAGAGCACCATCGAGGACGGCTTGATCAAGGTGACGTGCGAGTTCTGCTCGACCACCTATCGCTTCGAGGCAAGCGAGGTCCGCCAGCAGTAGGATGCCTCAATTCAGGGTTCGAACGAGCCCTGGTGAATCAAGCGAGAAGGCGGGGATTGCCACGTTGAAGTGTTCTCCGCCTTCCGATTCCATGCTGTAGTGGCCGAACATGACGCCGGACGGCGTATCGAGCGGGCATCCGGAGGAATATTCGTAGGTATCGCCGGGGTTCAGCAACGGTTGCTCTCCGATGACACCGGGCCCGCTGACTTCGTCCACCTGGCCGTTCTCGTCGGTAATATGCCAGTAGCGTGTCATCAGCCGAACCGACTCGGCCGAATGGTTGGCGATGACGATGCGGTAGCCCCAGACATAGCGGCTGTCATCCGGATCAGATTGCTCTTCCAGATAATAAGGCTCCACCGTAACTTCTATGTCGCGAGTGAGCGCGCGATACATGAGCAACACCTTGTTTCAAGTCTTTCAGGGTATTCTACAGCAAGATGGTTTCGTCAAGAATAACGGCAGGATTGCATGCGTCGGCGGCAAGTCTGCGGAAAGGCGAGGCCGATGCTTGATGGCGCGGTGAGAAAACATCTGGATCCGATACTGGATCGGCTCGGTGCAGCACTTGCCCGCGGGGGTGTCGGTGCCAATGCGGTCACGATCACCGGCCTCGCGCTCGGCCTCGTTGCCGCTGTCCTCATTGCCGGACAATACTACCTTGCCGCCGCCATTGTTATCGTCGTTAGCCGGCTTTGCGATGGACTTGATGGTGCGGTGGCACGCGCCACGCGCAAAACCGATTTCGGTGGTTTCCTCGACATCGTGCTCGACTTCGCCTTCTACGGTGCCATCCCGCTCGGCTTCATCGGCGCCGATCCGCAGGCCAACGGTCTTGTCGGCGGTCTGCTGCTCTTCTCGTTCTACGTCAACGGATCGAGTTTTCTCGCCTATGCCATTATGGCCGAAAAGCGAGCGATGACGACGGATGTGCGGGGGGCAAAATCGCTCTACTTCACCACCGGGCTTGCCGAGGCGACGGAGACGATCGCCGCCTTCCTGGCCTTCTGCCTGTTCCCGACGTGGTTTCCGCTGCTGGCGGCGCTGTTTGCGGTCGTCTGCCTCTACACCGCGCTATCGCGCATTGTGCTCGCGCGAACGCGTTTTCGCGACGTCGAGTAGCGGCCGCCGCCGATCTCGGGGCGGCCGTCTTGTTCGTGGGTATCAGGCCTTGACGGTCTTCAGCGCGCGGGCGAAGTCCTCGACGATGTCGTCGCTGTCCTCGATACCGGCGGAGAAACGAACGGTGCCGGCGGAAATGCCGAGCTCGTCGCGAGCTTCGTCCGTCAGGTTCTTGTGCGTCGTCGTCGCCGGATGGGTGATCAGGCTTTTGGAATCGCCAAGATTGTTGGAGATGCGGGCGATCTGCAGTGCGTTCTGCAGTGCGAAGGCCGCATCCTTGCCGCCCTTGAGTTCGAAGGCGACAAGGGTCGAACCGCCGGTCATCTGCTTGGCGATGATGTCGGCCTGCGGATGGTCCGCGCGGCCGGGGTAGATCACCTTGGCGATCTGCGGCCGCTCGGCGAGGAAGTCGGCGACGCGACGGGCGTTTTCGGTCTGCTGCTTGACGCGCAGCGGCAGCGTCTCGATGCCCTTCAGCAACGTCCAGGCGTTGAACGGCGACATCGCCGGGCCGGTGTGGCGGAAGTAGTCATGCAGATGCTCGTTGATCCAGTCCTTGTCGGACAGAACCACGCCACCGAGGCACCGGCCCTGGCCGTCGATATGCTTGGTGGCGGAATAGACGACGATATGCGCGCCGAGTTCCAGCGGCTTCTGAAACAGCGGCGTGGCGAAGACGTTGTCGACCACGACCTTGGCGCCGATCTGGTTGGCGAGCCGAGAAACGCCTGAAATGTCGATCACTTCCAGCGTCGGGTTGGTCGGGCTTTCCAGGAAGAAGACCTTGGTGTTCTTCTGGATCGCCTTTTCCCAGTTCGCGAGATCGCGTCCGTCGACCAGCGTGCATTCGATGCCGTATTTCGGGGCCAGCGTCTCGACCACCCAGCGGCAGGAGCCGAAGAGGGCGCGGGCGGCAACGATGTGGTCGCCGGCCTTCAGCTGGCATAAAATGGCGGCAGTGACGGCAGCCATGCCTGATGCCGTGGCGCGCGCGTCTTCGGCGCCTTCCAGCATGCACATGCGCTTTTCAAACATGTCGTTGGTAGGGCTGCCGTAACGGGCATAGATGAAGCCTTCGGTCTCGCCCTTGAAGCGTGCTTCCGCCGCCTCGGATGTCTCGTAGACGAAGCCCTGGGTGAGGAAGATCGCCTCGGACGTCTCGCCGTGCTGGGAGCGGGTCGTTCCGCCGTGGACGAGTTGGGTTGCCGGGCGCCAGTTTTTGCTCATGTGACGATCACCTTCAAAAACAAAAAAACCGGCCGCGTGAAGGGCCGGTTTGAAACCCGGCCTTTTTAGCTACTTGTTTAACGTGGCTGCAAGCCGACCGGCCAAATCACCACGGGATAAAGCTCCAATACTGCTTGGGTGCGCTTGCGTCAATTCCTGGAGTTTGGTTTTGTCTCGCAACTGAAAAGAGGATCGAAATGGGCCGCGAGACTGGGATTTTGGCCGACCGCGCGATCGCCGCGCTGTTTGCGACCGGACGCTTGAAAAGCGAAAAGGCGCTGGATACCGATCAGATCCAGCCGGCAAGCCTCGACCTGCGCCTCGGCGCCAAGGCATTTCGCGTGCGCGCGAGCTTCATGCCGGGGCCGGCGCATCTCGTTGCCGACAAGCTCGACCGGCTGAAACTGCATGTCGTCGATCTCTCCGACGGCGCCGTGCTGGAAACCGGCTGCGTTTATATCGTGCCGCTGATGGAAAGCCTCGATCTGCCGGAGACCATGTCGGCTTCGGCAAATCCGAAGAGCTCGACCGGTCGCCTCGACATCTTCACCCGCGTCATCACCGATCGCGCCCAGGAGTTCGACAAGATCCCGGCTGGATATCGCGGACCGCTTTACCTCGAAATCAGCCCGCGCACCTTCCCGATCGTCGTGCGGCGCGGTTCGCGCCTGTCGCAGATCCGCTTCCGCACCGGCCAGTCGCTGCTCTCCGAGCAGGAACTGCTGGCGCTGCATGAAAGCGATATGCTGGTTGCGAGCGACAAGCCCAATGTCAGCGGCGGCGGGATCGCGCTCTCGATCGATCTCAAGGGTACGGGCCCGGACGGACTGATCGGCTACCGCGGCAAGCATCACACCGCGGTCGTCGATGTCGACAAGAAGGCGCAGCATGCCGTGTTCGACTTCTGGGAGCCGCTCTATAGCCGTGGCCGCGACGAGCTGATCCTCGATCCCGACGAATTCTACATCCTCGTTTCGCGCGAAGCTGTGCATGTTCCGCCGCTCTACGCTGCCGAGATGACGCCGTTCGATCCATTGGTCGGTGAATTCCGCGTGCATTATGCCGGCTTCTTCGATCCGGGCTTCGGCCATGCCTCTGCCGGCGGCAGCGGCAGCCGAGCGGTGCTCGAAGTCCGCAGCCACGAGGTTCCCTTCATCCTCGAGCATGGCCAGATCGTCGGCCGGCTGGTCTATGAACATATGCTGGAACGCCCGGAGGGACTTTACGGCCTCGGTCTTGGCTCCAACTATCAGGCTCAGGGTCTCAAGCTCTCCAAGCATTTCCACGCGGAGTAACAGAAAAAGTGCCGTTGCGCGGCAACGCGGCGCAACGGTCCTTGACAGATGCATGCGGTTGAGGAAGTTTCCGAAGCGCTGCGGGTGTAGTTCAGTGGTAGAACGCCAGCTTCCCAAGCTTGATGTCGTCGGTTCGATCCCGATCACCCGCTCCACTTTTTTCTTCAATGTCAGCCCATCGCGCTTTGAGCCGGCACTCCTGCGTGCGACGGCCCGAACCGTCGGACGCCGAAGCCAGTAGCCAGCCCGGTTCCATCCGGCTAATCTTGTCATCACCCATGAATCATCTGCGGCCGCGCTGGCCGTGCGGTACCACCAAGAGACGCGCTGGCCATTGCCCATGAAAATCCACCGACTGCTGGCTCTGTGCGTGTATCTGATGGCCGGTTCGCTTGCCGCCCAGCCCAGGGATCTGCCCAATCTGTTCGATGCGCGCGAGCGCATTGCCAAGCCGGATCTGACCGGCCTTGCGCGCCTACGGTTCCTGACCACGGTGGATTTCCCGCCGTTCAACTTCATCGACCAATCGGGCAAGCTTTCGGGCTTCCATGTCGACCTGGTGCGCGAGATCTGCCGCGAACTCGATATCGAAGCCAAATGCCAGATCCAGGCGGTCACCTATGCCGAGCTGCTCCCGGCGCTGGAAGAGGGACAGGGCGAGGCGGTCGCCGCCGGCATCTCCGTCAGTCCGGAACTGCGTCAGCGCTTCGGCTTCTCCAGGCCGTTCATACGGCTTCCTGCGCGCTTCGCCGTCAACACCAAGGCAGCCGGCGCCGTCTCCGATCCGTCGGGCCTGAAGGGCAAGGCGGTGGGCGTCGTTTCCGGCACCACGCATGAGGTGATGTTCAGGGCCTTTTTCCCCAAGCTTGAAGCCAGGATCTTTCCCGATCGCGATGCCATGCTCGCCGCTCTGCAGAAGGGCGAGGTCGCAGCCGTCTTTTCCGACGGCATGCAGCTTTCCTTCTGGGTGTCCGGCAGCGCTGCCGCCGGATGCTGCGCGCTTGTCGACGGCGCCTATTTCTCGCAACGCTTTCTTGGCGAGGGCCTGACGATCATGAACCGCAAGGCCGAGCCGGCGCTGACGCAGGCGATCGATCACGCCTTGCTGGCGCTTTCGCGCAGTGGGCGGCTCGACGAGATCTACCTGCGCTATTTCCCGAACGGAATTTACTAGGAGCGTTTCAGCGGCTCCTCTGAGACAGAAACGCTCTGCAGTTTATGTCGCCAAACCGCCGCACACTTTGCGCGGACATGCTCCAAATCAACTGCGACGGAAGGGCAGGAGTAACGACCACAAAAGCTTGGTCGGCTCGCTGCGGCCATAGGCGGTCAACCCCGTTTCGATCGCATCGTCGCCCCGTCGCGGCCGATCCGTATAGGTCGAGAACAGCCGGTCCCAGATCGCCAGGTTGAAGCCGTAGTTCGAATCCGTTTCCGAGCGCTCGGTCGAGTGGTGGATGCGGTGCATGTCGGGCGTGACGATCAGCGGCCGCAGCGCCCGGTCGAGGCGGGGTGGCAGCCGCAGATTGGCATGGTTGAACATGGCAGCGGCATTCAGCACGATCTCGAACATCAGCACGGCGACGGCAGGTGCGCCGAGCGCGACGACGACGGCAATCTTCCAGATCATCGAGACGACGATCTCCAGCGGATGAAAGCGCAGCGCCGTGGTCAGGTCGACGCCCGGGTCGGCGTGATGAACCCGGTGCATTCGCCATAGGGCGGGGACCTTGTGAAAGGCGACATGTTCCAGCCAGACGGCGAAGTCGAGCAAGACGAAGGCGATTGCGCCGGCCACGAGCGGAGGAACGCCCAATGCCGGCAGCAGGCCGTATCCCCGCGCTTCAGCCCAGAGTGCCGCGCCCGTGGCAGCGGCCGGGAAGATCAGCCGCAGCGAAAGCGAGGACAGAACCAGGATAGAGAGGTTGGTAAACCAGCGGCGCGCCTTCAGCGCCTTTTGCAGTTCCGGCCGCTCCAGCCTCGGGTGCAGAAGCTCGAGCGCCGCCATGGCGGCAAAGACCGAGAGAAAGGCCAAAAGGCGCCACATGGGTTCGGTCACGCCGAAAAGCTGCATCCCTCAGGCCTCGCTGCCGTTTTTCGGTGAAGCGATATCACGCTTCGGCAGGAGAGCGCCAAGACACGTTGACGTGAACCGGCCGGATCGGCCCGCCGTTACCTGCGGAAGCGGGCGAGCGCGCCGCGTTCGATTGCAGCGCAGGTAAGCTTGTCGAGGCCGAGGCGATCACGCAGCAACTGCAAAAGGCGGATCTCCTCGTTGCGGATGCGCTGGTCGGCGGCCGCAATCTCGACGGCGAGCGCATAAGCCGTCTCGTAAAGCCTCTCCGGCAGCGCCTCGCGAACGATCTCAAGCACGATGTCGAGGCCTTCAGGGGCGGCAAGCTGGGCTGAGCATTCGTGGCCGACGAGCACAAGCTGGTCCTCGTCGAAGCCTTCGAAGGCGGGAAGAAACTGCACGAGCCTGCCGATGCGCGCGAACTCGTCGTCGCTCATCTCCCGGTCGACCGCCGACATCATCACCATGACATAGACAAGGGCTTCGTGCTGGCTGAGGTTGGGTGGCATGGAGGCTTTCCGCAAAGTGTCTGCTGCAGCGACGTCTGCGCGTCTAATAAGACGCGCGGCGCTGTAGGAAGAACTGGTGTGTTCCGCCGTTCCTTACAAGTCCGGTGCCGCTTCGTCCATCGTTGCAGCGGCGCTCGGATCGTCGAACGGCATCGGCGTTTGGCGAAAATCGCGCGGGTCATCGCCGTAGAAGCCAAGCCTTGACTTGCGTGCCGCTTCGGCCTGCTCTTCAAGCACCGAGCCCGGCAACGGTGTCGCCCAGCCATTGGCAACCAGCCAGGCGGCAGGATCCTGGCCGCCGACGGTGCACCGGGCGGTGACGGTCTCGCCCGTTCCGTCTCCGGGGATGTCGCAGTTGACCGCACGGGCACGCAGGAAGTTGCGGAAGGCGGTCCGGGCGACCATGCCGCAGGGCCAGCTTTTGCCGGCGCTTTCGCAGGTCCGTTCCGCCGCTTCCGGCTCGATGCCGTCGAGTTGCAGTGTTATCTTGCCGAAGCGGATGAGCCCGGCGGCGAGCGCCATCGGCTGTTGGAGGACCGTCGGCGCCTTCGGCTTGTCCCTGTCGGTATCCGACAGCGGCGTTCGCGGTTCTATGCGTTCGAGTGGCTTCGTCGTGACTTCGTCGGGCAGACCAAACTGTTGCGGTTCGATGGCGCGGGCAGTGGTCTCGGTCGAGTGGGAGCTGCTTTCGCTCTGGCCACCATCAGGCACCGTGTCGTTCTGTTCAGGGGCCGTCATGTCGAACGGCACGTCTTCGGCGCCGACCTCAGGCTGCGTTTCCCCCATGTCGGGCGTTTCGAGCACGAAGTCCGGCGTGGCGCCACTTTCCCGGTCGCGGATCGTCGTGGCGCCGGCATAGAGGATGCCGGTATAGAGCGCTATGGCGGCAATCCCGCCTGCCAGGGTGACCAGTTGCTGCCGCATCAGGAAAGATGTCCTATTGGCTGGCCCAGATGATCCGGGCAATCCATTCGACTTCGCTCATCTCGAAACTCCGGTTGGGATGTTCCGGATTGAGCGATAGCAGTTCGATATTGCGTGGAGTATGCCGCACCAGGATTTTCGCCATAACCTCGCCTTCGCGGGTCTTGACCACGACACGGTCGCCGCGCCGGACCTGCGCGCCCGGGTCGACGATCAGAACGTCGCCGTCGCGATAGAGCGGCAGCATGCTTTCGCCCTGGATCTCGAGCGCATAGATGCCGGCGCGTCGCTCGGCCGCCGCCGGGAAATCGACGACGTCCCAGCCCTGGCCGGCCGGAAACCCGCCATCGTCGAAGAAGCCGCCAGCGCCAGCCTGGGCAAAACCGATCAGCGGTATGGCGGGTTTATACGGCTCGGTTCGGGCGGCGTCAGGGCGCATCAGCGCCATGAACTGGTCGATGGTCGCACCGGTCGCATCCAGCACCTTGGCGATCGATTCCGTCGACGGCCAGCGCTCGCGGCCATCGGCGGACTGGCGCTTGGATTTGTTGAAGGACGTCGGGTCGAGCCCGGCGCGGCGCGCAAGCCCGGACGGCGAGAGCTGGTGGCGCTCGGCCAACGCATCGATGGCGTGCCAGATGGTGTCGTGTGACAGCATGAATGTCTGTTCCGCGGCAGGGCGGCGACGGCCGCACGTCCTTATTCGACAGTAGATTAACCAAGCCGGCCAGGGTGGTAAAGAACAGGGAGGAAAATAATCCTTGGTCGTTCCGATTGAAATAGAGTGGCCCGCTTCTATAGTCCTTGTCGTTGCTTGAGTTTAGCCGGCGAGGGGGCTCATTTGTTGGCGGTGCTGAAATCCGAACGTCTGCTGTTCGCCGCCTTGGTTGCCGCGATTGCCGGTTTTGTGCTGGAGCACCCCTTGCTCGAAATGGGGCAGGTAGCTTCGCTCGTTGGGGCGGCCGCATTGGTGGGTGCGATCGTGCTGGCGTCGATGCGGGTCGCCCATCACGCCGAAGTCCTCGCGGCCAAGGTCGGCGACCCCTATGGCACGATGATCCTGACGCTGTCCGCCGTGCTGGTGGAAGTGATCATTCTGGCGATCATGATGACCGGCGAGAGTTCGCCGACGCTGGTGCGCGACACGATCTATTCCGCCGTGATGCTCGATATCAACGGCATTCTCGGTCTTGCCGCGCTGCTTGGCGGGCTGAAACACGGAGAGCAACCCTACAACGACAATTCCGCGCGCACCTACAGCGTCATGATCCTGACGGCGATGGGCATTTCGATGGTCGTGCCCGAATTCGTGCCGGCCGCGAGGTGGCACTTCTATTCCGCCTTCACCATCGGCGCGATGATCATGCTCTACACGCTGTTCCTGCGCATGCAGGTGGGGGTGCACAGCTACTTCTTCAGCTACAGCTACCCCCGGGCGAGGAGCGACGGGATTGATGATGCCGGTGAACCCGACGAGCCGGTGCTGCCGTCGATCGTGATCCTGCTCATTGGCGTGGTGCTGATCGGCGCGCTTGCCGAAATCATGTCGGGGCTGCTGACCTCAGGCCTCAAGGGGAGCGGCGCGCCGCCGGCCGTCGCCGCCATCGTCGTCGCCGCAATCTCGGCGTCGCCCGAGATCATGACGGCGATGCGTGCAGCACTTGCCAATCGCATGCAGGCGGTCGTCAACATCGCGCTCGGAGCATCGCTGTCGACCGTGATCCTGACCGTGCCGGTGATGGAGGCGATTGCGCTTTACACCGGCCAGCCTTTCATCATGGCGATGTCGCCGGTGCAGACGGTGATGGTGGCGATCACGCTGATCGTTGCAGCGATCAATCTCAACGACGGTCAAACCAATGCCATCGAGGGCATGACGCATTTCGTGCTGTTTTCCACCTTCGTCATGCTTTCGGCTATCGGTTTGTAGTCCTCAAGCGACCGCGTTTTCCCTGGTCTTGCGGGCGACGACATCCTCAAAGGCTGCCTGCAATGTCGCGCGCACGCGCGGCGGACCATCGAGGGCCAGTCCGAGATGCTCGTAGCGAAGCTCGTCCATGAAGCGGTTCCAGAGCTCAGGCCCGCCGGTTTCCATCAGTTCGGCCCGGATGCTGAGCTCTTCGCTGACGGGCAGGTAGCGCCGCCCCCAGGCGCCGAGATGCGCCATGATCGGCACCAGCGCGATGGTCATTTCTGTGAGGCTGTAGATGGCCTTCTGCTTGTGCGTCGGGTCATCCGTCTTGGTCAGCATTCCCTGCTCGACAAGCATCTTCAGCCGATCAGCAAGAATGTTCGACGAGATGCCCTCCTGCGATCGCAGCAGTTCGCGGAAGTGCCTTTTGCCCCCGAAGATCATGTCGCGGACGATCAGCAGGCTCCATTTGTCGCCAAAGACCTCGAGCGAGAGATTGATCGGGCAGCCGGAGCGATGATCGTCTTTCATTGGGGTCCTTTCAAAACTGCTTGCATTATTGCATCAGTGGAATTATCTTGCAACTGCTTTCAAAATGAAATCAGTTATCTGGCTGCGCGCGGAAGCGCTGGTGCGTCTGCGCAAATGGATCGAAGAGGAGAAGATCATGAGTGCCAATTCCGTGGAACATGCGAGCTTCACCATCGAACGGGTTTTCAAGGCGACGCCCGAACAGGTCTTTCGCGCCTTCGCCGATCCGGCGGCGCACGACCGTTGGTTCGTCAAGGCGGACGGGTGGCCGGTCGCCGAATATAGCCACGACTTCCGCGTCGGCGGGCGCGAGAGCGGCCGCTTCAGCAAGGACGGCAAGACCTTCTATCACAACGACACTGTTTACCTCGATATCGTCGAGAACCGGCGCATCATCTCGGCCTATACGATGGCTGAGAACGAGCGGCGGATTTCCGCTTCGGTGGCAACCGTCGATATCCAGCCGCACGGCGCCGGCACGCGTATCGTCTTCACCGAGCAGGCGGCCTTTCTTGATGGGCTCGACCAGGTCGCCTATCGGCGTGAGGGCTGGGAAGAGTTGATCGCCGCGCTTGGCACCGAACTCGGCGAGACGGCGGAAGCCGCCTGATCTGCCATCGCTGCGGATCTGCGGCATTAAAGCATCGTTGCCAGCGCGCTGCCGGCGATGCCGAAGGAGAACACCGCGAGACAGACGGCGGCAATGCGGCGCGGCAGATTGGACATGTGCGCGCCGCGCGACAGCCGGATGAGCATGGCGCCGGCGCCGATCCAGAACGAGCCGGCGACAACGACGAGCAGCGAAAACCCTGTGATCCACGGTATCGTCGCCACCAGTCCGGTCTGCGGCAAAAGCACCAGGGCTACGATCAGGGCCTTGGGATTGAGAAGCGTCGTAACGAACACCCGTTGGGTGGTGATCTCGGGCGAAGCCCGGTTGTCGTCACCGGTGGTCCACAGTGCATAGGCGAGGAAAAGGACCCAGAAGGCAGCCACGATCCGGAGCGCGAGCCCGATCTGCGGATGCGCCGCGAGAAATGGCGCAAGCAGCGCCACGGCTGGAATGATCACCGCGAGATAACCGCCGAGTTCGCCTAGGAGCAGCTGCGCCGAGCGCCGAAAACCGACCGCGGCGCCGGAGAGCCAGAGCAAGGTGTTCGTCGGGCCCGGCGTCGCCAAGAGGACGAGGGCGGAAAGGGTGAAGGCGAGCGGTTGCATCATCGAGGATCCGGTTTCGCGGCGATATTGCGGTCATGTACAGCATCGCGCATCAATCTGGATACGCTCCTGTTGCCGCCGCACTGAGACTTTCTGCATAACTCCCGGGACCGACCCCGACCTGGTTGCTTCATGCGTAGCGAAGAGGCCGGTCCGGGGCCTTGATCTCCATCAAGCGAAAGTACGAACACACTCCAAGATTTCGCCACAGCGCAGGCTGCCGCCACCTCTTCCGCCTTGAGCGGCGGCGCGCTATCAGACGGGCGCTGCCGCCTTTTCTCCCGGCTGCCATCGGGGCTTTCCATGAACAAGACAGTGCTTTCCGGCATCGTGATGACGACGTTTTCCTATTTGCTGTTCTCGCTGCAGGATGCGTCGGTCAAATGGCTGGTGGTCGGCTATTCGGTCTGGCAGATCCTGTTTACCCGCAGCATCACCATTCTCCTCCTGTGTCTGGTGATCGGCCGGGGCAGGCTCGTGCGCCGCGCGATCTCGTCGCCCGTCGTCAAGCCGCTGTTCGTGCGCAACCTGTTGCTGCTGGCCGCCTGGCTTTCCTATTTCAATGCGGCCCGCGATCTCGCCCTTGCCGAAATGACCACGCTTTATTACGCCGCGCCGATCGTGGTGACGCTGCTGGCCGTCCCGATCCTCAAGGAAGACGTGCCACCAATCCGCTGGTTCGCGGTGCTGCTCGGCTTCATCGGCGTGCTGATCGCCTGCGATCCGCTTGGAACGGGCATGAGGCTCTCGCTGCCGGTTTTCCTGGCGCTGATGGCCGCCGTGTTCTGGGCGATCGGTACGGTGATGCTGCGCAAGACCGCGCTCCAGGAGACGACACTGACGCAGATGACGATCTCCAACGTCTTCTTCATCGCAATGACCGGGCTTGCCGTCGGCTTCTACTGGACGCCGCCGGCGCTGTTCGATCTCGCGCTGATGGCGGGCACGGGGGTGATCGCCGGCATCGCGCAATATGCGCTGTTCGAGGGCATGCGCCGGGCGCCGATCTCGGTGATCGCACCGTTCGAATATACCTCACTCGTCTGGGCCTTCGGCCTCGGCTTCCTGATCTGGGGCGATATTCCGGCGAGCAACGTCTTTGCCGGCGCCGGCCTTATCTTCGTCGCCGGACTGACGATCATTGTCGGCGAGCGCTTGGCCCATCGGCGGGTGGTTGCCGAGGTTTAGCCCGCCTCAAGCAGCGGTAGCTCGATTGTCCAGCTGGCATGATGCCATCGGCCCGGTCTGCTCCAGCATTGCTACACCGAATTCGGCCACCTCGCCAAAGTCCTGACGTCGCTTTACTGGGCCGATCCGGCCAATCGCGCCGATGCGCCGGTGCTTTGGTAGCGCCCGACGGCAGCAGTGACTGCGCAGAAGATTGCCGGCGCGCGGCAACGTTCTCTCCTCCGCGCTCCTCGGGCTTGACGCAAGGACCGATCGGTTAGCGCCGCGAACGGGTCTGGATCCTCGGGTCAAGCCCGAGGATGACGGGTGGAGGGCCGGCTGAAGACAAATGCTACCGAAGTGATGCTCAAAGTGCGTTCAGTGCCCCATGTCGCGGTGCCGGAACGCTTCATTTTCCCCGACGGGAAGACGTTTCTCTGCGCCAGCGTTCGCGACGCGGACAGGCACCAAGGGAAGCCTGCCAGAGTAGAAGACGCACCTATTCTCGGATCAAAAGGAAATCGGCTCGTCCTCCGACAGTCATCCTCGGGCTTGACCCGAGGATCCATGCGCCCGAGCAATAACGCAAGGGTGTATTGCGAGGATCATTGGTCCTCTCTTATCCCGGTTGTTTTCCCGCATCACCAATGCATCTCGCCACTCCGATCTGGACTTGACCAGAACGAGCAGCGGCCATCACTATTCGCGCGCATGGCGGGCTATGTCTACATCGTGACCAATCAGAAGAAAGGGACGCTCTACATCGGCGTAACATCCGATCTTGCGCGCCGGATCTATGAGCATCGCGAAGGCTTGATGCCCGGGTTCACTTCAAAATACGGGTGCGCCCGGTTGGTTTGGTACGAAGAGCACCTTCAGATCGGCTCTGCAATCCAGCGTGAGAAATCTCTGAAGCGCTGGTATCGCCAATGGAAACTCGACCTGATCGAGCGCATGAATCCGGACTGGCGCGATCTCTATGAGGAATTGTGGTGACAAATTGGCGAGGGTCGCTTCTGCGGCACCTTATGTCGCGATGTAGCCAACTCATCTGAGATTTCCAACAAACGAAAACAGGCTCCGTGAGGAGCCTGTCTGCATGTTCGGTGGGATCTTTTACGCCGCCTGCTTCTTCTCGCCGTAGGGGTCGAAGCGGCCGTAGAAGGTTTCGCCGCGTTCGGCCATTTCCTTCAGCAGTGCCGTCGGCTTGAAGTGGCTGCCATAGTCCTTGGCAAGCTTCTCGCACATCTTGACGAAGGCCTTGGCGCCCATGCCGTCGATGTAGGAGAGAGTGCCGCCGGTGTAGGGCGCAAAGCCGAAGCCGAGGATCGAGCCGACGTCGGCTTCGCGCGGATCGGTGACGATGCCTTCTTCCATGGTGCGGGCCGCTTCGAGCGCGATCGTTGCCAGGAAGCGCTGCTTCAGCACCTCGACGTCGATCTTGTCGGCATTCTCTTGCGGATAGAGCGTCTTCAGCTCCGGCCACAGGTACTTCTTCGCGGGCTTTGCCGGATATTCGTAGAAGCCCTTGCCGTTCTTGCGGCCGCGACGGTCGAGGTCGTCGACCATCTTGTTGATCAGCGCCATGTGCTTGGGATCGACGGCCTTTTCGCCGAGATCGGCGACGGTGGCTTTCAGGATCTTCTGGCTGAGGTCGATTGCCACTTCGTCATTGAGCGACAGCGGGCCAACCGGCATGCCGGCCATCTTGGCGGCATTTTCGATCATCGCCGGCGGCACGCCCTCGATCAGCATGTCATAGGCTTCGTGGATGTAGCGGAAGACGCAGCGGTTGACGTAGAAGCCGCGCGTGTCGTTGACGACGATCGGCGTCTTCCTGATCGCGGCGACATAGTCGAGCGCGACGGCGAGCGCCTTGTCGCCGGTCTCCTTGCCGAGGATCACTTCCGTCAGCATCATCTTCTCGACCGGCGAGAAGAAGTGGATGCCGATGAACTGGCCGGCACGCTTCGAGTTCTTCGCAAGGCCGGTGATCGGCAGCGTCGAGGTGTTGGAGGCAAAGATCGTGTCTTCGCCGATCACCGCTTCCACCTTCTCGATCACGTCCTTCTTGACCTGGCGGTCTTCGAACACGGCTTCGACGACGAGCCCGACATCCTTCAGGTCGTTGTAGTCTGCGGAGGGCGTGATGCGCGCAAGCAGCGCTTCGCCTTCTTCCTTGGTCAGGCGGCCCTTGCCGACCGAATCCTTGACCAGGCCCTCCGAATGGGCCTTGCCCTTGGTCGCCGCTTCCATGTCGCGGTCGATCAGCGTGACGGCGATGCCGGCGGCGGCCGTCACATAGGCGATCGAGGCGCCCATGAAGCCGGCGCCGACGACGCCGACATGCTTGAACTCGGACTTCGGCACGCCGGCCGGGCGGCGGGCACCCTTGCCGAGTTCCTGCATCGAGACGAACAGCGAGCGGATCATCGAGAAGGCTTCGGTCGTCTGAAGGATCTCGGTGAAGTAGCGCTGTTCGATCTTCAGAGCCGTGTCGAAGGGGACCTGCAGGCCCTCATAGACGCATTTGAGGATCGCGATCGCGCCTGGGTAGTTGCCTTGCGTCTCGCGGCGCAGGATACCGGAGGCAGCCGGCCAGAGCTGGGCCGAGGCCGGGGTCCAGATGCCGCCGCCGGGTACCTTGTAGCCCTTTTCGTCCCAGGGCTGGACCGGCTTCAGGCCGTTCTTGATCATCGCCTTGGCAGCCTCGACCAGCTTGTCGGCGTCGACGACTTCATGCACCAGGCCAAGCGCCTTGGCGCGCGCCGCGGTCAGCGACGAGCCGGTGGTCATCATCTGCAGCGCGTCCTGTGCGTTGGTCAGGCGCGGCACGCGCTGGGTGCCGCCGGCGCCGGGGAAGATACCGACCTTGACTTCAGGCAGGGCGATCTTGACCGACTTGGAGTTCGAGGCGACGCGGCCGTGGCAGGCGAGCGAAAGCTCGAAGGCGCCGCCCATGCAGGTGCCGTTGATCGCCGACACCCACGGCTTGCCGGAGGTTTCGAGCTTGCGGAACAAGCCGGTCATGCGGCCGACGAGGTCGAAAAGCTTCTGGGCGGCGTTATCAGGGTCCTTCTTCTTTTCTTCCTGCTGGAAGGTGAACATCGACTTGATCATCGAGAGGTCAGCGCCGCCGGAGAACGACGACTTGCCCGACGTGAAGACGACGCCCTTGACGGCGGCATCGGCCGTCGTCTCGTCGACGATGGCGTTCAGCTCTTCCATCACCTCCTGGGTGAAGACGTTCATCGACTTCTCAGGCATGTCCCAGGTGACCAGGGCAATGCCGTCGGCATCGGTCTCGATCTTGAAATTGGTATACTTCGTCATGGTTCTCCCCCTCAGTAGAGAATGGGTTCGATGCGCAGCGAGATATTCGATCCGCCGCTGTAACTTTGTTTGGTGGTGTTGGTGGCGATCAGCCTGCCGTCGCGCTCGACGCTGATGGTGAAGCCGGCATCGGCGGCCTTGTCGAGTTCGGGCTTCGGCACCTGCAGCACGAAGGGCACACGGTTTGCCTTGCCGTCGCTCGAAACGGACGTTTCGGCGATCAGCTTGGCGGCCACATCCATCACGCCCTGCTCCTCGAGCCGGATGGTGACGGTGCCTGCCGGAACCGGGCCGTTGGCGACATTGGAGATCGCACCGGTCAGCGTGAAGCTGTCGCCGCCTTCGTCTTCGGAGACGCAAGCTGAGACTGCAAGCAGCCCCAGCCCCATCAGCCCGAGAAGCGTGCGGCGCGTGGCTACCATCGTCAGACCCTTTCGATGATCGTTGCGGTGCCCATGCCGGCGCCGATGCACAACGTCACCAGCGCGGTGTTGAGATCGCGCCGTTCCAGCTCGTCGAGCACCGTGCCGAGGATCATCGCACCGGTAGCGCCGAGCGGATGGCCCATGGCGATCGCGCCGCCGTTGACGTTGATCTTGTCGTGCGGAATGTCGAAGGCCTGCATGTAGCGCAGCACGACCGCGGCAAACGCCTCGTTGAGCTCGAAGAGGTCGATGTCGGAGAGCTTCATGTCGGCGCGCTTAAGCAACTTCTCGGTCACGTCGACCGGGCCGGTCAGCATCAGCGCCGGGTCGGAGCCGATATTGGCGAAGGCGCGGATGCGGGCGCGGGGTTTGAGGCCCATGCTTTCGCCGCCGGCCTTGGAGCCGAGCAGCACGGCCGCGGCGCCATCGACGATGCCCGACGAGTTGCCGGCATGGTGCACGTAGTTGATCTTCTCGATTTCCGGATGCGCCTGGATGCCGACGGCTTCAAAGCCGCCCATCTCGCCCGGCATCTGGAACGACGGGTTGAGCGAGGCGAGCGCCTGCATGTCGGTGCCGGGACGCATATGCTCGTCGCGGTCGAGAATGGTCAGCCCGTTCTGGTCCTTCACCGGCACGACCGACTTCTTGAAGTAACCCTTTTCCCAGGAATGCGCTGCGCGCTTCTGGCTTTCGACGGCGTAGGCATCGACGTCGTCGCGGCTGAAGCCGTACTTGGTGGCGATCAGGTCGGCCGAGACGCCCTGCGGCATGAAATAGGCCGGCAGGTTGACGGACGGGTCCATGAACCAGGAGCCGCCGGACATGCCGAGGCCGACGCGCGACATGCTCTCGACGCCGCCTGCAATGACGATGTCGTCGGCGCCCTGGGCGATCTTCGCCGCGCCGAAGTTGACGGCATCGAGACCCGACGCGCAGAAGCGCGAGATCTGCATGCCGGGCGCGCGGGTGGAATAGCCTGCTTCGAAGGCGGCTGCCTTCGGGATAACCGCGCCGGCATCCATCACCGGATCGACGCAGCCCATGATGATGTCGTCGACGGTTGACGTATCGAGCCCGTTGCGATCGCGCACGGCCTCCAGCATCTTGGCCGCAAGGCGAACGGACGGCACTTCGTGCAGCGAGCCGTCCTTCTTGCCACGGCCGCGCGGCGTGCGCACGTGGTCGTAAACGAAGACTTTCGTCATGTCTCATCTCCCTTTCGGCAGCACCTGATGGTGCCGCCCGTCAAACACTTACAGCGCGGCGCGTCAGACGCGCTAAGGACGCTGTAACACTTTAAACTTGCTGCATAATTTTACGCCTAGATCGGATCCGATTTAAGGAATCATGCAGTAGAAATCGGAACGCGGCGAAATCAGAACGCCGCCGCGTCGAGCGCCATCAGCGTGTCGGCGCCAGTCTCGATGCGGGCCTTGCGCAGCGCCGTTTCCGGCAGAATTCTCTCCATGAAGAACGTCGCGGTAATCAGCTTGTTCTTCAGATAGTCCGCGCGTGCCGTTTCGCCAGAGGCCAGTTTTTCCTCGGCGGTCTTGGCGATCTTCGCCCACATGTAGCCGAGCACGACCAGACCGAAGAGGTGCATGTAGTCGGTCGAGCCGGCGCCGGCATTGTCGGGCTTGGCCATGGCGTTCTGCATGAACCACATGGTGGACGCCTGCAGGTCGTTGAGGCCTTTCTTCAGCGCCTTGGTGTAGGTGGAAAGCTTCTCGTTACCGCGGTTTTCCTCGCAGAAATCGCCGATTTCCTTGAACAGCGCCATGACGGCACGGCCGCCGTTGAGGCCGAGCTTGCGGCCGACGAGGTCGAGCGCCTGGATGCCGTTGGCACCTTCGTAGATCATCGCGATGCGGGCATCGCGGACATACTGGCTCATGCCGTGTTCTTCGATGTAGCCGTGACCGCCGAACATCTGCTGCGCCATGACCGCGTGGTCGAAGCCCTTGTCGGTCAGGACGCCCTTGAGGATCGGCGTCATCAGGCCGAGGATGTCGTCGGCCGTCTGGCGGTCGGCGTCATTGTCGGAGCGGTGGGCGATATCGGATTTGAGAGCAGTCCAAAGGGTAAAGGCGCGTCCGGCCTCGTTGAAGGCGCGGATCGTCATCAGCGTGCGGCGCACATCCGGATGCACGATGATCGGGTCGGCCTTTTTGTCCGGCGCCTTCGGGCCGGAAAGCGAGCGGCCCTGGATGCGGTCGCGGGCATAGTTGGCGGCGTTCTGGTAGGCGATTTCGGCGACCGACAGGCCCTGCAGGCCGACACCGAGACGGGCTTCGTTCATCATCACGAACATGGCGTTGAGGCCTTTGTTCTCCGTGCCGATGAGGTAGCCTTCCGCCTCGTCATAGTTCATGACGCAGGTCGAGTTGCCGTGAATCCCCATCTTGTGCTCGATGGCGCCGCAGGAGACGCCATTGCGCTCGCCCGGCTCGCCGTCGGCGGTGAGCTTGAACTTCGGCACGATGAACAGGGAAATGCCCTTCACGCCATCCGGCGCGCCCTCGATGCGGGCAAGCACCAAATGGATGATGTTCTGCGACATGTCGTGTTCGCCGGCGGAGATGAAGATCTTCTGGCCGGAAATCTTGTAGGCGCCGTTGCCATCGGGCACGGCCTTGCTGCGCAGGAGGCCGAGGTCGGTGCCGCAATGCGGCTCCGTCAGGTTCATCGTGCCGGTCCAGGTGCCGTCCACCATCTTCGGCAGATAGGCCCGCTTCTGCTCATCCGAGCCATGGACGAGGATCGCAGCGATCGCGCCCTGGGTCAGGCCGGGATACATCGTCAGCGCCATGTTGGCCGAGGACATATATTCGCCGACGGCGGTGTGCAGCGTGTAGGGCAGGCCCTGGCCGCCGAATTCCTCTGGCACCGAAAGCCCGAGCCAGCCGCCTTCGCGGTAGAGATCAAAAGCCTGCTTGAAGCCCTTGGGCACGCTGACCGAGCCGTCGTCGTGCCGCTTGCAGCCTTCCTGGTCGCCGGAAAGATTGACCGGAAACAGCACTTCTTCCGCAAGCTTGGCGGCTTCGCCGACGATTGCTTCGATCATGTCGGGCGTCGCATCGGCAAAGCCGGGAAGGTTGTTGTATCGCTCGATGCCGAGCACGTCGTTCAGAATGAAGAGAGTATCGTCGACCGGTGCCTTGTAGGTGGGCATTCTTTCCTCGCCTTTTTCGCTTTCGGATCGCCGCCTCCAAGCGGCCGACGTCCGGTTGCAACATGCCGAATGCGCCGCCATCTGAGGGCGGTCTCGCATCGTTGGCAGGATGCTACAAAATTTTGACGTTTGCGTAAACGTCAAAAATACCGCCCGATCGAAGTTTCGCTTGCGGATAAAAGGCGCGGTGAAATCGCCGCCGCACAACACTCTCCATCAGCTAGCACTGTCAAATCGTTAAAAAATCCGCGCCGGTTAACGGCTTGTTTACCACGTTTAATGAAAGGTGCGTGTTGAGATGGTCAAAGCTGCAACCGGTCCGGTCCTCGCATTGTTGTAGCTTTGCCCACGTCGCAAGTGCCGCAGGGGTGAAGGAAGCCGTTTCCTTCCGTGGCGACTTTCGAGATGGCCGACGGACAGGGGCGAAGAGCACAATGAATGGATCGCGATCAAATCCTCAGCGCGCTGGTAGCCAGAGCTATGGCGAGCGGCCCTCTCTGGACGCCCTGAACCGCACGATTGAAGGGCTTGAAGCCCGGATCGAAGGCCTGATGAACGGAGCGGGACGCGAGCCGCCGGCCCGTCCAGTCGAGCGCGAGCGTGTCGCCCCCCGCGATATCCCATCCCCGCGTGATGCCGTCTCCGAAATCATGCAGCGCCAGCGGGCGCTTAGCACGTCGCGCGAGCGGCCACCCTTGAGAGACCGTTTGCCGCAACGCGAGCCGGATCGCCTGGCCCAGCGCGAGCCCGAGCGTTACGTCGACGATATACGGCCCCAGCCGGTACGTGCGCCCGTCGCCCGGCCGGCGGCGGCCGTCAACGATATCGCCGAGGCACTCGTCGGATTGCGCCAGGACCTCAAGCGCGACATCACCGAAGGCGTCACCCGCGAGATGAACTCCCTGCGCGCCGAAATTCGCGGCATCAAGGTGCAGGCCCAGGACCACAGCTTCGCCGAGGACGTGCGCGGCGACATGCAGCGCCTTGCCGACAGCATCCAGCAGCTCGGCCGCCAGGCGTCGCCTGCCCAGGCGGATGCGCTGCGCAGCGACTTTGACGATCTGCGGGCGATGATCGACGGCTTGGCGCGCGAAGACAGCGTTCGCCGCATGGAAAGCCGCTGGAACGGCGTCGAGGATCGGTTGATCGCCTTTGACCAGAACCGCGACGACGAGCTGGTGGCGCTGGCCTACCGTCTCGACGAGATCAAGTCGCAGATCGGGGCGCTGGGCAACAGCTCTGCGGTCGACGTGCTTGAAGACAAGATGATTGCGGTCGCCCAGGCGATCGAGATGCTCGGCCGCCAGATACAGCCGGACGACCGGCGCCTCGTGTCGCAGTTCGCTGACCTCGACGCGCGGCTTGACGAAATCAGCCGGGCGATTGCCGCCAACAGCCGCAGTGCCAGCGGCCTCGAGGGCGGGTTCGCCAATCGCCTGGAGACCAGGCTCGGCGACCTCTCGCGGCAGATCGACGGATTGTCCCGCCCTGTTGATTCCGGTCTCGGTGCCCGCCTCGAAGCCTTGGCCGCACGGGTTGAGGATCTCGCCGGCGAGAAGGCTGCGGCCGGACTGGAAGAACGCCTCGACCAGCTTTCCATGCTGATGGAGCGCAGCCACCGAAATGTCCAACCGGACCTGACGAACTACCTCAACGACATCTCCCGCAAGATCGAAGCGCTCGATCAAGGCAGCGTCAACGATGCTCTGGCCGAGCGGCTCGACTATCTCGCCCGCCGCATCGACGACCTCGACACGCTCAGCGCACACCCCGTCGCCGATCCGCGTTTCGACCGTCTTGAAGATCGCCTCGCTGGCATCGCGCAGCGGCTGGAAGAAACCTATGCGGCGCCGTTCGACGACCGCGCCGCGCTGCACAACCTCGAAGCGCAGATCGCCAACCTGTCGACCCTGGTCAGCCAGCCCCGCAGTGAGGCGGGTGCCGCCATGCCGGTGGAATTCGAGAGCCGCATGAATGCGCTCGAAGACTATCTCGCCACCAGCGACGAGTACATCGTCGAGGCCGCGCGGCAGGCGGCCGAGGCGGTGATGGAGGCATATTCCAGGAAGGGCATGCCTCAGTCGGCCGGTGGCGGCGATCTCGCGGCGATCTCGGCGCTGGCGGAAGACCTGCGCACGCTCGAAGATCTGAGCCGCTCCAGCGACGAGCGCACGGCGCGCACCTTTGAAGCCCTGCATGAAACCCTCGTTCACATCGCCGACAAGCTCGAGCGTATCGAGGGCCGCGAGCCCGCCATGGCCGCGGCGCATTACGAGGCGCCGGTGGCGCGCGAAATTGCTGCGATCCCCAAGGCAGCTCAACCGGAATTCAACGACCCGTTCAGCGGCGCCGATCTCGATGACCGCTATCAGGATCTGCAGCGCAACGTCCGCGCGCTCCAGGCGGAAGACGACGGCGTCATTGCCGCCGCCACCGCATCTGCGCATGCGACTGCGTTCGCCGGTGACGAAGGTCAGGTTTCGACCATCGAGCCCGATGGCGCGCGCGAACGGCCGGCTACCGCCCGCACGGGCCTGCTTGCTGGCCTGACCCGGCGCTTTTCCGGGAAGCGTGCCGAGCCCGCACAGGAGCTGGCACGACAACTGGTCGAGCCCGCCCCCTCCATCGACCCATCCGAAATGCTGGCACCCGAAGAGGCCAATCAGCTGCTCGAGCCGGGCTCTGGTGTTCCCGACGTCAAGAAGATTCTCGAGCGTGTTCGCGCCGGCCAGATGAACCGCGGCGGCAAACAGGCGGCAGACGGCGACAAGGCGGACTTTATCGCCGCCGCCCGCCGGGCAGCGCAGTTGGCGGTCGAGGAAGCCGATACGCTCAACAAGACCAAGGACGGTGGCGTTGCCAGCGGCGTTGGTGGTGCCTTTGCCCGCCATCGCCGCCCGATCTTGATGGCCGTCGGCGCCGTGCTGCTTGCGATCATGTCCTATCCGCTCGTCGGCGCCATGCTGAAGGGCAGCGATGCGCCCGTTGCCGAACCGGTGGCGATCATCGAACAGCAGTTGGCGCCCGTCGCTGAACAGCCGGCGATCGCCAACGCAACCAAGGTCGCGGGCGACCAGGCACCGGCGGCAGCCGCCGTAGCGACCGAAACACCGGTCGAAGCGCTGCAGCCCATTCCCGAAGCGCCGCTCGATTCCGTCGAGCAGCCGTCAAGCGCCGTTGAGACGCCAGCCGCCGCGACGCCACCGGCCGACACATCCGCATCGACGAAGGCGGTAAACGAAACGCAGGCGCCGTTGCTCCAGCCCGTGCCGGAAGCCAAGGGGCCGGTCGCCGCTTCGACGTTCCAGGCCGCCCCAGTCGATGCCGCGCAGGCCGGAACCTTTGCGCCGGTCGCAAAGGCTGCCGAAGTCGTCCTGCCCGATGGTTTCGGCCCGGTTGCGCTGGTGACGGCCGCCAAGGGTGGCGATCCCCTGGCTTTCTACGAGATCGGTGCGCGCTACACAGAAGGCCGCGGCGTCAATGAAGATCTGGCGGAAGCCGCCAAATGGTATCAGCGCGCCGCCGACGCCGGCGTCGTGCCGGCCGAATACCGGCTCGCCAGCATGTATGAGAAAGGCTCGGGTCTGACGCGCGACGCTGCCAAGGCCAAGGTTCTCTACCTGAAGGCCGCCGAGCAGGGCAATGCCAGCGCCATGCACAATCTCGCGGTCATGCTGGCCAGCGGCCGCGATGGCTCGCCGGATTTCGCCGAGGCGACGAAATGGTTTGCCAAGGCAGCCGAGCTCGGCATCCGCGACAGCCAGTTCAATCTGGCTGTCCTCTATGCCCGCGGCAACGGCGTGCCGCAGGATCTTGAAGCATCCTACAAGTGGTTTTCCGCCGCCGCCCGCGAGGGCGACATGGATGCTGCGGCCAAGCGCGACGACGTGGCCAAGGCGATGAAGCCCGAGCAACTTTCGAGCGCCAAGGCCAAGGCCGACGCATGGAAGCCGCAGGCGGTCGACGCCAAGGCGAACACGGTCGACGTGCCGGATGCCTGGGTAGGACCGGCCAACAAGACCGCCTCGATCGACATGAGCAAGGCCATTCGCAACATCCAGGCGATCCTCAACAATAACGGCTTCGACGCCGGCAAGCCGGACGGCCAGATGGGCAAGAAGACGGTTGCCGCGATCAAGGCCTTCCAGACATCCGTCGGCCAGGAGCCGACCGGTGAAATCACCGACCAGCTGGTGAAGGAATTGCTCAAGCGCAATTCCTGATCCGGCAGGGTCTGCCGCCGCAATAAAGCCGCAGAACCGGGTGACACGGTTCGCGGAGCCGAAGCTGTACGCCATGTGGCTGAAAAGGTTGACAGCTCCGGCCCAGGAGCGCATGACGGAAGCCTATGCCACCTCGCCCTCGGGAGGGGTGTCGGCTTTCAGAGATAATCCCCCCTCCGTGGTGAATTACTTGCCACTGTGACGTTTTTTGCCCGCACCGCGGGCCGTTGGCATATTGAGGTCCGGCGTGACGATTTATCTGCCCATCGCAGAGTTGTCGGTGAACATACTCATCATCCTCGGCATGGGTGCGGCCGTCGGCTTTCTATCGGGCATGTTCGGCGTCGGTGGCGGGTTCCTGATCACGCCTCTCCTGATCTTCTACAACATTCCCCCCGTGGTTGCCGTTGCGACCGGCGCCAACCAGGTCGTGGCCTCCTCGATCTCGGGTGCCATCACCCACTTCCGGCGCGGCACGATCGACATCAAGCTCGGCACGGTGCTTCTGTGCGGCGGCCTTGCCGGGGCAACGGTCGGCGTCTGGCTGTTCTCGCTCTTGCGTCGCGTCGGTCAGCTCGATCTGGTCATCTCGCTGCTCTATGTCGTGCTTTTGGGCTCGGTCGGCAGCCTGATGCTGTGGGAGAGCGTGCGCGCCATGCGCAAGGCGGCCAAGAACCAGGCGACGCCGCTGCGCCGTCCCGGGCAGCACAACTGGGTTCACCGGCTGCCGCTGAAGATGCGATTCAAGAAATCGAAGATCTATCTGAGCGTCATTCCCGTCGCTGCCCTCGGCTTCTGCATCGGTGTCCTGACGTCGGTCATGGGTGTCGGCGGTGGCTTCATCATGGTCCCGGCGATGATCTACCTCCTGCGCATCCCGACCAATGTGGTTGTCGGCACCTCGCTGTTCCAGATCATCTTCGTCTCCGCCTACACGGTCATCGTCCAGGCCTCGACCAACTATACCGTCGACATCGTGCTCGCCTTCGTGCTGATGATTGCCGGCGTCGTCGGTGCGCAATACGGCGTCCGGGTCGGCCAGAAGCTGCGCGGCGAGCAGCTGCGCGCGCTGTTGGCGCTGCTGGTGCTTGCCGTCGGCATTCGTCTGGCAATCGAACTCGTCATTCCGCCGAAGGACATCTATTCGGTCGTGTCAGCGGGGTTCGGCTTCTGATGCGCCGCCTCATCAATATCGCCCTCGCAGCCCTGACGCTCTCCTTCGCCGCTCCGGCCAGTGCCCAGCTGCAGGACGAGAACGCCAACGACTTCACCGAGAAGCTGGAGATCGGCATCTCGACCGACGAGATCGCCATCACCTCGGATTTCCGCGGCGCGGATCTGACGATCTTCGGCGCGGTCGACGGTTTCAATCCCAATCTCCTGGCGCAGGGCAAATACAACATCATCGTTTCGCTCGAGGGGCCGAAGGATAATGCGACGGTGCGCAAGAAGGAACGCGTCTTCGGAATCTGGGTAAACACCAGCTCCATGACCTTCGAGCTGGTGCCGGAATCCTATTCGCTGTCGAGCACGCGTGACATCGAGACGATCGCCCCACCGGGTGAAATGGGCAACATGGGCATCGGGGTCGACCACATGCGGCTTGTGCCCCTCGGCTTCGTCGGCGACGGCAGCAATCTCGGCGAGTTCCGCAATGCCTTCCGCCGCATCCGCGAGACGAGCGGCGTCTATGAGCGCGATCCCGGTGGTGTGCAGTTCATCAGCTCCAGCCTGTTCAAGGCGTCGGTGCGCCTGCCTGCCAACGTGCCGAACGGGGTGCATGTTGTGCGCGCCTATCTCTTCCGCGACGGCACCTTCGTCGCCGCCAAGGCGCTGCCGCTGCGCGTGGTCAAGACGGGTTTGGAGCAGGTGATCACCGAGACGGCGCATGGGCAGCCGCTGTTCTACGGCGTTTTTGCCGTGCTGCTCGCTGTCATCACCGGCTGGGGCGCGAGCCTGCTCTTCCGCAAGGAATAGTCCTCGGCGGCAATCGGCCGACGTTCCCTTTTGGGCGCCGGACGGGTAAAGAAGGCCTACTGAATAGTTCCTTAAATCGGAATCGATTTAAGGAGAAAACGATGCAGCAGTTTAAAGCGTTGCAGCGGCCTTAGCGCGTCATTCTTGTCGCGCGGCGCTGCAAGGCAGAACCAGAGGAAACTCCATGAAAGCGATTTTCGTCCAGTTGCAGTGCGCTCCCGGCAAGACCTACGAGGTTGCCGACGAGATCTACCGCAAGGAGATCGTTTCGGAAATGTATTCGACGAGCGGCGACTACGACCTCCTGCTCAAGATCTACATCGAAGAAGGCCAGGACATCGGCAAGTTCATCAACGACAACATTGCCACGGTTGCGGGCATCTCCCGCTCGCTGACGACGCTGACCTTCAACGCGTTCTGAGCTAGCGGGCGGCCCCGCTTTACCCGGCAGGCCTCACGCTCGACGGTGAGGCACGCCTCTCGCGCTGTACGAAAACAATCCGCGATCATTGCACAGCCCGTCGGCGGAGCACCCACGGCTGTTCGATTTTTCCGAAGGTCAAAACTGCTTGCAATTTGATATCAGTTTGATATCGTCAAACTGCTTCAATTATGCAGCCAGTTTTGAAAGAGCGGAAAAATGGAAAACTCATCGTCTGGAATCTGGTGACGCTCGACGGTTACTTCGAAGGCGCGAAGAAATGGGATCTCGATTTCCACAACAGTGCCTGGGGTCCTGAACTAGACGAACTCAGCCGTGAGTTTGGACAAAAGACCGAGGCGCTGGTCTTCGGTCGCGTGACCTACGAAGGCATGGCCGCCTATTGGTCGACGACCGAGGAGGAGGGCGAGGTCAAGACCTATATGAACGCTCTGCCAAAGATCGTCGCATCGCGAACGATGGATAGGGCAGAATGGAACAACAGCCGTGTCGTCAGCGATATCGCCGGCGAACTGCGGCGGATGAAGCAGGAAGCCGCGAAAGACCTCTATATTTTCGGCAGTGCCGAACTGGTCGATTCATTGCTGCCGGAAAATCTGATCGACGAGATCATGCTGTGCGTCGTTCCGCTCCGGCTTGGCAAAGGCACGCCGTTCTTCAAGAGTGCCGAAAACGCGATGTCGATGGCGCTTCTGGAAGCGCGACCGCTTTCTACCGGCAGCGTGATCCTGCGTTACGCGCCGCAACCTGTTGCGGCCTGAAACACCGAACGTCGCCGGCGTGAAGTCCGGTGCGCCTCAGGCGATCAGGTTTGTGAAGCGGACCGAGTAGATCCGATCGCGACCAAGCATGTGGGCGACCAGCTTGGCGCGATCGAAGAGGCCGGTCATTGCCCGGTGGCGCAGATCGAGGCCGCCGGTGGTGACGCCGAAGGCCGGCATCAGCAGCCGTTTCCCATCGGTAGCAAAGCAGGCGCGGCGCACCGATTTCTCGCGCCGGACGACCGTCGCTGCCGGGTGCAGGTGGCCGGCAACTTCCCCCGATGCCTCGCCCCTCGATGGTTCATGACGAAAGGTGAGGCCGGCGTGTCGGAATTCGTCCAGCGATATGCCGGGCAGACCCGAGGCGCCATCGGGGTCGTGATTGCCATTGATCCAGACCCATTCCCGTCCCATCGCCATCGCGGCGATCATGTGGCGGAAGGTATCGGGCATCGCCGCGGATCCGACCCGGTCATGGAAATTGTCGCCGAGGCTGATGACCAATCTGGGGTCATGGCGGGTTATCGCCGCTTCGAGCACGCGCAAGGTGGCAAGGGTGTCGTAGGGCGGCAGCATCATGCCGCGCCGGGCAAAGGCCGATCCCTTCTCGAGATGCAGATCGGAAACGACAAGCGTTCTCGTCTCCGGCAGATAGAGGCTGCCGAGCGGATCGCAGACCGCTTCGACGCCGTGGACGATGGCGCGCGCGGAAGCCGCCGTGCCGTCTGTCGGAGCCGATAGTGCGTGAGCGAGCCTGTGCATGCGTCTCTTCACCGTCCTTGTCGTGTTCGCATGAACACGGGGCTATTCTATAGCGGCTCGCCGCCCATCGCTTCGTTGATCAGGTCGTCTGCGGCTTCGGAAAGCAGGAAATCCTGCGCCTCGCCCTGGATCGCCTCCTTGCCGATCTCCAGCATGACGGGAACGGCAAGCGGCGAGATCCGGTCGAGCCGGCGATGGGTGATGTGGCCCTTGATTCGCTTCAGCATATCCCCAAGACGGCCGATGTCCAAAAGCCCGGTTGCCGCATCGTTGCGCGTGGCCTCCAGCAGCAGGTGGTCCGGCTCGTGCGCGCGCAATACGTCGTAAATGAGGTCGGCCGATACGGTCACCTGGCGGCCGGTCTTTTCCTTGCCAGGGTGTCGCTGGTCGATCAGCCCGGCAATGACCGCGCAGTTGCGAAAGGTCCGCTTCAGCAGAAAGGATTCGTTCAGCCAGGCCTCAAGGTCGTCGCCAAGCATGTCCTCGTCGAAGAGATCGGCGAGCGCCTTGCGGCGCAGTTGGAATGTCGCGCCGAGATCGTCCAGCGCCCAGACCGCCAGCGAGTAGTCGGTGGCGACGAAACCGAGCGGTTTCAGGCCGGCACGGTCGAGCCGGCGGGTGAGCAGCATGCCAAGCGTCTGGTGTGCAAGCCGCCCCTCGAAGGCGTAGATCACCATGTAGTGCCGGCTGCCGCGTGGAAAGGTCTCGATCAAAAGTTCGTCCTCGCGCGGCAGCATCGATACGTCCTTCTGCAGCGACAGCCAGTCACGGACCTGTTCGGGCAGTGCCGCCCGCCGGGCCGGGTCGGCCAGCATCTTGCGCACCTGTTCGGCGAGGTAGGTCGACAGCGGAAACTTGCCGCCGGCATAGCTTGGTACCTTCGGGTCGAAGGAAAGCGCCTGGCTGACGAGGCATTCGCTTTCGCGGATGCCTTCGAAACGCAGCACCTTGCCGGAAAACAGGAAGGTGTCGCCCTGCGACAGCATTTCGAGGAAATATTCCTCGACCTTGCCGAGCGACATGCCGCCGCGGCCGAGCGAACCGCGCTGGTTGCGCTTGACCATGCGCACGTTCAGCATCGGCGATTCGACGATGGTGCCGACATTGAGGCGGTATTGCTGCGCGACCAGCGGATTGGAAACACGAAAGAGCCCCTCCTTGGTCTTGCGGATGCGGGCATAGCGCTCGTAGGTCTTCAGCGCATAACCGCCGGTCGCGACGAAATCGACGACGCGCTCGAAGGTTTCCCAGGTGAGCGACGCATAGGGCGACGCGCTGGTGATTTCCTCGTAGAGCGACAGGGGACCGAACGGTGCGGCACAAGCCATGCCGAGCACATGCTGGGCAAGCACGTCGAGCGCGCCCTTGCCGACCGGCGGCGTATCCTGCGCACCGATGTAATTGGCGTCGAGCGCCGCCTGGCACTCCATCACCTCGAAGCGGTTGGCCGGCACCAGGATCGCCTTCGAAGGCTCGTCCATGCGGTGGTTGGCGCGGCCGATGCGCTGAGCGAGCCGGCTTGCCCCCTTGGGCGCGCCGACATGCACGACGAGGTCGACATCGCCCCAGTCGATACCGAGGTCGAGCGTCGAGGTGGCGACGACGGCGCGCAGCCGGTTCTCCGACATAGCCGCCTCGACCTTGCGCCGCTGTGCGACATCGAGCGAGCCATGGTGAAGTGCGATCGGCAGGTTGTCGTCATTGATGGTCCAGAGTTCCTGGAACAGCAGCTCCGCCTGGCTGCGGGTGTTGACGAAGAGCAGGGTGGTGCCGTGCTCCTTGATCGCGGCGTAGACGTCGGCGATGGCGTAGCGTGCCGAATGTCCAGCCCAGGGGACGTGTTCGTCGGTGCGCAGGATGGAGATATCAGGCTTGGCCCCACCCTTAACGGTCACGAGGCCGGCATGGTCGCTTCGATCGGGTGACTGCGGCGCCAGCCAGCGCTGCAGGTCCATCGGGTCGGCGACCGTCGCCGACAGCCCGATCGTCTGCAGCCTGGGCGCCAGTCTGCGCAGCCGGGCAAGGCCGAGCGACAGCAGGTGCCCGCGCTTCGAGGTGACCAGCGAATGCAATTCGTCGAAGACGACGTAGCGCAAATCCCGGAAAAAGCGCTCTGCCTCGCCGTTGGCAAGCAGCAGCGCCAATTGCTCCGGCGTCGTCAGCAGGATGTCGGGCGGGTTGAGCTTCTGGCGCTGGCGCTTTCCCTGCGGCGTGTCGCCGGTGCGGTTTTCAACGCGAAGCGGCAGGCCCATTTCGTCGACCGGCTTCATCAGATTGCGCTCGATGTCGACGGCAAGGGCTTTCAACGGCGAGAGGTAGAGCGTGTGAATGCCGGTAAAGGCGGAGCCCGGAGGGATTTTTCCGCGCCGGGTGAGATCGACGAGAGAGGGGAGAAAGCCGGCGAGCGTCTTGCCGGCCCCGGTCGGCGCGATCAGCAGCGTGCATTCGCCGGCCTCCGCCCGCGCCAGAAGTTCCAGCTGGTGGGCGCGCGGCTGCCAGCCCTTCTCGCCGAACCAGCGAAGGAAGGGGGCGGGCAAGGCCAACGCGTCGCCTTGCGGGCGCGGGGAATCGATCCTGTTCACGGAGAACAAAGGTAGATCAAATCCGGCAAAAGAGAAGCCCGCGGCCTCGGCGATCCCAGGGCGATTGACTCTTCGGTAAATCGTGGATAAAGAATATCCACGATATGGAGGCGGCGAATGAAACTCGGGGACGGTGTCGAGCAGGCGATCCACAGCATGACGATGCTGAGCTGTCTTCAGCCCGGCAGCACGCTGTCGGCGGCAGCGCTCGCCGAATTTCACGGGGTTTCAACCAGCTATCTCCTGAAGCATCTCCAGGCCATGTCCGGGGCAGGGCTGCTCGAAGCGGTTCCCGGCCCGAAGGGTGGCTACCGGCTCGCCCGCCTGCCGGAAAAGATCAGCCTGCTCGATATCGTGCTTGCGGTCGAAGGGCCGGAGCCGGCGTTTCGTTGCAACGAAATCCGGTTGCGCGGCCCCCATCCCTATGCCTGCAAGCCGAAGGCGGCGTGCACGATCAACGTCGCGATGCTGAAAGCCGAGCAGGCCTACCGCGCCGAGCTTCGGCGCGTGACCATTGGTGACATCATCGCCGATCTCAACGCCATAGATGACGGCAGCATCTCGGCGCGGACCAACACATTCCTGGCGGTCAACGAACGCAAGTCGACCGCCGGCGCCTGAAACAACGATCCCAACCACCTGAAGGAGAAGACATGCATCCGCGTTTGAACTTCGTCAAAGCCGCTCCCGACGCTTACAAGGCTGCGGCAGCCTTCGACAGCTACATCATCAAGGAATCCGAACTGGAGCCGCGCCTGATCCACCTGATCAAGTTGCGTGCCTCGCAGATCAACGGCTGCGCCTATTGCATCGATATGCATGTGAAGGAGGCGCGTCATACCGGCATGAGCGAGCAATGGATCCACCTGATCTGCGCCTGGCGCGAATCGCCGATCTATGATGCCCGCGAACGCGCGGTGCTCGCCTGGACCGAAGCGCTCACCAACCTTGCCCAGACCGGTGCGCCCGACGCGGACTTCGAGCCGCTGAGAGAGCATTTTGACGAAGCCGAGATCACCAAGATCACCATGGCCATCGGCGTCATCAATGTCTGGAATCGCGTCGCCGTCGGCCTGCGTTCGCAGCATCCGGTCGATGCGCCGGCAAAGGCCGCCTGATACCTTCGAGGCGGGCCGAAAGCACAGCCCCGAAGTCTATTCGGGGCTATCGGCAAGTGATGTTCTACAGGGCGATGTAACGATCGGCGCGGTGGTTGATGGCCACGAACAGGTTCAGGACCACAGCGCCGAGCACCGACCAGGCAACCACTGCGGGGGACGTCACGCCGAAGGCGGCGACCAGCACGACCATGTCGATGGCAAGCTGCACCAGCCCGGCGCGAACGCCGAAACGCTCCTGCAGGTAGATGCCGAGAATGCCGACGCCACCGAGGCTCGCGCGGTGGCGATAGAGCGCCAGCAGGCCATAGCCGAGAAGCAGGCCGCCGATCAGCGCCGCCCAGGCCGGGTGGATATCGCCGATGTGGAACAGGCGCGACTGGATGTCAGTCAGGAACGAGGTCACGCCGATGGCGATGAAGGTCTTGACCGTGAAGGCCGGCCCAAGCCTCTTCAGCGAGAGATAGAAGAACGGCAGGTTGAGCAGGAAGAACGCGAGGCCGAAGTTCACGCCGGTCGCGTAATGCAGCAGGAAGGCGACGCCGGCGGTGCTGCCGGTGAGCAACCCGGCGCTTGCCAGGAAATACAGGCCGAGCGCGGCGATCAGGCTGCCGGAGAAGATGCCCTGCAGGTCCTCGATCGGCGTGTGCCGGGTCGGGCTGGTGTTCCAAAGACCGAAAACGCTGCTGCTCAGAGCCATGGCAAAAACCTCGATTGCGATGCGCCAAGCAATGCTGCAACGCACAAAAACAATCAAGAAAAATATGTCAGCAATGCTGACGTAATTTTGCGAACCAGCCCTGCGTTTTATGCAGGCTTGCGGGCCAAAAACAGGATGCCCGAGATCGGCTGGCCAGCATCCATGCGGATGATCGTGCGCTCGACAGCCACCATTTCCAAGCCGTGGGATTGGAGAAGCTCGCGGATATAAGCCTCGCTATGGGCGTAGCGCAGCGACGGGCGCAGGACGAAACCATCGTCCGTGCCGGCATCCTCCACCGAGAAGGCAAACAGGCCTCCATCGGAAAGCAGCTTGCCGACGATCTCGGCGACGCCATCGAGGCTGCCGAGATACATCAGCACGTCCGCGGCACTGACGAGATCGGCGCGGGCTGCCGCGAAATTCCCGAAGACATCAGATTGTTCCGGAGGCAGCGATAGGTCGGCCCGCGCCAGCCGGTCATAGACGGCTTTCGTCTCTGCCTTCGACAGCATGTTGGCGGAAATGTCGAAGCCTTCGAGAAATGCCGCCCGCTCGCGGATGCGCTCGCCGAAGAGCCCGGTGCCGCAACCGAGGTCGACGACATGCTCGAAATGCCCGCCGGCCGTTGACGTCTCGATCAGCGCAGCGAGCTTTTCCGGCACGCTGTAATCGAGCTTCTCGACGAGCGCCTGGTCGAACCGGTCGGCGTAGTCATCGAAAAGCCGCTCGACATAAAGGCTCGGCGGTTGTTCCGGCATCTCGGTCGCGCCGAGCAGCGCCAGCTTCAGCCCCGCGCCAAAAATGTCTTTCGGATTGAGGCGCAAGGTTTTGCGCAGCGCGTCGATCGCCGCCTCTTTCCGGCCCGATTTTTCCTCATAGTCCGCCAGCCGGAACCAGCCGGCAGCCCATTCCGGGACACGCTCGAGCGCCTGGGCCATGAGATCGGCCGCGCTCTCGGGCTCGCCGGCCTCGGCAAGCATTTTTGCGTAGTCGGCGCGGCGATCGGCGATCAGGTCGCCGGAGGAGAGCTGGTTGAGCGTCATCAATGTGAGATGTTGGTTGCGATCAGCGCTTCTGACGCCGGACCGGGCAAAACACAAGCGGAATCTGAAAACCGGGCATAATACCAACCTGCGCTGATATTGACCTATTGCGTGGGACCGTCTGCGGTCATCCGGCGAGGAGCATACCGCAAGAGCGATGCCTTGGCATCGGTCGAGGATTGCGACGCTGCCGCTGGCCGACAGACGGCCCACCCGAAGGGCCGGGCGCTTTTGGCCTCCGGATAGCGTCGATAATCCTCACCGGACCACTTGGTCCGGTTCCGGTTTTCTCCTTGCCGGAAACCAAAATCGCTCCGGCGCAATAGGTCAATATCAGCGCAGGTTGGTATAAGCCCGCCTTTTCCGGTGACTTGCGAGGGTGCGAATGGCAGCTTATGTGAAGGGAAACAGGAGTATTTCGCCGATGTCGGACGGAGTGAACAAATTCTTGGGGGATTCGCCGCTGCGCGTCCTCGTCAAGCTCGTCGTGGTGTCGATCCTGGTCGGGTTCGTCATGACCGTTTTCGGCTGGTATCCCGCCGACATCTATTTCGGCATCCGCAACTTCCTGCTCGACCTCTGGCACACGGGCTTCTCCGCCCTTGGCCGGGTCGGCGACTATCTGCTGCTGGGCGCTGCGATCGTCATTCCCGCCTTCGTCATCCTGCGTGTCATGAGCTACCGGCGTTGAGCATGAAGGATCAGCTTTTCCTCATCGAGCGCCGCGGCTTTCTGCGCGCCGGTGCCGTGCTTTCGCTTGGCGCTCTCGCCGGCTGCACCACATCCAACGTGCTGTCGCCGGCAACTGGCACCGGCAGCGACCAGACCGCGGCGAGCCTCGGCTATGTCAACGTCCTGCGCAAGAACAAGGGCCTGTCGCCGCTGGTGGCGGACAAGGCGGCTTCCGCTGCGGCCATGAGCCAGGCGGCGAGAATGGCCAAGGTCGGCAAGATGCAGCACCTGATCGGCTGGAACGACAGTTTCTACGACAGGATGAAGAGCCAGGGCGTGGTCCTTCCGGCTGCCGAGAACATCGCTGTCGGCCAGGACGACGCCGAACGCGCCTATGACGCCTGGTACAAATCGCCGAAGCATCTGGAAAACATGCTTGGCAACTATCGTGGTCTCGGCGTGGCCGTGGCGCAAAACGCCGCTTCGGGCAACCGGCCCTATTGGGCCATGGTGCTGGCGGGCTGATCGCTCGTTTCTCTGTCACCGCGTTCGAGGCCGCCCCTCATCCCCCGGACCTTCTCCCCGCGGGCGGGGAGAAGGGACGACGCTCTACCGTTTTGCCTTCCATCGGGACGTTGCGTTTTCCCGCGGGCTTGCCGGCAGCTCCAATCTTGCCTGCAAACCTACGAGGCATTCGGCATCTGTCGCCCGTGTGCGTCCTCTCTCCCCGCAAGCGGAGAGAGAGTTAGGGTGAGGGGCCATCGTGGCGCTGAGGTATCGACTGCTGTCACCAACCGCAGTCTCTTGCGCCCGCCTATGATCTTTCCCTAAAACGGTCGTCACGCACTCATTCCCCTGGACCGTTCGATGACCGCCATTTCTCCCGCCGCGCAGACCGAAACCGCCGGCCCCTTTGAGGTCACCCACCGGCTGATCCTGGCGATTGCGCTGCCGATGACGCTGGGCTTTCTGACCACGCCGTTGCTCGGCCTCGTCGATACCGCGGTGGTCGGCCGCATGGGCCAGGCGACGCTGCTGGCCGGACTTGCTGTCGGGGCGATAATCTTCGACCTGATCTTCACCACCTTCAATTTCCTGCGCGCCGCCACGACGGGCCTTGTCGCGCAGGCCTATGGTCGGGGTGACCGGCGCGAACAGCAGGCCGTGTTCTGGCGCTCGCTGGTGATCGCGCTTGCGGCCGGTGTTACGGTTGTCGCCCTGTCGCCGCTTTTGCTCGCCGGTGGTCTCTGGCTGATGGACCCACCGGCAGAAGTGGAAGCTGTTACGCGCACCTATTTCCTCTGTCGCATCCTCTCGTCCCCGGCGGCACTTGCCAATTATGCTATCCTCGGCTTTGTGCTCGGGCGCGGCCAGGGCACGACCGGGCTGTTGCTGCAGGCTTTGATCAACGGGGTCAACATTGTGCTGTCGATCCTACTCGGATTGATCCTGGGCTGGGGTGTCGCCGGTGTCGCGATCGCAACCGTGACCGGCGAGGTCATCGGCGCTCTGGTCGGCTTTGCCATCGTCTATGGCCGCTTCGACAGGACGGACGCGCCGAGCTGGGCGATGATCTTCGACCGCGAACGGCTCCGGCCGCTGTTCGGGCTCAACCGCGACATCATGATCCGGTCCTTCGTTCTCGTCGCGGCCTTCGCGCTGATAACGCGGATCGGCACAGCTTTCGGCCCGGTGACGCTGGCGGCGAACGCGGTGCTGATGACCATTTTTCTCGTTGCCGGCTATTATCTCGACGGGCTTGCCAATGCGGCCGAGCAACTGATCGGCCGTTCGATCGGTGCCCATTACCGTCCGGCTTTCGATCGGGCACTGAAGCTGACGATGGCATGGTCGCTCGGTCTCGCCGCCTTGACGACGATGGCGCTCCTGCTTTTCGGCCGCGGGATGGTCGATCTCTTGACCACGGCGCAAGACGTTCGCATGGTCGCTTACGAATATCTGCCCTGGGCGGCCCTGACGGCGATGACCGGCGCGCTCGCCTTCCTGATGGATGGGGTCTTCATCGGCGCTACCTGGTCGCGCGACATGCGCAACATGATGCTGGCAGCCCTGGTCGGATACATAGCCGCCCTGGGGATCCTTGTCCCCGCCTTCGGCAATCACGGCCTATGGGCGGGGCTCAACCTGTTCCTGCTGATGCGTGGCCTGTTCCTGCTCGCCAGAATTCCGGCAAAGGCCGGTCAGACCTTTCGTTCGGTCCAGTAGTCGAGGCGGCTGTCACGAAGGTCGCGGATCGATGTCAGGCCCTGGCGATCGCAGAGCTCGGAAAGCCCGCGCACGATCCGGCCGGGCAGCGCCGGACCTTCATAGACCATGCAGGAATAGAGCTGGACCAGGTCGGCGCCGGCGCGGATCTTCTCTGCAGCCGTTTCGGCCGAACTGACGCCGCCGACACCGATGATCGGCAGGGCCGGGCCGACGCGCTTGCGCATCCGGGCAAGAACGGCCGTCGATTTCTCGAACAGCGGCTTGCCGGAAAGGCCGCCGGCTTCCTTCGCCTGGGCCTGGTCTTTGAGGCCATCGCGCGAAAGCGTCGTGTTCGAGACGATCAGCCCGTCGAGATCTTGGGCGAGCACTTCGGCCGCGATGTCATCCAGGCCTTCCTCGGTCAGATCGGGAGCGATCTTGAGGAAGACCGGCACGCGCCTGTTGCTGCGCGAGGCTTCCTCGTCGCGCGCGGCAAGCACGGCCGAAAGCAGCGTCGCCAAACTTTCGCGCGCCTGCAGGTCGCGAAGACCGGGCGTGTTCGGCGAGGAGATGTTGGCGGTGAAATATCTGGCGACGGAGTAGAAGGTGTGGATGCCGCTGACATAGTCGCCGATGCGATCGGCACTGTCCTTGTTGGCGCCGATATTGACGCCGATCAGCGCGTCGCGCGAGCAGGCCTTGAGGCGGGCCAGGGCTGCGCCGTGGCCCTCATTGTTGAAGCCGAGGCGATTGATCACCGCTTCGTCTTCCACCAGGCGGAAGATGCGCGGCTTGTCGTTGCCCGATTGCGGACGCGGCGTCACCGTTCCGATTTCGGTAAAGCCGAAGCCGATCTTCAAAAGCGCTTCCGGCACCTCGGCATTCTTGTCGTATCCAGCTGCCATGCCGAGCGGATTGGGGAAGGCAATACCGGCAACGGTCTGGGCAAGCCGCTTGTCCTGTCTGGACGGACAGCTCGGCACGAGGCCGGTCTTCAGTGCCTTGATCGACAGTCCGTGGGCTGCCTCCGGATCGAAGAGGAAAAGGCCGCGGCGGGCAAGATTGGCAAAGGGATTGGTCATGCCTCGAGTTCCGGGAAGACGTGAAGGCCATCGGCGCCGAGCGGCAGCGGCTTTTCCCACAGGACGGCCGAAAGGAACAGCGGTGCGTAGAGATGCGGGAAAAGGGCACCGCCGCGTGACGGCTCATAGACCAGCTCTTCGCCGAGCGCATCGCCATCGATCGCCACCAGCAGCAGGCCTTCCTGCCCTTCGAAGTGGCGGGCGGCGGTTTCGATCGCCTGCTCGCCGGTCGAAAAGTGGATGAAGCCGTCCGCGAGGTCGATGGGCGCGCCATCAAAACGGCCGGTGCGTTTGGCTTCCTGCCATAGTGCGGCCGGAACGATCTTGTATATGATTGAGCTCATGATGCCCGCTTGTCCGTCGTGATATCCTGTCGTGGCCTTGCCGCAAATATCGGCGATTGTCCATTGCTGAAGATCTTTCACCGGCGGATTTCCGCCCGTATGTCCGCAACGGAGAGGAAATCATGAGAAGAGCAATTGCAGTCATGCTTATAGGCGGCAGCCTCGGCCTTGCCGCAGGCGCACGCGCCCAGGAACCGGCGCCCGGTCGCTACGCCATGCAGAAGTCGGACACCGGCATTGCCCGGCTCGACACCCAGACCGGCGAGGTCTCGCTCTGCCAGGAGAAAGACGGTCAGCTCGTTTGCCGCATGGCTGCCGATGAGCGCACGGCTTTCGAATTGGAGATCGATCTCCTTACCAAGCGGGTGGAAGCGTTGGAAAAGGCCGCTAAATCCGGTGGGGCCGTCGCAAAACCGGACCTTCCGACCGACGAAGAGATTGACCGGACAATGGGCATCATGGAAAGAATGATGCGCAAGTTCATGGATATCGTGAAGGATCTTGAAGGCAGCAGCGACGGAACGTCGCCGCAGAAGACCTGACGGGTCGGACGGACTGTGCGGCTACAACCGGCGTGGGGACGCGGGCTGCAGCCGAAGCTCTTGGGAGGGAGCGACATGACGCCGGACATGACCATCATCATCGCAGACGACCACCCGCTCTTTCGCGGCGCCATGCGGCAGGCATTGAGCGGCATGGCCGGCGCGCCTGCCATCGTCGAAGCCGGCGACTTCGCTACCGCGCGCAAGGCCGCCGCCGATTGTCCCGACGCAGACCTGATGCTGCTCGACCTCACCATGCCCGGCGTCAGCGGCCTGTCGGGCCTGATCGCCCTTCGCGCCGAATTTCCAAGCCTGCCGGTCATGGTGGTTTCCGCACATGACGACCCGGCGACGATCCACCGGGCGCTCGATCTCGGCGCCTCCGGCTTCCTGTCGAAATCGGCGGGGATCGAGGAAATCCGCGATGGCATCGAGAAAGTCATGGCCGGCGAAGTCTTCGTGCCGGCCGGCTACGAGCAGGGGCAGGAATACGAGCCGGAGGTCGCCGATCTCCTGCAGCGGCTGCAAACCTTGACGCCGCAGCAATCGCGCGTTCTGAGCATGCTCGGCGAGGGCCTGCTCAACAAACAGATCGCCTATGAGCTCGGGGTTTCCGAGGCGACCATCAAGGCGCATGTCTCGGCGATCCTGTTGAAGCTCAACGTCGACAGCCGCACGCAGGCCGTCATCCAGCTTTCGAAGATCGGTACTGTGGCGGCGGCCTAGAGCATCCCGCGCAAAAGTGGGCACCCGGTTTTGCGATCGCGACATGCGACGGAACCAGCGCTTTGAGTTCGAAAAGCGTTCCTAAAAGAACGCAGCGCGCTTTATGCGCGACACCGCATTAGCGACTATTCCGCAGCCGTCTTTGCCGCCGTCGAGAGCTGGGTCAGCCATGCCCGCATGGCGGCTGGCCGCACCGGCTTGTTCTGCAGGCCGACGCCGTCGCGCTCCGCCGCGCCGCGCACTTCCGGCGACCGGTCGGCGGTGACGAGCAAAGCCGGTATGTTGTCGCCGAACAGCGCCCGGATGCGCGCGATCGCCTCGATGCCGGTGCCGTCGTCGAGATGGTAGTCGGCGATGATGGCGTGCGGACGCTCCTGCGTGGACGTCGACATCTCGGTGCAGGCGTTAAGCGATTCCGCCGTCGTGACGACGCAGCCCCAGCCCGATAGCAGCACCCGCATGCCTTCGATGATGCGCGGCTCGTTGTCGATGCAGAGCACGCGCAGGCCGTTGAGCGCCTCGCTGGCCTTGGTCGTCGGCACGGGCGGGACGGCGACCCGTTCTCCCGCCGTTGGATCGAGCGGCACCGTGACCTTGAAACCGGTGCCCTTGCCGGGCTTGGACTGCAGGCTGACGGGATGGTTAAGCACCCGCGAAATCCGGTCGACGATCGAAAGCCCGAGGCCGAGCCCGGATGCGGTGCGGGCGCCCTCGTCGAGGCGCGCAAACTCCTTGAAGACGGTGCGGAACTTCGATGACGGGATGCCGATGCCGGAATCCAGCACTTCGATCGTCGCCATCTTGCCGCGCCGGCGCACGCCGACGAGCACCTTGCCTCGGAGCGTGTATTTGACGGCGTTCGAGACCAGGTTCTGCACGACGCGCCGGAGCAGGTTCGGATCCGTGCGCACCACCAGCGACGTCGGCATCACCACCAGCTCGAGGTCTTTCGCCCGTGCCATCGGCGCGAAATCCGTCTCGACCCGGCGCAAGAGGTCGTTGAGCGGGACCGACTGCAGGCGCGCCTTCATCGCGCCGGTGTCCAAGCGGGATATGTCAAGAACGGCACCAAGAATGGCTTCTACCGATTCCAGCGAGGAATCGATGTTTTCCACCAGCGTGCTGTTGTCCGATTCCCCGAGGCGTTCGACCAGCGAGGAGGAGTAGAGCCGGGCGGCGTTGAGCGGCTGCAGGATGTCGTGGCCGGCGGCGGCAAAGAAGCGCGTCTTGCCGATATTGGCCTCTTCGGCGGCGGCGCGAGCCTCGGCGAGTTCGTGGTTCACCCGGGTCAGTTCGCCGGTGCGCTCGGCCACCCGAAGCTCGAGCGTCTCGTTTGCCTGCTTCAGCGCCATGTCGGCGGCGACCCGCTGGGTGATGTCGGTGTAGGTCGTGACGATACCCTTGTCGGGCATTGCGTTGGTGCGCACTTCAATGATCTGCTGGCCGTTTCCAAGCTCCATCAGGAATGGCTTGTCGAGCGTCAGGAAGTTGGCGATCAGCCGCTTCTCGTCCTCCTTGCGGATATCGCCCCGCTTGGTGAGGATCGCGACGATGTCGGCAAGCGGGAAACCCACCTGGCCGGCGGCTTCCGGCAGGTCGAGCAGCTGGCGGAAACGCCGGTTCCAGATGATCAAGTTGTTGGCGTTGTCGAAGACGGCGATGCCCTGGTCCATCTGCGAAAGCGCGGTCTGCAGCATGTCCTGATTGTACTGCAGCGCTTCGCTTGCCTGGTCCAGCAGCCAGGCCGTATCCGACGAGGTGTCGTCGACCCGTTGCAACACCAGCGAAAACACGAGGCGGGCCGAGGACGAGCCGATGGCGCTGCCGAGCAGCTGCTCGGAAAAATGCACCAGCGCCATGTCGGCGGGCGCATTGTCGTCGTGCCAGCGGCCGGACTGGCGCTCATAGGTATGGAACGAACGCTGCATGCGCTCGTCGCCCATATAGCGGGCGATCGTCGCCTTGAGGTCGCGGACGGTGATCTTGGTCTTTCGGCCGCGAAACGCCCTCTCGCTGCGCGAGCGCCGGGTGATGAAGACCCCCGCCTGAAAACGTTCGAGCGGCTTGGGTGCCCGGGTCAGCGAGGCGAGCACGTACATGGTCAGATTGACGAGCAGGCTGAGCGCGGTGGCGTTGACCAGAGGATCGGCGTCAGTGCCGGAAAAGACCTCGGTGAAGGGTAGCAGGAAACTGAGGACCGTCGTTGCGACATGCGAATTATCCGGTCCGCCGAGGCTCGGCAGGAACAGGAGATAGGCCCAGACGAAGAAGCCCGAGACCATGCCGCAGATGGCGCCGCGGGCATTGGCCTGACGCCAGACCAGGCCGCCGAGCAGAGAAGGTGCCATCTGCGAAATGGCAACGAAGGAGAGAAGCCCGAGCGAGGCGAGGCCGGCGCTGATATCGGCCGAACGGTAATAGGCATAGCCGAGCAAAAGCACGACGAAGATCGCCGTGCGGCGAATATTGAGCAGTGTGCCCGCGAGATTTTCCTGCAGCCCGCCGCGCTGGCCGAGATTGCGGCGCAGGAAGACTGGCATGACGATGTCGTTGGAAATCATGATCGACAGCGCCACGGAGGCAACGATGACCATGGCCGTCGCTGCCGAAAAACCGCCGATGAAGGTAATCAGCGTCAATAGCGGCAGGCCGTTGGCGAGCGGCAGCGTCAGCAGGTAGAGGTCGGCGTCGCCGGATCCCGAGAAGGTCAGGATGCCGGCAATGGCGATCGGCAGAACGAAAAGGTTGATGGCGACGAGGTAGAGCGGAAAGAGAATGCCGGCGGTGCGCAACTCGCCTTCGGTGCGGTTCTCGACGACAGTGACATGAAACTGCCGCGGCAGCATGATGATCGCAAAGGCCGAGGTGACGATCAGCAGGATCCAGCGCGCGATCGGCGTTTCGTAGGAGAGCGCCTTTTCGACCGCCGGGCTTTGCTGGGCGAGGGTCCACAGATGCGTCGGCCCGTCGAAAATCACGAATACGATGTAGAGGCCGGCGGTGATCAGCGCCACCAGCTTGACCACCGATTCCATCGCGATCGCGAGGATCAGGCCGTCCTGGTGTTCGGTTGCATCCGTATGGCGGGTGCCGAAGACGATGGCGAAGCAGGCGAGGAACAGGGTGACGAGGAGCGGCAGGTCGATGAAGCTTTGCCCGGCGCCGATGCCATAGTCGCTGGTGTTGATCATCGCCGCGACCGAGCTCGAGATCGCCTTCAGCTGCAGCGCAATATAGGGCACGGCGCCCACCAGCGAAATCAGCGCAACGATCGCCGCCACCGCCGGGTTCTTGCCATGGCGGGCGGCGATGAAGTCGGCGACCGATGTCAGCTTCTCGGTCTTGGCAAGCCGGATGATCTTGCGGATCAGCGGCATGCCAAGCGTGAACATCAGGATCGGGCCGATATAGATGCCGGTGAACTCGAGGCCACGCTCGGCCGCAAGGCCGATGCCGCCGAAATAGGTCCAGGACGTGCAATAGATCGCAAGGCTCAGCGCATAGACCAGCGGCCTGCCGTTGACCGCAGTGCTTTTTTTCCTGGCCCGCCGGTCGCCGTAGCTTGCGACTGCGAAAAGCAGCAGCAGATAGGCGAAGGCCGAGGCGAAGATGACCGAACCCGAGAGCATGCCTCATTCCTCCGGGGGCAAGCATAGGCCAACTGCAAGAGGTTGAGAATTGCCTCGGCATCAGTCTTAAGTTCAAGGCGGCGTTGAAGAAAGCGCGCGGCCCGCCGGTGTCGTCAGCGGGCGATCGCAATCGGGCAACTCGCTTGCATACGATTTGATCAAAGGCAAAGAATGGTTTCCCCCCTGCCCGCTTTGGTTTAGTTTCCGTAAACGGTTGCAGCGCGGGACAGCGCCAGCGGTCGCTTTCAACGGGGATAATACGGAGAGACGTATGCTGAATGAGTTCAAAGAGTTTGTTGCCCGCGGGAACGTGATGGATCTCGCGGTGGGTGTGATCATCGGCGCCGCTTTCAGCAAGATCGTCACGTCGATCGTCGAAGACCTGGTGATGCCCGTTGTCGGTGCGCTCACCGGTGGCGGTTTCGACTTCTCCAACTACTTCCTGCCGCTCTCGGCCAACGTGACGGCGACGTCTCTTGCCGCTGCCCGTGAACAGGGCGCCGTCTTCGCCTATGGCAACTTCATCACTGTCCTCATCAACTTTCTGATCCTCGCTTGGATCATCTTCCTGATGATCAAAGCGGTAAACCGCGTGCGTGCATCGGTCGAAAAGCAGAAGGAATCCGAGCCGGCCGCTCCGCCGCCGGAAGATGTCCGGCTGCTTTCGGAAATCCGCGATCTCTTGAAGCAGCGCGCCTGAGTTTCCTCTTCCCGCGGGCTCCGGCGTCGTCGACCGAAGCCCGCGAAACATCACAGAAATCAATAAACCGGTCAGATAAAGTCGCGTGATCGCCGCTGCGAAAGCGGCTAGAAGCGACGGGCGATCCGGAGCGGGATCAGGAAAAGTGTGGGCGGTTTTCCGCCCGCATCCCGCTCTAACTCATGAAAATCGATCACGTTTTTGATTTGGGTCGAGCCAACCCGACCAAATCAAAAACGTGATCCAGGAGCCCGTCGATGACCATCATCACCACCCTCAGTCCCCGTGCACTCTCGGCGCCGGAAAGCGGCATCGTCGAGGTCGTGAACTATGCCCGTGGGCGCGACGGTCTGATCCCGCTCTGGGTCGGCGAAGGCGATCTTTCGACCCCGACCTTCATTTCCGAGGCCGCCAGCGAAGCGTTGCTCGCCGGAGAAACCTTCTACACCTGGCAGCGCGGCATCCCGCCACTGCGCGAAGCGCTGTCGCGCTATTACCAGCGCCGGTTCCAGAAGACCCTGTCACCGGAGCATTTCTATGTCACCGGCTCCGGCATGCAGGCAATCAAGCTTTCGATCGAGGCGATCACCTCGCCGGGCGACGAGATGGTGCTTTTGACCCCGGCTTGGCCGAATTTTGCCGCGGCTGCCGAGCTGTCGGGCGTCAAGCCCGTCTCCGTTGAGCTCCGCTTCGAAAACGGCACGTGGCAGCTCGATCACGAGCGGCTCGAAGCGGCAATCGGTCCGAAGACCAAGGCTCTCTTCATCAACACGCCGTCCAACCCGACCGGCTGGACCGCCAGCCATGACGATCTTCGCGCCATTCTGGCGCTGGCGCGCAAGCACGGCCTCTGGATCGTCGCCGACGAGATCTATGCGCTTTATCACTACGCAGGCGGCCGGGCGCCTTCTTTCCTTGATGTGATGGACGACGACGAGCGCATCATCTTCGTCAACTCCTTCTCCAAGAACTGGTCGATGACCGGTTGGCGCGTCGGCTGGATCGTCGCCCCGCCGGCAATCGGCCAGGTGCTTGAAAACCTGGTGCAATATGCAACCTCAGGCGTGGCGCAGTTCATGCAGCGCGGCGCCGTCGTGGCGTTGGAAGAGGGCGATGCTTTCGTCGACGCCAACATTGCCAAGGCCGCACAGAGCCGTGACCTCTTGTGCGACGCGCTGATCGCCACCAATCGGGTCGAAACGCTGAAGCCGGACGGTGCGATCTATACGTTCCTCAAGATCGACGGCGTCACGGATTCGCGCGCTGCGGCGATCGACATCGTCGACAAGACAGGCGTTGGCCTTGCGCCGGGAACCGCATTCGGCGATGGCGGCTCCTTGTTCATGCGCGCCTGCTTCCTGCGTGATCCGGCGCAGGTCGCGGAAGCGGCACACCGCCTGCAAAATTACATTCTCGGTCGGTAACGGTCGCCATCGCTTAGGTCGGCGTGCGCTCCTGCATAATTCCTTAAATCAGGATAGATTTAAGGCAAAAATTATGCAGCAAGTTTAGAATGTTACAGCGTCCTTAGCGCGTCAGATTTGACGCGCGGCGCTGTAAGTGCCCCGCCGACCTTTCGGCGTGACTATTTCTTAACTCTACACCAAGGAATTGTGGTCCCGCGGCCGCGCAGACGTGCGGCCCTTACCTATTCCGAAAGCATCTGTGGGTTTTGCTGTCTCCTATGTTCCAGGGAACGGGAAGCAGTAAATGGCTGTGTTGGTAACGGGCGGTGCCGGCTATATCGGCAGCCACATGACGTGGGCGTTGCTCGACGCCCACGAGGATGTGGTCGTGCTCGATCGACTGTCGACCGGTTTCCGCTGGGCCGTGCCATCAGAGGCGCGTTTCTACCGTGGCGATGTCGGCGACAAGGTATTGCTGGCACGCATCTTCGACGAGAACAGCATCGATGCGGTCGTGCATTTCGCCGGTTCGGCGATCGTTCCTGAATCGGTTGCCAACCCGCTTGCCTATTACGAAAACAACACCGGCAACACGCGTACGCTGATAGAGGCCGGCGTGAAAGCGGGGATCGGCGGTTTCGTTTTCTCGTCGACGGCGGCCGTCTATGGCAGCCAGGACGGCGCGGAACCCGTGCGCGAGACGACAGCCCTCCACCCCGAAAGCCCCTATGGGCTATCGAAGCTGATGGCCGAATTGATCCTGCGGGATGCCGCTGCAGCCCACGATTTCAGCTATGTGGCGCTGCGCTATTTCAACGTCGCCGGCGCCGATCCCCTGGGTAGGACAGGTCAGTCGACGACCGGCGCAACCCATCTGATCAAGGTCGCCTGTGAAGCCGCGCTCGGCAAGCGGCCGAAGGTCGATATCTACGGCACGGATTATTCCACGCCCGACGGCACCGGCATCCGCGATTACATCCACGTGGCCGACCTCGTCGAAGCCCACATGCGTGCGCTTGCCTATCTCAGGGCCGGTGGCGAGCCGTTGATCAGCAATTGCGGCTACGGCGAGGGTTTTTCGGTGTTGCAGGTCATCGACACCATCAGGCGCATCTCTGGCCGTGACATTGCGGTTAAGCATGGGCCGCGGCGACCGGGCGATATCGCTCGCATCGTTGCCGATCCCGCGCTCGCACGGCTGAAGCTTGGATGGGTGCCGGCCCATGCAAGTCTTGACCAGATCGTAGAGAGCGCCTTCGCCTGGGAAGAGCATCTTTCACGCAAGAACAGCTACGACCTGCCACGCCCGCAGATGCGATTGGTCTGAGGCCCTCGATCAGGGCGTTTGATCGTCGCTCGTTTCGCCCAGTATCTTTTGTTCATGCGCGATCGCGTGGTTGATCAGCCGTGCCCAGATCTCCTCGTAGAAATCCGGGTCCAGGTTCTGGCTCTCGGCATTCTTGCGGGCATTCTCGCGCACTTCCATGACCCGCGCCGGGATATCGGCCTTCAGCTTCAGCGGCCGCTTGATCTCTGCGGCGCGGTCGATATAGCCCCAGCGCTCGGCGAAAAGCGCCATCAGCGCCTGATCGAGCCGATCGATCTCGGCGCGCACATCGGCCATATCAGTGCATTCGGCTGGGGTCTTTTGCATCTGTCTCGTCCGGTTGCGGCAGGGATGCCTTGCGCCCGCAGGGGCACGCGGCGCTCTTGCGGCGCACTGCTAACAAACGGCGGGGGATCTGAGAAGAGGCAACAGGGTCGCACGGTCCCAGTGTCAGCGGAACGGTGATCACGAGGTGACACCGGGACCGTAATCACCAGGTGCCACCGGGTTGGTGGTCACCTCAGCAGGCGATCGCTTGGCGAGGGAGGAGGGTGCGGTCCTGTCTCCGTCCGCGGCGATCGCCTGCTGACGTGTTGGGAAAAGCTAACCCGCCAAGCTTGAGCGAGGCTTTATGCCCTGTCACCGAACCATCATGATCAGGTGCCGATCATCAGCTTGATTATCAGGCCGACGACGGTGACGGTCACCACGCCCGCACACCAGAGGCCGACAAACCACAGAAGCTTGCGACCGGTTCCCGTTTCGCTTTTCAATGGTAGCCCTCCTCCGGGTCGATCTTGCCGCGGAAGACCCAATAGGCGTAGCCGGTATAGGCAAGGATGATCGGCACCAGCACCAGCGCGCCGGCAAGCAGGAACGACAGGCTGGCGTCAGGTGCCGCCGCATCCCAGATCGTCAGCGATGGCGGCACGATATAGGGAAAGAAGCTGATGCCGATGCCGGCATAGCCGAGCACGAACAGCCCCAGCGCGGCAAGGAACGGCCGGGTGTCATGACGGGTCCTGATGCCGGTTATCAGAAGATAGAGGCAACCGAGCACCAGCAGTGGCACGATGATGCTGAAGATTGCCGTCGGCCAGCCGAACCAGCGCTGCAGATAGAGCGGTTCGAGGAAGGGCGTCCACAGGCTGACGATGCCCATGGCGGCGATTGTGCCGAACGAGCATTTGAGGGCAAGGCTGCGAGCCCGCTCCGCCAGATCCCCATGGGTCTTCATGACAAGCCAGGTGGCGCCGAGCAGTGCATAGCCGACGACGACGGCGATGCCGGTCATGATCGAGAATGGCGTCAACCAGTCCCACCAGCCGCCGGTATAGGCCCGGTTCTCAACCGGAATACCCTGAACCAGCGCCCCCAGCGTGATGCCTTGGGCAAATGCGGCGAGCATCGAGCCGCCGGCAAAGGCCCAGTTCCAGAGATACTCGGCCCGCTTGGTGCGCCAGCGATATTCGAAGGCAACGCCACGGAAGATAAGGCCGATGACCATGGCGATGATGGGCGCGTAAAGTGCCGGCAGGATGGTGGCGTAGGCGAGCGGGAACACCGCCATCAGGCCGCCACCGCCCAGCACGAGCCAGGTCTCGTTGCCGTCCCAGACGGGTGCGACCGAGTTCATCATCACGTCGCGATCATGCTTTTGCGGAAAGAACGGGAAAAGGATGCCGACACCGAGGTCGAACCCGTCGAGGATGACATAGGCGAGCACCGCAAACGCGATGATGCCGGCCCAAATCAGCGGCAGATCAATGTCCATGATGACCTCCATGGGGGTTGGCGAGGGCGGCACCGGCCGTGCGGATCGGCCCCTCGTCGAGATCCGGCGTCGGATCACGCGGCAGCCGCGCCATCAGCCGCAGGATGTAGAAAGTGCCTGCGCCGAAAACGAAGAAGTAGACGATGATGAAGGCCAGCAGCGAAGCGCCGACGGCAGGGGCCGCAATCGGTGCGACCGAGTCTGCCGTCAGCAGATGGCCGTAGACCGTATAGGGCTGGCGGCCGACCTCCGTGGTGATCCAACCGGCAAGCACGGCGACGAAGCCGGCCGGGCCCATGAGGACTGCTGCACGGTGTAGCCAGGCATTGCTGTCAAGCGTGCCGCGATACCGACACCACAGGCTCCACAGCCCGATACCGAGCATGGCGAAGCCGAGGCCGACCATGACGCGGAACGACCAGAAGATGATACCAACAGGCGGATGCAGTTCGTCGGGAATGGTGTCGAGGCCGGCAAGCGGCGCATTGAGATCGTGCTTGAGGATGAGGCTCGACAGCTTCGGCACGTCGATGGCGTAGTCGACGCGCTTTTCGGCGGAATTGGGAATGCCGAAGAGGATGAGCGGCGCGCCGTCCGGGTGGCTCTGGTAGTGGCCTTCCATCGCCATCACCTTGGCCGGTTGATGTTCCAGCGTGTTGAGGCCGTGCATGTCGCCGGCAAAGATCTGGATCGGCGCAACGATCGCCGCCATCCACATCGCCATCGAGAACATCTTTCGCGCCCGGCGCGGCGCCGTCTTGCGGATGAGGTGCCAGGCGCCGCAGGCGCCGACGACGAAGGCGGTCGTCAGATAGGCGGCAAGCACCATGTGCACCAGGCGATAGGGAAAGGACGGGTTGAAGACGATAGCCCACCAATCGACCGGCACAAACTGGCCGACCGCATTGATCTCGAAGCCCCTCGGCGTCTGCATCCACGAATTTGCCGAAAGGATCCAGGTGGCCGAGATCAGCGTGCCGATCGCGACCATGGCAGTCGCCAGAAAATGCAGTTTCGGGCCGACGCGGTTGAGGCCGAAGAGCATGACGCCCAGGAACCCCGCCTCGAGGAAGAAGGCGGTCAACACCTCGTAGCCCATCAGCGGCCCGATGATCGGCCCTGCCTTGTCGGAAAAGACGCTCCAGTTGGTGCCGAACTGGTAGGACATGACGATGCCGGAGACGACGCCCATGCCGAAGGCGACGGCAAAGATCGTCTTCCAGAAATTGAAGAGCTCGAGATAGACCTCGTCCTTCTTCCACAGCCACAACGCTTCGAGCACCGCAAGGTAGCTCGCAAGCCCGATCGAAAAGGCGGGGAAGATGATGTGGAACGAGACGGTGAAGGCGAACTGGATGCGGGCAAGTATCGTCGCATCGAAATTTTCAAACACGGCACAATCCTTTCAGACGTGCAGCGCCGCGTGTCCATTTGGACGCGCAAGGCTCACTGCAGCTCTCTGGTCTGCTGCGCACTTTCGGCCTCGGATCGTTTCCGACCTAAGGCGTTACGCGGTGCCTTTCGGGCCGGGCCAATCCTGTGGTTGCACCCGAATTTCAGCATGTGATTGAATCTGAGCCAAAATTGCCAAAGGTCAATGATGGGCCGGCCGCCACGTTGTCACACTGCGGCAATGTCGCGCTTGCGGCAAAAGGGAGCGGGCGCGCCGGTCATCGATGGCACGAGCACATGGGGGCGCTTGGTGTTGTGTCGCCGTTTTCAGCGCGTCGGCAGATAGGCTTCCGCAAGCTCCGTCCAGAAGGCGGCGCCGACGGGCAGAAGATCGTCGTTGAAGTTGTAGGCGGGATGATGGAGCGGCTTCTCCTCGCCGCTCACTTTCGAGCCGAGGAAGAAGTAAGTCCCCGGCCGCTCCTGCAGCATGTAGGCGAAGTCCTCGCTGCCCATGAACGGGCGGGCGAGATCGATCACCTTGTCGGCACCGGCAAAGCGGACGGCAAGATCGCGGACAAAATCCGTCTCTGCCTTGTGGTTGATGGTCGCGTCGTAGCTGCGCAGATAGTCGACCGTTGCGCGCATGCCGAAGCTTGCGGCTTGCGCCTCTGCGATCATGCGGATACGGCGCTCCAGCTCGTCGCGCACGGCGGGGTCGAAGGACCGGATGCCGACGACGATCTCGGCGCGCTCCGGGATGATGTTGCTGGCGGAGCCGGCATGGAAGGCGCCGACGGTGACGACGGACGGATCCATCGGGTGAATGTTGCGCGAGACGATCGACTGCAGCGCCATGATGATCGAAGCGCCGCAGACGATCGGGTCGGCGGTGTCCTGCGGTTCGGCACCATGGCCGCCGCGTCCGTGCACGGTGATCCGCGCTTCGTCGACCGCCGCCATGATCGGCCCTTCGCGCAAAGCGAACTGCCCGAAGGGCAGGCCCGGTTCGTTGTGAAGCGCAAAGACCGCGTCGCAGGGGAATTTTTCAAACAGCCCTTCGTCCATCATGATCTTGGCGCCGCCGAAATTCTCCTCGGCCGGCTGGAAGATCAGGTGAATGGTGCCATCGAAATTGCGGCGTTCGGCAAGGGCGCCGCGCCGAGCAGCATCGTCGTGTGGCCGTCGTGGCCGCAGGCATGCATCAGCCCCGGTGTCTTGCTGGCGTAGCCGAGGCCGGTTTCCTCAAGGATCGGAAGCGCATCGATATCGGCGCGAATGCCGATCGAACGTAACCCGCTGCCATTGCGCAACGTCCCGACGACGCCGGTCTTGGCAAGCCCCGTCGTCACCTCGTAGCCGAGTTCGGCGAGGTGCCGGGCGATGAAGGCGGAGGTGCGCGTCTCCTCCAGGCCGAGTTCGGGGTGGGCATGCAGATCGTGCCGGATGGCGACGAGGTCCGGCATGGCGTTGTCGATGGAGGAGGAAAGCTTCATGTCATGCACCACGGGTTGGTATGCGATTCTCGAACGTGCGGAAGGCCACCACCAGAATGCCGGTGAGGCACATGTAGATGAGCGCGAGCAGCAGCAGCGGCTCGTAGGTCAGGAACGTTTCCTGGCGGACCTTCGAAATCACCGCGTAGACGTCAACGACGGTGATCGTCGCCACCAGCGGCGTTGATTTCAGCTGCAGCACTGCCTCGCCATTGAGCGTCGGCAGGGCACGGTGGATGGCGCGCGGCAGCCAGATGCGGCGGAACATCGTCCAGCGGCTCATGCCATAGGCCTTGGCAGCTTCCAGTTCGCCGGCGGGAACGCCTGCAAAAGCGCCGCGCATCACTTCGCCCTCGTAGGCTGCGAAGGATATCGTCAGCGCCGCGACGCCATAGGGCCATGCTTCGCGCAGATACGGCCAGAGAAAGGATTGGCGGATGGCAGGAAACTGCGGGAACAGCGAGCCGAGCCCGTAATAGAGAAGCCAAAGCTGGAGGAGCAGCGGCGTGCCGCGAATGACGGTGCAGAACACCTTTGCCGGCAACTTGAAGAACCACGGGCCGGTCACCTGCGCCAGGCCGATCGGTACGGCGAGCAGGAAGCCGAGGATCGATGTGCTGAACAGCATCACCAGGCTGATGAGAATGCCCCAGCCGAGACGCGGCAGGTAGCGCGGCAACCAGTCCCAGCGCATGAAGACGGCGACGGTGACGACGAACGCGGCAAAGACCAGCATCATCACGATGCGATGCGGCTGGAAGAAACTGCGCGCGGTCGGCAGGTCCTCGGGCGTGAAGGCGATGGCGTGGGTGGTTTGATCCGTCATCGCTGCTCCGCGAAACCGCGCCTCGCATGTCGTTCCAGCATGCCGATGAAGATGTTGGAGATGAGCGTCAGCGCCAGATAGAGCGCGCCGGCCGCAAGGAAGAACAACAGATAGGCCTTGGTCGTGCCCGCCGCCTGGCGCGTGACGAGCGTCAGTTCGCTGAAGCCGACGACGGCCAGAAGCGCCGTGTCCTTGGTGGCGATCAGCCACAGATTGGAAAGGCCCGGGATGGCGTAGGGCAGCATGGCCGGCAAGGTGACACGCCGCAGCACCTTCAGGGGCGACATGCCATAGGCGCGGGCGGCTTCGATCTGCCCGGCCGGAACCGCCTTGATCGCGCCGCGAAGCACCTCGGTCGAATAGGCGCCCTGAACCACGCCGATGACGAAGATGCCGGCCATCAGGCCGCTGATGTCGACCGGGCCGATGCCGAACAGCGCCAGCAACTGGTTCAACAGATCGGTGCCGGCGTAGTAGAGCAGAAGGATGAGCACCAGCTCGGGCACGGCCCTGACGACCGTGGTGTAGCATTCGAGCAGGTCACGCAGGATCGGACCGCCATAGAGTTTGCCGAAGGCGCCGCCGACGCCGAGCGCCATGCCGAGCGCAAAACCGCCGACGGCGATCTGGATCGAGTTGAAGAAACCCTGCAGCAGCACGCCGCCCCAACCGGGTGCGGACAGTGCGAGCAGGCTCCAGTTGACGATAGAATCCGATGCCATGCGTCTTCGACCTCCGAAGGCACCGGCCGGCAGCCCGAGGGCTGCCGGCCGGTTGCGCCTTATTTGCCGTAGATGTCGAAGTCGAAGTACGTCTTCGAGAACGTGTCGTAGGTGCCGTTGTCGCGGATCGCCTTGATCGCGGTGTTGAGCTTGTCCTTGAGTTCGGTCTCGCCCTTGCGCAGGCCGACGCCGACGCCCGGGCCGATCACGGCCACGTCCTCGGCCACATCACCCTTGTAGTCGCAGCACTCCTTGCCCTGGTCCGTCGCAAGGAAGGCCTTGAGCGCGATCGCGTCCGCCTGGACCGCGTCCACGCGTCCGGCGGCCAGATCGTTGTTGGCCTCGTCCTGCGTCTGGTATTCCTTGACCTCGATGCCGGCCGAGGCGAAATGCTTGGCGGCATAGGCCTGGTGCACGGTCGAGACCTGGACACCGATCGTCTTGCCAGCAAGGCCTTCAGGCGTCGGCTTGAAGTCGACGCCCTTGGTGCCGATGACGCCGGTCGGTGTGTTGTAGTACTTGTCGGAGAAGTCGATCGTCTTCAGCCGCTCGTCGGTGATCGACATCGAACTCATGATCATGTCGATCTTCTTCGAGGTCAGCGCCGGGATGATGCCGTCCCAGGCGACGGGGGTCAGCACGCATTCGAGCTTCGCCTCGGCACAGACGGCCTTCATGAACTCGACTTCCCAGCCTTCCCAGTTGCCGTTCGCATCCGGCGCAGTGAAGGGCGGGTAAGGCTCGGCGGCGACGCCGACCTTCAATGCTTCCGCCGAAGCGGCGATGCCGCCACTGACGGCGATGGCGGCCGCAACCGCCAGGACTTTCAATGTCTTCTTCATGCTGTTCCCCTTTTTTGGTTGTTGAGCATTGTTGAATTCAGTGAATGGAGCTGATGAACTTCTTGAGCCTTTCGGATCTAGGCGCGCCGAAGATGGCCTCAGGCGAGCCCTGTTCCTCGATGACGCCGTTGTGCAGAAAGATGATGTGATTGGCGACGTCGCGCGCGAACTTCATCTCGTGGGTGACGAGGATCATCGTGCGCTTCTCGCGAGCGAGATCGCCGATCACCGAGAGCACTTCGCCGACCAGTTCAGGATCGAGCGCCGAGGTCGGTTCGTCGAAGAGCATGACCAGCGGCTGGATGGCGAGCGCGCGGGCGATGGCGGCACGCTGCTGCTGACCGCCCGACAGGAAAGCCGGATAGGCATCGCGTTTTTCATAGAGCCCGACGCGCTTGAGCAGCGATTCGGCGGTGGCGATCACCTCGGCCTTCGGTTTGCCGAGCACATGGATCGGCGCCTCGATGACGTTTTCGAGGATTGTCATGTGTTGCCAGAGATTGAAGCTCTGGAAGACCATGCCGAGCTGGCTGCGGATGCGCTGGACCTGTTTTCGGTCTTCCGGGACAAGTCCGCCGCGGCCGTCCGGTTTCATCCGGATCTTTTCGCCGTGTACGCTGACAGTGCCGGCGGACGGCAGTTCCAGCATGTTGATACAGCGCAGGAAGGTGGACTTGCCGGAGCCGCTGCCGCCGATGATGGCGATGACGTCGCCCTGTTTCGCTGTGAGCGAAACTCCCTTCAGCACTTCCAATGGCCCGAAACGCTTGTGCAGGTCAGTGACCGCGATTGCCTGGGCCGCATCCGTCATCGACGCGCCGATCCAATGGCTCTGCGAGCTTTCCGTGAAGGCATGAAACAGTTCCCCTGTCGTCTTTCCGTGCAGCATCTTTGGCTTGTCACGGTCTTTGTTGGCAGGCATGGTTGCACTTGTGCCGCTATTGTTCAAGCGTATAATAACACGTATCGTCGTTTTTTTATCGCCCGCCGCGTGCCCGATTTTCCCTGAAGGAGCTCCCATGCATCCGTTCCGCTCGAAGGATTTGACGAACCCGTTCGCCGACCCCCGTGCGCGGATGATGGCACGGATGACGGCATGAATCGTCGCGCGTTTCACCGGGCCCCTGAAGGAGAACGCCGCCAGGAGCTGATCGAAGCGACGCTCGATTGCATCGCCGAATTCGGCCTGAAGGGTGCGACAGTGCGCCAGATCGCTATCCGCGCCGGGGTGACGGCTGGGCTGGTCCGGCACTATTTCGAATCGAAGGACCAGATGGTCGCCGAGGCCTACCGTGCGGTGATCGCGTCGCTGACCGACAAGGCCGCCCATGTCGAAGGCGACCCGGAAACGCGGCTGAGGGACTTCATCGCCATCAACCTGACCGAGCCGGTCGCCGACAGCCGCAGCATCTCGCTCTGGGCGGCTTTCATCAGCCAGGTCCGCGTCGACCCGATCCTCGCCGAAATCCACCGGGACGGCTACCTGACCTTTCGCAACACGCTGCAGGACCTGCTTGCCGATTTCTTGGCGGTGAAGAACAAACCGGCCGACGCGGAAACCTGCCGCGCCTACGCGATCGCGATCAACGGCCTCGTCGACGGCCTGTGGATCGAAGGGTGCCTGGCGGGAGATCTGTTTCGGGAAGGCGAACTGGTCGCCATCGCCATGGCCTCGGTCGAGGCGCTGCTCGGCACCTCGATTGGCAGTGACAAACAATGAAAACGGGAGAAAACACCATGCGCTATGCATCGATCACCGAACGCCTCGCCGACCTCGGTTCGGGAAAATGGTCGCTGCACATCCGTGCGCGGCAACTGAAGGCGAGTGGTGCCGATATCATCGAGCTGACGATCGGCGAGCCGGACGTGCCGCCGGACCGCGCTCTGCTCGATGAATGCCAGCGTGCCATGAATGCCGGTCGCTATCGTTATTCCAACGGCCGCGGCGAGCATGCGGTCGTGGCGGCGCTCGTCGAGAAGTACCGCCGTCGCCGCGCCGATGTCACCACCGAAAACGTCATGTGCTTCCCGGGCACGCAGACGGCGCTCTTCGGCGTCATGCTGGGCCTGGTCGAGGCCGGCGATGCCGTTCTCGTCGGCGATCCGCTCTACGCCACCTATGAGGGCGTCATCCAGTCGACGGGCGCCCATCACGTGCTGGTGCCGCTGAAGCCGGAGTTTGGTTTTCACATGCAGGCCGCCGATATCGAGAAGGCGATCACGCCGGAATGCCGGGTGCTGCTGCTCAACACGCCGCACAATCCGACCGGGGCCGTACTGACCGCGGCTGAAATCGCCGAGATCGGCGAGGTCGCGCGCCGCCACGATCTCTGGATCGTCTGCGACGAGGTCTACGAGGAATTGGTGTTCGACGCCGTGTTTGCCTCTCCGTTCGACAATCCGGATCTGGCCGAGCGCACTATCGTCGTGTCGTCGATCTCCAAGTCGCATGCAGCGCCAGGCTTCCGCAGCGGCTGGGCCGTCGGGCCGGAGGAGTTTACCAATAGGCTTCTGCCGGTGTCGGAAACCATGCTGTTCGGCGTGCAGCCGTTCATTGCCGATATGACGGCTTACGCGCTGACGCATGACATCGATACGGCGCGGCGGATGCGCGAGACCTACAAGTCTCGCTCGCGCCGCATCGTCGAGGGCCTCGCCAATGCGCCAGGCATCCTGATCTTGCCACCGGAGGCTGGCATGTTCACGCTGATCGACGTGTCGGCCACCGGCATGACCGGCGAAGCCTTCGCCTGGGCGCTTTTGGAGGAAGAGGGGGTCGCGGTGATGCCGGGATCCTCCTTCGGTGACGAGGCGCAGAACTTTCTGCGCGTCAGCCTGACCGTGCCCGACAAGGACATCGACGAGGCTTGCCGTCGCATCACCGTGCTTGCCGAGCGCGCCACACTGCGTCAGGAGCGCCGCGCATGACCACGAAAACAGTAGGCGAAGCCCTGGTCGATCTGCTCGAGGCCAATGGCGTCGAGGTGGTGTTCGGTATTCCGGGCGTTCATACGGTCGAGCTCTATCGCGGCCTGGCGGCATCGAAGATCCGCCACGTCACCCCCCGTCACGAGCAGGGCGCCGGCTTCATGGCCGATGGCTATGCCCGCGTCAGCGGCAAGCCGGGCGTCGCCCTTGTCATCACCGGACCGGGCTTGACCAACACCATCACCGCCATGGCGCAGGCCCGGCAGGATTCGATCCCGATGCTGGTAATTTCAGGCGTCAATCGTCGCGATTCGCTTGGGCACGGTCGCGGGCTGCTGCATGAGCTTCCCGACCAGCACGGCATGATCAAGACGCTGGCGCTCTATTCGCACACCTTGCTCAATCCCGACGACCTGCCTTTTGTCGTCGACCGGGCTTTCTCTGTGCTGCTGTCCGGCCGGCCAGGGCCGGTGCATATCGAGATCCCGACCGACGTCATGACGGCACGGATCGAGCCGAAGACGATCCGCTCGGCCGCCGCGACCCGTCCGCGCTCCGACAGCGAGACGCTACAACGCGCCGCGATCCTCTGCGCCGACGCGACCCGCCCGGTGATCATCTGCGGCGGCGGCGCTCTGACTGCCGAGGCGGAGGTCAGGGCACTTGCCGAGCAGATCGGCGCGCCCGTCGTCACGACGGTGAATGCGCGCGGCATGCTGGCCGGCAGCCCGCTGCGCGTTCCGGCAAGCCCCAGCCTCAAGGCGGTGCGATCGCTGCTCAAGGAGGCTGATCTCGTGCTGGCGCTTGGCACTGAGATGGGCCAGACCGACTACGACATGTATGCCGATGGCGGGTTCCCGGTGCTGCGCAACCTGATCCGTACCGACATCGATGCAGCACAGCTGGCCCGCGGTCCGCATGCCGCACTTTCGATCCTCTCCGGCGCCAAGACGGCGACGGCGAGCATTCTGGCTTTCCTGCCGGGACATGCGCCGAAGGATGGAGCGGCCCGCGCCGAGGTAGCGCGTAAGGCGGCGCTGAAGGAGCTGACGGCGAAGATGCGGGCCGAGATTGCCGTGATCGATGCGGTCTACAAGGCGCTGCCGGACTGCACCATCGTCGGTGACTCCACTCAGGCCGTCTACGCCGGCAACCTTTATTGCGACGCGCCGCGCCAGCGCAGCTGGTTCAACTCGGCGACGGGGTACGGGGCATTGGGCTACGCGCCGCCGGCAGCCGTCGGTGCTGCCGTGGCCGACCCGTCGCGGCCGGTCGTCTGCCTTGTCGGCGATGGTGGTTTCCAGTTTTCGCTTGCCGAGATTGGTTCTGCCGTCGATGTCCAAGCGCGGGTGATCTTCCTCGTCTGGAACAACGACGGCTATCAGGAGATCGAGTCCTACATGATCGATTCCGGTGTGACGCCGGAGGGTGTGAGGCCGTCTGCGCCGGACTTTATCCTCGCCGCCAAGGCCTATGGCATCGAGGCGGAAAGGCTGACGTCGGTCACTGACCTTTCGCGGGCACTTGCGGATGCCGTCGCGCGCAGCGGGCCGTCGCTGATCGAGATTCATCAGGTGAAAACCAGCGGCGCAACCGCGTAACCTGCAAATCATGTCACCGTTTGAGCGGCGCGAAATTTGACATTTCGCGCCCGCAATGGTGTTAAGAGCGCCTCGTGCTCGATTCCGGCCATGTTCTTCGGCTAGATTTGTTGCATTCCGGCTGAATTGAACTTTCAGGCGCCAAGCGCCGAGGAAGGGGCGGCGTCCCGAATGGACCCAGTGTGTGGTGGCAACAGAGGCAAGTTTGCCGGCCGGCTAATCGCCGTGCTGTGGCTCTTCTGTGCCTCGCTCGCCATGCAGCTGATCGTCGTCGGGCAGGGCTTCTCCTCGCGTCTTTCAGCCGAACAGCAGGCGGGCAATTTCTCCGCGCCTGGCACCGTTCCTTCGGATCACCCCGCCGCGCGCCAGATTTCGCGCGCCACCCCGGTTTCGGATCTGCGCTTTACCGCCGAACGCAAGGATGGCAAATCCGCGACCGGCGACGGCGCGGTGCCGATGCTGCTTGCGTCGGTCCAGTTTCTTGCTTTCGAGCCGTCCGGCGAAGACCTCGCTTTCGGCCGTACCCCCTTCGCCGATGGTTTGTCGAACCGCGGCCCGCAAATCCGTGCGCCTCCGCGCGCCTCTGGTGATTGCTGATATTCGGGCACGATGATCGCTGCGATCGTGTTCATGCCCTTGATGAAACAAAGTCCTGATCACGCGGCTTTCGCCCGTACAGGCTCTCTTGGAACCACAACATGCGTACATCCAAATGGGCGATTTTCGCCTATGTCGTCGTTATCATCTTCGGATGCATAGCAGCGCTGCCAAACGTTCTCTCGCCGGCACAACGCGAGCAATTCGGCGCCTGGCTGCCGGTGAAGCCCGTTACCCTCGGCCTCGACCTGAAGGGCGGCTCTCACCTCGTCCTCGAGGTCGACGCCGCCGGCCTGCGCAAGGCGCGGCTTGAAACCCTGCTCGACGATACGCGCAGGGCGCTTCGCGGCGAGCGCATTCCCGCCTCGTCGGCGCGCATCAGCGGCGATGCCGTCACCGTCAAGATCGACGATCCGGCCGACCTCGAAAAGGCGCTGCCGAAGCTCAAGGAGCTCGCAGCCCCTGTCGGCACGCTCGGTTTCGGTGGTTCGGCCTCGGATATCGAAGTCACCGAGAACGGTGGCAACATTAGCCTGGCAATGACCGAAGCCGGCCTCAACGACCGGATGACCAAGGCGGTCGAACAGAGCCTCGAGATCATTCGCCGGCGCGTCGACACGGTCGGCGTCGCCGAGCCGTTGATCCAGCGCGTCGGTTCCAACCGTATTCTCGTCCAGCTTCCGGGCCTGCAGGATCCGACCGGGCTCCGCCAACTCCTGGGCTCGACCGCCCAGATGAGCTTCCACATGCTGGATCAGACCGTCGACGTGACGCAGCCGGCGCCCCGTGGCGTCGACATCCTGCCCGGTGCCAACGACGGCAACAGATATCCGGTCGAAAGCCGCATCGCCATTTCAGGCGAGCGTCTGGCCGATTCCAAGGCCGGCTTCGACCAGCGCACCAATGAGCCGATTGTCTCGTTCACCTTCGATTCGCTCGGCGCCCGGCAGTTCGCCGAAATCACCCGTGACAATGTCGGCCGGCCCTTCGCCATCGTGCTTGACGGCAAAGTCCTGACCGCGCCCGTCATCCGCGAACCGATCATCGGCGGTAACGGTCAGATCAGCGGTAATTTCACCGCACAGGAAGCAACCGTTCTTTCGGCACTGCTGCGCTCGGGCGCACTGCCCGCACCGTTGACCGTGATCGAAGAGCGTTCCGTTGGCCCGAACCTCGGCAGCGATTCCATCCGCATGGGCATCTTCACCGGCCTTGCCGGTTTCGGCCTCGTGGTTGCCCTCATGGTCGTGCTCTACGGCGCATGGGGCATGATCGCTAACGTCGGCTTGGTACTGCACACCATTCTGACGATCGGCGTGCTCGCAATGCTCGGCTCGACCCTTACGCTTCCCGGCATCGCCGGTATCATCCTCGGCATCGGCATGGCGGTGGACGCCAACATTCTCATCAATGCCCGTATTCGAGAAGAAACCGAGGGCGGCGCCGGCGCCATGAAGGCGCTCGATATCGGCTTCAACAAAGCCTATGCGACGATCATCGACTCCAACGTCACCACGCTTTCGGGCACCGTGCTGCTGTTTGCGTTCGGCTCCGGACCGGTCAAGGGCTTTGCGGTGACCATGATGCTCGGCATCGTCATCTCGATGTTCACGTCGGTGACCGTCGTGCGCCTGATGATGCGTGAAGTCGTCATCCGCCGGAAGATGAAGAAGCTCGAGATCCCCTCGCTCTTCGGACGTGTTCCGCATCTGCCGTCCTTCTCCTTCATGAAGGGCCGTTTCGTTGCCATCGGCATGTCCGCCTTCCTGTCGATCAGCTCGGTCGTGTTGTTCTTCACGCCCGGCCTCAACTACGGCATCGACTTCGTCGGCGGTATCCAGGTGGAAGCGACATCCAAGCAGAAGCTCGATCTGCCGGCGCTGCGCCATGGTCTGGAGTCGCTCAACATCGGTGAAGTCGCCCTTCAGGAATTCGGCCAGGACAAGTCGGTCCTGATCCGCGTTCAGCGCCAGCCCGGCGGTGAGCAGGAGCAGACGGTTGCCCTGAACAAGATCAAGGATGCAGCCGTTCAGACCATTCCCGACGTGACCTTCGAGCGGACGGAAGTCGTCGGCCCGACGATCAGCACGGAACTCGCGCGTTCGGGCTTCCTTGCCGTCGGTCTCGCGATGGTGGCGATCCTGTTCTACATCTGGTTCCGCTTCGAATGGCACTTCGCCGTCGGCGCGATCGCGGTCCTGCTGCTCGACATCACCAAGACGATCGGCTTCTTCGCGCTCACCGGCATCGACTTCAACCTGACGGCCATCGCCGCACTGCTGACGATGATCGGTTACTCCGTCAACGACAAGGTCGTGGTCTACGACCGCATGCGCGAGAACCTGCGCAAGTACAAGTCGATGCCGTTCTCCGACCTCATCGACATGAGCATCAACCAGGTGATCGCGCGATGCATCTTCACCTCGATGGCCACGGCGCTGTCACTGGTGCCGATGGCAATCTGGGGCGGCGATGCCGTCAAGAGCTTCGCCTGGCCGATGATCTTCGGTGTTATCGTCGCGACGACGTCGTCGATCTACATCGGCGGCCCGATCCTGCTCTTCCTCAATCGTTGGTGGAAGGATCGCGAAGCGACCCGCACCGGCACCGGAACCACGCAGCCGGGCGCACCGGCCGCCTGATATCAGGGCTGAGGTTATAAAATGTGAAGGGGCGGTCCTATGGGCCGCCCCTTTTTTGTCAGAAAGTGCTGTCTTTATCGCCCCCGTACCTTGCAGGTTGATTCGTCGCTTCCTAGATAGCGAGGGTCTCCGGTTTCGGATCGGGAGAACGGATATTGCATCCGGGACCCCTAAAATTTGATGGGTTGAGAAATATTTTTCGCGTCATCATGTTTTTAATTGACGGAATTGGTAGATTATTCTAGTTTGCAGCTCTGTGACGCGGGCGAGTCCGCCTCACAGTTGTTCATGAACCGCTCCGGCATTGCGATGCCGGACCAAGCCAAAGGAGTGTGACATGTCCGAAACCGTCTCGACCGCCGCCTTCTTCGGCACGCGTTCCCATTGTCGTGCAACAGTGAAGAAACGTCTCATTCGCCTCTGCCGAATGTGATCCTCGAACTCTCGAAATTCATCCTTTGCCGAAATTGAAATGTCCGCGCCTCCGGGTGTGGAAGGAGCGTTATTTGCATGAGCAAGCAGGTTATCGAATATGGCGGCGAAGCCGTCGGGGTCGTCGTCCCGGACGACGGCCGGTTCAAGTTCCTGGCAGTCAAGTACCATGTCTGGGATCTGGACGCTCAGCGGTTCCGGTCGGCTGACGAAGCACGCGCGGCAATTCGCCATCTGCTCGCGCGTCAGGCAGTGCCTGCCGAACGCCATGGCGATGCGGCCGCAGCATAATGTCTGGGGCGGCCGCCCCCTTATTCCGAGTATAATCCCAGACCAAGCTTTGCATTGATTCTGTGCCACAATTGTGTGTTTGCCGCACGATTCTTGTGCTATGCCAAAACAAGATTGCGTTTGCGCGGATGATTCCCGTTCTCAAGGGAACCGTAGGGAAAGCTTGCCGGAATGCTGACGAAGAAGGGAAAGTACGGATTGAAGGCTCTTGTCGACCTCGCTCGACTGGAGCCGGGAGAGACGGCTTTCATTACCGAAATCGCCCAGCGCAACAATATCCCGAAAAAATTCCTGGATACGATCCTGCTCGAACTGCGCAACGCCGGCATGCTGCGTTCGAAGAAGGGGCCAGGCGGCGGCTATTCGCTGTCGCGCCCGGCGGCGGAAATCCGCATCGGCCATGTCATCCGGACGCTTGACGGTCCGCTTGCGCCGATCCGCTGCGCCAGCCGCACGGCTTACGAGGTCTGCGAGGACTGCAATGATCCCGAGACCTGTCAGGTCCGTGTGTCGATGACGACCGTGCGCGACGCGGTTGCCGCGATCCTGGACTCCATGACGCTCGAAGAGTTTGCGGCCGACAAGTCGATGCCGCTCGAAGCGCCGGAAGAACAGCGCGTCGGCTGACGAAACCGTCGTCTTTGTGGGATTTCCTGCCGAAACTCGATGGCTTTGGCTTGGTTTGCCAAGAAAAAGCGCCTATCTGCCTGCAATGGGTCTGAGAAACGCCGCTTCTAACCGGCGCAAACGTCTTCGCGGGAATGGAAACATCATGGGTTTGAGACACGCATCAGCGGATGAGCGACGCGGTTCTGCCGCATTGGAGTCGGTCGGCAGGACGCTGACGACGGCGATGGCAGGCATCAAGGCGCTGGCCGATCATCTCGGTGCCGATACGGCGTTTGCGCAAAGCATGGTCGAAGCGATCGAACTCATTGGCGAAAGCCAGGGGCGCGTTGTCGTTTCCGGCGTCGGCAAGAGTGGCCATATCGGCCGCAAGATGGCGGCGACCATGGCATCAACAGGCACGTCCGCCTATTTTGTCCATCCGACCGAGGCGAGCCACGGCGATCTCGGCATGGTCACGTCGCAGGACGTGCTGATCCTGTTGTCCTGGTCGGGCGAAACGGCGGAACTCGCCAACATGCTCACCTATGCCAAGCGCTTCAAGGTGCCGGTCGTTTCGATTTCGTCCAACCGCGACAGCGTTCTCGCTCGCAACTCCGAAGTGCCGATCGTGCTGCCGAAGGTTCAGGAAGCCTGTCCGCATGGGCTGGCGCCGACGACGTCGGCGATGCTGCAGCTTGCGGTCGGCGACGCGCTTGCCATCGCCCTGCTCGAGCGCCGCGGTTTCTCCGCCGAAGATTTCAAGACCTTCCATCCCGGCGGCAAGCTCGGCGCTCAACTGCGTCTCGTGCGCGAACTGGCGCATGCCGGGGAACAGGTGCCGCTCTTGAGCGTCGGTCGCCCGATGAGCGAAGCCGTCATCGAGATGTCTTCCAAGGGCTTTGGTGTCGTCGGCATCGTCGACGAGGATGGCAAGCTGACCGGCGTCATCACCGACGGCGACCTCCGTCGCCACATGTCGGGCGATCTGCTTGCGCAGACCGTCGAGGCGGTCATGTCGCGTAACCCCCGTGTCATCAGGGGAGATGTTCTGGCAAGCGGTGCAATGGAGTTCATGCAGGATCACAAGGTGACCGTGCTGTTTCTCGTCGACGACGACGGGCTTCCCGTCGGCATCCTGCACATTCACGATCTGCTTCGCGCCGGCGTTGCCTGAGTTAAGCCGTCTTGGAATTTTTACGGCCAGCCTATGCCGATCGCGAGGCTGGCCGTTGTCTTTTCTGCGGCTTCCGGCGCGGTGGCGGATCGATGAACGCGCCGGGCTGGTTGACCGTGTTCTCGTGCAGGCGCTCGGCGATTGCCCGGGCGCCTGCGTCGGTTCCTGTTCTTGAATAGAGATTGCCCCGCACCTGGATCGAAGCCGCAAGCAGCCGGAACATGGCGCTGCTCACCTCGGCGTCGGGTGCTGTCGGCCTTTGCCAGAAATCCTCCAGCGGCTGCTGGTCCGTCAAACCGGCAATGTCGAACACAGCCGTGCCCAGCACCCTGACCGGGCGTCCCTGCTTTAGCGCGTGCAGACCGGCGGTCGAGTTGACCGTGACCATGCCGGCGCTGGCCTCTGCCAGCACATCGAGATTGCCGCCATCGAGATAGAACACGCGACCGGTCAGCCCGAGTTCCGCTGCCTTGTCGTCGATGAATTTGCGCCAGGCGATCAGATCGTTGTCGAGCGGATGAACCTTGAAGACCAGTCTGGTTTCCCTAGCCGCATCGGCTGCAAACGAGTGCATGACCTCGTCGATCGCGTCCTTCTGGCTGTGGAACGGCGAGTGGGCGCGCAGCTGGAAATCGGTTTCGAGCTGCAGCGGATAGACGAAAAAGGGCACGCGTTCCGAAAGCAGGATGCGGACCGTTTCCTCGGCCTCGGCACTGCGTCTTTTGCCGGTGAAAAGGCGGCGGATCCAGCCGGCATATTCGGCAAGTGGATGAAAGATCGCGTGACGGCGATAATGCGGAAAGAGGAACCACAGGAAGACGTTGGGCAGGTTGTAGAGAAGGTCGTAGCTGGCATCGGCGAGAAAGGTCTGGCTGTAGTGCTTGCGCCAATCCGGCTCCGGCAGGGTCTTCGCGGCTTCGACGATATGGGCGGCGTCGGCGGGAAAGTGGGAGTTCGACGACATGCCGTCGCGCTCGAGTGTTAGCCAGTCGGGTCGGAGATAGCCCATCTCGACGATGGCGATCGCGACCCCGGTCCGCCGGGCGACCGCAGTGGCAGCCTGATGATAGGGGCGCTCTTCGCCAAGCAGGATCATGTCGGTGACCTGGTGCAGGCCGATGAAGCGTGCCAGATAGTCCGGCCAATCCTCCGCTCTCCCGCGGTAGTTGGATGCGCCTTTGCGACGCCAGATGATCTCGTCGCCGACATTGAGGTTTATCCGCAGGCAGGTGTGGCCGTAGCTCTCAAGCCGATCGGCGATCTTGCGGAAGATCGGCGATGACGGGCCTTGCAGGAACAGGAAGACCCGTCGGCTTGGCCGATCGGCTGACACACGGGTGTTCAACGCTGCGTTTTCCATCGTCTCGCCGCCGCTAACGCAGCGTGTCCTTCTTGAGGTTGGCGTGGTTGAGCAGCGCCTCGATCAGATCCCAGGCAGCGACATCCCGTGGTTCGACCGGTCGATGATGCGTCGATTTCGCCTTGGAAAAAGGCACGATGAGATAATCCGTGCGTGGGTCGGGGAAGGGGTCTGCGAACGATTTCAGCAGCGGCGCATGATCGCCATAAAAGACGAACCAGACAGGCCGGTCGAGCCTGTCGAGCCGATCGGTCAGCTGCTTCAGTGCTGCGTCGGATTGCTCAAGGATCGCCAGATAGATGTCCACCGGGTTGGCAAGATCGCCAACGCGACCCGGTTCCCAAGGTCCGTGGTTTGCCATCGAGGCGACGAAAACGAAACCGCTCTTGTCTTCCGGCAGGTTCTCGCAGGCATCGATGACCCTGGCGGCGAGCTTCTCGTCGGAGACGTAAGGCCCGTCGCGCGCCGGCACGTGGTCGAATCCATCGAGCATCGTCAGCTCGGCAAAGCCGAGCTGCGGCATCGCCTTGTGGCGCAGGAAGAACGTGCGGTCGTAAGGATGCATGAAATGGGTGTGCCAGCCGGCGCGTTTCATCTTTCCCGGCCAGACGACGTCGGAATAGTGGGACGCGCGCAGATAAGGGTAGCTTGCATCCACGTGGATATCGTCGGGCACGAGCCCGCTGATGACGGCAAACTCGGTGCGCAGCGTATAGCCGCCTTCGAAGACGCTGCTGAGGCGTCCCCACTGGGCGGCCTGACGCCGCAACCGGTCGAGTGTCGGCATCTTCAGCGTGTCGACACCGAAATGGCGCATGTCGATGAAGGACTCCGACTGCCAGACGACGATGAGCGGCGAACCGTCGTCACCGATCAGGTCCTGGACGGCCGCCCGAACGATTTGTGAGAGTTCGGCGACGATCTTCTCCCGCTTGACGCCGAGCCAGATGATGAAGCGGAAGATCACCGACCCGAAGGTGCCGAAGCGCACCGTATTCATTTTGACGTCGAGCACTTTGACGAGCCTCTGAACGAGGGCCGCCGTGGGTCGGTTCACCGGGCCGTAGAACAGCAGGAGCCATGGGCCTGCGGCGACTGCCACCATCACCAGGATCCAGAAGGCCTTGCCGCTGTTGGGCAGAACAGACGGTTCGAAATAGAGGTAGAGCCCGGAAACGCCGAAGACATAGAGAAATGCAACGGTCCAGAACACGATGTTCAGCGAACTGGCATAGAAGATCGTCTTGTATTTGAAGACGTCGACGACGAGGGCGATGTCGGAAAAGATCAGCGGCTCGCGGATGAACTTGAACTTGGCCCTAGAAATCCCGGTGAAGATGATGAAGAAGCTCATCGTGCCGGCGGCGGCATAAAGTGGCCGCCAGGAGCCAGCGAAAAAGCCGGCGAACACCAGCGCGATGACCGGCAGGCGGGCAATAACATCGATGATGTCCTGCTTGCGGCCAAAGGGAGACGGGTTTTTCCGGCGTTCCCGTTTCGGCAGAGCGAAGCGGTCGGTGAAGAAGATCACCGCACAGGACAAGATGAAACAACAGATCGTCAGCGTTATCGGATAGTCGTGCAATTGAAAGGGGAGCAACGCCAAGCGGAAACCTTCATGCTTTCTTGCACACCGGCGCCGCCTCATGCAGCACGGCATCCGCCTGACACTTAGATCCTATCGCCGGCGCGCACAAGCGCCGTCACCTGCCGCCCTTTGATACTCCACCGCTACTGCGGGCGATTGCGCGGTCGAACCACCAGTTGAGGAGTGGTCTGACGGTGGGGCCGAACCGACCGAGAAGAAAAAGCGTCATTCCAAAATAGACTTCGAACCGTCCGCGCTCGATGCCGTAGACGATCTTGCGGGCAACTGCTTCCGCCGGCCAGGGGCTGACCGTACCCATGACGGCGGCGGCTTCAGGGGGACGGAAGGCAAGCTCGCGCTGGAACTGCGGCGTCTGGGTGTCCGGCGGGAAGCAGATCGAGACGTCTATCCCATGCGCGCGCGCCTCGGAGCGGAGTGCCTGGGCAAAGCCGTGCAGTGCGAACTTCGAGGCGCAATAGGCCGAATAGCCATAGATGCCGAGAAGGCCGGCACCGGAGGAGATCATCATGATCTTTCCGTGCCCACGCTGCTTCATGCCGGCGTAGACGGCGCGAACCGCATGGACGGTACCGGAAAAATTCGTTTCCATCTGACGCCGGAAGGCGGCGCTGCCGAGTTCGTCGAACCGGCCCGGCTCGACGACGCCGGCAGAGGTCACCAGGATGTCGCAGGGCCCGAATGCCGCTTCGCAGCGATGGATGGCGGCGATGATTTCCTCTTCCCGCGCGACATCCGCCGTCTCGATCCGGATGTCGCCGGCTGTTGCCGACTTGGAGGAGAGTTCATCCTGGGCACGCTTCAGGATCTCGGCCGAACGGGCGATCAGCGAAAGGCGCGCGCCACGACCCGCATAGATCGATGCGATCGCCAGCCCTATGCCGCTCGAGCCGCCGGTGATGATCACATGGGTCATGCTGGTTTCCGCCTGCGGCATCCGGCCCGTGAAGGGCGCCTGCACGTCATCCTCAGCGCGCCGAGAGCGCCTTCATCATCTGATCGATATCGATGCCGCCGAGGCCGAAGTTGCGTTCGGTCAGGTCCTTCAGGCGTTCCGCCGTCAGGGCCACCGTCTTGCGGATCTGCTCTTCGGTATGGTCGCTGGTGATGAAGAAGCGCAACCGCGCCAGTCCTTCGGGAACGGCGGGGTGGATGATCGGCAGCGCATTGACGCCGGCCGCAAGCAGATCGTTGGACAGCTGAACCGCGCGCAGGGAATCCCCGACCAGCACCGGCACAACCGAAAAGCCGCTGCTGAGGCCGGTGTCCAGACCCGCTTCCTTGGCAAGCTTGAGGAAGAGCGCGCCATTGCGCCGGAGGGCGGCAGTGCGCGACGGCTCGCGCGCAAGCACGTCGAGGCTGGCGGCCGCCGAGGCGGCCAGAACCGGCGCCAGGCCGACGCTGTAGACGAAGCCGCCGGCAGAGGCCTTGAGCACGGCAACAAGCGCCTCGCTGCCGGCAATGTAGCCGCCGCAGCTGGACGTCGTCTTCGAAAGCGTTCCCATCCAGATGTCGATCTCATGCGGATCGACGCCGAAGTGCTCGGCAAGACCACGACCATGCTTGCCGACGACCCCCAAGGAATGGGCCTCGTCGACCATCAGCCAGAAGCCGTATTCGGCCTTGAGCTTCAGGAGGGCCGGCAGGTCGGCGATGTCGCCGTCCATCGAGTAGATGCCCTCGACGATGACAAGGATACGACGATAGTCGCCCGAGACCGTGCGCAGCACGTGTTCCAGGTCGCTCGCGTCATTGTGCTTGAACAGCCGGCGCGTGGCGCCGGAGAGCTTGATGCCCGCAAGCGCGCTATTGTGAATGAACTCGTCGTGGACAACCAGATCCTTCGGGCCCATCAGGCAGCTGATGGCCGCGACATTGGTGAGATAGCCACTGACGAAGCAGACCGCGGCATCGACGCCGTAGAAGCGCGCGATCTTTTCTTCGAGCTCCACATGAACAGGGCGCTCGCCAGCGACAAGCCGGCTGGCAGAAGCCGAGATCCCGAAGGCGTCGACGGTTTCCTTTGCCCTTGCCAGCACTTCCGCGTGCCGGTTGAGGCCGAGATAATCATAGGAGGCGAAGTTGATCAGCTTGCGCCCGTCGATGACGGTGGTGGCGCCGGCTGCGGTCTGATGCGCGCGGTAGAACGGATTGGCGATCCCCAGCTGTTCGCTGGCAAACTTCTGGGTCAGAACCTGCTTGTACTCCGGCAGGTCCTCGAAACGGGCCTGTTGCCGGCGGGCCGGCGGCGGCATCTCCCGCTCCGAACGCGCCATGCGGTTGCGCTCGGAGGATTGATGCGTGTTTCTCATCCGGTCCAGCAGGTTCTCCTTGAGGCTGCTGGTCATCTTGGATGAGCCGGGACCATTTCCGTTCGTGCTCATTGGCTCTGTGCTTTTTCCTTTGCCGTGCCGACATGCCGTTGCGCCAGTTCTGTGACCAACTTGTCGTCCGCACCGTCGCTCTCTTCGCCCTGGTCGCGCTTGCTGACCTTGTCATAGAGCTTGCGGGCGACGTCGCCAACCGTCGTGTTGTCTGCGACACCACTGAGCGGCATGTCGAAACCGGTATTCTGCTGGAAGCTCATGCCGAGTTCCACGGCCATCAGGCTGTCGAGGCCGATTTCCTTCAGGACCTTGCTGCGCGTGACCGTATCCTTCGAGACCCGAAGGATGGCGGCAATTTCGCCTGCGACCAGTTCGAAGAGAATATCCTCGGCTTCCTGCGCCGACTTGCCCTCGATCATCGCGACGAGGTCCATCTTGGTGCCTTCGCCGCCGGACGAATGCTGATCGGCGCTACGCAGGATGACTTCGAAGAGCGCGTTGCGCGCGACCGGCAAGTTGCGGGCGGCCGACCAATCGATCTCCGATATCATCACGACGGCGGCGTCGACTGTGCCGGGATCGCTGGCGAGATGGCTCTCGACCATGTCCAGCGCCGTCTGCGCCTTCAGTGCCGTCTTGCCGATGCGCTTGGCCAGCAGATCGTTGACGTCGGTGTTCTGCACGAGATAGCCCTTGTCGGCGATCGCGCCGAAACCGACCGCCAAACCGGCAAGACCTTCCGCGCGCCGGGCGCGGGCAAGACCTTCGAGGTAGCCGTTGGCCGCAACGTAGTTTGCCTGGCCGGGATTGCCCACCAGCGTCGTTGCCGACGAGAACAGGATGAAGTTGTCGAGCGCATCGTTGCGGGTCAGCTGATCGAGAACAGCGGCACCCTTTGCCTTCGTGTCGATAACCGGCCGGTTGCGCTCGCGATTGAGATTGCTGATCAGCGCGTCATCCAGCACCATCGCTGCATGAACGATGGAGCGTAGCGGTGCGATGGCTCGCAATTCGGTGAGCAGGAGATCCGCAGCGGTTGCATCGGTGATATCGCAGGCGTGAACCGTGGCCGAAATGCCGGCCTTGGCCCAAAGCTCGATCATCGCCGTCGTTTCCGCGTCGGCAAGGCCGCGCCGCGAGCAGAGCGCGATCGTCTTGGCGCCCTTTTCCGCAAGCCAGTTGGCGGCGGCCAGGCCGAAGCCACCGATGCCACCGACGACCAGGTGCATGCCTTCGGGGTCGACCTTGACGCCACCGTGCGGCCGGGTCGCGACCTGGTGTTTGCCGGCCACCGGCGGCAGCACGACGATCTTGCCGATGTGACCCGCGTTCTGCATCAGGCGGAACGCATTGCCGATCTCGTCGAAATCGAAAGCACGGTACGGCAGCGGCGTAAGCTTGCCGTCCTCGAACAGGGCGCCGATCTCGGTGAAGATGCGCTTGGTCAGGGCCGGCGCGTTGACCAGCAACTGGTCCGCGTCGATGCCGAAGTAGCTGACATTGCGGCGGAACGGCCTGAGGCCGATCTTGCTGTCTGCGTAGTAGTCACGCTTGCCGAGTTCGAGGAAGCGGCCGAACGGTTTGACCAGTGCCAGGCTCTGCTCCATCGCCTCGGCGAAGAGTGAGTTCAGCACGAGGTCGACGCCCTCTCCATCAGTCACGGCGCGCACGTCGTTGACGAAACCGAGCGAGCGCGAATCGAACACATGATCGGCACCGAGCATCGAAAGGAAGCGGCGCTTCTCGCGGGTGCCGGCCGTGGCGATGACTTTCGCGCCCTTGAGCTTGGCAACCTGCAGCGCTGCGAGGCCGACCCCGCCGGCCGCACCATGGATGAGGATCGTTTCACCGGCCTGGATGCGGCCGAGCTCGACCATGGCGTAGTAGGCCGTGAGGAACGCAACAGGCACGGTGGCCGCGGCAACCGGGCTGACCGATTGCGGCAGCCTGGCGACGCCGGCGCGCGAAACGACGGCATGGGTGGAGAAGGCCGCAGACGCGATCGCCATGACCGCATCGCCGACCGAAAGGTCGTCCACGCCTTGACCGACGGCAACCACGTGACCGGACAGTTCCATGCCGATCGTCGCACCGGCAAAGCCGTCCTCGAGGGCTTCTTCAGGCAGAAGACCCATCGCCCACATCACGTCGCGGAAGTTGAGGCCGGTGGCCGCAACCTTGACGACGACGTCGCCGGGGCCCGCGGACGGCACGTTGCTTTCTTCCCAAACGATGCTGCCGACCTGAGAGGCGACACGCTGGCGGATGGTGGCGGCCTCGAAGGAGGCCGTCGAGCCATGGGCGTTGTCGGTCGGACCGGGAACCGCACGGATTTCCGAAAGCGATCCGTTCGGTCCTTCCAGCAGCCATTCGCGATTGCTGCCGGAAACGGTGAGCAATGGAAGCGATGCGGCAATCTGCTCGTCAGACGTCGAGGCGTCTGCGGCCAGATCCAGAGCATGAACGTCCAGGAACTCATATTCGTTCTGCAGCACCCGGGCGAAAGCCCAAAGGCCGGCATTGGTGCCGGAGCTTGCGGCCGTCGTGCCTGAGACACGGCTGGCGACCGGCGCCCCGCCAGGCGCGACAAGAACGAGCCTCGGACGTGCGTCGCCACTTGGATCGGTATCGCCGACATGCCGCCGCAATACTTCGGCTACGGCGCTAAACGCCAGAACCTGGTTTTGCAGCGAGGCAGAATCGTCCGTCCGGCTCTTCGGCGCAGGCGACGAAAGGAAGACGGCGCGAACGGGGCGATCGCGGAAGGCCTCAAGTGCATCGCGAAGCAAGGCCGCATCCGTCGCCGCATCACCCGTCAGGTCGACGGGGATGGCGCCGGTGGACGACTGCTTTGTCTTGGGCGCGCCGATCTGCAACAGAAGGTAGGAGCCCGCCGCTGAGGCAGCAGCATTCGCACCGGTCTCGACAGCCGCCGGCGCTTCCACGCCGCGTGCTTCAAGAACGATGACATTGCCGGACGCGCATTCACGGTCGGTGACGTCAATCTCGCGAAGATCGAGGTCGGCCAGACATTTCTGCCAGTGAGGAACGGCGGCGAGGTTGCCGATCGGGAACTCGGCCGCCTGGCTGCGGGCAAACCAGCCATCCGACAGTCCAAGCGCAAAATCGTTGAAAAGGGATGGCGCGCCGACGCCAGCGACGAGACCACCCGTCCGGCGCAGCGTCGAGCGGAGTGCCGTGCGTACATCGATGTCGTCTTCGATCAGGCCGTAGAGCCGGTCGGAGGCACTGATGGCGAGATCGAACGGCGCCTGTGTCGCAAGCTCACCCTTCTTGAGAATGCGCACATGGGCATCGTTTTCGAAGGCGAGTTCAAGGCCGCGTTGGGCATTGTCACGCGGCTCGACCACACCGAGGCTCGCGCCGTGTTTGGCTGCAAGCGTCGCGATGCGGCGCGTGAACCCGGCAGACACGCTGCCAAGCTCGAGAACGCGCAGACGTGTTCCCGTCGGCTGCGCCCGTAGCGCGCTTTCGACCGCATCAAGCACGAGCGCCATACGCTGGCGGCTTACTTCAGAATGCACGGCCTGATGATCGAGCGTCGCATCGCTGATGAAGCCGGCATTGGCAACGATTTCGGCATCGCCACCGGCTGGGGCCGCCAGCAGGACGTCGAGGCGTGCGAGCGCTTCCGCATAGGCGTTGTTGATCAGCACCGCCTCGACGGCACGATCAGGACGTTCGCCATAGAGTTCGCGCAGGATTTCTGGAACGCTCGGCAGGCTGAATTCCTGGGCGACGACCCAGACTCCATCCTTGTGCTCGCAGAGGCCGGCATCCTCAAGCACGTAAAGGCAGCTCGCCAGGAAACACTGGAAGGCGAAATCACCGGGCAGGCTATCGCTGCGCACGATCGATCGGCCCTTGCCGAGCTTCAGCGCAATCTCCTGGCAGGCGCGGTAGATCGCCGCGTTGAACAGCAACGTCGTGTTGTCGACGCCGGCATCGGCCGCCGTCTTGACGCCGAGGGTTACCGGCGTGCGGACGTCGGCCTCAACTGTCGGCAGGAACGTTTCGGAAAGGACTGTTTCGTAGTGGAAAGAGAGAGCGTCCAGCGCCTTGTGCTTGCGCAGATAGGTGCGTCGGAAACGGCAATCCTCGAAATGAGCGATCGGGTCGCCCGACTTGTCGAAGAAATGGAACTTGGCCTTGATCGAATTGGCGCTGACACGTTCGATCTCGATCGTGGCGCGCGCGATCGGCTTGCCGGCATTGACGACGCGCACGGAACCGAAGCGCACCGGAATATAGGGTGCGCCGCTCTTGTCGCCGGTGAAGCGGTCAAAAAGCGCGACGAGGCCGTGGAACGTGGCGTCGACCGAGATCGGATTGAGGGCATAGGTGACGAGCGGATGTCCCGGTTTGTCCGGGCTCTTCAGCTCGACGTCGACGATCCGGTCGTTATAGGCAACCGCCTTTGCCAGCAGCTGGAAACGCGGACCGTAGTCGAGGCCGAATTGCCGTGCGGTATCATAAGCCTTGGCCGGAGCGACGGTTGCCGTCTTCTGCATGCCGGCAAAGGAAGGCAACGCGCGTTCTTCACTCGGCAACGGCTTGCGGGACCGGGCGACCGCATGAACGGCCCAGTCGTCTTCGGACAGGCGCTCGCGCGAGCGGATCTCGATATCGCCGGTTTCCGGCGACAGGATGGTCGACAGTTCCATGATGCGGCTGTCGCTGAGCTCCAGCGGCCGGACGATTTCCAGATTGGTGATCTCGACTTCGTCTGTCCCGTAAAACTGCTGTGCCGCTGCGACGGCAATCTCGATGAAGCCGCTGCCCGGCAGGATAGCCTTGCCATCGACAACGTGCTCGGCCAGATCCGGGAAGAGGGGCGCATCGATGTGGTTCTTCCAGCTGCCGCTGTTCGGGTCGCTGCGCCATCCGATCAGGCGATAGGGTTTGGCGGTGCGGCCAAAGAGATCCGTGGCGTCGGTCGTGGCCGCCGGTCGCAATTCGACCGGCTCGAACGGCAGGCTCGGCAGCGAAATCGCCGCATTGCGCTTGCCGAATACGCGCGCGGTGTCGACGATTGCGCCGTGGGCGACAGCACGCGCCATAGCGGCCGAGATCGGATCCTGACCGGTCTCTCCGACATCTCGAAGCAGCGTCGGCACGACCATGCCTGGTGCCGCCGCCTGCTTGATCGTCTCCTTGACGTAAGAGGACAGGATCGGGCGCGGAGAAATCTCGATGAAGAGCCGGCAGCCGAGCTCGATCGCCGCCTCTGCCGCCGCCTGGAAGCGAACCGGCTCACGAACATTCTTCCACCAGTAGTCGGGGTCGAGTTGCGTGCCATCAAGGGCAGCACCCGTAACCGTCGATAGGTAGGTAACGTCCGCACGACGGGGCGCGATATCGGGAATATCCGACAGGAATGCGTCCTTGGCCCGGTCGATGATCGGGTGGTGGAAGGGATAGTTGATGTCGAGGATCTGAGCAGGGATCTTCGCCTTGCGTGCCGCGTCGCGGAAGGCGGAAATCTCATGGGCCGGGCCCGAGATCGTCACCGAATTGTGGGCGTTGACGGCAGCGACGCAAAGCTCATCGAGGCCGTGCGCCTCGGCGAAGGCGCGCGCGGCGTCTTCGCCCAGCATCACGGCGGCCATCGTGCCGTGGCCCGCGAGCAGATCCTGGTGCAGCGACCGCTTTGCAACGATCGAGACGGCGTCGACCATCGACAGCGCGCCGGCTGCATAAGCAGCGGCGATCTCGCCGACCGAATGACCGAACACGGCGACTGGCTTGACGCCCATGGCGACAAGCGAATCGGAAAGAGCTGCCTGGACGGCAAAAAGCAACGGCTGGGCGATCTTCGTGTCGGACAGCTTCTTGTCGAGGTCAGGATCGGTCAGAAGCTCGATGAGCGAGATGTCCGAATGGAACTTGAAGAGCGCGCTGACAGATGTGAAACACTGGCGGAAATGCAGGTTCTCACGGAACGCTTCGACGCCCATGCCGGCCCATTGCGAACCGTTGCCCGAAAAGACGAAGGCGACCTTGGCATCTCTGGTGACGGCTTCGCCGACTTCGCCGATATCGGAGCCCGGCTTTTCCACATGGCTTGCGATCGCACGGACGATATCTTCGGGATGATCGCTGCGGGCCGCGAACCGATAGCGCATATGGGTGCGGTTGGCGCCCGACGCTGCGACCATCGAGCGGATTTCGCCCTTGGAAGCGTTGGCAAAACGCGTCTTGTAGTCCTTCAGCAGTGCTTCGAGGCTCGACGCGGTATGGGCGCTTGCAAGGAAGACGTGACCGGACGACGGCGGATTGTTGATCTTGTCTTCGGAAACGGGCTCCGGATCGCTGATGACCACGTGGGCATTGGCGCCGCCGAAGCCGAAGGAGTTGATGCCGGCAAGCCGCGCACGCTTGCCGCGCAGCAGTTCGATCGGGCTTGCCGTGACGCGCACGTTCAGGCCATCGAAATCGATATGTTCGTTCGGCGTGTCGAAGTGCAGCGACGCCGGCAGGTAGTTGTTTTCGAGCGCCAGGATCGCCTTCATCATGCCGAAAAGGCCGGAGGCAGGCTCCGTGTGGCCGATGTTCGACTTGATCGAGCCGATCGGAACCGGTGCCCGGCGATTGGCGCCGATGACCGTGCCGATGGACCAGACTTCCGCTGGGTCGCCGACCTTGGTGCCGGTGCCGTGGCCCTCGACGAAAGCCACCTGATTGGCATCGATGCCGTTGCCTTCGTAGATCGCCCGCAGCAGATTTGCCTGGGCTTCGCGCGAGGGCAGGGAGATGCCGTTCGTGCGGCCGGCCGAATTGACGCCAGTCGCAACGATCCGGGCATAGCTCCGGTCTTTTTCGCGGCGCGCCCGGTCCGAGCGGCGCAGCACGAACACGACGCCACCTTCGGCGCGCACATAGCCCGCGCCATCGTTGTCATAGGCGCGGCAGAGCCCTTCAGGCGACAGCATGCGCGCCTGCGCAAAGCCGACGAACGGCAGCGGATGGGCGAGAATATTGACGCCGCCGACGATCGCCGTGTCGATTTCGCCGGCGTTCAGTGCGCGCATCGCCTGATCGAGCGCGACGAGCGAGGACGAACAAGCCGTATCGACCGTCATGCTCGGACCGCTCAGCCCGAAGATGTGCGAAATGCGGTTGGAGACGATCGACAGGGTGTTGCCGGTCATGAAATACGGGCCGGCCGCCGCCGGGTCCTCAACCGTCAGGTTGGCGTGGTCGAGGCTCGATGCGCCGATGTAGACGCCGACATTCTCGCCGTGCAGCGACGTCGTCGAGATATTGGCGTCCTCGAGCGCGCGCCAGGCGAGCTGCAAGAGCACGCGCTGCTGCGGATCCATATACATGGCTTCGCGCTGCGACATGCCGAAGACGGCCGGGTCGAAGTCATAGAGCTGATCCAGCACGCCCGCGGCGAAGGAATAGGTCTTGCCCTGCGTGCCCATGACCGGGTGCCAGAAACGCGCAACGTCCCAGCGATCGGACGGGATGCTGGTGACTGTGCACTTGCCCTGACGAAGAAGTTTGAACAACGCCGAAGGCGATTCTGCTCCAGGGGCGAGGCATGCACGCCCAATAATTTCAACAGCCATATATGATCGAACGCTCTAAACTGACGTTAAAGTTGCATCTGCGATTGCGCTTCCAAGCGGAAAACGCAACTGCCAATCATTCCGCCCCAGGGTTATCCCCACGTATATTCGTTCCGCCTCATTAGTCAGCTTTTAACTTAAAGTACCTAGCTTTCAAGTCCAATGGCCTAACATATACATGCCCAGAACCTTCATCCAAGACAAATCGGGCCGCAAACCCGTCAAGGTGTAGGAGGTATGACCGGAAAGGCGCAGGGCCAATTATTTTGCTCGTCTTCGTCTGCAAGTGACTTGTTGTGAGACGGCTATTGTGCTTTTCAGAGACCGGCGGATTCCCGACCGGGAGATCATGCGGTGCAGAACTATGAACAGAATCATGGCTGTGCCGAATTCGGAGTGTCTTAGTTGAAACGTGTAGCTGCCCTTCTGCTTTCTACCGCGCTTGCGGGATGTCAGGCTGTTCCGGGCGAGGGGCCGCTGGCCGGGGCCATTGTTGCGGATGCCGGCCAATCCGGCGCCGAAATCGGTCGAAAGAACGCCACCGTATTTGATATCGTCGATGTGACCGGTCAGTCCGCACGCCTTGTTTCCGACTACGTGTCGTCGACGCTCAACCGCCGGTTCGGTATCGGCGGCGGTGTGGGCCGGGTCGTCATCGGTGTTGGCGACGCTCTGAAAGTATCGATCTTCGAGGCCGGCAGCGACGGTCTGTTCTCGACGCAGGACTCCAAACAGACAAGCATCGACCTCGTCGTCCAGCCGGACGGCAAGGCAGCCATCCCCTATGTCGGCTCGGTCCGATTTGCCGGCCTGACGCTGGAACAGGCGCGCCAGGAAATCCTGGAAGCGCTGAAGCAGAAGGCGGTCGAGCCTGATGTCATCGTCACGAGCATGAGCACCGCCTCGCGCAACGTCACCGTTTCGGGCGCTGTCGGCAAGTCCGCAGTCGTCCCGCTCAGCCTCGTCGACGAGACGATCAACGAGGTCATCGCCAAGGCGGGCGGCCCCGTGGCGCAGCCCTACGAGACCTATGTCACGCTGGTGCGCGGCAAGAAGACCGGCACGGTTCTCCTGAAGTCGATCATCGAGAACCCGTCTGAAAACATCCATGTGAAGCCGGGAGACCAGATCTTCGTTGCGCGCGATCCGCGCCGCTTCACTATCCTTGGCGCCGTCAAGGCCAACCAGCGCGTCGAGTTCGGCGCCAACGACCTCAACCTGCTGGAAGCCATGGGACTTGCCGGCGGCGGTTCCGACTATGCGCTCGACATGAAGGGCTACTTCATCTTCCGCTACGAAGAGCCGGATGTCGTCATGAGCCTTCTCGGCCAGCAGCGCTTCAACGAGATGTTGCGCAAGGGCATGCAGACGGACAGCCAGGGGCGCTATCCGATCGTCTACCGCTTCGACATGAGCAAGCCGGACAGCCTGATCGTCGGCCAGACCTTCCCGATCAAGAATCGCGACGTGATCTATGCCTCGCGTCATCCGTCGGTGGACTTCTCGAAGTTCCTGAACTTCGTGGCGCAGCCGGTCGGCATTGCCAATTCCGGCTTCTCCATCGCCGACAACCTCAACGGCAACTGATCCAATTCAGGCTGCAGTTCTTGAGAGGGCGCCGACCGTGGTCAGCGCCCTTTTTCTATGTGCGTCAAGGATCGTGCCGTGGGGTGTCGAAGCGGGTTGCCGTCGCTCAAATTCTGTGATTGATCTTGGACTTAAATCGATTTTGGTGATCGATAGGGATTGGTCCGCTCAAGGGGAAAGCGATGGCTGGTGAGGCGTTGATCGTCGTCGACGTGCAAAACGATTTTTGCCCGGGCGGAGCGCTTGCCGTTTCCGGCGGCGATGAGATCGTGCCTGCGGTCAACGATCTGATCGGGAGGTTCGAGCATGTGGTGCTGACGCAGGATTGGCATCCGGTCGGCCATTCGAGCTTCGCATCCGTCCATTCGGGAAAAGCGCCGTTCGAGACGGTAACGATGTCCTATGGCGAGCAAACGCTTTGGCCGGACCATTGTGTTCAGGGCAGTACCGGCGCCGACTTTCACCCATCGCTGAAATGGACACGCGCCGAACTGGTGATCCGCAAGGGCTTTCGCACCGGCATCGACAGCTATTCCGCCTTCTTCGAGAATGATCGCCGGACGCCGACCGGGCTGACTGGCTACCTCAGGGATCGCGGTATCGGCAGCGTTACCTTGTGCGGCCTGGCGACCGATTTCTGCGTCGCCTTTTCCGCGCTCGACGCCGTGGCCCAGGGGTTTTCAACCTCCGTCGTGCTTGATGCCTCCAGGGGTATCGATCTCAACGGTTCGCTCTCCGCCATGATCACGCGCATGCGGCAAGCCGGCGTGCGTATGCTTTAGCCATGCAGCAATTCAAAGTGCTACAGCGACCTTTGCGCGTCTCATAAGACGCGCTGCGCTGTAAGAGGAGCAATTCCTAAGATGACCAAGACCGATATCGCCAGGCGCGTCTACAATCATGCCTGGAAGCTCGACCCGATCGTGCGCAGCCTGCTCGACACGGATTTCTACAAGCTTTTGATGCTGCAGATGATCTGGCAGCTCTATCCGGATGTAGACGCGACCTTCTCGCTGATCAACCGGACCAAGACCGTGCGCCTGGCCGACGAGATCGACGAAAATGAACTGCGCGAGCAACTCGATCATGCGCGCGAGTTGCGGTTCTCCAAGAAGGAGATGATCTGGCTTGCCGGTAACTCGTTCTACGGTCGCAAGCAGATTTTCTCGCCGGAGTTCCTCGCCTGGCTCGCAAAATTCCGCCTGCCGGATTACGAGCTGTCGCGACGCGACGGCCAGTTCGAGCTGACCTTCCGTGGGCGCTGGGCCGAGACCACCATGTGGGAGATCCCGGCGCTGGCGATCATCAACGAGCTGCGCTCGCGCTCGGCCATGAAAGGGCTCGGCCCCTTCACGCTCGATGTGCTCTATGCCCGTGCCAAGGCGAAGATGTGGTCGAAGGTCGAGCGCCTCAGGCAGTATCCCAACCTGCGGATTTCGGATTTCGGCACGCGAAGGCGCCACAGCTTCCTGTGGCAGCGCTGGTGCGTCGAGGCATTGAAGGAAGGCATCGGTGCATCCTTCTCCGGCTCCAGCAACGTGCTTCTGGCGATGGATACGGACCTGGAGGCGCTCGGCACCAACGCGCATGAATTGCCGATGGTGGCAGCTGCACTTGCCCGCACCGATGCCGAACTCGCCGCCGCACCCTATAAGGTGCTGCAGGACTGGAATCAGCTCTACGGCGGCAATCTCTTGATCGTGCTTCCCGATGCCTTCGGCACGGCCGCGTTCCTGCGCGATGCGCCGGCATGGGTGGCGGACTGGACCGGCTTTCGTCCGGACAGCGCCCCGCCGATCGAAGGCGGCGAGAAAATTCTCGCCTGGTGGAAGAAGATGGGGCGCGACCCGCGTGAAAAACTGCTCATCTTCTCCGATGGTCTCGATGTCGAAACGATCATCGAAACCTACAGGCATTTCGAGGGACGCGTGCGCATGAGCTTTGGTTGGGGAACGAACCTCACCAATGACTTTGCCGATTGCGCGCCGACGGAGATCAAGGGCCTCAATCCGATATCGATCGTCTGCAAGGTCAGCGACGCTGATGGCCGGCCGGCGGTCAAGCTGTCGGACAACCCCCGCAAGGCGACCGGCGACGCGGCCGAGGTGCAGCGCTATCTGAAGTTCTTCGGGAGCGAGGATTTCGTCGAGCAGGCCGTCAAGGTCTGACGGCGGTCGTTTGGACAAAAAGAAACCGGCGCGAGCCGGTTTCAAAAGGGGATTTAAGCGTTGCGATTGTCCATCATCGCGATGTCAAATCTAGGGACAGAATCTTAAGGTTGCGTTAAGGCGCATCTTTCGATGTCTGCAACTACAAATTAAATCTTCCGCTTGAGCGTTTCGATCGAGCGATCTCCTCAGGTTTCCTGAGCGACCCATCAGAACACGAACATGTAAAGCAGAACGATGACGATCAGGGGTACGCCCATGAGCCAGAGAACGATGCCTTTCATTTCAAGACCTCCACGTCGTTGCCGTTGAATTGGTAACGCAGGCTGGCGGGAAACGTTCCCTGTCTCAAGCAGGTCACGCAAGAGTGCCCAGCGGTTGGCGATAACCGCTGAGAGGCAACTGGACTTTAAATTGCGACGAGCTGATCTTGGAGATCGCGCCCGCATTTTGGGATTGAAGCGTTGCCGCGCGGAATATCAAACAGGGTCGTCTGACGACGCCGTAACATCGAGAAATCGCTTCATAATTCCACCTCGATGCGTCGCCGGTTTGAGGTGGAATTATCCAGTCGCCGGTGACAACAGGGCAATAAAAAAGGCCGGGCGAACCCGACCTTCCCATTCGCTGCACTGCCGCTGCCCGCAAATCTGCGTCCGGCGACGACGCGCGAAAATGACTTGGCCTAATTACTTGGCCTGCAGGTTGTCTGCAGAAGACTTGCCGGTCTTGCGGTCGCGCGTCAGCTCGTAGCTGATCTGCTGACCTTCGTTGAGGCCGGAAAGGCCTGCGCGCTGAACGGCCGAAATGTGAACGAACACGTCCGGGCTGCCGTCGTCAGGCTGGATGAAGCCGAAACCCTTGGTGCTGTTGAACCACTTTACTGTGCCTGTAGCCATGACGATTCCCTTTCAATCGCTCGTAATAGACATTTCCGGAAAAAACCTCCGGATCAGGATAACCGATTTTGAAGAGGGAAGTCCGTCTCTCACGCGCTTAGGGCGCCGACACAAAGTTCGTCAGCAATATCGATTTCCGCCAAATAGGAGCTGAATGTGACGATTGCAAGGCTTTGTTCGCCCATGTCTGGACGGGTTGAGCGGCTATGCACATGTGCGTGTTCATCGCGGTGCAATGGTGGCGAATAGCGCCATGGTTTTGAGGCAAAATAGAAGGAAAACTGGTGCTGCTAGAGAGATTTGAACTCTCGGCCTCTCCCTTACCAAGGCCAGAGGCGACACCTTGTAAGATAATGGCGATAATGAATAAATTCGACTTACGCAATTGCAGTGCACAGATTTTGCACAGGTTCGATTATCCCGCTTTCTGCTCGCGACGCTTCGCCGGATCTCCCCACTTCACCAGCTTCCGCGACCAATAGACAGGATCGCTCCACCATTCCTGTTCACGCCAGAGCTGGGGAACAGGAAGGGTGTTGATTGCCTCGATCAATGGCTGCTGCGGCACGTGGGTGTAGTGCCGGCTCATATCGTCGGCGGCGTGGCCGAGGATCTGATCCTTGATGTATGGGTGTATTCCGTTGACCACGAGCTGTGTCGAGACCGTGTGGCGCCCGGTGTAGGGCGCTATGTCGAAGATCGTGACGCCGGCTTTTTTGAGGCGGTTGCGAGCGCCTTTGATGGCGCTGGAAAGCTGGCCGCCAAATTCCTCTGTCGGCGGGTAGGGCTCTCCCTTATGTGAACGGAACAGAATGCCTCCACGCGCCACCAGCGCCTCAAAGAGCGGCACCAGAAACTCGTGGATAGGAACGCCGCGCGCCTCACCCGTCTTGCTTCTGTCTAGGGTGATCCAACGGCCTTGCACGTTCACCTCTGGAGCCTCCAGAGTGAATATCTCGATCGGCCGCATACCAGTGTAAAACAGCGCCGTCATCAGTTGGGCCGGGGCGGGAGACATGGCGGCGACAAACTCAGCTGCGCGGTCATAGGACGTCGGCTTGGTGCCTGCGCGCACCTTGAGTTTGACGACGTTCGTGCCTTTGGCCTTTCTCGGCCTCTTCCACTGACGCACTTCCGCCCATTGATTGCCGGCAGCATGGTTCCAGACGGCGATGAATGGTGTGTAGCACTGCCGGTTTCTCGTCTCGGCCGATGCTGTTGGAAAGAGGATGCGGGCGGCTGCGTCCAGGTCGGACTGGGTCAAGTCTTTCAGCAGTTTTCCGCGAAAGTACGTGACGATGCCGGAAACTTTACCTGTGGCGGGAGAGACCTTGATGAGAAACCTCTCGGAGCCTCCTGACGCAATATAGGACTGCGCGGCCTCTTCGAATGTGATGAGCGCTTTCTTGCCGTGAACGCTTTCGTTCAGCAGGCGGCTTTCCGTTTGGATGCGGATCGCCTCCGCGACTTCTCGGTCGCGAGTGCCAGTAGATTCGAATATGCTTTGTCCGCGGACGGTGCCCCGGATGTAGTAGAAGTCCGAGCCTTTGCGCTCGACGAGCTTGAGTGGCATCGCATCGCATCCCAAATTGCCAACAGGTCACTCTCGCTAAAGAGCAGATCTCGACCCGAGATAGTGCATAGGCCATCTCGCTTGGCAACCTTGGTGACCGCGCGGACGGTCATCCGCAGGTACGCGCAGGCCTCATCGAGCGTGTAGATTTTACCGAGCGGGCCGTCGGATTGCGCTATCATTAGCTCCGCCTCCATGCATCAAAGTCCCGTCGCAGGTGCTTCCAGCGTTCTGCGGCTGCCGGTTCCTCATCGAGTTGCCTGCGAGATGAAATACTCAGGATCGAGCGCACCTTTGTGGCGGCGCGATCCTTGGTCAGCGGGCGCTCAAGGCCGTGGCGTTCCTCAAGGAATTTCAGGAAGGCCGGCTCCTCGCACTTCATGGCGCATTCCGCGGCGAACTTCTTTGCCTCGGGTTGGCGAGCGGCGAGCTGCTGGCGAAGGTCGCGGATCTCGGTGAAGGCGTGGCGCAACAGGAAGACGAGCGATCGCATGTAGGTCGGGCTGCGCATCATCAGCCGGCGATCGTCATAGCCGCAATCGGGAAGGATGTGAGCGATGGGCATCACCTCACCGGTCCGCGCATCCTTGGTGCAGATCTCGGCACGCTGGTTCTTGGTGTCATAGGATTCGCACCATTCCGGGCTGGCGAGGTCCAGCAGCTCGCAGACTTTCTGATAGTCCGATTTGGCAACATCCAAGTTCATCGATCGACCTCGATAGTGATCTGCCGGATGCGCTCGACGATGGCCTCGGCCTCCTCGGCGCGCTCGCTGCAAAGGCAGTCTTGGCCCCGGACCATGAGGCTGCATTCGTGCGTCCCGGTCTCAGGGTCGGTACTGCCGCACTCGCATTCGATGCCGTTGAGCGCCTGGCTGGCGGCGGCGATGGCGCGCTCGCGCATGTCGGACACGCCTTTGCGGTAGGCCTGCATGCGGCGTTTCATATCGCGTGTCGTCATGCCGCCTGCTCCGCTGCTGCGGAGAAGCGCGGCTTCATGGTGCTGAGCAGGTACGTCTCGCCAGGAATGCCGACGGGGCGCACAATGATGCGAGCGCCGTCTGCCGTGGTGTGGATGACGATGTCGGAGCTGTCGATGCTCGCCAGCATCTTCTTGAGCTGCTCGCCGTTCAGGCTGATCTCAAGGTCTTCCGGCGCATCGATCTCGCCAGAGAACGCATCATGCGCTGCGCCGCCATCCCGGCCGACCAGGTCGACGTTCACCAGTCCGTCGAGCGTGCGGATGAAGAGGGCATCCCGCGAAGCGTCGTCGATCATCACGCAGACGCGTCTGATCGACGACGACAGGGCGTCGAGCTTGACGCCGATGGTTGCGCCTGCGGGGGCGGGGATGACCCGATCATACTCGGGATACTTGCCGTCGATCAGCTTTGACGTAATCGTCACGCCATCGAAGCGCACGGCGAGGATCGCGTCGGTGGCTGCAATCGATGCGCCCTGTACTGCGCCCTCAAGCAGCTTGCGAATGCTGTCGGCGGCGCGCGGCGGCACGATGATGTGCGGGAAGGTTACACCGACCGCAGGAAATGCAGGGCATCCGCCCGTTGCGGCCGTGACCTTGGCGAGGCTCAATCCATCGGTCGTTGCCACAACGAGGCCATCGCCGCCCTTCTCCCCGTGCAGGCAATAGCCTGTGAGATAGACGCGATCGTCATTCTTATTCAGGGCGAAGGATGCCTTCTCGATGGCATCGGCCAAGGGCTTGCCGGATATCGGTGTCCAGCTAAGCGCGGCCTTTGTTGGGATGACCGGGAAATCATGCGCAGGCAGGAACGGAACCGACAGCCGGGAATGGCCGGTCGAGATCGTGATACTGTCCTTGCTCCGTCCGGGGCCAAAGCTGATCTCGGCGCTTTCCGGCAGTGTCGCCAGAATATCCTTAAACCGCGCTGCCGGGATGGTGAACGGGATAGGCTCGACGATCGAGATCGCCTCGCATTCCGCGTCAATCTGCAGGTCGAGGTTTGAGCCGCGCAGCAGAATGCTATCGCCGGTCGGCTCCAGCAGGACATGCGACAGTATCGGGATGGTGTTGCGCACTTCGATCGCCCCCATCACGCGTGCAAACGCCTGGTGGAGATTGGAGCGGTGGATGGTGAACCAGACGTCAGCCACGGGCGCGCACTCCAGTCTCGCAGAGGCCGGCCAGCCGCAGCTCGTTGACGGGGGGGCGTAGATCACACGTCTCACCGAATGTGTCGTAGACGAGCTGGAGCAGCTCCATCGTTGGCTCTCTATCGGCTATGGCTCGATAGATGCGCTCCACGTCGGAGCGCTCGAATTCGGGGCGGAATACGGCCATTAGCTTGTCTCCCTGATGAGTTTGGTTTTTCGGATGGCACCGGGCGAAACGCCACGGCGCTCGATGGCGATCTCACGAGCGTCGGCGGCGCAAAGGGCGTCAATGTCGATGGGTGCGAGGTCCGGATCGTGGAAGTGAACGCGGAAAGGCTGGAGGTCGGAGGCGCTCATCGTTGGGCCTCTTTCTCCAAGTTCGAGATTTCGCGGTCGAGATACCAGCGTGCCTTTTTGAGCTCCTGAGGAAGGGCGTCTTTCTTGCCGGCTCGCGAGATGTATTTGACGGTGTTTCCCAGGTTGAAGCCAAGGTTCCATGCCTCGATAACCTTGATGGCTTCATAGGGGTTATCGGCGCCACCGTAGTGAGCGGGATGATTGACCGCATCAGCATTGGCTGCCTCCCTCGGCTGGGGTGGGGGCAGCGAAGCGCGCAGGAGCTTTCCCATCTTCTCCGGTCCGCAGTGGTCGATCTTCTTGACCGCGTCCTCGAACGACAGGATCCACGCATCCGGCTTTCCAGCCCAGGTGTAGCCGGAGCCGCCAGTGCGCCAAACGCCGTTTTCGGTCTCGATGTGGACCAAGACACCAGCCCATGACCGGGTGCGCTCGCTGTTCGGAAATCGGCGCAGATACTTCTGCGTGATGAAGTCGGTTCCGAATAACCTACTCATATCCGTCCAGCCTCCACGGCGCGCCGACGCGATTTCCATTTCGCGTACTCGATGAAGGACATGGAGCCGTCGTAACTCAGCCAGTCCTGATAGGCCTGCTGCGAGCGGGTGAGCTTTGGCGGCTTCGGGCTGTGTTCAGTAATGGCTGCTTTGCCGGTGTCGGTTACCCGAAAGACATCATCCCCGCCGCTCAGGGCATTCCCGGACCGCACCGTCATGAAGCCGGCTTTCACCAGCGCCATGCAATCGGCGTGATCCTTGCTGCCTCCGCCGGTCACAAAATGGTTTCGGTAGAAGGTGCCTCGCCCGTACTCGTCGAGACCAAGGGAGTGCTGCAAGATGTGGAGCTGCTTAGCGTCCATCGCCGCTGGCCTCCGCGTTGGCGTCCAGCACGTTGCTAGCAACGTCCCAAACGACGGCATTGCTCTCTGCCGGGTGATCAACGATCCACTTCAACGCCTTCCGAAACTGGTCGTTCTGGCTATGGACGAGGTCGATGGTCTCCCACGCGGCGAACGGATCTTCCAGTTCATCGACCTGCTCGGCGACCTTCATCATCTCAGCCGCGAGGGCGACAACCTTATCGACGGGAGCAATGCCCCTGCCGTCACAGGCGCTGCAAATCATGGAGGGATAACCAACGGGGCAATTCTCGCTCTGCTCGAACGTGGTGCAGGGGCACGCCACCACATTCGTCTGCGGCGCTGGGCTGATGCGTTCGCCGCGCTGGGAGAGCATCATGCAGAAGTTCGCGACGTCGATCGGGTCGCCCTTCTCGACGTGTTCGCGCAGGAGCTGCGAAAGGAACACTTCCGAGCATTCGGCCTTGTTCTCCCATCCGCCGCGACCTTCATCGCGTTTCTTCGCAAGCTTCTCCTTCATCTCGTAGAAAAAGCTATCAACGGCGGCGTCGTCTGCATGAGGTGGGCGGCCCTGCTTTATCGGCGCAGCCCCGAGGTTTGCGAAGCTATGAGTTTGCTTGGGCTTTCTCATTTCGAGCCCTCCAATGCAGCGGCGGGAGCGGCGTCGTCGGCCCGGATCTTCGCAGCCAAAGCGCGACCTTCACGCGTCAGCTGGTAGCCGGAGCCGCGCAACAGTCCGTCATCCTCCGACATCAAGCCGCGCAGCAGTTTGGCAAGGCCCTTGCGAGCGAGAGCGCGGACTGCGCGCCGCGCCGCGGCAAAGTCAATGCCTGCGTCGATGGCGATCGTCTTGAGGTAGATGCCGTAGTCTTCGTCGTACTCGGCGAGCGCCAGCAGCACAGGTTCTTCGCGGGCGGTGACGCTGGTTGCTACCGTCGGCATCTGCTTGTCGAGCCGATAGGCAACGATGTCGTCGACTTCGCCTGTGTGGCTCCACCTGGTGGCGTAGCCTTCACCGGCGAGGCTGTGCTTGTCGCCCTTGCCGTGGCGATGGCGGGTGACGAGGGGCGTCCCGTCTTTGACCGGCATGGGGCCGCCGATCCACTCAATGAACTTTTCAGCCATTGGCGCGGCCCTCCGCAATGTCGTCGGTATCTACGTCTCGGAACGTCGAAATCGGGCCGTCCGTTGGCTCTCCGGTCTCAAGGTCGACGACTGGGGAACCTTCCAGGCATGCGGCGTGACATGTGCCCTCGGTGATATCCGTCGCGCACAGGTCGTCATCCTTGAACGGCTCCGCGCAGATCGGGCATTTGTAGGCATCCTGACCACCCTGTTGCGGAGCGCTTTCGTCGGCCTTAAGCATCGCCTGCCAATGCTTGAAGCCATCGAATTTGCGGCGCTCGCGCTCGGATTCTCCTTTGAATGGTTCGTCGAGCACATCGAAAAGCCACCGCAGTGCGGCCATGATATCGGCCACCTCCTCAAAGAGGTGGGTCCGGTTGAGCTTGTGCGTGACCGGCTCGGCTTCATGGAAGCCTTGGATCAGGCAGCGAGCCAGCACCTGCGAAAGCTCGGCGCACTCCTCGGCGCACTTACCGAGCGCCTGGTGCAGAATGACGTCGGGTTCGGGTTTCCAGAGGGTGATGCTCATGCCGCCACCCTCCAATCAGCGCTCTTCCGATTCTCCTCGATCGCCTGCACGTGCATCGAGATCCGGGGCAGTGATACGTGCATGACGTGGTAGGCACTGCGCTCGAAGCTGCGGACGGTGTGGATGATCTTGCGGGTGTCAGGTGCAGGCGCGCGGCGCTGGCTTTCTTCCCACTTGTGCATGCGAAGGCGCAGGTAGCGCATCATGCTCGGCAGGGGCACGCCGAAGCGGACCGCCAGCTCGCGGGCGGTCTCGCCCCGTTCCCAGAGGCGGTGCACGATCGGCTCGGCCGGGATCGTGCCAGAGTGAGGGTATTTGTGGCCCATTACTTGCTCCTGTCCTGCGCGGCTCTCGCGCGCTCGGGAATGGTGAAAAGGTCGAAATAGAGATCCTGCAGGTGCGCTCGGTCGATGCCGTGGCGCTCTGCGATTTCGAGGTGCGTTCGGTGCGGGTGCACCAGGCAGTCGACGAGGGCGAGTTGCTCTGGCTTCGTCAGCTTGACGCTCATCATTTGGCGCAGCACGAAAGACGCGCTCGACGACGGCAGGGCGCGCGGCGTGGGCGCTGCAGGGGTGGGGAAACGAAGGACGGTTGCGGTCATCAGACGCGAGCCTCCGACGCAAACTGCCATTCTTTCTTGAAGGCAGTGCCGCCGGCCAGCGCGGCGGAACCGATCATCGCCATGCACAAGATGAGGATGACGCAGGCGAGGAAAAAGCGGCTCGGGCAGGCCTGGAGCCGTGCCTTGTGATAGCCGGTGTAATGCTCATTCATGACCAGAGGCTCCGATTGGGGACGGGAAGGGAACACCTTCGATGTCGGCCCAAAGGCCGACGCCGAAAGCGTTCGGCCTCAAGCGGCGCGGCTGGCGATGCGCACGCGGATGTGTCGGGCGGACTGCTCGAAGGCGAGTTCGCGGGCGGCGTCGCCGTATTTGATGATCTGCTGCTGGGTGAAACCTTTGAGCTTCAGCGCGAATTCCGTGCAGCTCTCGCCGAGCAGGCGCATGGCGTCGGCCATGGAATGGGTGATCTGTTCCGGGGTATTTCCGAGCGGGTTTTGCATTGGTGTCTCCTCATCTGCAAACTGCGTACGAGGGACATCGTTATACGCATGATGCGTAAATTGCAAGTGGGTTTACGAAAAGTGCGTAAATCAAGGAATTGATAACGCCCGTTAAGAATCGACTCGACACGTTGACGGGTTCCGTGTTTTTGTTCGCGGTATGTTCTTGCGTAGCGGAGGCAACGGTATGATCAACGACACCGAAGACGTTCAGCGTGTTGTGGTTCGCTCACCAGAAATTGGGCGCGAAACGAGAGAAGCCCCCGCTGATCAGGTGACCGGCGAGGGCGACGATAGGTGGGTGCTCGATGGCGCGCTGGAGGTCAGTCGGCGCTTTGAGTTTTCAGTGACTCGGGTTTCCCGATAACTATCTACGGGCGATGTGGCCGCAGACCCGGCCGATAATCGTCAGACGCTCCAACTCAACCGTGAACGTCTCTAGAGCGGGATTGTCAGAGATAATGCGCACCTGCGGCGGATCGCTAAATGGGACCCGCTGCAACCTCTTGATTTGAGGTTCGGTTTGTCCGTCACTGATTGCGTAGACCGTATCAGTCAGCATCGAATTCTGCGCCAGGTCGACGATAACGCGATCCCCTGGAAGATACGTCGGCATCATGGAGTCTCCGACGATCTCCATGATGAGCGTGAAGCCGGGCGATACCTTGGCTTCATTGCGCAGGTAGCTCTCAGGGATAAGCCATTCAGCGACGACGCGATGTCCGGCGACGGTCTCGCGGCCGACTGGAAGATTGATCACCTCGCCGACCGAACCGAAGCCAGCACCGAGTTTTACGTCGACCTCTGGGACCGCGCCATCAACGCTCGGGTGCCAGTGCTCGCGGCTGTAACTAAGGTCGCCTTCGGCGCCGTCGACTTCCTCGCTGTCGGGGTCGAAACTTGACACGAAAGAGCTAGGGAGGCGCGTGAGTGCCCAGACGTCCTTTGGCTCTATCGGCGGGTTCCCGCGGCCTTTGAGGGCTTTCAACAGCTTTCCGGCTAACTCGGTGCTGATCGAAGGCTTCCTATATTCGTCCGGGTTCTCGTATCTCTGGATGCTGGATGCGCGGCTGTAACCCATTTCCCGAGCTAGCTCGTCCATGGACATACCGGCGCGCTCGCGAAGCTTCCGCCACTGATTTGAGATGTTTTCGCTGGTGTCGCTCATATCACACCTTTACGCGAAACACGTTTACGCATTCCACGTTGACATGTTTACGCACTCTGCGTATGACTTGCTTGTCCAACTTGAGGAATGAACCGTGTCTGCATCCAATCCGGCTGATATCGTTATCTCGAAGTTCGGCGGCCTCACTAAAACGGCGAAAGCACTGTCGACCGACGAGAAGCTCTTTCCTGTTTCGACCGTGCAGGGCTGGCAGGACCGGGGCAGGATACCTCAGGGCCATTGGCCCGCGCTTATCGCTGTCGCGAAGCGTGATGCCGTGGATCTCGACATAGGTGATTTTCTCGGCGCCTCGATTGAGGCGGCCGAATGACGATGTTCCCAAAGCAAGGCCTGAGCCTCCTCCCTCTCCCTGGCCTTGCCTCCTGGCAGGGACGCGTCGCCCTGCGGCGCGTCCCTGTCTCTGTTTTTCCATCTGCCTATCCATGTGGTCCCCCGTGATCTGATGGGCTGACCCTACGCGCGGCCGCCGCGCGGTTCATGGAATCCTTTCCGATTTTCTTTTCCTTGCTTTCTGCGGGGTGTTTTTGTGCGCCTGATTTCCGACGAAACCATTGTCTCCCTCAAGGGCATTGTCGATGCCTGCTACCGCCTCGGCGGCGGCGTGACTTCCTTCGCGCTCCTGACGCGCGTCGGCGTCTCGACGCTGGTCAAATACGCCTCGCGCGGTGACCGGCGGGATGACGGGCGTGACGAATACATCGAAACGATGATCCCCATCGACATCGCGCTTGAGGCGGACATGCGTGCCGGATCTCCGATCATCACGTCGGAGATGGCCCGCCACCTCGGGTTCAGGTTGGAGCCTTTGGCCACTGCAGCCTCGAAAGGTTCGGCTCTGTCCGAGCGGGATGCGCATCTGGTGCTGTCCGAAGCGATGGACGTCTCCAAGGCGCTTTTGAAGGCATTCGAGGATGGCCGGATCGATGCGCTTGAGCGTCGTCAGCTTGGCACCGAGTTGCGCGAACTGATCCGCGCCGCGACCGACGTGCTTGCCCGCCTGGAGGATGCGCCATGACGGGTAGCCTTCCAAAGAACATCGGGCCGAACGGTCAGGCAGTCATTGAGCAAGCTTTGTCGGCGGGAAGCTTTCGTTCTCAGAACCTTGGGGATCAGCGCGCCTGCCGCAGCCTGAATGGCCGTCAGCTACTCAAGCGGGATGCGTCCGACGCGTGGCTCTGGTATCCGACCGATAGAGCTTATGAGCTTGCCGGTCACGAGCGTCCGGCAATCGGCGTGGACCTCGTCAATCATTGGGGCGGGGCGCTTGAGCTTCACGCGGCCAACCATACGCAGGCGTCCGATATCGCACCGATCGGCATCGATGGCGGCGGCATCGACGTCATGTGGACGTCGCCTCCCTGCAAGCATTTCGCGGCTCCGGCCAGACCGCCGGCACTGACGCGGCTACCGCATCATCCGCTGGCGGCGCTGTTCCCGATGATACCCGACGACGAGCTGCGTGAGCTGGCGGACGATATCGCCGAGCACGGCCAGCAACAGCCGGTGTGGCTGCTTGACGGCTCGATCATCGACGGGCGCAACCGCGAAGCGGCCTGCCATCTCATCGGCATCGACGCCTGGACGAAGGAATACGAGGGTGACGACCCGCTCGGGTTCGTGCTCTCGCTCAACCTGCGCCGTCGGCACCTGAGCGAGAGCCAGCGCGCAATGGTGGCGGCGAAGATCGTCATCTGGAAGCGTGGCGTAAACCAGCACACGACAGGGTCAGCAAATTTGCCGACCCGCGATGCGGCGCGGATGCTTTCCGTGTCGGAGCGGGCCGTCATCGCTGCGCGTCGCATCGATACCCATGGCATCAAGGAGCTTTCGGCGGCGATCCGCGACGGCAAGATCTCGGTGCATACCGGCGAGGCGCTGACCCGTCTGGAGCACGAGGCGCAGCAGGACATTCTCCGGCGTGAGAAGAAGGACATCATCGCGCAGTCCAAAGAAATCCGCCGGGTTGACGCCGAGAAGCGGCACCAGGTGCGGCTTGCCCATATGGCGCATGTGGCGCAGACCGGAGCCGAAACGGCGGGGCGGGTAGGTCAGAAATTCCCGGTCATCTATGCCGATCCGCCGTGGAAGTTCGGCGTGCATTCGGAAGTGACCGGGCGCGAGAAGAGCGCCGAAAACCACTATCCGACGATGGATACTGATGCGATTTGCCGCCTGTTTGGCGAGATCGGCGCGCCGGCGAAGGATGACGCAGTCCTCTTCCTCTGGGCGACGAACCCGATGCTGCCCGACGCGCTGCGCGTCATGGAGGCATGGGGTTTTGCCTACGTTCATCATTGGATCTGGGACAAGGAAGTCGCTGGAACGGGCTATTGGGGCCGCGACCGCCACGAGCTGCTGCTGATCGGCAGGCGGGGCAACCCGGCGGCGCCATTGCCGGGCACGCAGCCGCAGACTGTTCACATTGAGCGCAAGGGCGACCACAGCGCCAAGCCCGATTTCTACGCCGAGACCATCGAGCGGCTTTATCCGGATATGCATCGGCTGGAAATGTTCTGCCGCAATCCGCGTCCCGGCTGGACCGCTTGGGGATACGAGGCCGGGGAGGGGCGCGAGTGATCAACATCCTCGACCGTCGCTCTCCAGTCGAGGTTATGCGCGATTTCGACGCCTTGCCCAAGGCGGTACGCGAGGCGGTTGCCAATGCCAGCTTCGCCTATGATCCGAGATTCACACGCGGCAAGTCGGCCGACGATGTCGTAGCCATGATCCATCGGCTCGATGCGCGGTGGTCGCAATGACCGCGCTCTCTCCGATCGTCGAGGAACTCTACAACGCGACCGACGACGCCGAACGCGCCCGGTGGCTGCTGACTGTGCCGCAATCCGTCCTCTATCGCGACCAGGTGATGATCCGCCCGGCGCTTTTGCGGGCGGGCATGCGCACGGCATTGAACTACCTCGCCGTCGAGGTCGCGGCCTGCTGCGCCGTACGGCGGCCCGACGGGTCGCTGCGGCCTGAAATCACCCACTCACGCGAGACCGCTCGCATCGAACTGCTCGCCGTTGCTGGCGTGGCGGCAACCTTGGAGGCTGCGCATGTTCCGGACTGACCTATTTGGCGAGACCAGCGCGGCTGCGATTTCTGCCGGCTGGACCGACGTTCCCATGATCGTCGACAGTTTCGCGGGCGGCGGCGGTGCCTCGACCGGCATCGAAATGGCGCTTGGCCGCTCGCCTGATATCGCCATCAACCACAATGCCGATGCGCTGGCGCTGCACGCTGCTAACCATCCCGAGACCAATCATATCTCGGAGAACGTCTACCAGATCGACCCGCTCGACCATCTGCGCGGCAAGCATATCGGGCTCGCGTGGTTCTCGCCCGACTGCAAGCACTTCTCCAAGGCCAAGGGCGGCAAGCCGGTGGAGCGCAACATCCGCGACCTGTGCTGGATCATACCTGGCTGGGTCGAGCGCATCCAGAAGAGCGGCGGCAAGGTCGACGTGATCATCATGGAGAACGTCGAGGAGTTCAAAGATTATGGCCCGCTGATCGAGACTGATCGCGGCCTGATGCCTGATCCGGATCGCCGGGGTCAACTCTTCGAAAAGTGGTGCAAGAAGCTCCGTCGCCTCGGCGGGAAGATCGAGTTTCGCGAGCTGCGTGCCTGCGACTATGGTGCACCGACCATCCGCAAGCGGCTGTTCGTGATCATCCGGTTCGACGGTAAACCGATTGTCTGGCCGGAGCCGACGCACGGCAAGCCGGCTGACCCCGATGTTGTCGATGGCAAGAAACTGCCATGGCGCACCGCGGCGGAATGCATCGACTGGTCGCTCGCCTGCCCGTCGATCTTCGATACCTCGCCTCAGATCTGGGCGAAACATCAGCTTCGCGCCGTGCGACCACTGGCGGACGCAACGATGGCGCGCGTGGCGCGTGGCATGAAGCGCTATGTGCTCGATGCGGAGCGGCCATTCCTCGTCAACCTGACGCATGGCGGCCGACTTGAATCGGCGGACCAACCATTCAACACGATCACGGGCGCGCATCGCGGCGAGAAGGCTGTCGTGTCACCCTACGTCGCCTCCTATTGCAGCCACACGGACGGGCGTTCAGAGCGCACATCGGAGCTGGACGATCCGCTTGCGACGATCCCGACGGAAAACCGCCATGCCCTTATTGCGCCATCGGTCATCCGCTTCAACACTGGCGCAACGGGGCAGGACGCGCGCGAGCCGCTATCGACGGTGACTGCCAACAGCTTCATCAAGCGGCCGGGCGGCGCTGCGCCTCTTGGCGTCATCTCTCCGCACCTGATGACGATGCGCAATGCTGGCAAGCCGTTCAACGGCGCTGACGAGCCGACGCATACGATCACGGCCGGCGGCGCTGGGCTGACGCTGGTTGCGCCTGTCCTCACTGCGGCGCAGCAGGGCGGCTCCGTTCGCTCGGTCGAAGATCCGCACCACACGATCACCGCCAGCAGCAAGGATCAGAACGCCGTCATCGTGCCGACGCTGATCGGCTGCGGCGGCAGGGCAGGGCAGAGCCGCCCGCGTGGCGTGGATGAGCCGACAGCGACCAGCACGGCCAAGGCCGACGGTTGCGTTGCCATCGCCTTCATGGCGCAGCACAACAACGACAGCCGTCGCACCGGCGGCGTAAACCCCGGGCGACCGGCGGACGCGCCGATGTCGACCGCAACGCAGAGCGGAAGCCAACAGGGCGTCGTGTCCGCTTTCGTGGCGCGGCAGTTCGGAAACTCCACGGGCCACGGCGTTGATCGACCGAATGCCACGGTAATGCCTGGTGGCGACGGGAAGTCGCAGCTCGTCACGCCGTATCTCTCGCATCTGTACACGTCGAACACGGCGGGCGGAGAAGGTGATTGCCACAAGCCTATCAAGACCGTGACAGCGGGCGGAAATCATGCGGCGATGGTGACGCCGTACATGCAGGCCTACTACGGCACAGGCGATGGGCAGCCCGAAACGGAGCCGACGCGAACGATCACGACGAAAGACCGCCACGGCCATGTGGAGGCGACCGTCACTGTGCCACCCTTCACTCCAGAGCAGGCTGAGCGGGCTCGCGAGGTCGCTAACTTCATGCGGGCGCACGGCTTCTGGGACGATCGCGAGTTTGTCACGGTCGAGATCTCCGGCGTCACCTTCGTCATCGTCGACATCGGTATGCGCATGCTGACGCCGCGGGAACTCTACAATGCTCAGGGCTTCCCGCCGGATTACATCATCGACGGCGCCCACGACTACCAGGCGGACGGCTCCGGGCCGGTATGGCGCGAGTTCTCCAAGTCGGTGCAGGTCTCCTGCGTTGGCAACTCCGTGTCGCCGCCCGTCGCCTGCGCCCTGGTCGCGGCCAATTGCGGGCACCTCGCCGTGCAGAAGGCGGCGGCATGACCCTTTTCATCATTACATTCATAAATCTGGAGGCGGCGGAATGAGCCAGGAGGCGACCATTCGCCGTGGCGTGCGAAATGCGCGGTATGCGGCAATACCGAACCATGTGTTTGAAGACGCGCGGCTAACCATGGAGGCTAGGTGGCTGCTCGGCTACCTGCTTTCAAAGCCCGACAACTGGACTGTCGTCATTGGCGACATCATCAAGAAAGGCAGCTGCGGGCGCGATAAAGCGCGCAAGATGATCGCCGAGCTGGTCGAGTTTGGCTATGCCGAGCGCGAGCAGCAGCGGGACGATGGGAAGTTCGGATCTTCAGTTCTGGTGATCTTCGACGAACCCCGCAACATGCCGGAAAATATGGCTTCTGGCGAAAGTGTTGCATTTCTACCGCAGACTGAAATGCCGTCGCCGGTTTCGCCGTCGCCGGTTTCGCCGTCGCCGGTAAAATCGGCACATAGTAATAACTTAGATTCAGCAAATACTGATTATCAGAATCAGAGAGAGGGCGTGCGCGAGGATCAGAATGGGGAAGATTCCCCTGTGGAGCTGCGGAAGCGCTATCGCACACTTGAGATCGGCAGGAACGGAAACCCATGGCCGAACGTGCTTTCCTCTGGTGGCGACTGGGGCTTTCGCCACTTCGTTGCTCTGACGCCGGAGGAGCGCCACCGCGCAGAAGATAGGCGTGATGCCTTCCTCGCGGCTTGCCCGAAGATCACGAGCGGAAAGCGAAAGGGCGATGTCGCTGCACCACCACTCGGCGTCTATCTTCGCGATAAGCGGTTTGACCTCGTCGACGCAATTGCTCCGAAGGCCGTCAAAGCGGCGACAAAGGTGGAGACAGTTTCCGTTGCGCCGTTCGGGCCAGTTTGGGCAGGGCTTAGGATGCTGCCGCTTTTGTCCGGACCTGTGGACGTTGGCATGCCTGCAGATACCCGTCAGGCTGCGCGTAGCATGTTCGAAACCATAAGGCGCTCAAGTGAGGCGCGAGCGCAATCCTACCTCGCTCGCAAGGGCATAAGCTTCGACGGGCAGGATCTCGTGTTCCCGGATGGCTACGAGGATGCCGAGTATCGCCGTCGCGTCCTGGAGGCTGGATATCCCGAAACGAACCGCTTGAACGCCCTGGCGGCCGAGCGTGGCTCCGAGAAGGCCGGTGCAGCCTGCGCAGTGTTCTCCGAGCTGTGTGAGGCGGTGCCTGTCGGCTCGGCCGTGTACGAGCGCTGGCGCGATCACCACGCGGCCATGAACTGGCCCTTCGTGCCCGATCCCGGCTCGATGCGCGTCGTCTATTTCCCAAAAGGCGGGCCGGAAGGTCTCGACGAATTTGAAGTTGCCGCACGTGCGGCCATCGCAGAGGAGCGGAGCAATGATCATGCAGCGTAAGGTTTATCAGGGTGTTCCGGTCATCATGAACGATCCGCGCATTGATCCGGTGAGGATGGCGAAGGCATGGGCGAAGGACGGCATGCGCTCGATTCGGGCGAACATGCTGACCATGGCGGCAGCGAATCAGCCGGGTAATGCATCGTGGTTCGTCATCCAGACGGTCACCGGGCGCGAGAAGCTTGTGGAAAAAGAGCTGCAGGACGCAGGTGTCGATGCTCTTTTGCCGATGCGAAAAGGCAAGCGCGTGCTCAAGCGTGGCCGTATGAGGGACATTCCGGAGCTGCCAGCGATGCCGGGATACGTGCTAGTTCACTGCGTCTACAGCGCCGCTGCAATGGCCGGTTTGAGACATGTCGACCACGTGCTTTGGGTGGTAGGAAAGCCGGAGAAACCTTATCGAGTCCCTGTCCAAGAAGTGGATGCTTTCAAGGAGAAAGCAGAGGCCGGCCAGTATGATCACCGCGACATCACGGTGACGTTTTCGAAGGGCGAGAACGTTCGGATCTCGGACGGTCCTTTCGCTTCGTTTCCCGGTGTCGTGACCTCGGTCGACGAGAAGCAACCCTATCGCATCACGGTCGAAGCCAGCATCTTCGGGCGGGCAACGCCGATCGAATTGGATATTGCGCAGATCGAGAAGTTATGACTACAACATGCCTGCGGACGATCCGAGATCCCTGCGTGAGCCCATCAAGTCACCGGCTTTGACCGTTGGCGTAGGAGGTAGAACCTCCGGGCTGCTTACCGGTCGGACCCCGCCCTGAGCGCCTCACATTCGAGGCACCGATTCAGGGCCGGTGCGCAAGCTTTGACCAGACGACAGGCGGCCGAGAGGTCGCCTTTTTCATATCAAGAGATATGGACTTTCAATTCCAGAGCAACATCGCGGAATGGACGCGCGGCCTAGAGGACATCTACAAGCGCCAGATCCCGTTCGCGACGGCGCAGGCTTTGAACGATACCGTCGAGGATCTGCGTGACTACCATCGCATGATCTTGCCGATCATCTTCGATAGGCCGACACGCTACACCCTGAACAGTCTGCGGGTCTTGAAGGCGAGCACACGGCGCGACCTGGTCGCAGGCATCTACTTCAAGGAAAGCAATCGCGCCGGCAGCCACTACCTCATACCGCAGGTTGAAGGTGGCACTAGACCACGCAAGGCCTTCGAACGATGGCTCATCCAGCGTGGCATCATGGCCTCGAATGAGTATGCGGTGCCAGCGTCCGGCTTGAAGCTCGATGCATACGGCAATGTCTCGGGCAGTGTGATCACCAGCATCCTGTCACAGCTGTTCGCTTCGCCTGATGCGCATCAGTGGGAGACAGCACGGTCTCGCAAGCGGGCTGGCCCGTCCCGACATCGCTACTTCGTACCTCAGGCCGGTAGTTCACTGCGTCGCGGGATCTGGCGACGGAAGGGAAAGAACGCGATCGAGCCTGTGTTCATCTTCCTGTCGTCGGTCACGTATCGGGCTCGATATCAGTTCCACGATATCAGCCAGGAGAGAGCACAGATGCTCTTTCCCATGCACTTCGAACGACGGTTGCTTGCGGGCATTGAAGATCAGCGGGCCTACCGCATCCGCAATGACATGGCCGCTCCCGCTTCGGGATGGTCAATGCCTCGCTGACCGGCGATCCGGACGGCGACGAACTGCATCGAACCCCGACCGGGCAGGTCGCGGGTCCTCCCAGCGATCCGAAGACCCGCGAGGTAGTTCGAACCCCGATCTGTTTGAGTATTTGGCGCGGCCGACGGGCTGCTTTTTCCATTGTTGTTGTTGTGGTTCCTAGATGGCCGATGAAACCACCGTTCTGAACGACGATCAGCTGCGCGACCTGGTCGCTCGATATCCGCTGCCCGAAGGTGTGCTCGATTGCAGCATGACGCGCGAAGAGCTTGCTGAAGCGCTTGCTGTATCGCTTCCGACGATCACCGAGTGGATCGGCAAAGGTATGCCGGTCAAGGAAATGGGCGGCCAGGGGCGCCCCTATCAGCTGGTGCTGTCGCATTGCTGGGCATGGCGGCAGGCTTGGAAGGCGCAAGAGGATCTGCGGTCTGACCAGGTGAAGAAGGCGCAGGCGGCAATGCGCCTCGCCCTGGTCGGTGGGTCAGCGGGTGATAGCGAAATGGCGCTCGACCCGAAGACGCGCAAGGAAATCCTGTCGGTCCAGATCGAGCAGGAGCGCTTTCAGCGCGAGCGCAACGAGCTGCTGCGCCGCGCGGATGTTGCGGAAGCATTCGATACCCTTCTCGGTCTCGTTCGGGACACGATGGAAAGCGCACCGGACCGGATCGAGCGGCGCGAAGCGATCCCAGCGAAGGTGACGGATGCACTCGTCGAGGTCTGTGACGACATGCTCGCCGAACTTCGCCGGCGCGTAGAAGACTTCTGGTCAAAGCGACCAGTTCAGGAAATTCGACAGGCTCGGGATTTGTTCGATGCATAGTCCTCCTGCCTGGTTGCGGTTCCTGCCGCCATCGCCGCCTCCGAAGTTTGCAGACCCCGGCGACCTCATCATCGAGCGCCTCGGCAGCCTGCGGCCCGCCTTGCGTATCGATGTTCCGACCTGGGCTGAAAGCAGTCGGCGTCTTTCGACGAAGGAATATCAGGGTCTCTGGAAGAACGATTTCGCACCCTACATGACCGAGCCGTCAAGCATGGTCACCTCGCGGAAGTACAGAGCCGTGGTTTTCGCTGGCCCGGCTCGAACATCAAAGTCGGAGAGCCTCGTTCTCAATGGCATCGGTCATCGTATCGATTGCTCGCCAGCCGACACATTGGTTGTCTGCCAAACGAAAGACAGTGCGAAGGCTTTCTCGGAGAAGAAGCTGGCACCGATGCTTAGGGCAAACCGAGATCTTGCCGCAAAGCAGCTAACGAGCCGGGGTGCGGACAACATTCACGAGAAGAAGTTCCAAGGGAACATGAACCTCGTGATCGGGTGGCCGGTTATCGGCTACTTCAGTCAGAACGAATACACGTTCGTCATTCTGACAGACCGCGACCGCATGCCGGATGACATCGATGGCGAAGGTGATCCACTGACGCTTGCAAAGAAACGGACACAGCAGGCCGGATCGCTCGGCATGGTGGTCGAGGAGGGTTCGCCGGGCCGGATCATCCAACAGGACGATTGGAAGCCGGAAACACCGCACGAGGCGCCGCCATGTTCCGGCATCTTTGCGGACTACAATCTTGGCACGCGAGGCGCTTTCTACTGGTACTGCCCTTCATGCAACGAGCCGTTTCGACCGGAGTTTGATCGACTGCAATGGGAAACGAAAGCAACCCCCGCCGAGAGTGCGCAGACCGTCGAAATGGTCTGTCCGAACGGGTGCTGTATCCCGCAAGCGCACAAATTCGAATGCAATCGGACCGGCGTTTGGTTGCATGAGACGAGCGACGGCAAAGACGTCTGCGAGATCGGGGATCGCAACATTCGAGACGCAGAGATCGTCTCCTATCGTTGCGAAGGTCCGGTTGCGGCGATGCAAAACTGGGAACAGCTCGTTTCCACATACCTCGAAGCGAAGGCAAAGTTCGATGCTACCGGCGACGACACTTCGCTGAAAGCCACGATCACGCTCGACCATGGCAAGGCGTATTTGCCGCTTGTCAGGACGATCGGCGAGTCTCTCTCGGAAGACACTCTGACGGCGCTGGCCGAGCGGTATCCGCTCAAGATCGCGCCGGCAGAAACGCGCTTCATCACAGTGGAAGTCGACATTCAGATCAACCGCTTCGTTGTGCAGGTCGATGCCTGGGGCGAGGGGCTTGAGCGCTGGCTGATCGACCGCTTCGACATCGCACAGCCGCCGGCGACGGCGCCGGGCGGTGAGCGCGACGAGAAAGGCAATACGCGTCGAGCGATCGACCCGGCGCGCTACTTCGAGGATTGGGATGCTCTGCCGCCGCTGCTGCACCAGCCTTATCCGGTCGCCGGATCGGAGTTTTCGCTGATGCCGGTCGCGATGATCATCGACTCCGGTGGGCGACCTGGTGTCACGCCGAACGCTTACCGGTTTCTGCGCCGCTCTAACCGGCAGGGCCTCGGGCAGCGCGTCTATCTGGCGAAGGGTAGCGCGCGCATCGAGGATCGCGCCCGCCACACAGAGCCGGAGAAAGTGCTGCAGCAGAAGGGCAAGAAGATCAGCGATGTGAAGCTGGTGTTCATCAACACCGACAAGGTCAAGGACGAAGTCGTTGTCGGGCTGACGCGGAAAGAGGCTGGTCCCGGCAAGTTCCATCTCAGCGAGCACCTGCCTTCTCAGGTTTTCGCCGAACTGTCATCCGAAGTTCGAACAGACAGCGGATGGGCGCCGCGCAAGAGCAACATCGCCAACGAAGCTTTCGACTTGGCCGTCTACGGCAAGGCTCTGGTGATCATCCTCAAGGGTGAAAGCATCGATTGGGGCAACCCTCTGAAAATGCCGCATTGGGCAAAACCCGTTCACGAGAACAGCTTCGCGGTGCGACCGCAGGGCGAAGCAAAGACATCCGAACTGATCCACCCCGCGCCGGTTCGCCGCCGTCGCGTCCTCTCTCAAGGTATTCGATGATGGCTGGAATTACCCTCGACCAGGCGCAGGCGCAGCTTGATTTGTGGCTGAACGCCAGCATGGCGGTCGCGAAAAAGCAGTCCTACTCGATCGCGGGACGCTCGCTGACGTTGGCGGACGCCGCCGATATACAGTCCAGCATCAAATACTGGAATGACATGGTGCAGAAACTCGCGGCGTCGGCCTCAGGCCGTGGACGTATCCGGTATGGAGTTGCGGAATGAAGGCGCCACGCTTTCCGGCCAGTCGCTCCGGTGTCTCCGCGCGTATGACTTTGCTCGATCGGGCGATTGCCGTCTTCGATCCGGTTCGTGCGGTTCGCCGTCATCAGGCTCGCACGACCCTTTCGCTCGCGACAGGTGGCTTCAAGGGCGGCAAGAAGGGCCGTCGGCAAACAGCGAATTGGGACGTCGACGGCGGCAGCGCAAATCAGGATACCGTTCCGGATTTGACGACGCTTCGCGCACGGTCGCGCGATCTGCGCCGCAATGTGCCTATTGCAACAGGTGCGATCGCTACGCGGATCACCAACATCATCGGCGAGGGCCTGCGGGTCTATCCGCAGGTCAACCGGGACGTTCTCGGCCTGACAGTCGATCAGGCCCGCGAATGGAACCGGGCCGCCAAGGCCGAGTTCGAGCTTGCGGCATGGACAGCGGATTTTACCGGGGTCCAGAGCTTCGAGGAGTTGCAGGCGCTCGTGTTTGGCTCCACCGACGAGTCGGGTGACGTGTTTGCTATCCGTCGTTACCGTAAGGATCCGGGCGACACCTACGGCACAAAGTTGCAGATCGTCGAGGCTGACCGCGTTTCCAATCCGAACTTCGGCATGGACAGTGATACGCTTGTTGCCGGCGTCGAGACCGACACCAATGGCGTAGTCCGTGCCTATCACGTGAGCGATCGCCATCCCGGCGATCTCTTTCGCAAGGCAATGAACTGGCGTCGGGTGCCGGCCTTTTACAAGGACGGTCGGCCGATTGTCCTGCACCTGTTCAAGCGTCTTCGGCCCGACCAGGCGCGCGGTATTCCCTATCTGGCTCCGGTTATCGAGATCCTGAAGCAGTTCGGGGAATACACCGATGCCGAAGTGCAGGCGGCGGTGATCTCGGCCTTCTTCACCGTGTTTGTGAAGGGCGCACCGGACGGAACTTCCGGCCCTCTGCCGATGCCTGAGGGCAACAGTGGTTCCGATAAGGACGAAATCAAGCTCGGCGCCGGCGCTATCGTGGGTCTCGCCGACGGCGAAGACGTTACGATTGCGGACCCCAACCGGCCCAATCCGAACTTCGACGCCTTCACCATGGCGTTGTTGCGCCAGATTGGCGTTGCGCTCGAAATGCCTGTCGAGCTGCTGATGAAGCATTTCATGGCGAGCTACTCCGCCAGCCGTGCAGCGCTCGAAATCGCCTGGCAAACGTTCCGCCGCGAACGCGCATGGTTGGTGAAGAGCCTTTGTCAGCCGTTCTACGAGTGGGTGATCGAAGAGGCGATCCTAACCGGCCGCCTGCAGGCGAAGGGCTTCTTTGATGATGCCGCCATTAGGGCTGCCTGGCTGCGGTCCGACTGGTACGGCCCGACGAAAGTGTCGCTCGATCCGAAAAAAGACGCGGAAGCCGACACGATCGATATCGGCAACCGGACGAAGACCCGCCAGCAGATCGTCATGGAGCGCACAGGCGGCGACGTCGAAAGCAAGCACGAGCAGCTCGCCTACGAACAGGATCTTGCCGAGCAGAACGGGTTGATTGCCTCGCCCACGGCTGCCGTCTCTGAACTGAACCCTCCGGCCACCAATGACGAGGAGAAGGAAGAATGAACCCGACTACACTCGCAATGATACAGGGTTTTATCCAGCAGCTCGGCGCCAGCGGTCCCTCCGGTCTTTCGCCTTGGGCTGTGCGCGGCGATGCGGTTGCCGCCTCGTTGCAGACCGTTCGCGCTATCCGTCAGCCGCCGCAAGCGGGCGGCGCGGCTGCTGCCGTCTCGACAGTCAATCGCCGCGGCACACCGCTCGGTAACGGCACCTTTGCGACGCGGGTCGGCAACGTGGCAATCATTCCCGTGATTGGTCCGCTCGTCTCCCGTTTCAGCTGGCAATACTGGTCCTATGACGAGATCGTGCGCGATCTTCGGCTGGCAGCGTCGACGCCCGGCATCGAGGCTGCAATTCTCGATATGGACACGCCCGGGGGCATGGTCGACAACGTCGATGCGGTCCCCGCCGAAATCGCCCGGTTGCGGGAAAAGATGCCAGTCTATGCGCACGCCAATTTCTGCTGCAGCGCCGGCTATTGGATCGCGGCTAGCACCGACAAGGTGTTTGCCAGCAAGACAGGCCTCGTCGGGTCGGTCGGTGCCTTGATCCGTTATGTCGAGATGGAAGGTATTCTGACGCGGCTCGGCGCCAACGTCGTCGAGGTGATCGCCGAGCAGAGCCCGAACAAGCGGCTCGCTCGCGACAGTGAGGAAGGGCTTGCCGAACTGCAGGCTATCGCCGACGACGGCGCCGAGTTGTTCATTCAGGGTCTCGTCGAGAGCCGTGGTGTAACCCGCGAAGCCATCCTCGAAAACTACGGGCAAGGCCTCGTTTTCACGGCCGGTGAAGCGCTTCGCCGTGGCCTGGTCGATCAAATCGCATCTCTCGAAGAAGTTCTGACGGAACTGGCGGGCCGTCAGGAAAATTCAAGCCTCGCGGCCCCCGCCGCCGCGAAAGCCGGAACCGAAAAGGAATCCACCATGCTTACACTTGAAACTCTGAAGGCGGAGCATCCGGATCTCGCTTCCGCCCTTCGCGCGGAAGGCGCCGCCGATGCTGCGCGGGGCGAGCGAAACAGGCTGCTCGGGATTGATGAACAGGCCGCCGGCTTGACGGGTCACGACGAGCTGATCAGGGCCCTGAAGGCCGATGGCAAGACCACGCCGGCGGAAGCTGCTCTGCAGCTGCTTGCTGCCGAGAAGGGCAAGAACAAGGAACGCCTGCAGGGTCTGCAGCAGCTCGACCAGGCAGCGGCAGGCGTCGAAAGCCTGCCGTCTGGCGGAACTGGCGGCAATTCGCAGTCGTTCCCCAAGACGCCGGAAGGCTGGAAAGCCGAGTGGGATGCAACGGCGAAGCTGCAGGAAGAATTCCCGACGGCGGAATCCTACATCGCCACGATGAAGCGCAAGGCCGCCTAAGGGCGACCTCTTCACCCCTCAGGCCCGATTCGGGCGTTTCCAGAACGAAGGACTATCACAATGAAAACCGTGTATTTCGCGGTCGGCTTCGCGCTTCTTGCCGTCGGCTGCATCGCACTGCTCTCGCCGGAGGCCGCAACCCATCTGGCAGCCTTCTCTCCCTCCGATGGTGTCGGGCTCGCGATGGCGACGCTCGCCGTAAACAAAACCCGCGACTATCAGATGGGCGACAAGGAAGAGTACCCTGCCGTCGCCGGTGATATCATCTACCAGGGCGCCGCCGTTGGCGAGAATGGCTCCGGCTATGCCCGCCCGCTCGTTGCCGCTGATCCATTCCTCGGTTTCGCGGAAGCAATCGCAGACAATTCGGCGGGAGCTGCCGGCGCCATCAATGTCAACGTACGCAAGCGCGGCAATATCGTGCTGCCGATCTCCGGCCTTGCGATTACCGCCAACGATCGACCGGCCGTCTATGCCAGCGATGACGACACGTTCACCCTGACGGCGACCAGCAATACGCTGATCGGCTACGTATCCCGATGGGTTTCGACCGGCGTTGCGGTCGTCGAGTTCGACGCTGCCCTCTGCAAGGCTGCTCTGCAGGCCTAATCCACCCTTCCACAATCTGACCGCTTTTCATCGACGGGGTACGCCCCCGGTTTCGAAAGGACACTTTCATGCTTCCTCAACAGCACCAGAAAATCACGACCCGGGGCGTGCGCGGTATGATCCTCGCACGGCTCGATACCGGGCCGGCGAATTGGATCAACGACATCGCCATGCGCGTCACCTCCGACCAGGCGGTCGAGAACTATGCATGGCTCGGTTCGGCGCCGGCACTGCGCGAGTTCATCGGCGGCCGTACACCTGCCGAGCTGGCAGAACTGAGCTTCACGATCACCAACAAGGATTACGAAGGCTCGATCCTGATCAAGTCGAAGGATATGCGCCGTGACAAGCTCGGCGTCATCACCATTCGCGTCAATCAGCTTGCCGACCGCGCCAATGACCATCCTGCGAAGCTGCTTTCGGCGCTGATCGTCGCTGGCGAATCCACCGTTTGCTATGATGGCCAGTACTTCTTCGACACCGACCATTCCGAAGGCAGCAGCGGCACGCAGACGAACAAGATCAACTCGATCGCGGCGGTAGCCGCCACGCCGACGGTGGCCGAGTTCACCAAAGCGGTCATGGCCGCCATCCAGCAGATGTACTCGATCAAGGATGATCGGGGCGAGCCGACGAACCAGAGCGCGACCGAGTTTCAGGTGCAGGTCCCCGTCACCTTCATGGCGGTTGCCCTGGAGGCGGTTACCGCCTTGCTCGGCGAAGGCGGCAAGAGCCAGACGATCCCGGCGCTGAAGGGCAAGTTCTCGATCACCGTCGTTCCGAACCCGCGTCTCAACTGGACGACGAAGTTTGCCGTGTTCCGCACCGACGAGGCGGCAAAACCCTTCATCTTGCAGGAAGAGGATATCCCGGATGTCGTCGCCCTTGGCGAAGGCAGCGAGTTTGAGCAGCTGAACAAGGAACAGCTGTTCGGCATCGATTGGACCGGCAACGTCGGCTACGGTTACTGGCAGCTTGGCTGCCTGGTCACCTTCACCACGTCGTAACCGGATTTCATCTGCGCGGCCCGTCTTAATGGCGGGCCACCTTTCCATTCCAGTCAGGGAATACCGCCATGAAATTTGTTGTCGTGGGCGATGTCGTGCGCTTTGCCGCCGGCCAGGCGCTCAAACTATCCGCAGCGCAGATCGATGCCCGGCGCCATGCCCTCGAAATCGCCGATAGCGAAAAGGGCGAAGTCATCGTCGCCGGTCCTGTCGAGTTCAAGCGCGGCGAGGAAATCGGCCTCAAGGAAAAGCTTGAAGAACTGCCGCGCAGCCTTTCCGACGTGCTTGAAGCCGTCACAGGCAAGGCGAGGAAGCCCGCCAACAGCAAGCCCGCGAAAGGTGATGCTGGCAAGTCCGCCGATCAGAGCGGCGGCGATGACGATCTCGATGCATTGGAAAAGGCTTTGGAGTATGCCGAAAAGGCGCTGAATGAAGCCTGCATCAAACATGGCATCGCGGATGGCACCGATCTGTCGACTGAGCAGAATGTGGCCGCTGAATTTGCTGCCTGCGTGGCAGCCAAGACGGCCTTTGATGCTGCGATCGAGGACTGATTGTGGGTATCGAGACAGACGCAGATCGCCTGCTGTTCCTCGATTTAGACGAGTTCGGTGCAACGGTCATCTGGACGTCAGCGAGCGGCACAAAGCCGCCTGTCGGCTGCATCTTCGATGACACATTCGTCGCGATTTCCGCCGGCGAACTCGAATTCACGCAGGAAGGTGGCCGGGTACAGGTCACCATGCGAACGCGTGATGTGCCTGGTGATGCCGAACACGAGGATGGTGTCACCGTTTCAAGCGATATCCTCGGATCGAAGTCTTTTCGCGTCGTCGAGTTTCAACCGGACGGCACGGGAATGACCATCGTCCGCCTCATGGAGGTTTGACCATGGCGCATATTCGCTCGCAGCTCCGCCTCGTCGTTGTTGACATGGTCAAGGGTAGTGCATTGGTAGGCAATCGCGTCCACGCCTCCCGCGCTCGTCCGCTTGGTCGCAATGAGCAGACGGCCGCTTTCGTCTACACGCCAACTGAGCAGTCCGAAGATCTCGACACCGACGGTACGCAGCTGCGTCGGATTCGCCTCAAGGTCGATGTGGTCACCAAGGGCGACGAGGCTGGCCGTCAGGACGATTTGGATAGCTTCGCCATTCATGTCGAACAGGCGTTTGCCAATGATCCGACGCTGGGCGGCATTGCGTCGGCCAGCGAGTACCGATCCACCGATTTCGGCGCGAATGTCGAAGGCGAGAAGGTGCTGCAGGTGATGTCCATCGTCTACGAGATCGCCGCAATCACACTCAACTCCAATCCTGAAACCATCCGCTAGGAGGCTCCAATGGCAGTCCATCACGGCAAAAACGGCAAGGTGAAGATCGGCGCGACCGCCGTTGTCTCCGTGCAGAAATTCTCGGTCAACCAGAACATCGAAGCGGCTGACACAACGACGATGGGTGCAACCTGGCAGACCCATCTGACCGGCATTCCCGGTTGGTCCGGTTCGGTAGAGTGCCTCTACGATCCCGCCGACACCAACGGCCAGGTGGCGCTCGGTATCGGCGACTCCGTTACCCTCGGTCTCTACACCGATGGGGATGCCTCGGCGAAAAAGTACCTCACCGGGACGGCAAGCGTCACCTCGATCCCGATTGAGACCGACATGAAAGGCGCCGTGAAGATCAGCTTCAATTTCCAAGGCAACGGCCCGCTGGATACCGCCACGGTGACGCCATGAGCATCATCGACCAGGCGAAAACGCACTTTTGCGCGACGGCGTCGAGCCACATCGACGTGCCGGAGTGGGGGCAGGGTGGCAAGCCGCTGCGTGTCTTTCACCGCAAGCTGACGGTGGCGCAGAGACGACGGATCTGGCGTGACGAAAGCGGCGCCACGGTCGACGGTAACATCGCCATCGTTCGGGCGGTGTTGTTTCAGGCAGTCGATCGCCAGGGAAAGAGGCTGTTCGATGACATGGACGAACATGCTCTTACACACGAGGTCGACAGCGAAGTTGTTGCCCGCATCGGTGCGCAGATCCTCGGATTTGTGAAGGGCCAAGCGGTCTCCGCTGACGACCAGGTCGGTGAGGCAAAAAACGCCTGAGCGGCGATGCGGAGCTGATGCTGATGTATTCGCTCGCCGCACGACTGAACAAAACCCTCTCTGAAATCGAAGCGATGCCGGTCGACGAGTTTGTCGGCTGGATCGCCTATTTCGAGATCAACAAGCCGGAGTAGCCGGCGCTGTTTCGAGGTCTCACCGATGTCCGGCCAGATGTCAGATCTGATGTTCAACATCGTCGCACAAGATCGAACCCGGATGGCGTTCGATGCTGCGAACCAGAACGCGGATGGATGGGCGAAGAAAACCGGCGCTGCGGCTCGTGAGGCCGCTAAGAGCGTCGAGATCGCCAAGGGTAGCGTTGGCAATCTTGCTGCGCAGTTCAGCGACATCGGCGTGCAGCTCGCCGGTGGGCAGTCACCATTTCTGATCGCTTTGCAGCAGGGGTCCCAGATCGGACAGGTTCTCGGGCCGCTGGGAGCAGCCGGCGCGGTTCAGGCTCTAGGCAGTGCGTTTCTGTCGTTGCTCTCTCCGGTCAATCTTTTGACGATTGGCACAATTGCGCTCGGTGGTGCTGCCTTCGCCTACTTCTCCGATCTCGCCGGCGGCGGCGCGGACGCCGAAGGCACGCTGGAGCGTCAGCGTGACTTGATCGGTCAGGTGGCCGATCGTTGGGGCGAAGCGGTGCCCGCGCTGAAAGAATACGCTGATGCGCTGGAGCGTGCAGAGGAAATAGCACAGATCGGTGAAGCCAGCACCGCTGCCGCAAGCCGGCAGTGGGATGGCCTGCGCGGGCAAATTGGCGATCTCAATGTCGAATTCGCGGATCTTGTCTCGCTGCTGCAGGCGGCTGGTGTCGAGACCGAAGGTGTTACGGCCCTGCAGGAGGCGTTCGGTGGTCTCCAGCAGAAAATCGCGGAGGGCGGCGCGACGGCCGAGGATGCTGAGGCGGTGCAGTCAGCGTTGTTCGCGCTGTTCCAGCAAACCGGTATTCCTGCGGTTGACGCCCTCATGGTCCGCTTTGCCGGCTTGGCGCAGCAGATCACCTCGGCGAGCAATGCAGCCGCTAAGTTCAATCTCGATCGGTTGGCTGTCACCGGTCTTTATCCGAGCCGTGGCGCTTACGGAAGTGTCGATCGCAGCGCCGACGGGGCCATTCAAGGCGGTGGCTCGCAGTTTCTTCCGGGCGGGCGTGTTCCGACCCCGGAAGGGCGGGGGACTCCGGAACTGTCAGGCTTTCCGTTCGAGCGGCTTGGCAGTCGTAGCGGGGGTGGCGGCGGCGGAAAGAGCGACGAAGAGCGTCAGGCCGAGAATATCCAGCGCGTGATCCAGTCGCTTGAAGACGAGCAGAAGGCGCTCGGCAAGAGCAAGACCGAGCAGCGTATTATGCAGTCTCTCCGTCGCGCAGACGTGGACGCTACCAGCGCTCAAGGGCAGCAGATCGCCAATCTCGTCACGCAGATTGAGTCCGAGAAGGAGGCCCTCAAGGGCGCAAAGGAAGCTGGCGACTTCATGCGCGATGCTCTCAAGGACAGCTTTTCGGACCTCATTCCGGAAATCGAAACCGGCAATAAGGCTCTCGATAGTTTCATCAACAAGCTCATTCAGGCCAGTGCAGAAGCCATGTTCTTTGGATCTGGTCCGCTTGGTAGCTTCTTTGGCGGCGGAGGCGGCTTCCTCTCAGGCCTATTCGGGGGTGGCCGCGCTGTTGGTGGGGGCGTTGACCCCTGGCGTGACTACCTCGTCGGCGAGAATGGTCCGGAACTGATCCGAATTGGAAGTCGCGGCGGTCGTGTTGGTGAAGCGGGCGGCGCAATGTCGAACTCACAGCCGACGGCCTATTCCCCGACTTACCACATCGACGCGCGCGGCGCTGACCAGGCGGCGGTCGCTCGAATCGAGCGCGGGCTTGCGGAGCGCGATCGGACGGAGAGCAAGCGGGTTTCCGGGTATCAGCACACAGCATCGACGCGCGGCACGAGGGCGTAATGGCACGATTGATCTCTATGCCAGTTGGCTTGGCGCCCCGCGCCATGGCGCCTCTCTCCGGCCCTCGTGCGGTAGGTGGGGCTTCGAACATCTCGGCCGGAAACTTTACCCAAACCGTTGCCTCGCCCTTTGGCGCCTGGCGTTGGCAGTTCACATTTCCTGTCTCGAAGGACGCGAAGTTCCGGCGCTATCGTGGATGGGCGACGGCATTGCATGCAGGGGCCAACGCGACCCGCGTCAACTTCGGCGACCCCGACATGATGACGTTGCTTGAAGCGGGGCTTTCTGCCTCGCCGAGCCAAGAGCGCTTCGGGATGCCGTGGGGAAATGGCGAACCGTGGTCCAATGGGCAGAACTGGCAGCTGACGGCACCTAACGTGAAGCTCGCCGCGCCGGCCGAGTTTGATAGCTCGATCATTCGACTGCAGGATGAGGCGTGGGGTCACCGGCTCGGCATGGGCGACTATCTCGGGTTCTTCCCGCTGCACTTCGGTCTCTACACCGTCACGGAGGAGTTGGGCGATGGCGAGTATCGAATTTGGCCACCGTTGCGCAAGGCGCTGACGGTCGACGACTTTGCCACGCTCTATCCAGTCATGGCGATGCGGCTTGAAAGTGAGGATGCGGCCAGCGCGACACGTGGCGTGGGCTATGCTGATGAGGCGACAGTGACGCTAGTCGAGGTCTTCGACTACGACGTGCGCGACTATTTCACGGATTGATCATGGCAAGCTTGTTTTCGGAAGAGGACCTGGCGTTTCTGCGCCGGCCGCATATCGCGCGGGCTTGGTTTGCGGATCTCGATTTGTCGTCGGGCCGATGGCGCCTGCACAACGGCGTCGGACGCAAGACCGTCGGCGGGGTCGAATGGCGCGGGGTATCCGATCCGGCTGGCGGTCAGCTGGTTTCGATCAACGCGGTAGAAGATCCCCGGTTCGGCCAGGCTGCGAAAGTGGACATCGTTCTGTCCGGCGTGAACATTGAGTTCCTGCGATCGGTGAAGGATCAGGGCCGCGAGATGGAGGGAGGGCTCGCCGACATCTATTGGTGTGCTTTCGACCAAGAGACGCAAGAGGTCTGGTCCTCGGGGCTGAAGAAGATGTTTCCGGGATATCTCTCCTCGCCGAAAATCCGCTGGAGCGGCATTGGCGCCCGCACTGTGTCTTTCACGATCGAGAGCCTCTGGCACTCGCAGAACTTTCCCTTCGGCGGCAAGTGGAACCCGGCCGACCAGCGTGCGCGCTTTGCGGGAGACAAGGGCCTCGATTTCGTCGGGGTGAAGGTTCAGGAGGTGATCCGTGCCTGATATTGCAGACCAGCTGCGCGGTTTCCTGGACGAAGCGCAAGACACTGCCTGCCTATGGGGCGTATCGGATTGCTCGCGTTGGGCGGCTTCATGGGTCGCTCGCGTGCACGGTCGCGAGGTGCCACTGCCGCAGTGGTCGAGCAAGGATCAGGCGCACCGTCTCATTGATTGCGCCGGCTCTCTGGAGCAACTGTGGTCAGACGCTCTGATGGAGTTCGGCCTGCGCGAATGCGGAGCGCCGCAGCCGGGTGATGTGGGGATCATTCAGACGGCCCGCTTCGGTCAGGTGGGCGGCATATTCATCGCCGGCGGCTACTTCGCCTGGCGGGCAGAAATGGGCGTCATCTATCTGACGCCTCGGCAGATCGTTAAGGCTTGGGCCATTCTATGAAATCCTTGAAACTGCTGTTTGCCAGCGGCGCATCGTTCGTCGCGATGGGGGCCGACGCACATGCAGACCCTATATCCCTGATCGCGACCGCCATTCACGGTTTCCTGCTTTCGAGTACAGCGATTGCAGCCACGGCGGCAGGCACGATCGCGACGATAGCCGCCAACGTCATTGTTGGTGGCGCACTGATCGGGCTTTCGCTAGTCGGACGCCAAAGACCGACGGGTACGGTGAAAGCCGCAGACGCAAAAGGTGCCTTTGAATCGGGTGAAAGCTCCGTCATCGAGGGGCTTGGGCGGGTCCGCGTGGGCGGGCTCAAGGCCTTCGGCAATACTGATGGCTCAACGCGCTGGCGCATGGTCTGCCGGTTGCAGGGGCCGATAGATGCGATCGAAGCTTATTTCGTCGGTGGGCGGGAGGTCACTGTCGATCCCGACGGGAAAGTGTCTTCCCCGCCATGGACTAGGCCCGGCGGCTCTTGGATGAAGTGGGAGGACAAGAAGGGGACGGGCGCGGAAACAGCTTGGCCGGCGCTCGTTACGGCGTTTCCTACGCTCTGGACTTCGGCGCACCGTGCACGTGGCATTGCGCAGTCTCTTATCAGCTATTTCAACCCGGGGCTGACCGAGCCGAAGTATCTGACCCTCTATCAAGGCGGCGTGCCAGATACGGAATGGATCGCTCGCGCGTCGATCACCTACGATCCTCGAATCGAGGGTGGAGACCCGGACAACGTTTCAACATGGGTCTGGAACGAAAACGGTATCCTCAATGCGGTTCACGTCTTGCGCCGCGACCCTGCATTTACTGCCGACCGCTTCGATTGGCCGTTGATCACCACACAGGCGGTGAAGGCTGACGTCAACGTTGCGACGAAAACCGGGACCGAAAAGCGATCAAGGTGCGGCGGCATGTGGGCGTGGGAGGGTGCTCGCCGGGAAACGATGGAGGATATTCTAGTTTCTATCGGCGCCGAGATCCGCATGACGGCGGCCGGTAAAATCTGGTTCGAGCTGATCGACGATAATCCTGCGAGTGAACTGTCTCTGGGACCGTGCGATATTATTGATCTGGACTGGATGTCTGGTCCCGAGGCTGTCGAGCGGCCGAACATCTGTCGCGTCTCCTATTACTCGCCCGAGCGCAACTATGAGATGGCCGACATCGATATGACCGGCATCTTGTGGGCACGCATCGACGAAGAGGTCACGCGATATGGCCCCAAATTTTATGATGTTGAGCTTCCCTTCTGTCCATCGGCCAGCCAGGCGCAGCGCATTGCGCGGCGGCGCTTTGCCCTTGCGCGCGGTGACACAGGTGTGGCGACAACGAACATGGCGGGATTGGCTGCGTGGGGGGTCTACTACGGCGAGGTCGAGTTGCCGGATCTCGGTGATGTCGAAAAGGTTAGATTTCAGCCGCCGCGCGTCGATGACGGTCGGGGCACGATAGAGGTACCCTTTGCCGTCTGGCCATCGCTGCCGGCGTGGAACCCGGCGACTGACGAGGCCGTTGCTCCGGAGGCGATACCGGAGATGGAATATGAAAGCTCGTTGCCAGCGCCAGCTGCGCCGACGGCCGCCATCCAGATCACCTATCCGGTTGGTGGGGCGAAGGAACTGCGCATCGCCTATATTCTGCCCGCTGTGCCGACCACCACAATCGAGGCGAACTACCGCGTCTATTCCGGTGGATTGCCCGGTCCCTGGCAGGGCATGGTCGAGGTGTTCAACTACGCCTATGCCGCCACAGACGTGTTGGGCGCCGAGGTCGACGCGCGCGTCCGCATCTTCAACGGCGACGACGGAAGCTATTTCTCGCCGGCGCTACACGTGACCGTCAGTGTCGATAACACGCCTTGCGGACAACCGACCGTTCTTTCCGGTGGCACAAGCGGCGGATCAACCGGCGTTGGCACGCTCAATGTGATCGTTGAAGCCGCCGAATTGTGGTGTGCGTCGATCAGGCTCGATCGTCGCGTCGACACCGGTAGTGGCTACGGGGGCTGGGTGACCATCAGCGAACAGAATGCCATGCCGGGACAGGACCTCACGTTCAACAACAGCTACTCGAATGCGTTTGGCCCAGAGCACACCGTCCAATGGCGGTTGGTTACCAGGACAAGTGGCGGCGTAGATGGCGCCCCGCGCACTTACACACTCGCTGTATGGGTTCCTTAAACGCCTTGCAGCTCCAGGACACAATCCCTATCGGAGAGTTTGAATGTCTGTTTTCACGAAAACGGCCAACGATATCTTTGCACCGCACGAAGCCTCGGGAAGTTCGCGTTCCGTGAACAACCAGGATGCTCAAGTTTGGGGCACCGAGGTGGAACGGATGTTCCTGTCGTTTCAGGCGGGCGGCGGCATCTTGTTTGCCAGCAAGGCGGCGGCCGACGCCACATTGACCTATCCGGCAAACCAGCAGGCGTGGGTGATGGGCGATGCGATTGTCGCGAACAATGGTGTATATCGCAAGGTCGGTGCGTCCGGTGCCGGCTCGTGGGTACGTGTCGGTGATCTGCCGTATTCGTTCATCACCGCAGCGGACGCGGGCGCAGGCACCGCGAATGCCATTCAGGCAACGACAAGCATTCCAGTTAGCGCGTCGGCGCTGATCCTGTTGAACATCTTTGAGACGAACACGTCTTCTCCAGTGACCGTCAGCTTCAACGGCAGTTCGGCGCTCACCATTAAGACGAATAGTGGCAACGATCCCGTCGTTGCCGGTTTGCCGTCGGGCATGATCGTGGTGGGCGTCGTTTCGGGCTCAACGTTCCGGTTGGTTAGCGATCTGGCTAGTGCGGCGATTGTTGCTGCTGCAGAGGCGGCGCAGGCGGCCGCTGAGGCTGCTGCTGCTGAAGCTGTCTCGCTTGTGGGCGCTGCGGCCAGCGCCGTTCAGCCGCCACACATCAACCTGACTCCAACTCAGACAGGTTCAGCAATCCAGTCAATCGTCAATGAGGTCGCGGACAATGGCGGTCGCGTGCAGCTGAAGAGGGCGGATTACAGCCTTTCGGCGCCGATCGGCTCCGGTGCGCGCGCTATCCGCTATGAAGGCGCTGGAAACCTCCAGACTCGTTTAATCGCAAACACCGCCGGGGCGTCCGTGATTGAGCACGGACTTGTTTCCCAGACCTATTTTGCGTCGCTTTCACTTGAAAACATCAACATCAACTCATCGGTGAATCGACCGAAGAGAGGCATTGACGCAATTTTCGACCGCAACAGCGGGATATTCGAACTGCGCGACATTCGCTTTTCTTCATTTAGTGCCGATAGTTGCTTTGAGGAATACATTCGGGCGACTGGTGCGACTAACACAAAGATGTGGAACGTCGTCTGCACAACTGGATCTAATTCGGGAAACACCCCTGCCGAACGTGATGCCGCAACACAAGTCGGCTTTCACTTTCTGAGCCACGACAACGACGACAAGTCTTATGTCTACGAATTCAACAGCTGCTCAATTGATGCCAACAATATGGGCATCTTCATGGAGGTGCTTGGGAACCCCGGCGATAGCGGGTCTCTTGAAGGCATTATCGCTACGAACTGCCTTGGCCGAACTAATATCGGGCCATGGTTCAAGCTTGCCGTTCCTAACTCCAAGGCATCATGGCACCCACCATTCTTCAAGTTCATTGCTTGCAATTGGCAGGGGTCCGGGGCGTTCGCGCACTTCGATTCCGTTTCCAACTTGGAAATCGCGGGAGGGCAGATCTATGTAGACGCCGCATTGTCGGTAACTGGTGGCGGGACGACACTTGGCCTGAACACTATTCAGATCGAATACGGAAAGCACATCATCATCGAAAACAATGTCTTCGAGTTGATTCCAGACTCGAAGGCTGCCTATTTGATTAGACTGCTCGCAGGTTGTGACAACGTCATCATCAGGAACAACACGTTCGTGTATCCACCCTCCGGGTCATCTACTTTCGACGGCGGCATTCTCGTTGATCCGTCGGTTACGAACTTCCAGCACTACGGAAACCAGTTCAAAAACTGGCCGGGCGGGAAGCCTAAGATTTGGAACGGCACGTCGGAAATTCCCGCTAGGTTTGAGACTTCCGCATCAGGCGCAAACTTCCTGATCAACGGGCTGACCGCACTAAACCTGCAAGGGGGAGGGGCGATCGCAAACTTCCTGCAGTTTGTCGCAGCGACGACCGGCTTCGGCCCTTTGATCAACGCCGCTGGGACCGACGCAAACGTCCCGTTGAACCTGCAGGCGAAGGGTGCGGCGCCAATTTCAGCACTGAGCCCGTTACGCATCCCGACGTTCACAGTGTCGACACTTCCCTCGGCTGCGATCTACGCGCAATGCGTGATTTATGTCTCGAACGGGACGAGCAGTAAGAGGCAGGCGATATCAGACGGTGCGAGCTGGCGGTGGCCCGATGGCGCCGTTGTCTCATAAGATAGAGGATCAATTAAATGGCAATTCAAGATACCAAAACGCCCTACGAAATCCTCATCCGCTACGGGAATGATGGTTCTCTTCAAGGCGTGCACGCGCTTTATCTCCGCAAGATTATCCTCAATGGCGAGGTCTTGAAAGAAGAGGCTGTGCCGGCCGAAGATGTTGACCTTGAGGGGTTCGAAACTTCGCAGATCATGAATGAAACAACCCGATCCGCTCTGATGCGGGTTGTGGCTCTTGAAGCGGAAGTGTCGGCGCTCAAGTCGCAGCTTACGGCGGCGACTGAGGCTCACAGCCAATGCAGTGATATGGCTGCGTCTCTGGCCAAGCGCCTGGCTAAATCCGACGAAATGATCAAGAGCTTGACGGCTGAATAGGAAGATGACCGGGCGATAGCCACACGGCACAATAAGTGACCGTGTGGCCGAATAGACCAATCAGGCGGACTTGAATTCTGTCTTTGCCTTGCCGATACGTTCGAAATATTTGACCATCATCTGGTTGAAGCCGAAGTGACGCATAACGGCTTCCTTCACGAAAATGACGTTGTACTGGTGTTCAAATTCGAAGTCGCGCGCTACAGGGCGGAAGCCGAGAGAGCCAAGAAACTCCTCTACGTCCTGTCCGGTCCACTGGCCGCCCCAGTGCGGCTTTTCTTCAATCTCAATGAGGATGCTGTGAGTACGGGCCAAAGTTTTCTTCGCGCCGGCCAGAACAGTTTTCAGAGCGCCTTCGACATCGATCCATGCGGAGAAATCGTCGAGGCCGAACTGGGCATCGTTGAGGTAGCCGTCCAGCGTGACGGTATCGACCGTTACAGTCTCGTAGTCGACATTCCGATAAACCTCATGAGGATCACTAACGTTCCTCTTCAGCAGGCTGTCGTCACCTTTCACCGGAGTTACCGGAGTTCCGTCGCGAGACTTCTGGATCTGGAAGGATATTGACCCTCCGTCTTGATCTGAAATTGCAAGATGATTGTACTCTATGCCGGCGGCGCGGAAGTCGAAGTTTTCGGTGAAATGCTTGTAGTTGTATGGGTTCGCTTCGAAAGCGATAACCTTCGCGTGGGGATGCAGGGTCCTGATCTGCTTCGAGAAGCCTGCATCGAAAGCCCCAAACTCAAGGAACGTTTTCGGGCGAATGAAGCTCTGAAGGTCATAAAACAGGTCCGTAAGAACCGCGTGAGACCCCCGACGTCCCTCAACGGTCGTCAGGTCGAAATTTGATGCGGTCTGAAGAAGCGAATATCGCTCGTACATATTGATGCTCCCGATTGGCGCGCCGACAATAGAGGGCTAGTTGAGAAGATCAAGCTTGGCGCAATCAAAAACGAAGGTGGTGGAAAACATCAGCCGCATCACGTTGGCTGATTTAAATCCGCCTTGTTCAAGCCCGTATTCGATCATCGCTCGATCGATAACGTCGTCCCCTTCGGATTCGTCTGCCGAGACAATGCCCGGCAAATTTCGGATGTAATTGCTCATTGCATTCGGGCCAGGGTGTATCTTCAGTAGCCGCAGACCAGATCCGTGCAGGAGACCGGTGAAGCCATAGGGGGTTACAGCGAAAGGAAGGTCGGTCTCGGAAGACGGTAGCGACGGCAGTTCTCCTATCAAGTGTCCGTCGGTTTTCAGAGATCGAGTTATTTCGGAGAGGAGCCTTCCCACGTCCTCTGGCTTATCTGTCAGCCTTCTAATTACAATCACGTCCTGAGACGCGTCGTCAAAACCCAGGCGCCCTCGTTCATCAGGCTCTGCGTTGGCTACCTGGCGCCCTGAGATGCTGTACCAATCGATAAGGTTATCCAACGTCTTAGCTGCGGTGGTGTCGCTCTCTACCGCGGGGAGGAGTGTTTCCCACGGTGTGCCACAGATCGCCACACCAGTGCCGCCGGCGAGGATACCAAATATAAGGGACTGAAGATCTTTCTGTTTGGGCTTGAGCATCGTGTTCTCTTCGTTAAGTTGAAGGCGCGCCCGATATTTATATTTCGGCGCTAGCTGGCATGGCGTCAGTTAGGGAGCGGCGTCACTTCAGGTTTTCTTAAGAGGATCGCATGACTTATGCAATTGAAGCCACTCCATCCAATATCGTAGATCACGCCGCACTATCGCAGATGCGATCTAGGCTGACGGCTCCGGGCGCTAGGGCAGCGTTGGTGGGCTTTGGTGAATACGCGAAACACCTTATAAATTGGCACCCAGACCACGTATCAGTTGTGTACGACCCTCGCGAGTGGTTACAGGGGATAACTTACAAAGGGGCTAAGGTGGTCGGTGAGACTGCTGAGATCAACCCCGACGTGAACCTGGTGCTCGTTTGCGAATATGATCGCGCTTACGGATATCAGAGTAAGATCGCCAAGTTATACCCGCAGGCAAGCTGCTACGTACCTCTTAGCATCGACTACAAATCGACTGTTGAGGTCGACGTTTTTGCTCAGGAAGAGATCTATCAGAAGCTTTTCTTCGACACAAAGGAAGTGCCGGTATCGATGATGGGGATGCCGAAGATCAAGTTCCTGATGGAGCTTCTTCGATATGGCCTCAAATTCGAGGGTGATGTCGTGGAAATGGGTTCATGGCAGGGTGGCAGCACATGGTACATGGCCCGAATGCTAAGCCTTCTTAATGAGAACCGTAAGCTCTTCGCTATGGATCTGTTCGAGACCCATATGCCTGACCCAACAGCCACAATGTGCACGGAAGAGGTCGAAGTCCGGCTGAAGAGACAGTATGAAAACACCGAGCTTGTTGTTGGATTGGTAGACGCTCCGGAATCTGTTGCGAGGGTCAAAGGGAATATCTGCTTTGCTCACATCGATCTCGGGGTAGTCGAGGGAGGCATTAACTTTGTGTGGGAGAGGCTATCCCGCGGCGCGCCTCTTTTGCTCGACAACTATGGGCACTTAGTTGCGCCCACCTGGGAGTTCGACAGGATCTTTGAAGAGAAGGGGACACGCGTCATCCGGTTCCCTTGGTCGGAGCAGGGTTTGGTTTTTAAAAGCTAGCGACCGCTAATTAAACCGTCAGTACCGATCCGACGGCTAATATTCGCTCTCTCGAATGAAGCTGTGAAAGTCGGCGCGCTCGATCCTGACGCGGCGCGCTCCGACGAGATAGCCGAGCAGGAAAAGACCATCGCCGTTTTCATAGACGCTGAAACGATCTCTCTTAGAGATTTTGTCCGGTTTGCCGGTGGTGACATCGACACAAGTTGCGTCTTCAGTGGCAATCAATAAGTCGCAAGGCTTGCTACGTGCGATGTCTGACACGAATGCTTTGTGCTTGGAAAGCTGGGCGATCTTGTCGTTCATCTTGAGGTGTCTCGGTTGCACAGTGCTGCGATAGCATGGCGGACGAACCGCCTCAACCGGCCGCCTCGGTTCCGTATTTAACGACCTTTATCCGGCGCCAGCGCGCCATTCCCAATCATAGCCCATCATCCTCCCGCTCCATCGGTTTCATGCCGTTGCGGTGATGATCGGCCATGCCTTTTAGTAAAGAGGAAAAGAGCAATGGGCGCTATCACCGCGCAACAGATCCGCATGGCCGCAAAAGGGCCGGTCAACAGCAGCAACCTAAACTCGGTCATGGTCGCACTTGATCGGTATGGCGACCTGTTCGGCTTAGATAAGCCCCACCGCCTGGCGCAATACTTGGCGCAGCTGATGCACGAAGGCGGCGATTTCAGGTTTGATCGCGAGATCTGGGGACCAACGCCGGCGCAGGAGCGCTATGATATCCGCGTCGACCTCGGCAACACTCCGGAGCGTGATGGCGACGGCTTCAAGTATCGTGGCCGAACGGCGATGCAGCTGACCGGCAAGAACAACTACCGGCAGTTTCGGAACTGGTGCCGAAAGGCTGGCCTTGATTGCCCGGACTTTGTCGAGGATCCCGATGCGGTCAACACCGACCCTTGGGAGGGGCTGGTGCCGATCTTCTACTGGGATACGCGCGATCTCAACAAGTGGGCCGACCAGGGCGATATCGAGACCATCACGAAAAGGATCAACGGCGGAAAGAACGGGTTCGCCGATCGCATTGACCGGCTCGGCCGGCTCTCGCTCGTGGTCCTCGGTTACCGTGCTGACAACGTGCTGCAGTTTCAGGCTGATCATCGCCTCGATGTCGATGGAGACGTCGGCCCGAAGACTCGATCCGCATTGCACAAGGCGCTTGTCGCTCTCGTGCCGGGCGAGGCGGCAAAGCCGGAAGTGAAATCGGCGCCTGTCACAGAGGACAAGCCGACGGTTCCGGCATCCGTCGAGAAAGAGGTGAAGAAGAAAACCAGCCTCTGGGGCTGGCTCTTCGGGGGCGCCTCTGCGGCTGGCACCACGGTTTCCGCGCTCGCCGGCGCGGAGTGGACGACAGTGCTGGCGATCGGGGTTGTCGGCATCGTGGCGATCGGCGTCGGCCTGGTGCTTCGGCATCAGATCATCGCCGCGGTTCGAGACATCCGAACCGCGCTCACGGACGGCGCGGCATGATCCCCTGGCCGAAGGTCCTCGGCGGCGTGCTGCTGCTCGCCGCCATCACCTGGGTGGTTCTCGAAATTCGTGAGAACGGTGCCCAATCTTTCAAGGCCTCGATTGAAAGGCGAAACAATGCGTCGGCTACTTCGGCGGGTGATGCTCGCTCTGACTATGACCTATGCCTCGATGGGGGCGGCGTGTGGGACTTTGCCGCCAGCAAGTGTCGACGGTCTGCGGCAGGTCGTTGGAACTGACCTGGTCGGCGCGCGAGGGGCGACGCCGGCAGATCAGCGGAAGATAGACCGGACTGTCGTCGGGCTTTGCGCCGGCGGCGTCTGGTCGAATGCGGAATGCGTCCGTCACGGCGAGGCGCGATAACCATCAGCATTGCATTGCATGGGCAGACACGAGGGGCGGTAATGGGGCAGCTACAAGGTGATGAAATGACAAGCGTCAGAGCACCAGCATGGAAATGGGAGTGGAACCTCAACACTGTGGTGATCCTGCTTGGCTTCGTGGGCGCGATCATGACATGGGGAGCGTCATGGGAGCGCCTAAGTTCTAGCCAGGATATTCATTCGCAAGCCTTGGACCGCCTTGACCGGCGCATCACGGCCGCTGAGGTCTCTATCCGACAGCTCGACAATCACGAGTTGCGCATCGCCGCCATGGAAAAACAGGCGGTAGAAGCGGCAACTTCAATGCGAGCAGTCGAGAGCGCGCTCAATGGCCTTGCCGCCGACATGCGCGTTACTCGTGAGATCCTTCAGAGGATTGAGGCAAGCCAGCGCGAGGGGAACCAGCTTCGCCGCTGATCTGCTTCTGCGCGTACTCTTCCGTGAAAGGCGCAGGGGAGAACATATAGGTCAGTTGCGGGCAGCCGATCCCGCAGCGGCCGTGGCGGTCATTGCGCACATACTTCGGGCAAGTCATGCCCAGGCTGGCGATATAGGACCTGATCAATAGATCCGGACCCCATTTCTCGATCAGTCGAGCGACCTTGTACCGACCCTTCCGGGAGCAGTTCCGGCACTCAATCTCCATGAAGGGCTCTTTGAAGTCCCGCAGGGTTTTATCCCCAGACATGCGCTTTCCTCCTCGATCGAGGTTTCAACAAAGCCGCATGTCGTAAATGGCGTCCGCCAGCGTCCGCGTTCTAGCTATGTTCATGTGCCGCCAGAGTCAATATTGCCTCAAAGGCGGCTGGACACTTTTTCAGAAAGCATAATGAAAAAGCTGGACAGGTGAGTGTCCAGCTTTTCGGCAAGTCATTGATTTCGGCTACTTGGAGGTGGCCCGCCTCCGAGTGCCATCCAGGTTGCAATTTGCTCTTGTCTCCAGCTAGTGTTGCGATCGTCATGGAGGGCAAAAGGTGATCTTTCTATCTCATAACTACAAAGATAAGCCAGTCGTTGAACAGTTTGCGGTCGAGTTGGCCAAGGCGTTTGGAAGAGACAATATCTTCTACGACAGCTGGAGCATACAACCTGGCGAAGGCATCATCGACAAGATGAATCAAGGCCTCGGGGCGGCCGACCTATTTCTATTCTTCGTGTCCGCCAACAGTCTTGGGAGTAAAATGGTTGGCATGGAGTGGCAGAACGGCCTGATGAAGGCGTCGCAGGGGAAGATGAGGCTGGTTCCGATCAAAATGGATGCCGCTTTAATACCTCCAATTCTGATGCAAACGGTCTACTTGGACTTGTTCAACCAAGGGCTCGAGGTGACGCTTCGCCAAGTTCTCGATCTGGCCAAAGGTAATGATGCGTTCACGCGCCAATTTGCGAACTTCTCGAATTTGCAGGCAACTGTTGAAACTCTTTCTGCATCCGAGAGGCAAGTCACCATTGAAGCGCTCCACTTTACCGAGCCTCGGACGCGGTTCCTCTTCCTATTCGATGAAAGCACCAGTGAGCACGATGTGACCGTGATGCCAACTAACGCCTCGATATTTGAACAGGGCTTTACCCCTGGGATCGTAGTAGGCAATGGAGCCCGGTTTAATGGCGCGCTTATTGGAGAGTCTTCATCTCTCGCGCCCAAATTTCCGTTTAGAGTGAAGATCGATGGGAAGAATGGTAAACACCCCGATTTGAAAGGCGTGCTTCATCAAAAGTCAGAGCATGATTGGGAATTGATGCCAATAATTGGCAAATAGGGTGCTATCCCGCGTCGAGCGGCATTGTTGCGGATTTGGCGGGGAGCAGTGTTGCTCGGCACGTGAGACATAGAAGTCAAAGAGTGTAATAAATCTACAAGACGGAGGCTTGTCTCACACAACTGTAAGCGGCTGATTCTAGCCGCTTACTTTGCTCCGGCATGGGGCGCCATCGGCTTAGGTGCGCAAAGGGATCTCTGACACTACAATCTTGTTGATGGCATCCGGTATACCGGCGCGGTTCATCTCAAGAAGCAAAGCGTCGCAAATCACCCAAGGGAACTGACAAGGGCCAACGATCACCTTTTCAATAAGATTGGGAAGAGAGATGCCAAATACGTTCTTATCTGGGTGATCCCGTAGCGGTAACTTCATGACGACTTGAGGAATTCCGCCGATCGTTTCCACTTCCTCCAGGAGTGGCGCTCGATCGTCCATGAATCTAGTGTGCAGGATGCGCCATTCTTGTTCCTCCTGAAAACCCGGATGCTTGCTGCACGTGGCAATTGTCCTCAACAAATGAAAGTACCAGCCTTTCACCTCGTCTCGCGGAACAGTTCTGATGTAGTCAGCCGCGCTCCGGATATTGTTGGCAAGCTGAGTAACCATTGCCTGGACCTGCTGCTCGCGCAGATAATAAACCGGGCTTGTCACGACGCCGAAGTTGGTCACAAATTGCTGCAGTGGCTGCGGATTTATCACGATTGCGACACCCACCTGGTTGGCTGAATACGAGCGCCACATAGATAGGCGACCATACCTGTCTTCGACTGGGTCATGAACAGACAGGCATGCGACGAACGATTGGTGCCGCAGGTTATGGTTATGGGAGCTGAAGATTTGTGTTGCCTCTTCGGCTAACCCCGGAAAGATGGTGTTGACGGCAATTGTAAGGTTTACAATGCTCTGCTCTATGGGGGTGCCTGCGGATGGATTTGTTACTGCTTGCAACAAATTGAACCCGTGATGCACCTCCAAGAGGTCATTCATTAACCGGACGTTCCTGAGCCATATTTGACCGCTGCGCAGAATATTCACGGCATTTGCCGCAGGGGTATAATGAACGAGCCTTTTGCCGCCGGACAGCACTTCCATCGCTTTCTCGGTTTCGTGCACCGCGAAGATGGTACGCATCCGGTAAAAGTGCTCACTCATATCTGTTCTCTCCCAAGCCTTCGCATTGAGAGATCACTTTGCTCGGATCATGCATAGTTGCCCGCGACTTCAATCCACAGCCTGATCACCGAAGTAGGACGCCATATTTGGTGGCGACTGGTTCAGCAAAAGGTAAGCGCGAGGTGAACAAACCGGAACACGCTGTACGGATTTTGCACGATTGAGCCGTGCGGTTCAGGCTTTGTTCCGTGCATTCAAGTCGTTTCGTGGGCCTTATGCCCTCGGTGCCGTCAGTGTAATTGTTTGAATTTGTTCGGGAAAACTGGTGCTGCTAGAGAGATTTGAACTCTCGGCCTCTCCCTTACCAAGGGAGTGCTCTACCCCTGAGCTATAGCAGCATCTCGCGGCCGGTTCGTTGACAAGCCGCATCAAGCGAGGCGCCTATTGCCATAGCTGGACGGGGAGCGCAAGCCGCATTTCGAAGTTTTCGCTGTTGTTCCGTGAGAAAATCGGTTTCGGCTTCCGAAGCCCCTGCTTTTGCGCTAAAGCATCGCCCATGCAAACAGACGACAAGAAAAGCGCCAAGGGCGAGGTTTCGCCGCAGGAGCAGCAGGCGACTGCGCCGACGCGCAAGAAGAAAGATACGACCGAGTCGGATCTGAGAAAGGCGCGCCTTGCCAAGACCCTGCGCGACAATCTCCAGCGCCGTAAACAGCAGATGCGCGCGCGCCGTTCCGGCGCCCCCGACGAAGCGATTGGTCTGCCTGCCGCAAAAACGGACGAATCCGAAGATTAGTACGACGAGGGAGGGGCTGCCGTTCGGCATTCCCCCACGCATGCAGGCGTCTGCCTTGCGTTCAAGGCACTTCTAATTTCGCGGCGTCTCCACTAAAGAGGCGCCTTCAGACACACTTCATTTTTTTGGAAAGGCGGGCCAAGCCCGTTCGAGAGGCCTCATGGATCGCATCAGGATTGTAGGCGGGAATGAACTTCACGGGGTCATCCCGATCTCCGGCGCGAAGAATGCGGCCCTGCCGCTGATGATCGCATCGCTTTTGACCGATGACACGCTGACGCTGGAAAACGTTCCGCATCTGGCCGACGTCGAGCAGCTGATCCGCATCCTCGGCAACCATGGCGTCGATATCTCGGTCAACGGCCGGCGCGAGCGCCAGGGCGAAAGCTACGCCCGCACGATCCATTTCACCTGCCGCAACATCGTCGACACCACCGCGCCTTATGAGCTGGTGTCGAAGATGCGCGCAAGCTTCTGGGTCATTGGCCCGCTGCTCGCACGCGAAGGCAAGGCCCGCGTGTCGCTGCCGGGCGGTTGCGCCATCGGCACGCGCCCGGTCGATCTGTTCATCGAGGGTCTTCAGGCGCTGAGCGCCAACATCGAGATCGACAGCGGCTACGTTAACGCGACGGCGCCGGCAGGTGGCCTGATCGGTGCCCGCTACACCTTCCCGAAGGTTTCCGTCGGTGCCACCCACGTGCTGATGATGGCGGCGACGCTCGCCAACGGCACCACCGTGCTCGGCAACGCCGCGCGCGAGCCCGAAGTCGTCGACCTAGCCAATTGCCTGAACGCCATGGGCGCCAAGATCACCGGCCAGGGCACGGCGACGATCACCATCGAGGGCGTGCGCTCGCTGTCCGGCGCGCGTCACCGCGTGCTGCCCGACCGTATCGAGACCGGCACCTACGCCATGGCCGTTGCCATGACCGGCGGCGACGTCATCCTCGAAGACACGGATATGGCGCTGCTTGACACCGCACTCGAGGCGATCCGCCGGGCCGGCGCTGAAATCACGCCGACCAACAGCGGCATCCGCGTCGTGCGCAATGGCGCCGGCATCAAGCCGGTCGATATCGTCACCGATCCGTTCCCCGGATTCCCGACCGACCTGCAGGCGCAGTTCATGGGTCTGATGACCAAGTCGAACGGCGTTTCGCACATCACCGAGACGATCTTCGAAAACCGTTTCATGCACGTGCAGGAACTGGCGCGCCTCGGCGCCAAGATCTCGCTGTCGGGCCAGACGGCCAAGATCGAGGGCGTCAGCCGGCTGAAGGGCGCCCCCGTGATGGCGACCGACCTGCGCGCCTCGGTGTCGCTGGTCATCGCCGGTCTTGCGGCGGAAGGCGAAACCATGGTGTCGCGCGTCTACCATCTCGACCGCGGTTTCGAGCGGCTGGAAGAAAAGCTCACCCGTTGCGGCGCTCACGTCGAGCGTGTCAGCGACTGATTTTAGCCGTCGCGCCTGATGCCGTTGCGGTTTCAGGCGCGACGTCCTATGTCCATTTCAATTGTGGCACGCAAAATGTGCGACGAAAGCGAAAGGAATGGATCGCATGGATGGTCTGAAGCTGCTGGCGCTCGATGAAGAGGACCTGGCCGTCGTCTCCGCCCACGTCCAGGATGCCGTGTTCAAGGTTTCCGGACTGGAATACGACGCACGCCGCAAGCAGTTTTCGCTCATCGTCAACCGGTTCGTCTGGGAGATGGCCGACGGCAAGCGGCGTTCGTTCGAGCGCCGGCGCGCCGTGCTCCTGTTCAAGCGGGTGAGCGCCGTGCGCTCGCTTGGCTTCGACCGCCGCAACGGCGAGGCCGTGCTCGATCTGCTGGCGGTGACGTTCACGGTCGCCGGCGAGGGGCCGGAAGGCGCCGTCGAACTGGTGCTTGCCGGCGAAGCTTCGATCGCCCTTGATGTGGAATGCATCGAGGTGCAGCTTGCGGATACCGGCGGAGCATGGGAAACCGCTTTCAAGCCCCGGCATCCCGAAGGCGTTTGAAACCCGCGACACAGGCATACCACAAGGACATTTTGCGTTGGCAATCAGGCTGAACTATCTCGACGGTAACTTCGAACAGCAGTTCGCGGCATTCCTGACCACCAAGCGCGAAGTTTCCGAGGACGTCAACGCCGCGGTCAAGGCGATCATCGACGATGTTCGCCTGCGCGGCGACGAGGCGGTGGCGGAATATTCCGCCCGCTTCGACGGCATCGACTTTGCAACGACCCCGATGGCCGTCAGCGCCGAGGAAATCGATGCGGCGATCCAGGCCGTTGAGCCGGAAGTGCTGGGCGCGCTCAAGGTTGCCGCCGTCCGCATCGAGGCGCACCACGCCCGCCAGCGGCCGAAGGACGATATCTACGAGGATACGATGGGCGTCGGCCTCGGCTCGCGCTGGACGGCGGTCGACGCCGTCGGGCTTTACGTGCCTGGCGGCACGGCGAGCTACCCAAGCTCGGTGCTGATGAACGCGCTGCCGGCCAAGGTCGCCGGCGTCGAGCGCATCGTCATGGTCGTGCCGGCAAACGGCGGCAAGATCAACCCGGCGGTGCTGGCAGCTGCGCGTCTGGCCGGTGTCGAGGAAATCTACCGTATTGGCGGCGCGCAGGCGATCGCCGCCCTTGCTTATGGCACCGCGACCGTCGCGCCGGTGGCAAAGGTCGTCGGCCCGGGCAATGCCTATGTCGCCGCCGCCAAGCGCCAGGTTTTCGGCACCGTCGGCATCGACATGATTGCTGGCCCGTCCGAGGTGCTCGTCATCGCCGACCGCGAAAACAATCCGGACTGGATCGCCGCCGACCTCCTGGCGCAGGCCGAGCACGATGTCGGCGCCCAGTCGATCCTGATCACGGATGACGCGGCCTTCGGCGAGGCGGTCGAAGCGGCGGTCGAACGTCAGCTGAAAACCCTGCCGCGCGCAGAGACCGCATCGGCGAGCTGGCGCGATTTCGGCGCGATCATCCTGGTGCCGGACCTCGAAAAGGCCATACCGCTTGCAAACCGCATTGCCGCCGAGCATCTGGAGCTGGCGCTTGCCGATCCCGAGCCGATGGTCGCCAAGATCCGCAATGCCGGCGCCATCTTTGTCGGACGCCACACGCCCGAAGTCATCGGTGACTATGTCGGTGGCTCGAACCACGTACTGCCGACGGCGCGCTCGGCGCGGTTCTCCTCCGGTCTCGGCGTTCTCGACTACATGAAGCGCACGTCGATCCTGCGCCTCGACGCGGAGCAGCTTCGCATCCTCGGCCCTGCAGCAATCGCGCTGGCGCGGTCGGAAGGCCTTGAGGCTCATGCGCGCTCCGTCGCCATTCGCCTCAATCTCGGGGATGCGGGATGAAGGCAGACCGCAACCAGCGCCTCTGCGACGTCGTATTGGACGAGACGATCGGCCGTTCGACGCCCGACGTGGAGCATGAGCGCGCGGTTGCGATCTTCGACCTTCTCGAAGAAAACCTGTTCGAACCGGTCGGCCACCCGGGCGGCCCCTACAAGCTCAACCTTTCTCTCATGGACGCCAAGCTGGTCTTTGCGATCTCCACCGAGAAAGGATCTGACGTCGCCACCCATATTCTCTCGCTGACGCCGTTTCGCCGGATCGTGAAGGACTACTTCATGATCTGCGAGAGCTATTACGAAGCGATCCGCTCGGCGACGCCGAGTCAGATCGAAGCGATCGACATGGGTCGCCGCGGCATCCACAACGAGGGCTCGCAGACGCTGATGGACCGCCTGTCGGGCAAGATCCGGCTAGATTTCGACACCGCCCGCCGCCTGTTCACGCTCGTCTGCGTGCTCTACTGGCGCGGATGACGGCGGAGACCGGGATGACGGCAACCGCGACGCCTCAACCGACAAGGCCCCGTTCCGTTCTCTTCATGTGCGGCATGAACGCAATCCGCTCGCCGATGGCCGAGGCACTCGCCAAGGCCGCCCTGCCGGCGGGAACCTATGTCACCTCCGCCGGCGTGCGCCACGGTGAGCGCGATCCCTTCGTCGATGTCGTGCTCGACGAGATCGGCCTGTCGATCGGGCGGCATCAGCCGCGCACCCTGGACGAGCTCGAGGACGACTATTTCGACCTCATCGTCACGCTGGCGCCCGAGGCCCATCACATGGCGCTGGAATTGACTCGCTCCATGGCCGTCGACGTGGTCTATTGGCCGACACCTGACCCGACGGTTGCCACCGGCACGCGCGAACAGATTGTCGATGCCTATCGCGCCGTTCGCGATCACCTTGCCACTCTGATTAATCGCCGTCTGGTAGTAGCGCCCGCGGGCGAAAAAGCTTAATACCAACCTGCGCTGATATTGACCTATTGCGTGCGACCGTATGCGGTCCTCCGGCAAGGAGCATATCTGAGAGCGATGCCTGGGCATCGGTCGAGGATTGCGACGCTGCCGGCGGCCGACAGACGGCCCACCCGAAGGGCCGGGCGCTTTTGGTCTCCGACAGCGTCGACAATCCTCACCGGACTGCTCGGGTCCGGTTGCGGTTTTCTCCTTGCCGGAAACCAAAATCGCTCCGGCGCAATCGATCAATATCAGCGCAGGTTGGTATAAGGCAGTACAAAAGCTGAAAAGCCGGCGCAAAGCGGTTCACAAATCCTCGTCGATTGTGTAGTTTCCGGCGAATTTTTCGGGATGCGTGTCGTATCCCCGAACAAACACAGAAAGAACAGTCCTACATGGCGAAAGAAGAAGTCCTCGAATTCCCGGGCGTGGTCACGGAATTGCTTCCCAATGCGACCTTCCGCGTGAAGCTCGAAAATGAACATGAAATTATTGCCCACACCGCAGGCCGCATGCGCAAGAACCGTATCCGCGTTCTGGCCGGCGACAAGGTGCTCGTCGAAATGACGCCCTATGACCTGACCAAGGGTCGCATCACCTACCGCTTCAAGTAAACCGCCCGACAGGTGGCTTCATCATATTTCTGGGGTGACGGCGCGTTCCGATGACAACGGCTCAAAAACTGATACTGGCGTCCGGTTCGCCGCGTCGCGTCGAGCTTTTGGCCCAGGCAGGTATCGAGCCTGCGCGCCTGATGCCGATGGATCTCGACGAAACGCCGAAGCGCTCCGAGCATCCGCGCTCGCTGGCGCGTCGTCTCTCGGCTGAAAAGGCCAAGGCGGCGCTGGCTGCGATCAAGGGTGAAGCCGGTTGGGATGGCAGCTATATTCTGGCGGCCGACACCGTCGTCTGCGTCGGTCGGCGCATCCTGCCGAAGCCGGAACTCGTCAGCGAAGCCTCGAGCGCCCTGCATCTTTTGTCGGGCCGCAGCCACCGCGTCTATACCGGTGTTTGCCTGATCACACCCGACAAGACGTTGCGCCAGAAGGTGGTCGACACCAAGGTCCGCTTCAAGCGCCTTTCCGGTTTTGACATCGAGAGCTATCTTGCCTCCGGCCAATGGCGCGGCAAGGCAGGCGCCTATGGCATCCAGGGCATTGCCGGCAGCTTTGTGGTCAAGCTCGTCGGCTCCTACAGCAACGTCGTCGGCCTGCCGCTCTACGAGACGGTCGGCCTGCTGGTCGGTGAAGGCTACGACGTTCACAATCGCTGGCTGGAAGGCTGAAGGCAGTGACTGACGAAGACAAGAAAAGCGGCTCGAACGTAGCACCTCTGCGCGCCCCGCGTCCTTGCCCCGAATGCGGCCGCCCATCGCACCGCGAGCACTATCCCTTCTGCTCGGACCGCTGCCGCAATGTCGACCTCAACCGCTGGCTCTCGGGCTCCTACGCCATTCCCGTCGCAGACGACGAGGCGAAAGCGGACGACGACGATCGCTGACCGCGATCTGCCTGAATATCCACGGTTTTTTGGCTTTTTCCACTAACTTTGAAATTCCTGCCAAAAAACTTTCATTTGGTGCTGGACACCGCCGAACAAGATGTTATAACCCCGCTCGCTTCCGGGGCACAGACAACGCCCCGAGGGCTCCGAGAGGAGCCGCTGCCCGCAACGGCAGGATGCCCGGATAGCTCAGTTGGTAGAGCAGCGGATTGAAAATCCGCGTGTCGGTGGTTCAAATCCGCCTCCGGGCACCATTCATAATTGCATGGTTTCCTTTGATTTTTAGCCTCTTGATTTAGTCGGTCGCTTGCCGCGTCTAGGCAGGTCTTTTCAGCGTTCTGGAAGTTTCCGTTCTTCCTTCTGCTCACTTCCTTTTTGAAGTCAGCAATGGTGCGTGTCGCAGATGGTAGCCACGTCGAACCTCGCCGCCTCCTCCAACCGAATGTGGCGGGTCTCTAGGGCACGGTCACACTGGCAGGAGCATATCGGGGCAGGGGTGGCTGCTTCCCCTTGCCGATGCAAAGCCGGAGCCGAAGAAGCCGTAATCTTAGCGCTGACGCCCTTACAAGGGCTAGGGCGCGGTCTGTGACTGCGCTCTGATGCAAGCTGCTTCCGATACCCTGCCGCCACCTTATTCAGCCAAGCGGCGATTTTTTCACCTGGCTCTGTCGCCGCCATCCCGCCATGCGGCTGGTATTCCGCATGGGCCCGAAGGGCGCCGCGCCACCTATCCACCCAACACCGCAGACAATGAGATTAACCAATTGTTAACCATGTCGGCGCAACCTGAAACACTGTTGGCAGATTGTGCACCGATCTGGTGGGATCGTGTCAGTCAGGCGTTTCGAGCTTGGAATATACCGGGCATGCCGCGCCCCAAAAGCAGACGAATTCGTTCATTCCTGAGGGAGTAGAGGCAAGGGTGTACGAAATGGCAGATCACATGATGAAGATGCTGATGAGCATCATGGCAGCGCTGTCGCTTGGCTCGCTGCTGTTTCTGATGGCCGTTCTCTAAAGCGCGTCGCGATTTCCAGGATCCGCTTGTCGCGCTTCAAGCTCTTGTTCTTTCGCATGTCATCGCGAAAGCGCTGCACATTTTTGCGCGACATTTCTGGTGACGGCGAAAAGCTCGGGCGTTTGCGCGCACCCGCGGTCCGGTCTGTCAGGGATAGAGGTAGAACTCGTCCCAGTTCTCGCGCGGCACGAGATCGCCGATCTTATATTCGAAGGACAGGATGCCCAGGTGCTCCGCGTCGGTGCGGCACTTGAATTTTAGCTTGTACCATTCCCCCTTGCTGCGGAAAACCGCGCCCGGCGCCTTCATCTTGTCTTCCTTCATGACCGGTTCGGCGAAGGTGTAGGCGATCACCTTGTCGGGCTTGAAGGTCGTCTTGTCGGCGTTGATGCGCTCCATCGCCTCGGTGTCGCAGCGCTGTTCCAGGCGGGTCTGCGGGTCAAGCTTTTCGAACTGGCGCACCAGGGACTGATCCATCGCCAGCGCCGGGGAAAATGTGGCGGCGAAGATGAGCGGGTACGCGACTATCTTCATGCTCGACGGACTCCTGATTCTGGAAAGGGCCGCGCCCGGCAAATCACTGCCGGAGTGCGCCTGCGGTTTCAGTTAAGCTTTGTGGCCATTCCAAGGCACGGATTACGTTTCCGAAACGTCGATCCATTCGGCGCCGGTCAATTCGACGATACGCTGCGGATTGATGTGAACGGCGGCATTGGTGGCGCCAGCGGCAGGAACGACGATGTCGTAGGCTTTCAGCGACAGGTCGCAATAGATGCTGTGGGGCTTGGCAAGGCCGAACGGGCAGACGCCGCCGACTGGATGACCGGTCTCCGCCTCGACCTCGTCGAAGCCGAGCATGCGGGCCTTGGTGCCGAAGCGGGCTTTGTATTTCTTGTTGTCGAGCCGCGCGTCACCGCGCGTGACGATGAGGATCACGTCGTCGCCGACGCGGAGCGCCAATGTCTTGGCGATCTGTGCCGGTTCGACGCCATGGCCCTCGGCGGCAAGTGCCACTGTTGCCGTGCTCTGCTCGAGTTCGATGACGTCGATGTCGGGGGCGTGCTGCGAGAAGAACTGTTTGACGGATGTAAGGCTCATGGTGGGTCTTCAGGCTCTGGAAATGGCTTCATGAAAAAAAGTCGAGCGGACGAACGCTTGGAGAGGCGTCGAGCGCCAAGGGTGCTGCCGCCGGCAGGAATGCCTCAATCGTCGTTGGAGGCGTCAAGGTCTTCCGGGCGTCTGCCTTCCTGCTGCGGCGGCAGGTAGCCATGGGTCGTGAACCAGTTTTCGAGGATCGCCGCGATCGCCTGCTCGCGTGTGAGCTTGCCGGGATGGTCGGCCATGAACGCCTTCAGCGCCGTTTCGATATTGTCGGAGTTCGGCTCGCTCATGGTGATTTCCTTCCGTTGGACTGGCACGGCCCGCCGGGTCGGCGAGCCATGCGGTATGGTCGCGTGGCGGTGGTTCGTCACGCCTGTTTGACGATGCGGATCAGCACCAGCAGGATCACTGCGCCGATCGTCGCGTGCAGGATCGCCGAAAGCACGCCCGATCCAAGGCTGATACCGATGGCGGGAAAGAGGAAGCCGGCGATGAAGGCGCCGATGATGCCCACGACCATGTTGCCGATCAGGCCGAAGCCGAACCCCTTGACGATCAAGCCGGCAAGCCAGCCGGCGATCGCTCCGACAATCAGGAATACGAGAATGCTTTCGATACCCATGAATGGTTCCCTTTCCGTTGGACCTAGAAGGGAAAGATAGACCAGGATTTCAAATCAGATAGGGGGCAATTTCATCGCGCGATGATTTTTTGCAGGAATGCGAAGCATTTGTGCGGGACAATCCGGCGCCGTCCGTCAAACAGGGCGCACAAAAGGCCGCGGTCACGCTCGCTTTATGATCCGCCTACGAGATCGGAGCCGATCCGCGAGACGATATCAATCGTGCGTGAAAATGCCGGGCAGCAATCGCTGCCCGGCATTTAGATTGTGGGATGGGGGAGTGGATCTCAGACGATGCCGCCGCCACCGCCGGCAACGGCCGGCCGCTCGCCGGCCACCTTGGCGCGATAGCCGCTCGCCCGATAGGTCGCAACCGGCGCAATCGCCCCGCCGCTTTCGAAGCGCGCCATCGCCAGGATCGGCTCGACGTCGGTGCGAAACGCGGTCTTCAGCGTTTCCGCCGCCATCAGTGCATCATTGTCCTGCTGGAAGCTGTCGAGCGCTGTGCGGTCGACGATGAGGGCCTGTGCATAGGCGCGGCAGACCTCCATCGCGCTCGTCATCAGGCTTTCGATCGGATCGGTGACATTGTGGCTCTGGTCGAGCATATGGGCCGGATCGAAGCCTTTGGCACCCCGCGTCTCGGCATCGACGAGTTCATTGAAGACGAGGAACAGGCGATAGGGGTCGATCGAGCCGGTATCGAGGTCGTCGTCGCCATATTTCGAATCGTTGAAGTGGAAACCACCGAGTTTCCTGAACTGGATCAGCCGGGCGACGATCATCTCGATGTTGACGTTCGGCGCGTGGTGGCCAAGGTCGACCAGGCAGAAGGCCTTGGGTCCAAGTTCCTGGGCGATCAGGTAGTTGGTGCCCCAGTCCTGCACCACGGTCGAATAGAAGGCCGGCTCGAACATCTTGTGTTCGGTGAAGACGCGCCAGTCCTCGGGCAGTGCGGCATAGACCGCTTTCATCGCATCGAGATAACGCTCGAACGATCTGGTGAAGTTGCTCTGGCCGGGAAAGTTGGAGCCGTCTCCGACCCAGACCGTCAGTGCCTTCGAGCCGAGCTGTCGGCCGATGTCGATGCATTCGAGATTGTGCTCGACCGCTTGGGCGCGCGTGGCCGCGTCGCTGTGCGACAACGATCCGAACTTGTAGGAATGTGCCTGTCCGGGCGCATCCGAGAAGGTGTTCGAGTTCATCGCGTCGAAGCCGAGGCCGAGGGCGGCACCTTTCTGCTTCAGTTCCTGGAGATCGCTGACCTTGTCCCACGGGATGTGCAGCGAGACGTTGGGCGTTGCCCGTGTCAGCTGCTGGATGACGGCGCAATCCTCCAGCTTGTCGAAGATATTGCGCGGCTCGCCCTTGCCGGGGAAGCGGGCAAAGCGGGTGCCGCCGGTGCCGACCCCCCAGGAGGGGACTGCGACGCCATAGGCCGCAACCTTGCGCTTGATGGCGTCGACGTCGATGCCGCGGCGCGCCAGCCTTTCGCCAAGGCTTTCATAGTCCTGGCGAAGTGCCGCCTCGCGGCGCTCGTTCTCTGCGTCAAGGATGGTCTTGCCGATCATGGTGGTGCTCATCAAAATCTCCGGATCAGCGGGTGAACGACTGGGCATTGCCCGCGTCGACATTGACGATGTTGCCGGTCGATTTCGCCGACATGTCCGAGGCGAGGAAGTAGATCGCCTCGGCGATATCCTCCGGGAAGACGCTGAGCTTCAGCATCGAGCGTTCGCGGTAGTGCGCCTCGAGGTCGTCGACATCCATCTTGTAGGCGGCGGCGCGCTGCTCTTTCCACTCGCCGGTCCAGATTTTCGAGCCGCGCAGCACGGCGTCCGGGTTGACGACGTTGACGCGGATCTGGGCGGACGCGCCCTCGAGCGCCAGGCAACGGGCGAGGTGGATCTCGGCTGCCTTTGCGGTGCAGTAGGCCGATGCGCCGGGCGACGCGGCAAGACCATTTTTGGAAGCAACGAAGACGACGTTGCCGCCGGCCTTCTGGTTGCGGAAGACCCGGAAGGCCTCGCGCGAGACGAGGAAGTAGCCCGTCGCAAGGATGTCCATGTTCTTGTTCCAGAGCGCCAGCGTCGTATCCTCGACCGCGGCGGAGGAGGCAAGGCCGGCATTCGACACCAGGATGTCGAGACCGCCGAAGGCTAAAAGCGTATCGCCGAAGCCACCTTCTACCGCCGCCTCGCTGGTCACGTTCATGCTGAGCGAACGCACGAAATCCTTGCCGTGGCGGGCCGCAAGCTCGCTTTCGGCGCTAGCAAGCGCCGTTTCGTCGATATCGGCGATGACGACGCAGGCACCTTCCTGCATCAGCCGGTGTGCCGTTGCCTTGCCGATGCCGCCGGCGCCGCCAGTCACCAGCGCGATGCGTCCCGCAAGGCTTTTTGGCTTCGGCATGCGCTGAAGCTTGGCTTCCTCGAGCAGCCAGTATTCGATGTCGAAGGCTTCCTGTTCCGGCAGGCCGACATAGGTCGAGACGCCGGATGCGCCGCGCATGACATTGATGGCGTTGACGTAGAATTCGCCGGAGATGCGCGCCGTCGCCTTGTCCTTGGCAAAGGTGATCATGCCGACGCCGGGCACCAAGTAGACGACCGCGTTCGGATCGCGCATGGCGGGGCTGTCTGCATGTTTGCAGCGCTCGTAGTAGGCGGCGTAATCGGCGCGATAGGCAGCGATTGCGTCGGCAAGCCCGGCAAGGGTCTTTTCGATGTCTGCAGCGGCAGGATCGAAATCGACGACAAGCGGGCAGATCTTGGTTCTGAGGAAATGATCCGGGCAGCTGGTGCCGAGCGCTGCCAGCGGCTTGAGATCCTTGGCGGTCACGAAGTCGAGCACCGCCTGGCTGTCGTCGAAATGTCCGACCTTGCGCTCGTCGGCGCTGATCAGGCCGCGGATGACCGGCATCAACCGTTTGGCAATCGCCACCCGGTCGCTCGCATCGAGCGTCGGCTTGGCCACGCCGCCGAAGGCCGGCCTGGTGTTTTCCGTCTCGAACCAGGCGATCGCCTTGTTGATGATTTCGACGGTGGTCTCGTAAGCTTCTCTGGCCGTGTCGCCCCAGGTGAAGAGGCCATGGCTTTCAAGCACGACGCCGCGGGCGGACGGATTCTCCAGGCAGAACTTTTCCAGCCAGAGGCCGAGTTCGTAGCCCGGGCGCTTCCAGGGCAGCCAGCCGATGTCGTTGCCGAAGATTTTTGCCGTCAATTCCCTGCTGTTTTTGGAGGCCGCTATCGCGATGATCGCATCGGGATGCATGTGATCGACGTGCTTTTTCGGAACATAGGCGTGCAGCGGCGTGTCGATCGAGGCGGCGCGCGGGTTGAGGTTGAACGTGCAATGCGGAAGATAGCCGACCATCTCGTCTTCGAAGGCGACGCCGCGATAGATGCCTTTCAGGGCATTCAGCTTGTCCATGCAAAGCGTGGCGAAGCCGTCCATCTTGATCGTGCCGACGTCGCCGCCAGAGCCCTTGACCCAGAGGACTTCGACCGTGCCGCCGCCGAGCGGGTCCTTCTCCATCACCTTGGCCGAGGTATTGCCGCCGCCGTAGTTGGTGATGCGCTTGTCGGAGCCGAGCAGGTTCGAACGATAGAGAAGACGTTCGGCCTCGCTCATGCCGGCCGCCTTCGTCTCATCCCATAGATTGGCAAGCCGCGCGCCCTGTTGCTTGTCGAGCATCTCGAAAATCCTCCCGGTCCGTTGCCACGCGGCTTGGCGGCCGCGTGGAGATGTGGTTGGCATCAGATCACATGGCCCGAGAGTCATTGTCAATCAAAAACGATCAAATTCGCGCATGTCGCACTGCACAATGAAAAAATATGATTGATTGTGATTGACAATGTTTGGTCGTGATGGAAGCATGCAAATTATCGGAGGAGCGAATGCACGAGAAAGAAAGACATCGGATCATTCTGTCGGCGGTTCAGGAAAAGCCCGTGGTCACGGTGCCGGAACTGGTCGATCTGACCGACAGTTCCGAGGCGACGATCCGGCGCGATATCGCGGCGCTCCACGTGCAGAAGCGGTTGCGGCGCGTGCGCGGCGGGGCGGAAGCGATCAATCCGCCGCAGTTCGTCGGGCTGGCCGGGCGACCCTTCAAGGTCAATGAAAGCCTGCATGCGCGGGAGAAGCAGGCGATCGCCAAGGAGGCGGTGGCGCTGTGCGAAGATGGCGAGCCGATCATCATCAATGGCGGCACGACGACCTTCCAGATGGTGCACTTTCTCACCAATCGCCGGATGCAGGTCTTCACCAACTCGTTTCCGATCGCCGAGCATCTGCTCAAGCACTCGAAAAACACGGTGATGCTGTCGGGCGGCACGATCTACCGCGAGCAGAACATCATCCTCAGTCCGTTCGACAATGACGTGACGCGCAATTTCTATGCGCGCCGCATGTTCATGGGCGCCCAGGGGCTTGGTCCGCTCGGTCTGATGGAGGCGGATCCGCTGCTGATCCAGGCCGAGCAGAAACTGATCGATCAGGCCGACGAGCTCGTCGTGCTCGTCGACTCGTCGAAATTTCACAAGCGCTCCAGCCTCATCCTGTGCGGATTGAAGCGGATCGCCACTGTGATCACGGATTCGGGCATCGAGGACAGGCATGCTGCGATGCTCGAAAATGCCGGCGTGCGATTGGTGATCGCCAACGCCAGGTCCGGCGCTGACGCGGAGAATGCATCCTCGACCGCTTGAGACGGCCGAGGGGAGGGGAAGGATCGGCACCGGTCGGAAAAGACCGGGCCGGTTGCGAATTCGAGAAGGTTAGTACCGGACGATGCGGTCATCCCGATCGCGTTCCGGTCCATGGGAGGAGTGGAAATGAAGATCCTGAAATCATTGATGGTCACGGCCGCCGTGTCGTTGGCGCTGATGGCCAATGCCGCACATGCGGAAAACAAGAAGATCGCCCTGGTCGTCAAGGCGCTCGGCATCGGCTTCTTCGAGGCTGCCAACAAGGGCGCGCAGGAAGCCGCAAAGGAACTGGGCGACGTCGAGGTGATCTACACCGGTCCAACGACGACGACCGCTGAAGGCCAGATCGAGGTGATCAACTCGCTGATCGCCCAGAAGGTCGATGCCATCGCTGTTTCCGCCAACGACACCGATGCTCTCGTTCCGGCGCTGAAGAAGGCGATGGATCGTGGCATCAAGGTGATCTCCTGGGATTCCGGGGTCGCCAAGGACGGCCGCCAGATGCACCTCAACCCGTCGTCAAATCCATTGATCGGCAACATGATCATCAAGCTCGCCGCCGACAACCTGCCGGATGGCGGCGATGTCGCCGTGCTCTCGGCTTCGGCGACAGCCACGAACCAGAACACCTGGATCGAGGAAATGAAGAAGGTTCAGGGCAACTACAAGGGCATCAATGTCGTCGCGACCGTCTACGGCGATGACCTTGCCGACAAGTCTTACCGCGAAACGCAAGGGCTCATTCAGTCCTATCCCAACCTGAAGGCGATCATCGCGCCGACCTCGGTCGGTATCGTTGCTGCGGCACAGGCCGTCACCGATGCCGGCAAGATCGGCCAGATCAATGTCACGGGCCTCGGCCTTCCCTCGGAGATGGCCGGTCACGTGAAGTCGGGCGCATCCAAGTCCTTCGCGATCTGGAACCCGATCGATCTCGGCTATTCCGCAACGATGATCGCCTATGATCTCGTCAACGGTGCCGAAGCCAAGCCCGGCGCGGAATTGAAGATGGGCCGCATGGGCGCTGTGAAGCTCGACGACAACAACGAAGGCGCCATGGCCGACCCGTTCGTCTACGACGCCTCGAACGTCGAAGAGTTCGCAAAGATCTTCTGATCGGCGAGGGGCGGTTACCTCTCACCCGGCCTGCCGGCCACCTTCTCCCCGTTTGACGGGGAGAAGGGAAACATGCGGCGATGCTCCGCTCCTAATGGGCGTCGGCGTAAGCGGCGACACGCCAACGGGTCCCCTCTCCCCGCGAGCGAGGAGAGGGTTAGGGTGAGGGGCAATTTTGCAGACGTGGCGCCTTGGATGTCAGGCCCACAAATCAGGCGGATGGAATGTGTTGCAGGATACGATCAAATCGCGGATGAAGCCCGCCATTGCGCTTGAAGGCATCTCCAAGTCCTTTCCCGGCGTCAAGGCATTGTCCGACGTTTCGCTGTCGCTCTATCCGGGCTCCGTGACGGCACTCGTCGGTGAGAACGGTGCGGGCAAGTCGACCCTCGTCAAGATATTGACGGGCATCTATCAGCCTGATGGAGGCAGCATCCGCGTTGCGGATGCGGAAACCGCCTTCCCGACCGCGCTTTCTGCTGCAAGGGCAGGCGTAACCGCCATCCATCAGGAAACGGTTCTGTTCGACGAACTGTCCGTCGCTGAAAACATCTTCCTCGGCCATGCCCCGCGCAACCGTTTCGGCCTGATCGACTGGAATAAGCTCAATGCGGATGCACGTGCGCTCTTGCATCGCGCCGGCGCTGATTTCGATCCGACGATCCGGCTGCGCGATCTCGGCATTGCCAAGAAACATCTGGTGGCGATCGCCCGGGCTCTGTCGGTCGATGCCCGCGTCGTGATCATGGACGAACCGACGGCGGCGCTGTCGCACAAGGAAATTCACGAACTCTACGCGCTCGTCGAACGGCTGAAGGCCGACGGCAAGGCGATCCTCTTCATTAGCCACAAATTCGATGAGATCTTCCGCATCGCCGATCGCTACACCGTGTTTCGCGACGGAACGATGGTCGGCGAGGGGCTGATCGCCGATGTCAGTCAGGACGATCTCGTGCGCATGATGGTCGGCCGCGCCGTCGGCTCCGTCTATCCGAAGAAGGACGTAGCCATCGGCGACCCCGTTCTGACAGTCTCCGGCTACCGTCACCCGACCGAGTTCGAGGACATTAACTTTGAACTGAGACGTGGCGAAATTCTTGGCTTCTATGGGCTGATCGGCGCGGGCCGCTCCGAATTCATGCAGTCGCTGATCGGCATCACCCGCCCGTCGGCAGGTGCCATCAGGCTGGATGGCGAAATCCTGGTGATCCGCAATCCGTCCGAGGCGATCAGGAGCGGTATCGTCTATGTGCCAGAGGAGCGTGGGCGTCAGGGCGCGATCATCGGCTTGCCGATCTTCCAGAACGTGACGCTGCCGTCGCTGTCGCGCACCTCGCGCTCCGGCTTCCTCAAACTTGCCAACGAGTTCGCGCTTGCGCGGGAATATACGTCTAGGCTCGATCTGCGGGCCGCCTCCCTCGATCAGGACGTCGGCACGCTTTCGGGCGGCAACCAGCAGAAGGTGGTCATCGCCAAATGGCTGGCGACCAAGCCGAAGGTGATCATTCTTGATGAACCGACCAAGGGCATCGACATCGGCTCCAAGGCCGCGGTGCACGCCTTCATGAGTGAGCTTGCCGCACAGGGCCTCAGCGTCATCATGGTCTCATCGGAAATCCCCGAAATCATGGGCATGTCGGATCGCGTCATCGTCATGCGCGAGGGCCGCATTGTCGGCCGCTTCGAGCGGGAAGAATTGACGGCGGAAAAGCTGGTGCGTGCCGCCGCCGGCATTGCGGAGGCCGCATGATGGCCAAGCTCCTGAAAAACCGTGAACTGCTGCTTGTCGGCGCGATCCTGGTGCTGGTCGTCCTGATCGCCTGGCGCTTCCCGCCCTTCATTGCGCCGACCAATCTGGCACGCGTCTACAACGACACCTCGATCCTCATCATCCTGGCGCTCGGCCAGATGGCCGTGATCCTGACGCGCTGCATCGATCTGTCCATGGCGGCAAACCTGGCGCTTTCCGGCATGGTCGCGGCAATGCTGAACGCCGCGTTCCCCGGCCTGCCGATCCCCGTCATCCTCCTGTCGGCCATAGCGCTCGGCGCGGTGCTCGGGATGATCAATGGGGCGCTGGTCTGGAAACTCGACATCCCGCCGATCGTTGTCACTCTCGGCACGCTGACGATCTATCGCGGCCTGATCTTCCTCTTGACCAACGGCAAGTGGATCAATGCCCACCAGATGAGCGATGCCTTCAAGAGCTTTCCGCGCACTGATCTTGCCGGCATTCCCGTGCTGTCCTGGCTCTCGGTCGTCACGGTCGCGGCGATCTTCCTGGTGATAAGCCGCACGCCGCTCGGGCGGGCCTTCTTCGCCGTCGGCGGCAATCCGCATGCGGCTGTCTATACCGGCATCGACGTCGGCCGGACGCGCTTCTTTGCCTATTGCCTCTCGGGGACGCTTGCCGGGCTGTCCGGCTATCTCTGGGTGTCGCGCTATGCCGTTGCCTATGTCGATATTGCCGCCGGCTTCGAACTCGACATCATCGCCGCCTGCGTCATCGGCGGCATCTCGATCGCCGGTGGCATCGGTTCGGTGCCGGGAGCGGTGCTCGGCGCGCTGTTCCTCGGTGTGATCAAGAACGCTCTGCCGGTCATCAACATCTCGCCCTTTGCCCAGATGGCGATTTCCGGCATGGTCATCATAACGGCCGTTGCCGTCAATGCGCGTGCCGAACGGCGCAAGGGACGCGTCATCCTCAAAAAGGCGGAGGCTGTCTGATGGCAGAAACGCATCTCTCCCCCCGCAACATTCCCGATCGCCTCGAAGGGCGCGGCGCGCGCCTGCTGAAGAGTTGGGAAAGCCTGCTGTTCGTCGTCGCCTGCCTCATCTTCATCGGCAATTCGCTGGCCTCACCCTATTTCCTCGACCCGTGGAACCTGTCCGACGCCACCTTCAACTTCACCGAAAAGGCGATGATCGCCTTCGCCATGGCGCTGGTGATCATTTCAGGCGAGATCGATCTCTCGGTCGCCTCGATCATCGCGCTCGCCTCGACGGCGATGGGTTATGCCGTCCAGCTCGGCTTCGACACGCCGGCGCTGGTGGTTGTCGGACTTTCGGTCGGGCTCGCCTGCGGCGTCGTCAACGGCCTGCTGATCACCGGTCTCGGCCTGCCGTCGATTGTCGTCACTATCGGTACGATGAGCCTGTTTCGTGGCCTCTCCTTCATCATCCTTGGCGATCAGGCCTTCACCGGCTATCCCGGAAGCTTCTCCTGGTTCGGGCAGGGCTATGTCTGGTGGGTGTTCTCGTTCGAGTTCACGCTCTTTGTCGTCCTGGCCGTGATCTATGGCGTCGTGCTGCACAAGACCAATTTCGGCCGCGCCGTCTACGCGATCGGCAACAACCAGACGGCCGCGCTGTTCTCCGGTATCCGCGTCGGCCGCGTGAAGTTCACGCTGTTTCTGCTCACCGGCCTGATGGCGGGGCTTGCCTCGATCTGCCTGACCTCGCGCCTCGGCTCCACCCGACCGTCGATCGCGCTTGGTTGGGAGCTGGAAGTCGTGACCATGGTGGTGCTTGGCGGCGTCAGCATTCTCGGTGGCTCCGGTACCATACCGGGGGTCGTGCTTGCGGCCCTGATCATGGGCATGGTCACCTTCGGCTTCGGGCTCCTGAACGTGCCGGGCATCGTCATGTCGATCTTCATCGGTTTGCTGTTGATCTCGGTGATCGCCCTGCCCATCCTGTGGCGACGCGCCCGCCGCCGTCTTGCCCACTGAGGTTTCCATGGAAAAATACGCCTTCCGTATGCGGCTCAATCCGGGAATGGCCGCCGAATATACCGCACGTCACGATGCCATCTGGCCGGAGCTGGTGACCCTGTTGAAGGAGGCCGGTATTTCGGACTACTCCATCCATCTCGACGAGGAGAACGATCTGCTCTTCGGCGTCCTCTGGCGAGCGGACGACCACGGCATGGCCGATCTGCCCTCCCATCCGGTGATGCGGAAGTGGTGGGCTCATATGGCCGACATCATGGAAACCCGCGAGGATAACGATCCGGTCGCCGTACCGCTCAAAACCGTTTTTCACATGAGCTGACCCGATGCGGATCGTGGGCGTCATTGACATCGGCAAGACCAATGCCAAGGTCGCAGCGGTTGATCTCGATCGCTTCGAAGAGGTTGCCGTGCGCAAGACCGCAAACCGTGTCGTCGCGGGCGAGCCCTATCCGCATTTCGATGTCGAGCGTCTCTGGGCCTTCGTGCTCGATAGCCTGACGGCGCTCCAGGCCGAGCATCCCTTGCAAGCGATCTCGATCACCACCCACGGCGCAACCGCGGTTGTCCTCGACGAGGCCGGCGACCTTGCCTTGCCGGTGCTGGACTATGAATTCGGCGGGCCGGATACCCTGTCGGAAGCCTATGAGGCCGTTCGTCCGCCTTTTGCCGAAACCGGCTCCGCGCGCCTGCCTATGGGCCTGAATGTCGGCGCGCAGCTGTTCTGGCAGCAGCAGACCTTTCCCGACGCCTTCGCCAGGATCGCAACGATCCTGACCTATGCGCAATACTGGACCTTCCGGCTGACCGGCGTGCGCGTCAACGAACTGACCTCGCTCGGTTGCCACACCGACCTCTGGAACCCGACGGAAGGCGCCTTCTCGACGCTGGTGGAAGGCCAGGGCTGGCGGCACCTGTTTGCGCCCGTCCGCAAGGCAGACGATATCGTCGGCAAGCTGCTGCCCGAGCTTTGCCTCGCCACCGGCATTCCCGCGGGTACGCCTATCTACTGCGGCATCCACGATTCCAACGCGTCGTTGCTGCCGCATCTGCTGACCCGAACGACGCCGTTTTCCGTGGTGTCGACCGGCACCTGGGTCGTGATGCTGGCGGTTGGCGCCGCCAAAGTGACGCTCGATGAACATCGCGACACACTGATCAACGTCAACGCTCTCGGCGACCCGGTTCCCTCGGCGCGTTTCATGGGCGGTCGTGCCTTCTCGCTGCTGCTCGGCGACGGCACGACGCCCACCGCGTTTGAAGACGAGGAGGCCGTCATTGCGGCAGGGCACATGCTGTTGCCTTCGCTTCCCGAAGGCTCCGGACCTTTCCCATCCGCCAAGGCGCGCTGGACGGTGGACGAGGAGAAGCTGACGCCGGCCGGCAGGGTCGCCGCCGTTTCTTTCCATCTGGCATTGATGACGGCGACATGCCTCGATCTCATCGGGGCGCGAGGGGATATCGTGGTCGAGGGACCGTTCGCTGCAAACGCCGCCTATTTGCGCATGCTTCAGGCGGCAACGGGGCGCCCGGTCCTTGCCGACAGCCACAACGTGACCGGCACCAGCCTCGGGGCTGCAAGTCTTGTCGACGGCCGCCACGTGCGGACCGGCGTGCAGGCCTTCGCCGGCCCCGTGCCTGAGAGCTTTGTGCACTATGCAGAAAACTGGCGGTCGCTAACGAAAAGCCATGTGCAACAGGCCAATGGCAACCAGTAACGGTGAAATATAGGAGAGTAACGGTGCCGCATGAAGTGCGCGGTTGACGACGATGGCGTTCGTTTTTTCGCTTAGAAAACCGAGCTGCGGTTCGTCGAGCGGTTATGCTCGAGATTGAGCACGATGGATACGGCCATCATTGTCAGGATTGCTGTGAGAGCGGCGCCAATTCCAAGAACAATCATTGTTCGTTTCCCGTCAGCGCATCGTCATGATGTCGCTTTGCTTGCTGCAAAGGTTTCTTCCGCGCGATCTGCGCCCACTTCACGTTCGCTTCGATACGCGAGCGCAAGTAGAAGTACAATTCTAAACTCTTGTGAGTGAAAACCTGTTGAAATTCGGGGTCAATAGTGCGGCATTGCTGCGCCGCAAAAACAGCGCCAGGAAACACCCGGCGAATTTTAGTGATTCCGGTTACAGGCCATCGACCGTTAACCTTCAAGCAAGGAATTAACCATAAACATTGTCCCACACGTCGGAATGGGAAAATTCACAGTCTCCTCAAGGCATGATGCCGCCCCGCCGTACCGGTTCCGGTCCGGTATCGATTCTTCACCGAATTTACTTGCGGGATGGACGATAGCAGACGCCCAAGCGGCGGGGGCTGATCTCATTGATGTGGCGTGCACGTCCGGTGGACCGTGGACCGTCCGGATACTCCCCAGGCAAATTCCAAGCATGCAAAGCCGGGGATTTAGCGTTGAGGCAGGAAGCATCGTCAGAACAGGCAAGGAAGGGCCAGGCAGGCAGTCTGCTGGAGCGCTTGCGCTTTGCCGGGCTCGACGACGAGAGTTGTTCCCGCGTCCGCGACACCAGGCAGAAACTTTCCCCTCGCATCGACGCAGCCCTTCGCGATCTCTTCCAGCGCCTGCAGAGCTATCCCGACGCAGCCCGCCATTTCGACAACGACCGGCAGCTCGATCGCCTGCAGGACATCCAGTCTTCGCACTGGAACGTGCTGACCGATGCCCGCTTTGACGGCCTCTATGCCGAGCGCGTCAAGGTGCTTGCCGACACATCGAACCGCATGGGCCTCGATCCGCGCTGGCAGATTGCAAGCCACGCCGTCGTGCTGGAACACTTGTTGGTCGGCCTCATCGAAGAGGCCTGGCCGAAGTCCTTCCTGCCGATGGGCAGGGGACGTCGCAAGGAACTGTGCGATCTGGTTGCGGCACTAGTCCGTACCGTTTTCGTCGACACCGAGATCGGCGTCTCGCTCCGCTTCAACGCCCTTCGCCAGCAGCATCAGCGCCAGCTCGCCGACCAGCACAGTGCCGACGAGCAGGCGGTAACGACCCTATTCGGCGACTTCGCCAAAGGCTTGAACGACGGCGACCTGGGCGTGCGCCTGTCCGAGAGCGCGCCGGATGCCTACCAGCCGATCGTCGCCAGCTTGAACGCGGCACTCGACACGATCCAGCAGAGCCTGCAGTCCGCCGATCAGCGCGGTCAGGCGGCGGAGACTTTCATTGGCCGTCTGCGCGACGGAGCGGCCGGTTTTTCCGACAAGGCGGCGGCTGAAGCCGATGCCCTCTCGGGTCAGCTCGCAGCGCTTGCCGACATGACCGAACGCATGGCGACGGGCTCGAGCCGCATCAGCGCCACCGAGATCAAAGCCACCGAGACAAGGGTTGCTGTCGAGCGCAGCGGCGAGATTGCCGGCCAGGCAATCTCCGCCATGGCCGACATCGAAGCGTCGGCCGAAAAGATCGGCCAGATCATCGGCGTCATCGACGAGATCGCCTTCCAGACCAACCTGTTGGCGCTGAATGCCGGCATCGAGGCTGCAAGGGCAGGCGACAGCGGCCGCGGCTTTGCCGTCGTCGCCCAGGAAGTGCGCGCGCTGGCGCAGCGCTCCGGCGAAGCGGCACGTGAAATCAAGCAGCTGGTGACGGGCACCAAGGCGCAGGTCGAGACCGGCGTCGAGATCGTCGGTCGCACTCAGGATGCGATCAGCAGCATCGTCCAGCAGGTCACATCGATCAATGCCGCCGTCTCCGGTATCGCCCGTGAGGCGGAACAACAGGTCGGCGATCTCAAGGGCGTTGCCTCTGACATCGGTGCGATTTCGCAGGCCGTGCAGGCAAGTGCTGCGATGGCGGGCGAGACGGTCCGGTCTTCCGACGACCTGCACAATGTCATCGTCGAGCTCGGCGAGACGATCCGCAGGTTCCGCGTTGAACGCCGCCACGCGGCCTCACCAACACCGGCCGCCAGCCAGGGACGCGGCCTCGTGGCTCCTGCGGCGATGGCCGACGATGAAATGGCGGCGCCATTGTTCGACGACGGTCCGCAACGTCAGTTCGCCGGTTGGCAACGCTGATCTCAAGGGCACTCAAGAGTTAGCAGTCGAGGAAAACAGGAATGGCCAGCAAAAAGACCGCTCAGAAGACGCTCAGCCTCGCTCCGGTGTTGGACCTGAACGAAGCGACAGCGCTGCATGAGAAGCTTTTGGGCCTGAAGGGCAGCGATCTCACGATCGACGCCTCGGCGGTCGAGCGGGTTGGAACGCTCTGCGTCCAGGTGCTGATGGCCGGCGCCAAGACTTGGGAAGAGGATCATTTGTCTTTCACCTTCAGCAAGGTGTCGGACGCTTTCGAGAAAACGACACAGCTCATCGGGGTCGATATCGATCACCTGATGGCAAAGGAGATTTGAAGAATGAAAAAGCGAGTTCTGACAGTCGACGACTCCCGGACGATCCGAAACATGCTTCTGGTCACGCTGAACAATGCCGGTTTCGAAACGATCCAGGCAGAGGACGGCGTCGAGGGCCTCGAGGTTCTCGAAGAAGCCAATCCGGATGTCATCGTCACCGACATCAACATGCCGCGTCTCGACGGCTTCGGCTTCATTGAAGGCGTGCGCAAGAACGACCGTTACCGCGCTATCCCGATCCTGGTCCTGACCACGGAAAGCGACGCCGAAAAGAAGAACCGCGCCCGTCAGGCCGGAGCTACCGGCTGGATCGTCAAGCCGTTCGACCCGACCAAACTGATTGATGCAATCGAGCGCGTAACGGCCTGAAGTCCGAGGATAGCCTCCAATGGATATGAACGAAATCAAAGAGATCTTCTTCCAGGAATGCGAGGAACAACTCGCCGAACTGGAATCGGGTCTGCTGAAGCTCAATGACGGCGACCGCGATCCGGAAACGGTCAATGCGGTGTTTCGCGCGGTGCACTCGATCAAGGGTGGCGCCGGCGCTTTCGGGCTCGACGACCTCGTCTCCTTCGCCCACGTGTTCGAGACGACACTTGATTGCGTTCGTTCCAACAGGCTCGACCCCGGTCCTGAGGTTCTGAAGGTGATGCTGAAGTCGGCCGACGTGCTCGCCGACCTGACGAACGCTGCCCGCGATGGCGGTAGCGTCGACGAGGCGCGCAGCCGCCAGTTGATCAAGGAACTCGAGGCGCTTGCCAACGGCGAGGTACCGCAGGCGTCGGCCGCTGCCGAGCCGGTCACCAAGGCCGCCCCGGTTGTAACGGCACCCGTCGCCAACGACGAAGGCTTCCAGCCCGTCGCGTTCTCCTTCGACGATTTCGAGGCAGACGAGCCGGCGCTGATGGAGATGCCGACCTACGAGATCGTCTTCAAGCCGAGATCCGATCTCTACGCCAAGGGCAACGAGGCAACGCTGCTTCTGCGCGACCTTTCCCGCCTTGGCGAGATGAGCATCCATTGCGACATGGACGCGCTTCCGGCGCTCGATCGCCTAAATCCGGAATCCGCCTACTTCTCCTGGAAGATCTCGTTGAAGACGGACAAGGGCGAGGACGCGATCCGCACCGTGTTCGAATTCGCCGAGTGGGATTGCGACCTCGAGATTTTGCTGGTCTCCGATGACACAGCCGCTCCGAGCGAAGAGCTGCCGATGCAGCCGGTGCCGTTCGACCTCTCGATCCTCGACGACGAGCCGGCTGTTTCGGTCGGCGTGATCGAGGAAGAAGAGCAGCTGGCAGCCCGGCAGGCGATCCGCGATGCGGCCGTCTCTGCCGCCGGCACGGCCAGCAACGTGCTGCAGATGGCCCAGTCGACCGCCCGTGCGCCTGTTGAAAAGTCGGCCGGTGCCGCCGCCAGTGCCGCGGCGCAATCCGCAGCCGCGCAGCAGGCAGCCGCATCCGCCGCGACACCGACCATCCGCGTCGATCTCGATCGCGTCGACCGCCTGATCAACCTCGTCGGCGAACTGGTGATCAACCAGGCGATGCTGTCGCAGAGCGTGGTCGAAAACGACGCCAACGGCACCTCGTCGATCAACATGGGCCTCGAGGAGCTGCAGCAGCTCACCCGCGAGATCCAGGACTCGGTGATGGCGATCCGCGCGCAGCCGGTAAAGCCGGTGTTCCAGCGCATGTCGCGCATCGTTCGCGAAATCGCCGACATGACCGGCAAGTCTGTCCGTCTCATCACCGAAGGCGAAAACACCGAAGTCGACAAGACGGTCATCGACAAGCTGGCCGAACCGCTGACGCACATGATCCGCAACGCCGTCGATCACGGCCTCGAAACGCCGGAGAAGCGTCTCGCCGCCGGCAAGAGCGCCGAAGGCACCGTGCGCCTGACGGCCAAGCACCGGTCGGGCCGCATCGTCATCGAGCTTGCCGACGACGGCGCCGGCATCAACCGCGAGAAGGTGCGCCAGAAGGCGATCGACAACGATCTGATCGCCGCCGATGCCAATCTCTCCGACGAGGAGATCGACAACCTGATCTTCCACGCCGGCTTCTCCACCGCCGACAAGATCTCCGACATCTCCGGCCGCGGCGTCGGCATGGACGTGGTCAAGCGCTCGATCCAGGCGCTCGGCGGCCGCATCAACATCTCCTCGAAGCCCGGCCACGGCTCGGTCTTCACCATGAGCCTGCCGCTGACGCTCGCCGTGCTTGACGGCATGGTGGTCACGGTCGCCAACCAGACGCTGGTGGTGCCGCTGACGGCGATCGTCGAGACCTTGCAGCCGGAAGCCGCCGCAATCCATTCGTTCGGCTCCAACCAGCGGCTGATATCGATCCGCAACTCCTTCTGCCCGCTGGTCGACGTCGGTCGCATCCTCAACTTCCGCGCCAGCCAGGCAAACCCGGTCGAAGGCGTCGCACTTCTGGTGGAATCCGAAGGTGGCGGCCAGCGCGCACTGATGGTCGACGCCATCCAGGGCCAGCGCCAGGTCGTCATCAAGAGCCTTGAGGCCAACTACACCCACGTGCCGGGCATCGCTGCGGCGACCATTCTTGGCGACGGTCGGGTGGCGCTCATCCTCGATGTCGACACGATCGTGGCCGCCTCGCGTGGCCATTCGCTGAAGGCTGAAATGTCTCTCGCTGCTGCTGGATGAATGCGATGACCTATGCCGCAAGGAATCTGACCACGGACGGACGAGAGCTGATTGCTTTCCGCGTCGGCGATCAGGAGTTCTGCGTGAACGTGATGTCCGTGCGCGAAATCCGCGGATGGACACCGGCGACTGCAATGCCGCATGCGCCGGCCTATATGCTCGGCATCATCAATCTGCGCGGCGCGGTGCTGCCGATCATCGATCTGTCGGCACGCCTCGGCATGAAGCCGGCCGAGCCGACCGTCCGCCATGTCATCATCGTCGCCCAGGTGAAGAACCAGGTCGTCGGCCTGCTGGTCGATGCCGTCTCCGACATACTGACGATTACCGATGACAAGATCCAGCCGACACCTGATGTCATCTCGTCCGAATTCGAAAGGAGCTTCGCCCGCGGCGTGCTCGCGATCGAAGGCCGGCTGATCTGCCTGATAGAACTCGAATCTGTCTTCCCGCAGGAAGAAAGGGAAGCAGCATGAGAAACCAGGCCATTCTGGAGCAGAAGCAGTCGCCCGATGAATGTTTGGCAAGCGGTGAGTATCCGCTGACGCGCCGCGATCTCAGTGAAATCGCAGCGATGATCTATGCCGATGCCGGCATCTATCTCAACGAGACCAAGGCATCGCTGGTCTATTCCCGCCTGTCGAAGCACATCCGCAACCTCGGTCTCAAGGGCTTCCGCGAGTACTGCCAGCTGGTCTCCTCGCCGGCAGGCGCTGCCGCCCGCCGCGACATGCTCTCGCATCTGACGACGAACTTCACCCGCTTCTTTCGCGAGAATCATCACTTCGAGCATCTGAAGACGGAGGTTCTGCCGGAGCTGATTGCCCGCGCCAAGGCCGGCGGTCGCGTGCGTATCTGGTCTGCGGCGTGCTCGGACGGGCAGGAGCCCTATTCGATCGCGCTGACGGTGCTGTCGCTGCTGCCGAACGCGGCCGATTACGACTTCCGCATTCTCGCGACCGATATCGACCCGAAGATCCTGACGCTGGCACGGGCCGGCGCCTATGATGCCACCGCGCTCGAAACGGTCAATCCGGCCATGCGCAAGCAATGGTTCGACGAGGTCAATGCCGGCGGCCGCTTCAAGTGGCAGATCGACGATCGCGTCAAGCGGCTCATCACCTTCAACGAGCTCAACCTGATGGCCCAATGGCCGTTCAAGGGGCCGTTCGATGTCATCTTCTGCCGCAACGTGGTGATCTATTTCGACGAGCCGACGCAGATGAAGATCTGGTCGCGTTTTGCCGGAATGCTCGGCACCAATGGACATCTCTACATCGGTCATTCCGAGCGCGTGTCGGGCGACGCCAAGTCGCAGTTCGACAATATCGGCATCACCACCTACCGCCATACCGGCAAGTTTCATGGAGGACGGGCATGACCGCACCCGCTCGCGTTCTCGTCGTCGACGACTCCGCCACCATGCGTGGCCTGATCACCGCAGTTCTCAATTCCGATCCCGGCGTGACCGTCGTCGGCCAGGCGGCCGATGCGATGGAAGCGCGCCAGGCGATCAAGCAGCTCGATCCCGATGTCGTCACGCTCGACATCGAGATGCCGAACATGAACGGCCTGGAATTCCTCGACAAGATCATGCGCCTGCGCCCGATGCCGGTCATCATGGTCTCGACGCTGACACACAAGGGTGCCGAGGCGACGATTGCAGCACTTGAAATCGGTGCGTTCGATTGCGTCGGAAAACCCCTTCCGGGCGATCCGAACCCCTTCGGCGATCTGATCGACAAGGTGAAGGCCGCAGCCCGCTCGCAGCGAAAGTTCATCATCACCGGCAACAAGGCGGCAGCGCCGACGGCGGCCAATGTCAACGGTGCCTCGGAATATCGGGCAGGGCGCAAGATCATCGCCATCGGCGCTTCCACCGGCGGCGTCGAGGCCCTGATCACCGTGTTGCAGAAGTTCCCGCCGAACTGCCCGCCGACTGTGATCACACAGCATATGCCGCACACCTTCACCAAGAGCTTTGCCGAGCGGCTCAATCGCCTGTGCGCACCGACGGTGCAGGAAGCAACCGATGGCGCACGCCTCGAAATCGGCAAGGTCTATCTGGCCCCGGGCGGCGAGCGCCACCTGCAGGTCTCCAATCCGACGGCGCCTTGCTGCCGTCTGGTCGATCGGGATCCGGTCAACGGCCACCGTCCTTCGGTCGACGTGCTGTTCGATTCGGTCGCCGAACTTGCCGGTCGCAATGCGATCGGCGTCATTCTGACTGGCATGGGCCGTGACGGCGCATCCGGTCTCCTGAAAATGCGGCATGCCGGGGCAAAGACCTTCGGACAAAACGAAAAGACGTGTGTCGTCTACGGTATGCCGAGAGTTGCCTATGAATTGGGCGCCGTCGAAACGCAGCTCCCCCTCGGTTCCATCGGGGAGGAGATACTGAAGACCGCGGCGTTCCGGAAGGAAGGAAGCGAATAATGTCCATCGCCGAAAAAATAAAAGTTCTGATCGTCGACGATCAGGTCACGAGCCGCCTGCTTTTGGGCGACGCCCTGCAGCAGCTGGGCTTCAAGCAGATCACCGCCGCCGGTGATGGGGAACAGGGCATGAAGATCATGGCCCAGAACCCGCATCACCTTGTCATCTCCGACTTCAACATGCCGAAGATGGATGGCCTTGGCCTGCTTCAGGCAGTGCGGTCGAACCCGGCTACCAAGAAGGCGGCCTTCATCATTCTGACGGCGCAGGGCGACCGCGCGCTGGTCCAGAAGGCGGCAGCGCTCGGAGCCAACAACGTGCTGGCCAAGCCGTTCACGATCGAAAAGATGAAGGCCGCGATCGAAGCCGTATTTGGGGCATTGAAATGAACATGGAAGCCGTCGGCAAGCGCGTGCATGTCATTCAGGGCGAGTACAAGGTCTTCAACGATCCCAATGTGGTGTTGTCGACCATTCTCGGTTCCTGCGTGGCCGCGTGCATGCGCGATCCCGTGGTCGGAGTCGGCGGCATGAATCATTTCCTGCTGCCGGGATCGGCGTCGTCGCCCGCTTCCGGCGGCGATGCGACCCGCTATGGGGTCCATCTCATGGAACTGCTGATCAACGGTCTGTTGAAGCAGGGCGCCCGGCGTGATCGGCTCGAGGCCAAGATCTTCGGCGGCGCCAAGACCATCGCCCGGTTTTCGAATGTCGGTGAGCAGAATGCCGCCTTTGCCCGGCAGTTCCTGCTTGACGAAGGCATCCGCATCGTCGGCGAGAGCACCGGCGGTGAACACGGCCGCAAGCTCGAATACTGGCCGTCGTCGGGACGCGCCCGTCAGTACGCACTGACAGGGGTGGAAACCCAGCGCACGGTCCAGCTGGAAGAGCGCCCGGTGATCGCGCCACGTCCGGTCGAAAGCTCCATCGAATTCTTCTGATCCTGCGGGGCATGCTCCGCAGGCGAACCACACGCCTGCACTATCGTCAGAAAAACCACGTGAGAACCGACAATGCAGACTGACTACCAGGGCCACATGCCGCACGTGGAAGAATCGCTGCCCGAAGTGTTGATGCGCGTCGTCACCGAACTTCACGACGTCGCCTATCTCATCGAACGGATCGAGCCTCAGCTGCTCGGCGGTCGGGGCGCCTCGGCACTCGACAATCGCGACGAGATGATGGTGCTGCAGGGCATCGATCTGGCCGTGCAGAAGACCCGCGGCCTGGCCGAGTTCATCGACACGATCACCGCCGTGATCCCCGATACCTGCCTCGTCGACGTGACCACGGCTGTTAGCCTGGTCAAGCTCGCCGACATGAAGAAGGCGCTGGGCAACGGCATGTTGCGTCACGGCCATTCGCAGCCGCTGACCAAGGCGGCGGGCGACTTTGAGGCGTTCTAAAGCCTTCCCAGGAAAAGTGCGGAGCGGTTTTCCGTCAGGGAACGCGTAAAAACAAAGAGAGCGTTTCCGCGCCCCGTTTAAGATGGACGCGCTCTTTTAAGATGGAAGCGCTCTGGCCTTTGGGCTGCATCGTCCGTCGGTGCAGTCAGATTTCTCTACAGCTATATCCCCCGATTTCCCCGAGACTGGCGGCGAAAGCCAAGTTCGCGCAAGTTTCGTTTCCTACGGTCCCGATCGGGGCTGATGGATTCGTGTGTGTTGGAAGTCGTTGCGGGGCACGCGACACCCACCAAACCCAAAATGTTGGAACTGCGCAGGGCGCTCGTCGGATGACCGGCTCGAATGTCCTGCGATACTGGGTGCGGAAACAGAATGAGTCTGTTGAATCAATTTTCGATGTTCACGAAGAACCTCGCCAGTCTGGGGCAAGGCAAGCTGATAGCGCTGGCGGCCGCCGGCATTGTCGCTGTCGGCATGGTCCTGGGGGCCGGTATCTACGTCAACAGGCCATCGTTCGAGACGCTCTATGTCGGGCTTGAGCGAAGCGACGTCACTCAAATCAGCATTGCGCTTGCAGAAGCCAACATCGACTTCAACGTCGGTGCGGATGGCGGCAGCATCCAGGTTCCCGTCGGCATGACCGGCAAGTCCCGTCTGCTCCTGGCCGAGCGCGGCCTGCCGAGCAGCGCCAATGCCGGCTACGAACTCTTCGACAATGTCGGCTCGCTCGGTCTGACCTCCTTCATGCAGGAAGTCACCCGGGTTCGCGCGCTTGAAGGCGAAATCGGCCGCACCATCCAGCAGATCTCCGGTATCGCCGCCGCCCGCGTCCACATCGTGATGCCTGAGCGTGGCAGCTTCCGTAAGGCAGACCAGAACCCGACCGCCTCGGTGATGATCCGCGCCAGCGCCACGGTCGGCCGCAATGCCGCAGCCTCCATCCGCCATCTCGTCGCCTCGTCCGTACCGGGGCTCGACTTCGATGACGTGACCATCCTCGATTCGACCGGCCAGCTTCTCGCCTCTGGCGACGATCCGGCCAACAGCGCCCTCAACCAGTCGCTGGGCGTGGTGCAGAATGTCCAGACCGAGCTTGAGAAGAAGATCGACAACGCGCTCGCCCCATTCCTCGGCATGGACAACTTCCGCACCAGCGTTACGGCTCGTCTGAACACCGACACGCAGCAGATCCAGGAAACGATGTTCGATCCGGAATCGCGCGTCGAACGCTCCACCCGTGTCACCAAGGAAGAGCAGAAGTCCAGCCAGCAGCAGCCGGACAATGCCGCAACCGTACAGCAGAACATCCCGCAGGCCGCTCCGCGCGGCGGTGCCGGCCCGCAGTCGAACGACCAGGCCGAGAAGAAGGAAGAACAGACCAACTACGAGATCAACAGCAAGACGATCGCCACCGTGAAGAACAGCTACACGGTCGAGCGCCTGTCGATTGCGGTGGTCGTCAATCGCGGCCGCCTTGCCGCCATGGTCGGTGAGCCGGTCGATCAGGCAAAGATCGATGCCTATCTTCAGGAGATGCAGAAGATCGTATCGTCAGCCGCCGGCATTGATGCGAACCGTGGCGACGTGGTGACGTTGAACGCCATGGACTTCGTCGAGACGCAGTTGCTTGACCAGGCCATCTCGGGTCCGGGTCTCATGGAGACGCTGACGCGCAATCTTGGCGGCATCATCAACGCGCTCGCCTTCGTCGTCGTCGCCTTCCTGGTGGTCTGGATGGGCATGCGGCCGCTGGCTCGGCAGCTCGGCCTTGGCGGAAGCTCCGGCCAGCTCGCCAACGAATCCGCCGGTCTCGAACTGCCCGATTTCTCCCCTGCGACAGCAGGTGCCGGTGGCGCCCTCATGGACGGCTTCGGCTCCGACTTCGGCTTCGACAGCACCGACGATCTGCTCAGCATGGGCGAAGACGCAGGCGCCTTCAACCGTCGCGTCAAGGAAGGACCGGAAAGGCGCCTTGCACGCATGGTCGAGATCAGCGAAGAGCGCGCCGCAAAGATCCTGCGCAAATGGGCTCTCGAGAAAGCCGCCTGATCACACACAGAAATCGTCTGATAGTGACAAATCCCGCCGCATCGGCGGGATTTTTCGTTTCGCAGGCGTTGCGGGTGCAGCGCTCTTGCCGTCGTGTCCCGTGCAAATATTGTGCGAGTCTCGGCGGTTGCCGGTATCGGCCGCTGAATCCACGGTAAGAATCGTTGTGCCGTCGCCCGAGTCATGGGTGCGGCCCGCGATTGTAATACTTTAACGAGATCTTAATTTTTAGATTCCGCCGTTGCTGCCCGGGTGCGGAAGGTGGGCCGGTTTACTGCGTCTGCCATCGTCAATACACAGATAAATTGGAATATAAATTGGGTTATTCGATAATAATTCTCGACGTATTCGAGTTTTATATATTGATAGACTGCGGTTGTTCGAGTGAATAATTGATGCATTTTCGCAACAGGCGTCAGTCGAAAGTAAAATTCGCCCCTGTTCGAAGCTTCTTCTGACTCTGGTGAATGACGAGATTTGGGCTGAATTTGTGCTCAGCGAGCCGCCCAGCGCTGCGCGAAATCGGTGCGTCAGCGGAGCAGGGGCAATTCGAACGGCAAAACTCTTTTAAATATCAACGCTATGTCAAAACATGTGCTGCGTGGTGCCCGGGATCGGACAATGCTGAAGCAGCATCTCGGCGAATCGTTTCATGAAAGGGTGGTGAAGTAAATAGCGAGAAGATGACGATGGTTTTTTTTGAGGACGGATGTACATTTTTAACATTGATTCGCGTCCTGAATTGCGACTGGTGGTGATATTCGGCTTGGGCCGGCTGTTGGCGGCGACAGTGCAAGCGCAGGTTCCAGGGCGGTGAATCCGGCACGGGGGCTGACATCATGGACATTTCGCAAGCAGACATAACTGTCTGGCCTTTGCCGACAGCGTCGACACGCCTACGCGGTGGTGGGCTTACGCGTGATCAGTTGTTTCGGCGGCTGGGCGACATGGCGGGGCGCGCCAACCTGGGAAGCGGGCTTGCGGCGCTGACCGAATATGTTGGCGCGAGCCATTATCTCCTGGCGCGATACGATCTCTCGCAGGATAACGGGCTCGACTTCGTCGTCTGCTCGGATTGGCCGTTCGACATCGTCAGACGGCTTTCGGGCATCATCATCGGACTTCATGCCAAGACGACCGAGCTTGAAAAATGCCTCTCGGTGCTGCAGCCAGTGTTCTATTCGCTGCCCGACGACATCGACCTGCCACGGGGCATCAGCCGCGAATATTGCGCGGTCACCTTCAATGTCGGACGGCTGCGCTTCTCGTTGATGCTGCTCGTTCCCGAGGATGTGATCCTGTCGCAGGAGAGCCTGCGCGATGTGACCCTGCTTGCTGGATACCTCGCAAGCTTCACCACACGCGCCGAAGTGCGGCACGATCGCGACTTCGACTTGACCGACCGTGAACTGGAGTGCCTGTCCTGGATCGCCGAGGGCAAGACGAGCGAAGAGATCGCCGTCATTCTCGGGATCTCCCGCAACACAATCAACAACTACATCACCAGCGTCATGCGAAAGACAGCCACGCGAACCCGCTCCGAGGCGATCGCCTATGCCGTCCGCAACAACCTGGTCTGAGGGGCGAGACTGATGACCCATTTCCTCGCCAGTGGACGCAACGACGACGACCAGCGGCACAGCCGTAGCGGCAGGGCGGCGCGCGCGGCCACTCTGATCACACGATTGCAGGCGATGCAGCGTCAGATCAACGCCAAGCATTTCGCCGTCCTGCGGCTCAACGGCAAGGGTATGGGCGCGGTGCGCAAGCTGACCTGCGTGCTCGACAACTGGGGAGTTTCCTCGGAAGCGAACGCGCATGATCTCATAACTCTTTACGGCGACGAGTTGACGGCCCATCTCGACACATCGCTGCTGCCGGTGCTTTGGAATGGCTCGGGCGAACATCAGGCGGCGGAGATGTTCGAGTTCGGGCACTTCGGCCACCGTCTGAAAGCGCGCAAGCTACCCTATTCCGGCATTGCCTTTCCCGTGCGGCTCGGTGCGCAGGGCAATGGATATGTGGTCTTCGCCGGCAGCTATGTCGAAGCGACGACCGAGCAGGTGGTTGATCTGCATGGCCGTAGCTGCACGATCATGACAGACCTTCTGGCGGCTGACGAGAAGCGCATGGTGCGGCCGGAGACGCTGAGTGATCGTGAGATCGCCTGCCTGCAGATGGCCGGCGACGGCCATATCAGCGAAGAGATCGCCGAACGGATGGGGCTCTCCGTCCACACGGTGAACGCCTATCTCGGCGCCGCCACGACCAAGCTCGATTCGGTCAACCGTATTCAGGCGATCGCCAAGGCTATTCGCCTCGGCTACATCAGCTGAAGATCGGGCGACCCGGAGCATTTCCAGGAAAAGTGCGTAGCGGTTTTCCGTCAGGAAATGCGTAAAAACAATAATATAGATCGTTTCTACGGCTCCGTTTAAACCGGAAGCGCTCTAACACGCCAGAGGCAGTTCATAGGATTTGATGAACTTCGCTTCGGTCAGGCTCTTTGCAAGGAAGGCCGTGTTCTCGTCTGAATCCGCCGACGGGTTCTGGAAGGTGATGTGGCTGATCTCGATGCCGGCGGTGTCGTTGCCGAGCGAGAGGCGTACGTAGATGGTGACGCCGCGCGGCTTGAGCTCGAGATCGAGCACGATTTCTGGCTCGCTGTCCCAATCCAGATTGTAATTTCCGCCGAGACCGAAATTGACCGTTCCGGGCAGGAAATAGAGCTCGGCGGCCGATTCAACGAGGTCAGCGAGGCTGGCATAGGATTCGAACCGCAGGAGAGCGATGAAATCCGCGGCGTCGATGAGACGCAACTCGGTCGCCACTGGGCGGATCGCTTCGGCTACTATCTGTTCCCGTCTCTCGGAGAATTCGCACTTTTTCATCGGCGTTACGTCATCCGTTTTGGTTGCGATTGCGCATGCACCCTGTGAATGAGTTCGGCAACTGCCTTGTAAAACACGGGTGGAATCACACTATCGACCGAGACTTGTGCAAACATGGAGCGTGCAAGCGGTGGATCCTCGAAGACGGGAATGCCGTTCTTCTCTGCGATCTCGCGGATTTTGAGGGCAACGAGGTCCTGACCAAGGGCAACGACCACCGGTGCGTCGCTTTCTTCGCGGACATAACGCAGGGCAACGGCATAGTGGGTAGGGTTGGCGATCACCAGGGTTGCCCGTGGCACCGATGAAATCATGCGCTTGCGCGCCCGATCGCGCTGCATTGAGCGCAGGCGCGACTTGACGATCGGGTCGCCCTGCGCCTGCTTCATCTCCTCTTTTACTTCCTGCTTGGTCATCATCAGTTCGGTGTACCAATGGTGACGGGACCAGAAGAGATCGGCGATCGCCAAAACGGCGGTGGCCAGCATGATGACGATCATCACCTGGTTGAGATCGGACGTCATCGTCGAGAAGATCATAACCGGATCGGAGAACATCAGATCGAGCGTCGCGAAGTAGTCGTTCCAGAGAACCAGCACGACGAAGATCGACACGACGATGATCTTGAACAGCGACTTTCCGAACTCCACCAACCCTTGAACGCCGAAGATGCGCTTCAGGCCCGCCATCGGCGAAATCCGGTTCATCTTCGGCTGGATGCGATCGAGCACCGGACGCGGCAGGTTCTGAAAGATCGACGAGCCGACGCCGAAGACGATGAGCAGCACGAAGACGGGAACGAGCAGTGCTGTCGACTTCCACGCGAGGTGCGTCATCAACGCGACGACATCCGTGGCGTTGTTCAGTCGCCAGGCTTCCGGCTGCTCGAAAATGTCCTTGAGCGCCGCGGCAACCGTGCTGGCGCCGTCGGTCAGGAAGAACACGAAGAAGATGTAGATCGCCACCGTCGAGGCAAAGGTGGTCGCTTCGCGGGAGAAGGGCACGTTGCCCTTGTCGGCGGCGTCGGAGATCTTCTTCTCCGACGGGGATTCTGTTTTGCTGTCCTTATCCTGATCGTCCGACATGCGACAGGAAATCTCCCGACCGGTTTCCACAAGACAGCGCTGATCTTGCGCTGTTTGTAGTGAACCCGGAAACTAGGGCAGACAAGGGCTTCGCGGGGGCAATCATGCCGGGTCAACAGGAAATGCGGGGGCCGTCGATCTCTCCAAAACAGGAACGCGGGCCAAGGGCCCGCGTTGTGGTTCTACGATCAGGCTTAGCGCCGGTCCTTGAAAGGATACCCGGCGACCGGATGGATCAGGCGGCCTGCGCTTCCTTTTCCTTCAGCTCCAGCTGGCCGCTTGCGGCAAGGCGGATCGCCTCCTGGGTGATCGAGCGGCGGGCGATGGCGATGTCGCGCGGGTTGATGCCGGCATCGCCCATGGCAAGATCGGATTCGATCATGCGGCGCTGGCGTGCGCCGATGGAGGCGAGCACCGATTCGCGCAGGTCCGAGGTCGAACCGCGCAGCGCCATGGTGATGATGTCGGTCGAGACATCGTTGAACAGCTGAACGCGGCTGCGCTGCGGCATGTAAAGAACGTCGTCGAAGAGGAAGATCTTCGGGCGAACCTTCTTGGCCGATTCGGTGCTGAGAGATTCGAGCGAAGCGAGCAGCGTGTCGACCTGCGGCTTGTCGAGCTCGTTCATCACCTCGGCGATCTTGGTCGGACCGGCGGAATTGCGCTCGGCTTCCATCTCGCCGATCATTTCCATGACGCGGTTCTCGATGATCGACGCAGCCTTCGGGCTGACGTCCTTCATGTTGACGGCGCGCTTCAGGATATCCGGCCTCTGCTCTTCGGAGAGCTGCAGCAGGACCTTCGCGCCGAAGCTCGACGGCATCATCGACAAGACATAGGCAATGGTCTGCGGATGTTCCTTGGCCAGCTGCAGCGCAACCGCGACCGGGTCGCATTCCTGCAGTCGGTCCCAGATGTTGGCTTCGTAGGACTGGAAGGTGGCGCGGCGCCCGAGCAGGCCGTCGACTTCGTCCGGGGTCAGGCCTTCCTCGAGAATGCTCTCGATCGCCTTGGCATTGTCCATGAGGCCGGCGCCCTCGGTGAACAGGTCTTCGAATTCGTTGACCAGCGCTTCCAGTTCGTGGGGAGGGATGGCCCGCAGCGACTGCGCCGAAGCGATGATCGCCTGCAGCTCGCTCTGGGTGAAGAACTTCAGCAGCTTTCCGGCGACGGTCTTGCCCATCGCGAGCAGAACGGCTGCTGCCTTGTCGGTCTGGTTGAGAGGTCTGGAGAGTGCCTGAGCCTCAAAACTTTCGAAATCCATCATGGATTCATCCCTCGCCCAATGATTGGGTTCTATGACTTCTTGCTGCCCTTGATCTCGATGAGCTTGACGCCGAACCGGGTGTCGTCGCCTTCGAGAACGGTAATTTCACCACGGCCGATGATCCGGCCGTTGACCATGATTTCGACCGGTTCGCCGATCCGCCGGTCGAGCGAGATCGTCGCGCCTTCGGTCAGGTTCATGAGACCCGATACCTGCATTCGGCTGGTGCCGAGAACGATCTGAACATCGATCGGAATATCCATGATCAGGTCGAGATTGGCGGTCATGCCGCTGCCGGGCGGCGTGTCGGTGACGGTTTCACCGGCATCGAAGTCCGATGCGCCGAAATCGCTGGCGCCGAAGCTGCCGCCGCCGAAATCCGTGGTGGCCGGGGTCTCCGACAGATCGTTGCCAAAGGTGTCCGAACCGAAGTCGCCGCCAAAGGCGCCAAGACCATCGGCCGGAGCGGCGAAGTCGCCGCCGAATTCGCCTGCGCCACTGAGCGTGTCTACGCTGCCGAACTCGGCGCCGAAGCCAGCCGGCGCGTCCGTGTCTTTCTTGAGAACACCGCGCAGATCGTCGATCGCCTGGTCGAGTTCCATGTCTCCGACAGCGAGTGCGGCCTGTTCGTTGATTGGTGCTTTCTTGGGTGCCATGTGCGAACTATTCCAGTTGAAGCTTGCCTCAGGCCTACTGCCTGGCGACGGCGAGCCGAATTAACTCATGATGTGGCGAAGGATGTCCTGTTCGGAGCCGTGGGTATCCTTGACCCGCACGGTGTATTTCGCACCCGATCGGCCGAACTCGCAGACGTAGAGATCGCGGCCGTTGGCGTTCACGTCGACGCGAACGTCCTGGGCATCGTGGAAGGGAATGACGTCGCCGGCCCGGAGGCGGCTGATCGTCTCGAGTGTCAGGCTTTCAAGCCGGATGCGTGCCTCGATGGTGACGGCGGAGCGGCGAACCTGCTCCTCCATCTGTTCGGTCCATTCGGACTTCTGCTTGCGGTTCTGGCCGGCACCCTTCGGAAAGACGATCTGCGTCTTCAACAGCACGCTTTGCGGCACGATGATCGAGAAGGTCGACAAAACAGGGCCGAAACCGATCGTCATGTCGATCGCTGCCGCATGAACGTCCTCGACCGCAGGGTCGGGCTTGCCGCGGGAAGCACTGTTGTGGGCGCGGGCAACGATCGGCTCGAAGCCGCCCGACGCGTTGACGGCGGTGCGAAGCACGTCGGCGATCTTCTCGAAGATCGGTTGGGCGACGTCGATTTCGATCGGGGAAAGTGTGCGCGGTTGCGGCTCTTCGATATCGGTCGGCTCCGCGCCCAACAGCGCCTCGACCATGGTGATGATGATCGGGCTGTCGCAGCTGATCAGAAAGTCGGGGCACCAGTTGCGCAAGCAGATGTCGCTGATCAGCACGCCGTTGCCGAGCTCGGCGATCAGGCTGTTGCGCAGGCCGGTGCGGAAGCCCGCATAGCCGATGGCGATGTCGAGGCCGGTTTCCGCCTTGCAGATGTCGGGAAGGAATTCGCCGAACACCTGGCCGAGATCGAGCGCCACCCGGCCGATCGCGCGGTCGTCGCCGAGCGCGCCGGTCATGCGCGCCAGCAGTTTCCTGTCGAAGGGATGAACGTTTGTCGGTGTTCCTGATGTCATGGGATCAAGCCGCCTTGCTTTCGCTGCCGCCGCCGGGGTTCATCATCTCCTGCTCGACGGCGTCGATCGAAGGACGCTCATAGGCCGAAATCGTCTTGCGGCCGTATTCAAGCGCGACCTGCGGAACCGAGCCGTTCATGTAGGCAAGCAGCGTCTGCTTGACGATGATGTAGAGCCGGTTCTGTTTTTCGCGGACGGATTTGATGTTCGCGACCAGCGGAGCGACGATCGAGTAGGAGAGGAACACGCCGAGCAGGGTGCCGACGAGTGCGGCGGCGATCTTGGCGCCGAGAACCTCAGGCGCTTCGCTGATCGCGCCCATCGCCTTGATGACGCCGAGAACCGCCGCGACGATGCCGATCGCCGGGAAGGCGTCGCCCATGATCGTCAGCGCGTGGTAGGACTTCATCTTGTCGTGGGTGATCGTCTGGATTTCTTCATCCATCAGCGCCTCGATCTCATGCGAGCGGGCGTTGCCGATGATGATCAGGCGGACGTAGTCGCAGATGAAGGCCGTCAGTTCCTTGTTTTTCAGCACGGTCGGCGCCGACAGGAAGATCGAGGATTCTTCGGGGTTGTCGATGTGGCTTTCGATCTCGTTGCGCGACTTGGTTCTCAGATCGCGCATCAGCGAGTAGAGAACGCCGAGCGTGTCGAGATACTCCCGCTCCTTGGGAACCTTATGGCGAAACGCTTCGCCGAGAGCCTTTCCGGTATCCTTCACCACCTTCATGGAGTTGGCCATGATGAAGCCGCCGATACCGGCGCCGCCGATGATCAGCAGTTCGAAAGGCTGGTTGAGGACTTCCATGTGGCCGCCCATGGCCACGTAGCCGCCGAGAATACAGCCGAAAGTCACAAGAAGCCCGATGATGATGTTCATTTTCGATACCTGACACGATCCCATTTTCGTCTAACGGGATAAGGTTTCTTCCTTGCGTGAGGCTGGCCGTCGAAGCGGCGGAAATCATTGCGGTGGAACAGGTTCGCGCAAGCCAATCCGGTCAGGATTTGCTATGGCCGGCTCTCCAGTCGCGCCCGTCTCACTCCGCTAAGGGCGACCGATCGTGACCACGACCTATACGAGCTACAAGCTGATTACGGCCGACTTGGGCAAGTCGCTGGAGCGCGTCGCCGAGGAACCGGACGTCGCCCGCGAGACCGAATATTATCTTTCGAAGATCGGCGACATAAAAACGATCGACCAGTTTTTCGCTGACACGCGCCTCTACAACTATGCGATCAAGGCGCACGGTCTCGAAGACATGGGCTACGCCAAGGCCTTCATGCGCAAGGTCTTGACCGAGGGCGTCGACAACGAGGATGCCTTCGCCAACAAGTTGACCGACAGCCGCTACAAGCAGCTGGCCGAATCGCTGAATTTCGCCCTTCACGGCGAGGCGGCCACCTCCTTCGATCGCGCCCAGAAGGGCGTCGTCGACAAATACGCCCGCCAGACGCTCGAGCAGAGTGCCGGCGAGGAGAACGCCGGCGTGCGGCTCGCGCTCTATTTCGCCCGCATGGCGCCGTCGATATCAAGCGGTTACGCCATCATTGCCGACGAGGCGCTGGCGCAGGTGGTGCGCACCACGCTGCAGCTGCCCGACGAATTCGCCGGCACCGAGGTCGACCGTCAGGCGGCCGCCTATGAGGACGCAATCGACCTCAAGGACTTCCAGGATCCGGCCAAGCTGACGGACTTTCTCGATCGCTTTACGGCGCTTTGGGAAATCAACAATTCAACGGACGGTTACGACCCGCTTGCGGTTTTCGGCGCGTCGAGCGGCTACGGCATCTCTTCCGACCTGCTCCTGTCCATCAACAGCCTGAAACTCGGGGGACGCTGAACGTGCAGACCGGTCTTTACGTTGCGATTTCGTCGCAGATGGCGCTTGAAAAGCGTCTCAATACACTTGCCGACAATATCGCAAACTCGGGCACCGTCGGTTTCCGCGGCACGGAAGTGAAGTTCAACCAGATGCTCGGCGATACCAAGCCGACCAAGGTTTCCTACGTCAGCAAGGGCGAAGAGTTCCTCAATAGCAGCAACGGTTCGCTGACGCGCACCGGAGGCATGTTCGATTTTGCCGTCAAAGGCGATGCCTGGTTTCAGATCGACACGCCCTCGGGTCCGGCGCTGACGCGCGACGGTCGCTTCACGCTGACCGAAACCGGCGAACTGGTCACCATTCGCGGCTATCCGGTTCTCGACGCCGGCGGCGCGCCGATCCAGATCAATGGCTCGGGCGGCGACGTGACCGTCGGCGCCGACGGTGCCCTGCACCAGAACGGTGTCGCGGTCGCCTCGCTCGGCCTCTACCAGGCCGACTTCAGCAAGGGCTTCATGCGCCTCGACAACAGTGCGGTGCTTCCGGCGGTACAGCCGGAACCGGTCGTCGATCGCTTCGATGTCGGCGTCATGCAGGGGTTCCTCGAAGAATCCAACGTCAACGCCATCGCGGAAATGTCGCAGCTGATCATGGTCACCCGCGCGTTCGACAACATCACCGCGCTGATGCGTGACAGCGAAGGGTCGCTCGACGAAGCGATCAAGACGCTCGGTGGCAGCCGCTAAGGCGTGACGGGAAACGGTATGGAACGCGAAGGCCTGAAGACGAGCGCCGCATCGACATCGCTGGCTGCCCTTGCCGGCCTGGTCGAACGCTACGCCAAACCTGAACATTCGATTGCGCCGGGCGGCCACGTCCAGACGATCTCTCCGGGCCACTATACGGTGACCGGCCTGTCGCGACATGTCCGGCTCGGCGATTTCGTCGCGCACAAGAGTTCGACTGGAACGCATCTCGGCGAAGTGGTGCGCGTCGAGCCTGAACGCGTGGTCGTCTGCCCGATCGAGCCGGGCGATCCGATCGGCATCCACGATACAGTCATCCGCAAGGGCGCCTTCCGCATCGCGCCGACCGACCAATGGTGCGGCCGGGCGATCAACGCGCTTGCGGAGCCGATCGACGGCCTCGGTCCGCTGCTGCAGGGCGACGTCCGCCGCTCGATTTCCAACACGGCACCGCCGTCGATGACCCGCAAGCGTGTGGAGCAGGGGTTCCGCACCGGTGTGCGGGCGATCGATATCTTTTCGCCGCTCTGCCTCGGACAGCGCCTCGGCATTTTTGCCGGTTCCGGTGTCGGCAAATCGACGCTGCTGTCGATGCTTGCGCGCGCCGATGCCTTCGACAAGGTGGTCATCGCGCTGGTCGGCGAACGCGGCCGCGAAGTGCGCGAATTCATCGAGGACACGCTCGGCGACAATCTTTCCAAATCGGTTGCCGTTGTCGCGACCAGCGACGAAAGCCCGATGCTGCGCAAGATGGCGCCGCTGACCGCCGTCACCATTGCCGAGCACTATCGTGACAACGGCGACAACGTGCTGTTGATCGTCGACAGTGTCACCCGTTTCGCCCATGCGATCCGCGAAGTGGCGACCGCATCAGGCGAGCCGCCGATCGCCCGCGGCTATCCGGCCTCGGTCTTTACCGAATTGCCGCGCCTGCTTGAGCGTGCTGGTCCCGGCGCTGAGGGCGCCGGCACCATCACTGCGATCATCTCGATCCTGGTGGACGGCGACAACCACAACGATCCCATCGCCGACTCGACGCGCGGCATTCTCGATGGGCACATCGTGCTCGAACGCAGCCTGGCGGAAGAAGGCCGCTATCCGCCGATCAATCCGCTGGCGTCGATCTCCCGTCTGGCACGCAAGGCTTGGACGCCGGACCAGGAAAAGCTGGTGTCGCGGCTGAAGGCGCTGATCCACCGCTTCGAGGAAACGCGCGACCTGCGCCTGATCGGCGGCTATCGCCCGGGTGGCGATCCCGATCTCGACATGGCGATCAAGCAGGTGCCGGTGATCTACGACGTGCTGACACAGACGGCGAGCGAGCCGCCGACGCAGGATGCTTTTTCCGATCTTGCCGGTGCGCTGAAGGCCGCGGCAATGGGCAATCAGCCGGGTGCTGCAGGGATGAGGCCGAGGTGATGGGTGTGACCGACTACGACGCCGACGAAACGATCCGCCAGCGCAAGCGCGAATCCGGCATGCCGATGATCGACAAGGCGCTGGCCGCAACCGGCATCATGCTGGCGGCCCTTGCGACCTTCTTTCCCTGGTACGCCTTTTTCAATCAGGACAAGTTCACGATGCCGCCGTTGTGGCAGGGCTCGACGCGTGATCTGCCGGAGAAGCCAGCGCGTAGCGTCCTGTCAGTATCGCCGTTGGCAATGTCCGATATGGACGGAGAAACCGTCGCGGCAATCGACCAACTGACGACGGCGACCGTTCCAAGCCTTGGCGGCGGCCCGGCCGTCGAGGGGACCGCTCCGAAGGAGGGGCTCGAGCAGCCATTCCCAGGCAAATCCGGCTTCAAGCTGATGCATGTCGCCAACGGTCGGGCTCTGATCGAGGATACGACCGGCATGTATATCGTGCGCATCGGTTCGATCCTGCCGGACAACAGCCGGCTGGCGACGCTTGAAGAGCGCGATGGCCGCTGGGTGATGATCACGTCGGGCGGCGAGGTCTACCAGGCCGACTGACCGGCCCCCATTTTCCGATCGTTCTTCTCCGTTGCGGGTTCGTCACTGTCCGCAACGGATAATGTCCTGCGTGTTTTGGATGCGTTCCGGCATCAGCACCAAGCTCGTTTCCGACGACAAGTCCCACGCAAGATTACCGACCTAGGTTCGCATCACCAAGCATGGAGCTTTTGATGCAACCGATTCAGCTTTTCGAACTCGCGTCCCGGCAGGCCCAGTGGCTGACCGTCCGCCAGAACGTGGTGGCCGGCAACATCGCCAACGCGAATACGCCGCACTACAAGGCCAAGGACGTCAAGCCGTTCGAAAGCGTGTTGGAAAGCACCGGCATCCAGATGGCCGCGACCCACAAGGCGCACTTCACCGAGAGCCTCGAAGCCTCGCAGGTGGCTGAGGTCGGCATGCTTGACGGCGTTCAGATCCAGCAATCCGGCAACAGCGTCGCGATCGAGCAGGAAATGATGAAGACCGGTGAGATCAAGCGCGACTACGAGCTCAGTGCCGGGCTCGTCAAAGCGTTTCACCGTATGATGCTCATGACGGTACGGAAGTAACAACCATGGATCCTTTGACTTCGGCCATGAAGGTCTCGGCCTCCGGTCTGCAAGCAGAATCGACCCGCCTGCGCATCGTTTCCGAAAACATCGCCAATGCACGCTCCTCCGGCGACGCACCCGGCGCCGACCCGTACCGGCGCAAGACCATCAGCTTTGCAGCCGAGGTCGACAGGGCCAGCGGCGCATCGCTCGTCGAGATCGAGCGGCTCGGCACCGATGATTCTGACTTCACCATCGAGTTCGACCCGGGCAATCCGGCCGCCGACGAGAAGGGCATGGTCAAGATGCCGAACGTCAACATCCTGGTTGAAATGGCCGACATGCGCGAAGCCAACCGCGCCTATGAGGCCAACCTGCAGACGATCAAGCAGTCGCGCGACCTGGTTTCCCAAACAATCGACCTGTTGAGAGCATCACAATAATGATCGACGCAATTAATTCTGTCGGCGCATTTTCGGTCATGAAAGAGGCCGAAGGTACCCGCCTTACGTCCTCTTCGTCGTCGGTCTTCGGTGCGGCCAGCGCCACCCCGGCGGCCCCGCAATCCCAGAGCTTTGCCTCGGTTCTCGGCGACATGGCGACCGACGCTATCGGCGCGATGAAGAAAGCCGAAGGCGCATCGCTCGACGGCATCCGCGGCCAGGCCAACACCCGTGAAGTCGTCGATGCGGTGATGAACGCCGAACAGTCACTCCAGACCGCAATCGCGATCCGCGACAAGGTGGTGACCGCCTACCTCGAAATCGCGCGCATGCAGATCTGAAGGAACGAGACATGAAGGCCCTTTCCATTGCCGCAACCGGCATGAACGCCCAGCAGCTGAACCTCGAAGTGATCGCGAACAACATCGCGAACATCAACACCACCGGCTACAAGCGTGCCCGCGCAGAGTTTTCCGACCTGCTTTATCAAACCGAGCGCGCCCAGGGCGTGCCGAACCGCTCCAACCAGGCGATCGTTCCGGAAGGTGCGATCATCGGTCTCGGCGTCCAGACGGCCGCCGTGCGCAACCTGCATATCCAGGGCAGCCTGGTCAGCACCGGCAACGACTACGACCTCGCGCTGGTCGGCCGTGGCTGGTTCCAGGTCGAAACGCCCGATGGCGAGACGGTCTATACCCGTGCGGGCGCCTTCAACAAGAATGCCCAGGGCCAGCTGGTGACGATCGACGGCTACACCGTCGTGCCGGGCGTCACCGTTCCGCAGGACGCCACCGAAATAGCCTTCACCAGCTCCGGCCAGGTAATGGTGCGCATCGGTAACGATCCGGCGATGCAGGAAATCGGCCAGCTGACGGTTGCCAACTTCGTCAATGAAGCGGGTCTCGAGCCGCAGGGCGAAAACCTGTTCAAGCAGACGCCGGCCTCCGGCGAGCCGATCGTCGGCACGCCGGCTGATCCGGGTTTTGCGCTGATCAAGCAGAAGTATCTCGAAGCGTCGAACGTCGATCCGGTCAAGGAAATCACCGACCTGATCTCGGCCCAGCGCGCCTATGAGATGAACTCCAAGATTATCCAGGCCGCCGACGAGATGGCGGCTACGGTGAGCAAGAACCTCAGATAACGGAAGAGGGGGCAAACATGACGTTTCGCCGAGCCGCAGGAATGACAGCTCAGAAGGACGGTTCCGCGCCAAGGGCGCGGCACGTGGTGGCGGGCATTTTGCTCGCCGCCGCTTTCCTGTCGCCTTCGGCAGGCTTTGCGGAACGGCTGACGGCAGTCATCCCCAAGCAGACGATTTACCCAGGCGAAGCGATCGACGCGAGCCGGGTCGAGATCGTTGATGTGACCAATCCCGATCTGACGGATGGTTATGTCAGGACGTTGAGCGAGATCGACGGCAAGGTAAGCAAGCGCACGCTGCTCCCCGGCCGCGTCATCCTGGCCTCCGCGCTGCGCGAGCAATATGCGGTCGAGCGCGGCTCCACCGTCCGTCTGATCTTCAGCAATGGTGGTCTCACCATCAGCGCGGCCGGTTCGCCCCTTCAGGACGCCGCGGTCGGCGATCTGATCCGGGCTCGCAACATTGATACTGGCGTTATCGTTTCCGGAACGGTGATGGCCGACGGCACGATACATGTGGTGGCGAAATGAAAATGCTTGCCTGCAAATGGTTCCTGACGCTGGCCGTCGCGCTGTCCACAGCGATGACGCCCGCCTTTGGCGCGTCGCGAATCAAGGACGTTGCCTCGCTGCAGGCCGGCCGCGACAACCAGCTCATCGGCTACGGCCTCGTCGTCGGCCTTCAGGGAACGGGTGACAGCCTGCGCGCGTCGCCGTTTACCGATCAATCGATGCGCGCCATGCTGCAGAACCTCGGCATTTCGACCCAGGGCGGAGAATCGCGCACGCGCAATGTCGCCGCCGTTCTCGTCACGGCGAACCTGCCGCCCTTTGCCAGCCCCGGCAGCCGCGTCGACGTGACCGTCGGATCGCTTGGCGATTCCACCTCCCTGCGCGGTGGTACCCTGGTGATGACCTCGCTCTCGGGCGCCGACGGCCAGATTTATGCGGTCGCGCAAGGGTCGGTCGTCGTCACCGGTTTCAATGCGCAAGGCGACGCGGCAACGCTCAACCAGGGCGTCACGACGTCAGGGCGCGTGCCGAACGGCGCCATCATCGAGCGCGAGCTACCGTCGAAATTCAAGGACGGCTTCAACCTCGTGCTGCAGCTGCGCAACCCCGACTTCTCCACCGCGGTCGGCATGGCCGCGGCGATCAACAAATATGCCGCGGCGCGATATGGCGGCCGCATCGCCGAAGCCCGGGATTCGCAGGCCGTTCTCGTCGAAAAGCCGAAGATGGCCGACCTTGCGCGGCTGATGGCGGAGATCGAGAACATCGTCATCGAAACGGACGTCCCTGCAAGGGTCGTCATCAACGAACGCACGGGCACGATTGTCATCGGTCAGGACGTGCGCGTCAACGAGGTGGCCGTCAGCTATGGCACCTTGACAGTGGAGGTCAGCGAGACGCCGACGGTGGTTCAGCCGCTGCCGTTCGCGCGCGGCCAGACGGCGATGGAGCCGAACACCACCATCGATGCTCAATCCGACGGCGGCACGGTCGCCATTCTCAATGGGTCCAGTTTGCGGTCGCTCGTTGCCGGTCTCAATAACATCGGCGTCAAGCCGGACGGCATCATCGCCATCCTGCAGAGCATCAAGACGGCCGGGGCCCTTCAGGCGGAGCTTGTCCTGCAATGATGAACATCGACCGCCTTCTCGGAAGATCCCGCAACATCCTGCTCGCATCGGTTGCCGTCGCGTCGATGCTGGCGATGCCCGGCGCCTTCGCCCAGGACGTCACCGCGCCGCCCGCCAGCAACGCCACAGCCAACGAAATCCAGCAGTTCTGCACCAACATCGCCGATGCTGCCCGCGACCAGCGCTACGTGCTGCAGCGCAAGGAACTCGAGGCTCTTCAGGCGAATGTCGACGACCGGATCGCGACGCTCGAAAAGCGGCGCGAGGAGTATGAAGACTGGCTGAAGCGCCGCAACGACTTCCTCAAGCAGGCCGAGATTGGCCTCGTCGGCATCTACAAGACGATGAAGCCGGATGCTGCCGCGGGCAAACTTGAATTGGTCCGTCCGGAGATTGCCGCCGCGATCGTCATGCAGCTGCCGGCGCGGCAGTCGTCGCTGATCCTCAGCGAGATGAGCGACGAGAAGGCCGCCATCCTGACCAACATCATCTCGAGTGCCAGCGATCCGAACACCTCGAAGGAACCATCATGAAAATGCGTCTAACGGCCATATTGGCCGCGGGCCTCCTCGCAGGATGTCAGAACCAGGCCATCAACGAGATCGGCCGTGCCCCCGCCATGAGCCCGATCGGCAGCGGTCTGCAATATACCCAGACACCGCAGCTGGCGATGTATCCCAAGGAGCCGCGCCATGTCGCCAACGGTTTCTCGCTCTGGAACGACCAGCAGTCGGCGCTCTTCAAGGATGCACGCGCGCTTAACGTCGGCGACATCCTGACGGTCGAGATCGCCATCAACGACAAGGCGTCGTTCGACAACAAGACCGATCGCAGCCGCAAGAACACCAGCGGCTTCAACATCGGCGCGAGCGGGCAGTCGGAAGCCAGCAGCTTTGGCTGGTCGGGTGACCTGAAATACGGCTCGAACACCAAGACCGAAGGCGACGGCTCGACCGAGCGGGCCGAAAAGCTCCAGCTGCTTGTCGCGGCAGTCGTCACCGGCGTGCTCGAAAACGGCAACCTTCTGATCAGCGGTTCGCAGGAAGTTCGCGTCAACCAAGAGCTTCGCATCCTCAATGTCGCTGGTATCGTGCGCACGCAGGACGTCGACTCCGAGAACGTGATCTCCTACGACCGGATTGCCGAGGCACGCATTTCCTATGGTGGTCGCGGCCGCCTGACCGAAGTGCAGCAGCCGCCTTACGGCCAGCAGATCATGGACCTGATTTCGCCGATCTGATCGGCAGGGAATGGCAAGATGGAAGAATTCGATACCGCCGCGCCCGTGAAATCACCGTCGAAGGTGATGACGATCGCCATCGTTGCCGTCCTGACGCTCGTCGCCGGCGGCGGCGGCTGGCTGGTCGGCGCCATGCTGGCGCCGCCGCCGCCCAAGGAGCAGGTGGAGGCGACCAAGGACACAGCTCCGAACGCAACCGGCGAGGAGGGCGTTCCGAAGATCGCGACGGAAGCCAACGGCGTCGTCCAGCTTGACCCGATCACCACGAACCTTGCCTACCCCTCGGAAAACTGGATCCGGCTCGAGGTGGCGTTGCAGTTCGACGGTGTCCCGGACCCGGCGATGGCCGAGCAGATACACCAGGATATCGCCGCCTATCTGAAAACCGTGTCGCTGCAGCAGATCCAGGGGCCGCGCGGCTTTCAATATCTCCGGGATGACATTCAGGAGCGGGTTGACCTGCGCTCGGATGGGCGCGTAACCAATGTTATGTTCAGAACCTTCGTCATTCAATGATTCGCTAAATGATCCGGCTCATCGCCTTCATAGTCGCCATGATGGCGATGTCCGGAATTGCCGGCGCCCAGAGTTTTCCCTCTGACATCCTGAACACGCCCATCGACGGATCGGCTGCCTCCTGGATCATCCGGACGTTCGGCCTTCTGACCGTTCTTTCGGTGGCGCCCGGCATCCTGATCATGGTCACCAGCTTTCCGCGCTTCGTGATCGCCTTTGCCATCCTGCGCACCGGCATGGGCCTGGCGACGACACCGTCGAACATGATCATGGTTTCGCTGGCGCTGTTCATGACCTTCTACGTCATGGCTCCGACCTTCGACCGCGCTTGGCGCGACGGCATCGACCCGCTGATGAAGAATCAGATTACGGAAACGGAAGCGCTGCCGCGCATCGCCGAGCCGTTCCGCGAATTCATGCTCGCCAATACCCGCGACAAGGATCTGCAGCTCTTCATCGATATAGCCAAGGAAAAGGGCCAGACCGTCGTCGTCAACGACAAGGTCGACCTGCGCGCCGTCGTTCCCGCCTTCATGATCTCGGAAATCCGCCGCGGCTTCGAGATCGGCTTCCTCATCATGCTGCCATTCCTGGTGATCGACCTGATCGTTGCCACCATCACCATGGCGATGGGCATGATGATGCTGCCACCAACGGCGATCTCCCTGCCGTTCAAGATCCTCTTCTTCGTGCTGATCGACGGCTGGAACCTGCTCGTCGGCAGCCTGGTACGCTCGTTCAGCTGACCAGCGAACCCGCTCCTCTTCGTTCTTTCAGCCTTGGCTTGTCGCCACGCGCCGTCTCCTGTGCGTGGCCGCGGCTGCTGCAGAAATATCCTCAAGTGTCATCGACCCAGGCACCAGCCGGTGAGTTTGAAACGTTGTCTTGCCCTTGTCGCGCTGTGTTTGATGCGCTGAGCTAAGCTGTAAGCAACGCGCCGGTTCTTGCGTAAAGCCGAACGAAAAACCCCGCCGGATGGGCGGGGTTCAGGAGGGTTATGATGTGCCGGCGGTTGAGCCCGCCTTCTGACTTTACTGTGCGAACGATCCTGTACGTACCGGCAGTGCCGGCACGTCGATGAGAGCAGGCTCCAATCCCTTCTTCGCGCGGTCGGCCATCGCCTCATAGGCCTGCTCGAGGTGGCGGCAGAAGCGTTCCGCATCAAAGAGCGGCATCTGCAGCCGGTTGTCGGCGAGCTTCTGCTTGTATTCGGCTACCTTGCCGCGGGTCTCGTAAAGGGCGATCGCCTGCCCGACATAGTCGTCGACATCGGCGGCAACGAGTTCCGGCACGCCGATTGCGCGCAGCAGGCTTTCGCTGACGCGCGAGGCGAAGTGCGTGCCCTTTGGCGTCAGCACCGGCAAGCCCATCCACAACTGCTCCGACGTCGTGGTGTGTCCGTTACAGGGGAAAGTGTCGAGGCCGAGGTCGGCGACTGGGATACGCGCCAAGTGTTGTTCGTACTCGACCTTCGCGCAGAAGATAATGCGTTTTGTGGCGATGCCGTAGCTCTGGAAACGCCGAAGAATATGAGCCTGGGCTTCCGGCTTGGGGCACATCAGCCAGAGAACGCTGTCAGGCGTCCTGCGCAGGATCCCAGCCCATGCCTTCATGGTTTCGACGGTGATCTTGCGGTTGGCGTTGAACGATGCGTAGACGAAAGCATCTTCCGGCAGGCCCGCTTGCGTGCGTGTCATCGCTGCCGGCCGTGGCCGGCCGGCAGGGTCGTTCGGCTGGTAGGTCTCGGGCAACCGGCAGAACCGCTCGTAGTAGTGGTCCTCGCTGCCATCGGGAAGGACGTGACGGTCGCCGATGATGTAGTCGAGATCGACGTTGACGGTGGTGCCGGGGAAACCGAGCCATGTCGCCTGCACAGGTGCGGTCTTGTGGTTGAGTATGGCAACGCGACTGTTCATCGTATGGCCCTTGAGATCGACGAGGATATCGATCTGCTCGTCGCGGATCGTCTGGGCGGCCTGCTCGTCGGAAAGGTTTTCGATGCGGACGATTTTGCCCCAGGTCTGACGCCCTTCGCCAGCAACGGCGAGGTGTTTCTCCGGCGTGTAGCAGAAGAGCGTCACGTCGAATTTCTCGCGATCATGCAAGGTCAGCACGGCTTGCAGGAGCTTCATCGTCGCGTGCGGTCCCCAGAAGTCGTTCGAAAGGTAACCCAGCCGTATCTTCTTGCCCCACACGTGCTGCATCTTGCGGCGTTCCTCGGGCAATGTTGGTGGGAACGGCTGATCAAGCGCAGCGGCCAGGCGGTTCAACTTTTCATCGCGGCACCAGTGCACATTGTAGAAAGGCGTTTCCGCGCGCAGAAATTTGCGGTTGGTCGCCTGGATCGCACGCTCCAGCGCCTGCGCATAGTTTTCGATTTCGTTGAAGTTGTTCACTTCCTGCATGAAAACGAGATAAGCCGACAGCAGGACCGGGTTCGATGGCGTCCGCCGGAACAGGTTGGTGACGATCTCGCGATCATCGTTGTTTCCGACATCCGACGTCAGCAGCTTTGCCGCCAGCACCTGGTGTTCCTGCCGCGCGCTCGCCGAGAGTGTCGATTTGAAAGGGCTGAGAATGTCGGCCTGGTCGCGCTTCAGGAACAAGGTCACGATGATGTAGGCAAGTTCGGGATCGGTCTTTGCCTGCTCGAGCAAGGGCCGGCCGAGGCTTAAGGCCTGATCATCATTGCCGCAGGCGAAATGCAGCTTCATGGCCTCGGCCAGGAAATGCTCCGAACGCAATCCGCCTTCTTCGCCGGCCAGCTGATAGGCTTGTGCAGCATCGCTCCGGAAGCCGAGCTTCAGCAGTACCTTTGCCAGAAGCGCATAGGTCTTGGCATCACGGGTAAGATCGAGCAGCTGATTGAGGGTATCGAGCGCCTCGGTGTACTGGCCTTTTTGATACTGCCGCGAAGCGGAAGAGAAGATGGTGTGGGCGTTCAAGGGAAGCTCCATGGGATAAGCGCAACCGTTGTCACCGCGCGAGCCTGTGCAACGTCAATGTTCCAGGGTGTTGTTTTGAAGCAGAAACCTTGCCCCAAGCGGGATTGTTGAGCGATTTGCGTATTGTTTGCCAATAAACGCGATGTCGATGAAGTCATTCGCGGGCGACGGGGTGGCGGCAAAGTAACGTGCCGTTAACCATAGGATTTTGCTTAGAAAATATCCTTCCGCCTTAATGAAATCGCAAGCTTTGGGAGGGATATTCACCTTCACATGACGGGTTTGGTTTCCTTCACTTGAGTGAGCGGAGCCGAGTGGCATGAAGCCGGTCCGTCATTGCCGGTAGACGTATTCAGTCCGGCATGTCCCCAACCGTGTAACCTTGTAAATTTGAGGGACAGTCTCATGACTTCTATTATGACCAACAACTCGGCAATGGCCGCACTCTCCACGCTGCGTTCGATCAATTCCTCGATGGAAACGACGCAGGACCGTATTTCGTCCGGCTACCGCGTTGGTAACGCTTCCNCGGCAATGGCCGCACTCTCCACGCTGCGTTCGATCAATTCCTCGATGGAAACGACGCAGGACCGTATTTCGTCCGGCTACCGCGTTGGTAACGCTTCCGACAACGCCGCTTACTGGTCGATCGCAACGACCATGCGTTCGGACAACAAGGCCCTCGGCACAGTTCAGGACGCACTCGGCCTCGGCGCTGCCAAGACCGACGTTGCTTACACCGGCATGAAAGCCGCGATCTCGGTCGTCGACGAAATCAAGGCAAAGCTGGTTGCTGCCAGCGAGCCGGGNCGGCGCTGCCAAGACCGACGTTGCTTACACCGGCATGAAAGCCGCGATCTCGGTCGTCGACGAAATCAAGGCAAAGCTGGTTGCTGCCAGCGAGCCGGGTGTTGACAAGTCCAAGGTCCAGAAGGAAATCACGCAGCTGCAGGATCAGCTGAAGAGCGTCGTCAAGTCCGCTGGCTTCTCCGGCGAAAACTGGCTCTACACCGCTTCCGGCGCAACTGCTCCGGGCACGAAGTCGATCGTCGGTTCGTTCAACCGTGACGCTTCTGGCAACGTCAGCCTGACGACGCTCGACGTCGACACGACCAAGACCATGCTGATCGACGAAGCAGCAACAGCAAACGGCCTGCTCACAGACGCACTCAAGGACTCCACTGGCACGGCCATCGCCGGCGTCAGCGTTCTGACCCTCGACATCAGCACTGGGGTAACGGCAACGACACTGGCCAACTACCTCAGCGGTGTCGACACTGTCCTGAAGAGCATGACCGATGCCGCTTCGGACCTCGGCGCCGTCAACAAGCGCGTCGATCTCCAGAAGGACTTCGTCGACAACCTGATGGACTCGATCGAATCGGGCGTCGGCAAGCTGGTTGACGCCGACATGAACGAAGAGTCGACCCGCCTGAAGGATCGAATCGGGCGTCGGCAAGCTGGTTGACGCCGACATGAACGAAGAGTCGACCCGCCTGAAGGCTCTGCAGACGCAGCAGCAGCTCGGCATCCAGGCTCTCTCGATCGCCAACAGCAGCTCGCAGAACATCCTGTCGTTGTTCCGCTAAGCGGTCCAGACACCGGCGACTTCGGTCCCGGACTGCAAAACGAAAAACCGCGTCTCCATCGAGGCGCGGTTTTTCTTTTGTCGGTATGTTTTTTTCGTCTGCGGCTTCAAGCTTCGTTAACCATCTTGGTGTTTTCTGTGGCTATCGAAACGGCGGGTTAACCAACAAGATTAACGCGTTAGCAGGCATGAAGCTGGCCGCCGGTTCCCGGTAATCCCGGAATGTCCCTTTCAATCCAGTTTTCCCAAGGGGCACTCAGCCAATGACGTCTATCATGACCAACAACGCGGCAATGGCCGCACTCTCCACGCTGCGTTCGATCAATTCCTCGATGGAAACGACGCAGGACCGTATTTCGTCCGGCTACCGCGTTGGTAACGCTTCC